>NZ_JBIVNG010000001.1:681799-816470 GCF_044753445.1 Pseudomonas sp. NPDC088368
GATCGGCTGCGCAGCAGTCGTAAAACCTGGCGACTCGGAATTATCTAACCTACCGCCTACACAGGAGTTGCTGCCGCTTCGCGGCAGATCGTAGGCAAGCCAACTCCCACGCCTTTGGCAGAAGCGGATCGCGGCGCGGTTGAGGTTTTTGATTCTGGCCGTAGGCCGAAGGAGCTGGCTTGCCTGCGATCGGCTGCGCAGCAGTCGTAAAACCTGGCGACTCGGAATTATCTAACCTACCGCCTACACAGGAGTTGCTGCCGCTTCGCGGCAGATCGTAGGCTAGCCAACTCCTACGCCTTCGGCAGAAGCGGATCGCGGCGCGGTTGAGGTTTTTGATTCTGGCCGTAGGCCGTAGCAGCTGGCTTGCCTGCGATCGGCTGCGCAGCAGTCGTAAAACCTGGCGACTCGGAATTACCTGACCCACCGCGTGCACAGGAGTTGCTGCCGCTTCGCGGCAGATCGTAGGCAAGCCAACTCCCACGCCTTCGGCAGAAGCGGATCGCGGCGCGCCTACGTCTTCGGTACAAGCCGCCGGCCCTACAACTTCACCCCTTGCCCCAACACTACATTCAGCGCGTTGCGCGCATCGTCCAGTTGCACCAGTGTCGCGTGGTGGGCGCCGAGGGCGTCGCGGTTTTCGATGGCGGTGAGAATGGCCTTGTGTCGCGGCAACGCCAGTTCGTGCAGGTTCGGGCGCTTGTTGGAATGCTTCAACGCTTCACGCAACGCCAGCGACAGCATGTTGCACAGGTGCGCGAGCAGGTCGTTGTGGGTGGCGTCGGCGATGCGGCTGTGGAAATCCAGGTCGGGCTGCAACACCTCTTCGACGGTAGGCGCGCCGGCCATGCGTTCGTAGGCCTCGCTGATCCCGGCGACTTCATCCGGTGTGGCATGTTGTGCGGCAAGGGCGGCGGCGGCCGGTTCGATGATGCTGCGCACGCTGGTCAACAGGGCGAAGAATTCATTCTGCGGCGAGCTTTGCATCAGCCAATGGAGCACGTCCGGGTCGAGGATGTGCCACTCGCGACGAGGCTTGACTACCGTGCCGACGCGAGGCCGTGAATACACCAATCCCTTCGCCACCAACACCCGCGTTGCCTCCCGCAACACCGGCCGACTGACCGCGTATTCCTCACAGAGCAGGGCTTCGGCGGGGAGCTTGTCGTCAGGTTTGAAGCGGCCTGAAACGATCTGCATGCCGATGTCCTGGACAATGCGCGAATGCATGCTCTTGCGGTCGGAGGGCTTACGGTAATCCATGGGGCGCGGGGCAATCCTGAACGGTGAATGCCGCGCATCATAGCATTGGCGGGATCGGGAGGGCGCGGGTGCAGATGTCGGAGGGCTCACGGATACCGGTGATGTCACTGGCGAGCGCAATTCTGTAGGAGCGAATTCATTCGCGAGACGTGGGTACAGTCGATGAATTTCTATCGTCAGCCCCGACGTCTCGCGAATGAATCGCTCCTACAGGAGGCATCACCGGCAACCGCTACCGGTGACGCCTGTCAATGCGAATGCCGAGGCACTTCCGACCCACGCATCCCGACCAGGAAATCAAAATCACACCCCTGGTCAGCCTGCATCACATGGTCGATGTACAACTGGCGATAGCCACCGATCAGCTTGTTTTGCGGCGCTTGCCAGTCGGCGAGGCGGGCATCCAGTTCCTGTTGTGGAATGTCCAGATGCAGACGCCCGGTCGCGCAGTCCAGCTCGATGTAATCGCCTTCCTGCACCACCGCCAACGGCCCGCCCGCCGCTGCTTCCGGCGCCACGTGCAAGACCACCGTGCCGTAGGCTGTGCCGCTCATGCGCGCATCAGAAATCCGCACCATGTCGGTCACGCCCTGAGCCAACAGCTTGGCGGGCAGGCCCATGTTGCCGACCTCCGCCATGCCCGGATAACCCTTCGGCCCGCAGTTCTTCATCACCAGAATGCTGCTGGCATCGACGTCCAGCTCCGGGTCGTTGATCCGCGCCTTGTACATGTCGAAGTTCTCGAACACCACGGCGCGACCGCGATGCTTCATCAGTGCAGGCGTCGCGGCGGAAGGTTTGAGCACTGCGCCCAGCGGCGCAAGGTTGCCGCGCAGTACGCAGATGCCACCGTCAGCCACCAGCGGGTTGTCGATGGCGCGGATGACTTCGTCGTCGCCATAGATCGGCGAATTTTTCACGTTTTCCCACAGCGACTTGCCGTTCACGGTCAAGGCTTCAGGGTTGGGAATCAGGTTGTTCTCGCCCAGGCGGCGCAGTACCGCAGGCAGGCCGCCCGCGTAATAAAACTCTTCCATCAAGAAGCGCCCTGAAGGCTGCAAGTCCACCAGCGTCGGGGTGCCGCGACCTATGCGAGTCCAGTCGTCCAGTTCCAGATCGACGCCGATGCGCCCGGCGATGGCCTTGAGGTGAATCACTGCATTGGTCGAACCGCCAATCGCCGCGTTGACGCGAATGGCATTTTCGAACGCCTCGCGGGTGAGGATTTTCGACAGTCGCAGGTCTTCATTGACCATCTGCACCGCGCGCATGCCGGACATGTGGGCCAACACGTAACGCCGCGAATCCACTGCCGGAATCGCTGCGTTGTGCGGCAAGGACGTGCCCAGCGCTTCGGCCATGCAGGCCATGGTCGAGGCCGTGCCCATGGTGTTGCAGGTGCCCGCCGAGCGCGACATCCCGGCTTCGGCGGAGAGGAATTCGTCGAGGCTGATCTGGCCTGCCTTATAGGACTCGTGCATCTGCCAGACGATGGTCCCGGCGCCGATGTCCTTGCCCTTGTGCTTGCCGTTCAGCATCGGCCCGCCCGTGACGACGATGGCCGGCACGTCGCAACTGGCCGCGCCCATCAGCAACGCAGGGGTGGTTTTGTCGCAACCGGTCAACAGCACCACGCCGTCGATGGGGTTGCCGCGAATCGCCTCTTCCACATCCATGCTCGCCAGGTTGCGCGTGAGCATGGCGGTGGGGCGCAGGTTCGATTCGCCGTTGGAGAAGACCGGGAATTCAACGGGGAAACCACCGGCCTCGATCACGCCACGTTTGACGTGTTCGGCGATGGTGCGGAAGTGCGCGTTGCACGGGGTGAGTTCAGACCAGGTGTTGCAGATGCCAATGATCGGCTTGCCCTGAAACTGGTGGTCGGCGATGCCCTGGTTCTTCATCCAGCTGCGGTACATGAAGCCGTTCTTGTCAGCGGTCCCGAACCATTGGGCCGAACGCAGGACAGGTTTCTTGTGGGTATTGGAAGGGGAATCAGACATAAATCAGCACTCTTATTGTAAGACTTAAAACGTCACGTGCTGATTAAAATAGGCCTAAAAAGCCCTGAGTGGAAGTCTTGTCACTTTAAATAGTATTACTATATAGTCGTTTCCCATCGAGAGACGACCCTGCCCGCCGCGTACTCAACCACCTGGCACACACGAAGGCAGAGGCGATCTCCGACGCTTCCATAACAAAAACAACGTGGAGACCGCTTACATGAGCCAGGAACTCAGGCTTATTCGTCGCATCACCCTGAAACTCATCCCGTTTCTGATCCTCCTGTACCTGATCGCGTATGTAGACCGTTCCGCCGTGGGCTTCGCCAAGCTGCACATGGGCGCGGACGTCGGCATCGGCGATGCGGCTTATGGCCTCGGTGCGGGCCTGTTCTTCATCGGCTACTTCCTCCTGGAAATCCCCAGCAACCTGATGCTCGAACGCTTCGGCGCGCGGCGCTGGTTTGCGCGGATCATGGTCACGTGGGGCGCGATCACCATGGGCATGGCCTTCGTACAGGGCCCGACCAGTTTCTACGTGATGCGTTTCCTGCTCGGCGCGGCGGAGGCGGGCTTCTTTCCTGGCGTGCTGTACTACATCACCCAGTGGTTCCCGGTGCGCCATCGCGGCAAAATCCTTGGCCTGTTCATCCTTTCGCAACCCATCGCCATGATGATCACCGGCCCGATTTCCGGCGGCCTGCTGGGCATGGAAGGCGTCGGCGGTCTGCACGGCTGGCAATGGCTGTTCCTGTGCATTGGCGCGCCTGCGATCCTGCTGACCTGGCCGGTATTGCGCTGGCTGCCGGACGGCCCGAAAGACGTGAAATGGATGGACCCGGTCGAGAAGGAATGGCTGACCGGCGAGTTGAAAAAAGACCTCGAAGAATACGGACAGACCCGTCACGGCAACCCGTTGCACGCCCTCAAGGACAAACGCGTCCTGCTGCTGGCGCTGTTCTACTTGCCGGTGACCCTGAGCATTTACGGCCTTGGCCTGTGGCTGCCGACGCTGATCAAACAGTTCGGTGGCAGCGACCTGGTCACCGGGTTCGTGTCGGCCGTGCCTTACATCTTCGGCATCATCGGCTTGCTGATCATCCCGCGCAGCTCCGACCGTTTGAACGACCGCTACGGCCATCTGGCCTTCCTTTATGTGATCGGTGCGATCGGGCTGTTCTTCAGCGCCTTCCTCAGCGTGCCGGTGCTGCAACTGGCGGCGCTGTGCCTGGTGGCGTTCTCGCTGTTTTCCTGCACCGCGATTTTCTGGACCTTGCCGGGCCGCTTCTTCGCCGGTGCCAGCGCGGCAGCCGGTATCGCGTTGATCAACTCGGTGGGCAACCTCGGCGGCTACATCGGGCCGTTCGTCATTGGCTGGCTGAAAGAACTGACCGGCAATCTGGCCAGCGGCCTGTACTTCCTCTCGGGCGTGATGGTCTTCGGATTGATTCTGACCGGCATCGTGTACCGCGTGCTGGAACGCAAACACGTGCTGCCGGAATCCAAATTCGCGGCCAGCGCCCGTTCACGCTAAAAGGAGAAACTCATGCATTTGGTTCAATTCGAACTGGGTAACGGCCAGCGTCGCGTCGGTCTGGTGGACGGCGCGCTGGTGCGGGAAGTGCAGGGCGCGACCAGTACCCGCGACCTGGCGCTGGCAGCCATCGACAAGAAAATCTCTCTCGCCGAACAGGTCGACAGCCACGGCCTGGGTGATAGCCACGATTATTCGCAGCTGCGCGCCGACCTTCGCATCCTGCCGCCACTCGATCACCCGGACCCTGCCCATCTGCTGGTCAGCGGCACCGGCCTGACGCATCTGGGCAGCGCTTCGGCTCGCGACAAGATGCACCAGCACGGCAACGACGAATCTGCGATGACCGACACCATGCGCATCTTCAAATGGGGCATCGAAGGCGGCAAACCCGCAGTCGGTGAAGCGGGCGTGCAACCGGAATGGTTCTACAAGGGCGACGGCAGCATCGTCATCCGTCCGGGCGAAGCCTTCCCGCAGCCACCGTTTTCCGAAGACGCGGGCGAAGAGCCTGAGCTGAGCGGCCTGTACGTGATCGGCAACGATGGCAAGCCGTACCGACTGGGTTTTGCCATCGGCAACGAGTTCTCCGACCACGTCATGGAACGCAAGAATTACCTGTACCTGGCCCACTCGAAACTGCGTGCCTGCTCGTTCGGCCCTGAGTTGCGCGTCGGCGATTTGCCGCAAAACCTGGCGGGCACCAGCCGCATCCTGCGCGACGGCAAGGTGCTGTGGGAGAAGGAATTCCTGAGCGGCGAGGCCAACATGTGTCACAGCCTGGAAAACCTCGAATACCACCACTTCAAATACCGCCAGTTCCTGCGGCCTGGCGACGTGCACGTGCACTTTTTCGGCACCGCGACCCTGTCGTTTGCCGACGGCATCAAGACCCAGCCGGGCGACCATTTCGAGATCAGCCAACGGGAGTTCGGCGCGCCGTTGGTCAACGGAATCGCCGCGACCGAGGCGGTGTTTCAGCCGGGTGGCATCACTCAGCTCTGATCACACTGATCGTTCCCACGCTCCGCGTGGGAATGCCTCTCCGGACGCTCCGCATCCCTGAAGGAGTCTCAACATGCCTCACATCCTCGGCCACAATTTCATCAACGGCACTCGCAGCGCCGCAGGCACGGTCATCGTCTACAGCGTCGACGCCAGCACCGGCGAAACGCTGCCTCACGATTTCTATCAGGCCACGGTTGAAGAGGTCGATGCCGCTGCCAACGCCGCCGCCTCTGCCTACCCGGCGTATCGTTCGCTGAGCGCCGAAAAACGCGCGCACTTCCTCGACGCCATCGCCGATGAAATCGACGCGCTGGACGACGACTTCATCGCTACCGTTTGCCGCGAAACCGCGTTGCCGCCCGCCCGCATTCAAGGCGAACGCGGACGTGTAACGGGCCAGATGCGCCTGTTCGCCAAGGTCCTGCGTCGCGGCGATTTCTACGGCGCACGGATCGACCTGCCGCTGCCAGAACGCAAACCGGCGCCTCGTCCGGACCTTCGTCAATACCGCATCGGCCTTGGCCCGGTCGCCGTATTCGGCGCCAGCAACTTCCCCCTGGCGTTCTCCACCGCAGGCGGCGACACCGCGTCGGCACTGGCCGCCGGTTGCCCGGTGGTGTTCAAGGCTCACAGCGGCCACATGGCCACCGCCGAACTCGTCGCCGAGGCCATCCTGCGCGCCGCCGACAAAACCGCCATGCCCAAAGGTGTGTTCAACATGATCTACGGCGGGGGCGTGGGCGAGTGGCTGGTCAAGCACCCGGCGATTCAGGCTGTCGGCTTCACCGGCTCGCTCAAGGGCGGTCGTGCGCTGTGCGACATGGCGGCTGCGCGTCCGCAACCGATTCCGGTGTTCGCTGAAATGTCGAGCATCAACCCGGTGATCATCCTCCCTCAAGCGCTGGGCCTGCGCAGCGAACGCATCGCCTCGGAACTGGCGGCGTCCATCGTTCAGGGCTGCGGGCAGTTCTGCACCAACCCCGGCCTGATCATCGGCCTGCGCTCTCCGGCTTTTACTGAATTTCAGAAACGCCTGGCCGCACAGATTAACGATCAGCCGCCGCAGACCATGCTCAACACCGGCACGCTGGGCAGCTACAGCCGGGGCCTGAAAGCCTTGCGCGCCCACGCGGGCATCACGCACCTGGCAGGCAGCGAGCAAAAGGGCGACCAGGCCCATCCGCAGCTGTTCAAGGCCGACGTCCGCCTGTTGCTCGAAGGCGACGCGCTGCTGCAAGAAGAAGTCTTCGGCCCGACATCGATTGTGGTGGAAGTGGCCGATCAAGCGCAGCTCAACGGCGCCTTGCGCGGGCTTCACGGCCAACTCACCGCGACGCTGCTGGTCGATGGTGACGACATGCAGCGCTTCAGTGAACTCACTGCGTTGCTGGAGCAGAAAGTCGGCCGGATTCTCATCAACGGCTACCCGACCGGCGTGGAAGTGGTGGATTCGATGGTGCACGGCGGCCCGTACCCCGCCACCTCGGATGCCCGCGGCACCTCGGTCGGCACCCTCGCCATCGACCGTTATTTGCGCCCGGTGTGTTTCCAGAACTACCCCGACAGCGCCTTGCCCGACGCCCTGAAAAACGCCAACCCGCTGGGGATTCAGCGGTTGGTGGATGGAGTGAGTACCACCGCTGCCATTTAGCGTGGCTTGAACCTGTGGGAGCGAATTCATTCGCGAAGGTGGGTCGGGCAACGGAGATGTATTGCCAGTACCGCTTTCGCTAATGAATTCGCTCCTACAGTGAGGCGGTGTACGCAGCACGATTGTTTGAGCTGCAAGCGAGCAGTCGCCTCCGATTTTGCTGGTTGCATGCTGAACCAGTGGGAGCGAATTCATTCGCGAAGGTGGGTCAGGCAACGGGATGTATTGCCAGTACCGGCTGTTCGCGAATGAATTCGCTTGCACAGGATCGTGCCCACCCTGACAGACCGTTCGGCTCGACAATCCCGACACCCCCATAAAAACAAACGAGGTGCGCCCCATGACCGCCAACGCCATCCCGCTGGAACAGCTCGACACCGACGCGCTGGAAGACAGCATTTACCGCAAGGTCAGCTGGCGCATCGTGCCGCTGTTTATCTGCTGCTTCCTGTTTGCCTACCTGGACCGCGTCAACATCAGCTTCGCCAAGCTGCAGATGGCCAGCGATCTGGGCTTCAGCGAAACCGTCTATGGCTTGGGCGCGAGCCTGTTCTTCGTCGGCTATTTCCTGTTCGAAGTGCCTAGCAACGTGCTCTTGCACAAGATCGGCGCGCGCATCTGGATCGCCCGGATCATGGTGTCGTGGGGGATCGCCTCTGCCTGCATGATGTTCGTGCAGACCGAATTCTGGTTCTACACCCTGCGGTTTCTGATTGGCGTGATGGAAGCGGGCTTCGTCCCCGGCGTGCTGTATTTCTTCACCCAGTGGTATCCCGGCACACGTCGGGCGCGGGTCAATTCCTACTTCAAAAGCTCCATTTGCCTGTGCGGCATCGTCGGCGGTCCGATTGCCGGGTTGATCCTCGGCCACTTCGACGGCGTCATGGGCCTGGCCGGCTGGCGCTGGCTGTTTTTGCTGGAAGGCATTCCTTCGGTGATCCTCGGCGGCGTGGTGTTCTGGCTGGTCAAGGACCGTATCGAAGACGCCCCGTGGCTCAGCGCTCAGGAGAAGCAAATCGTCCTGTCACGCATGGCCAGCGAGCCCAAGCCCGCCGGGGCGCAGAAGGTCAAAGACATCTGGAAACACCCGACCACGTACGTGATGTCGGGGATCTACCTGTGCCTGGTCATGGCCCTGACCGGCCTGCTGTTCTGGATGCCGCAACTGATCAAGAGCGCGGGTGTGCTGGACACGATGGACATCGGCCTGCTGACGGTCATCCCCTACGTAGGCGCGGTCATCGGCAACCTGCTGATCGGCGCCAGTTCCGACCGTCACCGCGAGCGCCGCTGGCACATGGCGGGGTGCGCCACGTTGACGGCACTGGGCTATCTGGTCTGCGCGCTGTTCCCCGGTCAACTCACGCCGCTGATGATCGGCATGACCCTGATCATGACCGGCATCATCGCCTGGATGCCGATCTTCTGGACCATCCCGCCGCGCTTCCTGAGTGGCATCGCCGCTGCGGCGGGGATCGCCCTGATCAACTCGCTCGGTCAGTTGGGCGGTGTCATCGCGCCGTTCATGGTCGGTCGGATCAAAGACCTCACCGGCACTGCAACCCCGGCGCTGTTCGCGTTGTTTGCCGTGAGCGTATTGGCGATTGCGTTGATCGTCTGGGGCATTCCGGCGCGGTATTACGCCAAGGATGCGCAGCAGGAGTGATTGAGCTGCAAGCGAGCAGTCGCCTCGATTGTGCTGGCTGCATGCTGAACCTGTGGGAGCGAATTCATTCGCGAAGGTGGATCAGGCAACAGAGATGCATCGCCTGTACCGGCCTCATCGCGAATGAATTCGCTCCCACAGGGAAGTGGCGCAACCCCTGATCCCTGATTCGCCCACCCTGACGCCTTTTGACCTATCATTCGCGCTTTCATCCGAAGCGAACCCTTGCCATGACCACCACACCCCAAACCCTGCGCGCCGCCCTGCAATCGGCCCTGACGTCCCACGGCATGCTGGAGGTCGACGGCCTGCACGCCTTTGAATTCACCCTGGATGAAATGCTGCAGATCGAAAGCATGGACGGCCGCGAGCGCAAGGTCTGGCGTTTCTCACTGGCTCAGGTCGACTCCGCCGAATTCGACGCCGCCCTGCAAAGCTGGGTGATCAACGACGGCAACGCCGACCATCGCATTCTGGTGCTTGAGGCGTTCGCGGCCGGCGATGATGAAGAAGACGAGTAACGCCTGACGCTACGGACACCTGTGGGAGCGAATTCATTCGCGAGAGGCCGGAACAGGCGGTACATATCTGTTGCCTGAGCGTTTTTTCGTCGGAATGCCACCCAGAATGAATTCGCTCCCACAGTAGGTCCGCATTCTTCCTGTCAGTTGTGTTCAAGTTGCCGGGCCCTGAGCAACTCCCGCCACTCAACCGCTGTCATAGACCTGATTCTCGCGTAAACCACGCGCCAATAATGCCAACAAGAGATCAGCCCACATGACACCCAGAATCCTGCCCTGGCTGGCCCTCGCCAGCAGCCTCACTGTCTTCACCGTTCAGGCCAAACCCATGACCGATTACGACGTGCTGGTGGGCGCTTACACCGCCGGCGCGAGTGAAGGCATCTACCGTTATGGCTTCAATACCCAGACTGGCCAACTCGACGCCAAGCCTCGGCAGGTCATCAAGAGCGAAAACCCCTCATGGCTGACCCTGTCCAAAGACCAGCGCCACCTGTTCGCCGTCAACGAAAACGGCCCCGGCCAGACCGACGTGGTTGGCAAGGTCAGCAGTTTCGCCATTGACCCCAAAACTCATGCCGTCTCGTTCATCAACCAGATCGACAGCAAGAGCGACGAGCCGACCCATTCGAACCTCAGCGCCGATGGCCGTTTCCTGTTCGTCGCCAACTACGCCGTGCACCCTGATCCCGGCGGCTCGCTGGCCGTAGTTCCGGTCGGCAAGGATGGCAAGTTGTCTCCCGTGGTGCAGACCGCCACCCACGAAGCCAGCAAGGTCAACCCTGAGCGCCAGGCCTCGTCCCACGTCCACTCGGCCGTGCCCACGCCTGATGGCAAATACCTGATCGCCATGGACCTGGGCGCCGACAAGATCTTCGTCTTCAACTACGACGGCAAACAGTCCCAGCCTCTCAAACCCGCGAAAACCTCGTCTGTTGACCTGCCACCGGGCAGCGGCCCGCGCCATCTGTTGTTCAGCAAGGACGGCAAACACGCGTGGCTGACCATGGAAATGAGCGGTCAGGTCGCGGTATTCGACTACCACGACGGCGCCTTTAAACGTACGCAACTGGTCGACCTTGCCAAGCAGGACGGCCAGCAATACCGCGCCGCCGGTGGCCTGCACACCTCGCCGGACGGCAAATTCCTCTACGTTGCCAACCGCGGCGACATCAACGAACTGCTGGTCTTCAGCATTAACGCCGGTAATGGTCAGCTCAAGGAAATCCAGCGCCGTTCTGTGGAAGGCAAGGAACCCCGTGAATTCGCCTTCGACCCCAGCGGCCGCTTCCTGCTGATCGCCAACCAGAAAAGCAACCAGATCGTCACCGTCCGCGTCGACCCGAAAACCGGCGTTCTGGGCGATACCGTGCAGAAAGTCGACTTCGATTCCCCCTCCGATTTCCGCTTTCTCACGCATTGACCTCGCGCAAGTGACACCTTGACGCACCCTCCAGCCCTTTGAAATCAAGGGCTGGAGCCATCTATTAATTGAATTGATAAGGGCTAGTGGCAGAAAAGATTTTTTCTGAAAGCTCCTCGGGCGTAACTTTCATTCCACGGCCAAGACGGTCAAGACTTGAAACGAAACATCAACACCGAGGTACACATCATGAACTTCAATCTCTTCTCCATCATCGCCGCGTCCGCCATCTCCGCCACCGTTGCATTGCCAGCCAGTGCCAGTGCCGAAGTGACAGAGAAAAAAATCAGTTCGACCCAGAGCTACACCCCGAAATACCTGCAACAAAGCGCCAACTTCTACGCAGCTCTGGATCATAAGACCCAGCAATGAATAGAACTCTCGACGTAAATCCATTCCCCGTTAATGAAGAAAATATTCAATGCCGGGGAATGGATTTGTAAGAAACACCGCTGTACCGCTTCACATTGCTCGACATTGAAAGAACGCTTTCGCGAGCAACTTCGCCGTTAACAGGTTGATGCGACCCACTGACCACTGCGTGTCAGGCCATGCATTAAATGCCGGCGAGCTTGCTCGCGAAAGCGTTGAATTCCCTCCCTTGGTCCCCGTCTGCTGAATAAGCGATGGGGATTTTTTTATGCCGGATTTTAACCCCGCGCTCCTACACCGCACGTCGAAAACTATCACGCTGATTAAATCGCTAAATCATTAACCCGCCTGATCTTTTGAATCGCTGTACATCGTTTTTCATTAATAACAACTCCGGGCATTCTGGCCGCCTGAAAAGAGACATCCCGGAGCTTACTGTCATGGCCACTGCCATTCTTCATTCACTTAAACAAGGCGCTTATACCGCCATCGCGCTGTATGTAGTTTTCATCGCAGTGGTCACAATCGTCAGCCTGAACCCTCAATTGAACACGCCCTCTGCAGCGTCTGCGCAATCGTCTGCCGTTGCACTTGAGCGTGCGACAGATCAGGCGAAGGGGCGTGCGTCGTGAGAGGCGCGAATTTCTGGGTGATCGTGTTTTTTGCCGTGATCAACAACGGTTGCTCGCTGCTGGGATTCGGCGACGGGTCAGTGGGCGGCGTGGCGCGGAGCATCGAGTTCAAGACCGAAGTCGCGCAGGACATCGAAATGCTTCGGTCGCAGAAGCTCAACGCAGGCAACCCGCCGCCGAAGCATGGCGAGCTGTTTTCGACGATTTTTGAGTGGTTGGTGGTGTAGGCATTCACACCGATCGGCTTCTACCGACGGCGTGAGAGTTGGCTTGCCTACGATCGGCTGCGTAGCAGTCGTGAAACCTGACGGCTTGGAACGCCTGACCCACCGCATGTGCAGGTTTTGCTGGCGCTGCGCGCCAGATCGTAGGCAAGCCAACTCCCACGGCCCCTAGCCAGAATCAAAAGCTGGAGCCCCGCTGCACTCTGCTTCTGCCAACGGTGTGGGAGCGCCACCCCGGCACTCCCACGGCCTCCGGCCAGAACCGGGAATGGCGTTACGGCAGCGCAGTGTGTTTTGCCATCGCGTTCACAAACAACGCCGATTCCAGAAACCGCTTCAGCCACCCCTGCAACTTCGGATAATGACTTTGCCAGAACCACTCTGGATCGACGTAGCAAAACTGCCGCACGAACGGTGCCAGGGCGGTGTCGGCCAAGGTCAAATGGTCGGCGACCAAAAAGTCCCGCTCCGCTAACAACTCCTCAAGCCTCTCCAGAAACACCTCCCCCCGAGCGCGGTATTCGGCCTGAGTGAACTCGGGATAACGCACGGCGTATTTGTAGCGATCCAGATCAGTCTTGAACGAGCCGTCGTTTTCCGCGATCAACTCAGCGATCTGTCGCTGCGCCTCGGGATCGGACGCCATCGACCAATCGTCCGGGTCGTTCTGCGCCAGCGCCCAGCGCATGATGTCCAGGCTTTGTTCCAGCACCTGATCGTCCAGCACCAGAACCGGTACGGTGCCTTTCGGCGAGCGTTCGAGCATTTCCGGCGGTTTGGCCTTGAGGCTGACTTCCACGGTTTCGACCGATACGCCGGCATACGCCACGGCCATGCGCGCTCGCATGGCGTAGGGGCAGCGGCGGAAGGAGTAGAGCAGGGCGGCCATCAGGTGACCTCAATAGTGCTGAGGCCGTTGCCCTGACGACGCACTTGGATCTGCACTGGAATCCGTTCGTGCATTTCCTGCACGTGGGAAATCACCCCGACCTTACGGCCTTGGGCCTGCAAGCCATCCAGCGCATCCATCGCCAATTGCAGCGATTCAGGGTCCAGGCTGCCGAAGCCTTCGTCGATGAACAGCGACTCGATCTTCAACGTGCTCGACGCCATAGACGCCAATCCAAGGGCCAACGCCAGCGAGACGAGGAACGTCTCGCCCCCTGACAACGAATGCACCGAGCGCAGTTCGTCGCCCATTTCCGTGTCCATCACCAGCAGGCCGAGCATGCTGCCGCCGCGCTTGAGGCGGTAGCGACGCACCAGTTGCTTGAGCTGGGCGTTGGCGTGATGGACCAGCAAATCGAGGTTGTAGGCCTGGGCGATCTTGCGGAATTTGTCGCCCTCCGCCGAGCCGATCAGCGTCGCCAGACGGCCCCAGCGCAGGTATTCGTCGTGGGCTGACTTAATACGTGCTTGCAACTCGCTGTTGGCAGTGCGGCGACGTTCGTCTTCGCTGATCTGCGCACGAAGGTCGGCGCACAGTTGGTCATGGGTGGCCGTTTGGGCCTGCGCTTCGGCCAGTGCCGTCGCCAGTTGTTCGGCATCGCTGATGTCGCTGTGCTGCGCCTGATGTTGCTGCCACTGCGCCTCGCGTTCCTGCACCAGCACCTTGCTCTGTTCCAGCGCTTTCTCGCTCTGTTGCAAGCGTTGGCGCAACTGGCTGACCGCCTCGTCGCTCAGGCCCAGCAGGGTGTCGAGCGCCGCATCGTCCAGTTCCGTGTGCTGATTGCGCCACTCGCCGATCTGACGCGCCAGATCCGTCACTTCCTGCTCCAGCGTCTGCAAGCGTTGCTGCTCGCTGTCCCGTTCGGCGGTCAGTTTGATCGACTCGGCACGGGCCTGCTGCAGGGCGTCTGTGGTGGTCGCCTGGGTCTGGCGCGCCTGTTCGACGGTCTGTTCCAGATGCTGTTGCCATGCTTCAGCACTGGCCTGTTCGCCAAGGATTTCCTGCAAACGTTGCTGGACGGCCTGCTGTTGCTGCTGGCTGGCGTCGAGCCGTTGTTGCAGCTGTTGATGCTGTTGCAGGCGGCCCTGCTGGGCGAACTGTTCACGCTCGATTTTCTGCGTGCGCTCACTGTGTTCCTGCTGCTCGTCCTTTTGCTGGTCGAGTTGCTGGACGCGCGAGGCGATGTCGTTGTCCAGCTGGATAAACGATTCGGTCGCAGATTCACGCCACAGCGGCAGGCTCTCGGCAGGCAGCAGCGGTTCGAACTCCTGCAACGCCGTTTCGAAGGTCTGGTTGTCGAGCGAGATATTCCGTTGTTGATCGTCCAGCAGTTTCATCGCCTGCTGACTGGCGTCCCGCGCTTCCTGAACTTGATGTTGAAGGGATTCGGCGTCGCGCTGCACTTTCAGCAAACGGGTCTGGCGCTGCTCGGCGGCGAGGATGTCCTGCGCCAATTGGTGCATTCGCTCGCTCAGCCAGTCGCTGCGCTGGGCCTCGGGTTGCTCCAGCAGACGCGGATGCAGCGGGTGGGCTTCCAGCTCGGGTGCCAGTTTCTGAAGCTGTTCGCCGAGCTGATCCAGTTGAGGTTTGGACTGCTTGAGCTGGTTGTTCAGCTCCAGCACTTCGGCGCGCAGTTCGGCCAGGGTTTCGCTGAGCTGGCTCACCTTCAGGCGCGCCGCCGCTTCTTCGCCGTCGTCATGGCCGGACAGCGCTTGCAGCAAGGCATCGGACTGGTGATACGGGTGATCTTCGCTGCCGCACACCGGGCAGGGCTGCTGATCGACCAGTTGATCGCGCAGTTGCTCGACGCTGGCGCTACGGGCCAGGCGCTGCCGTTGCAGCAACTCGACCGTGACGTTCAAGGCCTGTTGCGCGGCTTCGTGCTCGCCCTTGAGTTGCAGGCCTTTGGCGATGCTTTGCGCGCGGCGTTCGGTGGCGTGTTGCTGTTGGGTCTGCACGTCTTGCAGACGGCTGGCGATGTCCTGATGCCGCTGCCACAGGCGTTCCAATGAATCGCTGGCGCTGTGCTGCTGGCGATTGTCTTGCAACAGTTGCCCAAGGCGTTCGATCTCTTGGCTCACCGCGTCGGCCTTGACCTCGGCGTCGTCGTACAGCGCCTGCAACGCACTTCGCCGCGCGCTCAACGCTTGTTCGGCGCGGGTCGAAGCCTGTTCCAACGCGGGCAACTCTTCGCGGCCTTTGTTCAGGCGGGAACTGACCAGCACGAGCTGTTGCAGTCGCGGGCGATAGGCCGCCCACGACTGGCTCAGCGCATCCAGCACCGCGCTGTTTTGCAGCTGTTCGGCGAAGGATTGCAAACGGGCTTCAACCTGACGCTGCTGCTCGATCCATTGATCCAGCGCCGCCTGACCTTCGTTGCTGGCCAGTTGAGCGGTCTGCGCCTGTTCGCTCACCTGCTGCAACTCGGTGTTCAGGTGATTGAGCTGCACCTGTTGCTGGAAGGCTTCGTTCAGTGAAGGCCTGGCGTTTTGTTGGGCGTCCTGTGCCTGTTGCAGGGCTGCGTGTGCGGTGGTCAGTTGCGCGTCGAGGGCCGTCAGCATCGCTTGCGTTTGATCCAACTTTTCGGTCTGCGCCTGAATGCGCGCCGCCAGCGGGGCCAGTTGATCGTCGAGCTTTTTACGCTGAGCGAACAGGTGCCGCTGAGGTGTTAGTCGCTCCAGTTGGCCCGATTGCAGGCGCTCGCTGGCTTGTTGATCCCAGGTCTGTTGCGCGCTGGCCAGTTGTTCATTGGCCGCCAGATGACTGTCGCGCAGGCGATTCAATTCGGCGAACCACTGCTGCTTGAGTTCCAGCTGACGCAGTTGCGCCTGACCCAACTTCAGCTGTTGCTGCGCGTCGGTGAAACGCTGTTCCAACTCGGCGCGCGGCTCGGGTTCAAGGGGCGTCAGGTTCCCGGCCTGGGCGTTGAGGGTTTTCAGCGCCTCTTCGGCCTCTTTGCTTTTGACGTAGGCGCGACGGCCCAACTGGCTGTAGATCGCCGTGTCGGTGAGTTTTTCCAGCAGCTCGCTGCGCTCTTTGTCGTCGGCTTTGAGGAAGGCGCTGAACTCGCTTTGCGCCAGCATCACGGCGCGGGTGAACTGTTCGAAATTCAGGCCGAGCCGCGCTTCGAGCAGGGTTTTGTATTCGGTCTTGTTTTGGGTGCTGAGGATCTGTTCGCTGTCCAGATCGGTCAGGGTCTGGCGGCTGTTTTGCAGCTTTTTGGTGGCGTTGTCGCGGGCGCGGTTGGTCTCCCAGCGGGCGCGATAGCGGCGTTTGTCGATGCCGACGAAATCCACCTCGGCATAGCCACTGCCCGTGCCGCGACGCAGCAGGTTGCGCGGATCGGCGGTGCTAATGTCGCCGTCGATCTCGGGCACCCGTGACTGGCCGATGTTGTTCAGCCGGGGAATGGCGCCGAACAGCGCCAGGCACAGCGCATCCAGCAGCGTGCTTTTGCCCGCGCCCGTGGGGCCGGTGATCGCGAACAGACCGGCGCTGGCCAGCGGTTCAGCGGTGAAATCCAGCTCGAACGGACCGGCAAGCGAGGCCAGGTTTTTCAGGCGAATGGCGAGGATTTTCATGGCTGTTCGCCCTCCGGTTGTCCGTCTGCCAGTTGCACGTCCTGAAGCAGGGTGGCGAAGTCCTGCAACGTTTGTTCATCGACCTCGCTGCCGTAGCTGTCGCGCCATGCACGGCTGAATAATTCTTGCGGGCTGAGCTGGTCCAGTTCGATCAGGTCGCGGTCGTCTTCGTCGTCCCGCGCACCTTTGCCTGCGTATTCGGCGGCGATGCGCACCAGGCGCACGGCCTTGTTTTCCAGCGCCGATTCGATCTGGTTGCGCAGGTCCGGTTGGGGTTCGTCCAGCTTCACCCGCACTTCGAGCCACGGTTGACGATCAACGTCGGCCAGCAGGTCGATGTCCGGCAGGTCCTTGAGTTGCAGCAGCAGGTCCGCCAGCGGCGCCGGGCCGACCCGTTGCAGGTTGACGGCGCGGGGAATCAGCAGCGGCGTGACGCTGGCGAGTTTTCCCGCTTCGCAATCGACTTCGAGGATCTGATGCTGATAACCGATTTCCGAAAACGACAGAGGAATCGGCGAGCCGCTGTAGCGAATGCGCGTTTCGCCGTTGACCTTTTGCGGCTTGTGCAGATGGCCGAGGGCGACATAGGTGATGGTCTCGCCGAACAGGCTGGCGGGCAGGGCTTCGGCGTTGCCGATGATCAGGCTGCGTTCGGAGTCTTCCGAGACCGAGCCGCCGGCCATGTGCGCGTGGCTGATGGCGATCAGGGCCTGGCCTTTCTTGCGTTTCTGGTTGGCGGCGGCGATGAGCATTTCGTGCACCTGACCGATGCCGCGCAAGTAGTTGTCGCCCAACGCGGGGCCGGTGACTTCGGCGGGTCGCAGGAACGGCAACGCCAGGCACCAGCCGAGAACCTTGCCCTTGGCGTTGGTCAGCGGCAACAACAGGCGGTCGACGTCGAGCACGCCGTCGTCCAGCCACAGCACACGCCCCAATGCATGGGTGCGCAGACGGCGCATCAGCGGGCCGGGCAGTTCGATGCGCGAGCCGGAGTCATGGTTGCCCGCGATCATCACGATGGTCAGTTGCGGGTTCTGGTCGTGGGCGCTGACGATGAAATCGTAGAGCTGTTCCTGGGCTTTGACCGACGGGTTGACGGTGTCGAAGATGTCGCCCGCGATCAGCAGCGCATCAGGTTTGCGCTCGGCCAGACGGGCCAGCAGCCAGGTCAGAAAACACTGGTGTTCGAAGTCCCGCTCCTGGCCGTGGAGGTTCTGGCCCAAGTGCCAGTCGGAGGTGTGGAACAGACGCATGGGGTTACCTTGATTCGAATTAGTTGTATGCCGCAGAAGCCGGTTTCGCCGCTCCCACAGGAGGTCGTGCATACCCGGCAATCGCGCGATGCATCAGGTGCGCGATGGCATTCATTTCGGATACAACGGCGGCAGGCTGTCTGCGCCGTTCGGGTCAATCGGTTTTTCAATGGCGGGCAGTGCTTTCACGGCCTTCCACAAATCTTCACCCAGCCACAGTTTGCCGGTCTCGCTGTACAGCGCGCCGTTCAGACCGTCCAGTGCATCGGACAAAGGTACGAAGCGCGCTGCCATGTCAGCGAGGGTTTCCGGTTGCTGACGCGCCCAGGCATCCAGCGCCTGACGGGTGGCGTGGGGATCGTTGGCCAGGCTGGCGCGTTTCAGGTCATCGAGCACGGTGCGCGGGCTTGGCCCGGTCTGCGCGGCGCGGGTCAACGCCGGTTGCCACCGGCCGCGCCACCACAGGCCGAAGCCCAACAGCGTGGTGAAACTGAGGATTACGGTACTCAGCTGCCATGGCCACACGGGCGGGCCGATCACGGTCACCCCCGTGGTATCGCTCACCGGCGTGTCCACCGACAATGCCGGGTTAGTGCTGACCTGCAACGTGCGGGCGGGCAGGGCGCTGTGCTCAAGATGATCTTCCAGCGTGTTCCACCACACCACGTCTACCGCCGGAATCTCGATGGCCCCCGGACGGTTCGGCACCAGCGCTTCACGTTCTTCACGGCTGCCCACCAACCCGCGCTCGTTGACCTGATTGTTCAGCTGCGGTTGGTCGGGATAGCGCCGCAAGGCGCTCACATCGGTGGCGGGCAGCGGCGGCAATTGCGCGCTCGACAGCCCCTCAGCCTTGATAACCAACGTGCGGGTCAGCGAATCGCCAATCTGCGTGTGCGCTGGATCAGGGCTCCAGTTCTCGCTCAGGCTAATGCTGCGAGCGGGCAGCCACGGCGTGTTGGCGGGGTAATTCGCAGGTTGCGGTTTCACCTTCAGGGGCAGCGGGGCAGACGTCACGCGCATCAGCTTGCCCGGCTTCGGGCTGGTGGCAACGGCAGGCTGGCTGGTCGCGGCGGCGGTGCTGACTTCCGGAATGTCCTGCACCATGGTTGCGCTGAACTCTTGCGCGGGGATGGTCAGGTCGCCGCTTTGCTGGGGGTACAACGCATAGCGCATTTCGATCACGCCATGACGAATGCCGTTGATCTGCTTTTCATAGGTGCGGGTGTCGCCCAGTTTTTCGATCCGTGCATCCGGCACTTGCAGCGGAGAAAGGCTGCTGTCGTCGAACAGCGACACCGAATGGTAGATGCGCACCGTCAGCACGGCCTGGGCCTGCACATAGACGGTGTCTTGATCGAGGCTCGCTTCCATGAACACCGGCGCAAGCTTCTGCTCCTGAGCTTGCGCGGACGGCTCGACCTCGACCACCTGCAAGGCAATCGGCTGACTGATCAGTTCGCCCAGTTGCAGCGGCGGAATTTCGATCGAACCGCTGTGGCGCGGCATCAACGTGATCAGCCAGCGGGTGGTGGCGTGGACGTTGCCTTCGAGGGTCGTCAGGCTGTTGAGCTGGCGGGTGTCGCGCACGTCGAAGTCGGTTTGCAATGCGGTCATGTCAGGTTTGCCGAAGAGCGTGGCGTCGTCGGACTCCAGCGTCAGTTCGACGGTTTCCCCGGTGTTCACACGCGTGCGATCAACGCTGGCCTGCAACGTCGCAGCGGGCGTGTCGGCCTGCGTCACCAGGGCGAACAGGCACAGCAGCCACGCGATTAACACAGTGTGCACACGACTCATCGAGCTTTTTCCTGATGCTGCTGTTGTTCGTACCAGAATTTACGTCGCAGCAGTTCACCGGGTTCGTCCGGGATCTGCCGCAACCACTGTTCGAGTGCCTGACGCTGTTCGCCGTTGATCGGGCCATCGGCGGGACGGCTGGGCGCGTGGGCCGGTTCATCGTCGTCCGGGGACGGCGCGTTGTTGTCGCTGGCGCCGGACATCGATTGCGCGTTGCTGTTCTGGCTGTCCTCGTCCCCCGGTGTGGAGGATTGCGGGTTCGACGGTTGCTGTTCAGGGCTGCCGGTCTGGGGCTTATCGGCGTTGTCTTCGCCCTCGGTCTTGCCTTCGCTGGCGTCTTCAGCGGCCGCTTGCTTGTTCTGCTCCTGCATCTCTTGGATCAGCGCCTTGTTCGCGGCGGCGGCCGGGAAATCGGGCTGGCGCTCCAGCGCCTGTTCGTAGGCGTCGAGGGCCGCATCCAGTTCGCCGCTCTTGGCCAGCGCATTACCGCGATTGTAGTGGTCGGCAGCGGTGTTGCCCTGGGCGAAACGCTGAGCGGCACCGGTGTAATCACCGGCCTCATAGAGCGCGATGCCCTGCCACTGAATGTCTTCGAAGCGCTGCGCGGCTTCGGCGGGGCGATGGCGCTGAAGCAGGTGCTGGCCCTGCTGGTCGGGGCGCTGGAACAGGTCTTTGACGTCGAACGCGTAGCTGTGTTGCGGCATGAGCATCAGCAGCGGCAGGCACAGGACCCAACCGCGACGCCCGGCGCAGGCCGCGAGCAGCAACAACGGTAGCAACAGCCAGTAACCCTGATCGGCCCAGCTGTCGAGCTGCACGGTCTGGCCCTGGCTGCGCAGGTCATGGGGCGCGTCCAGCAGGCCCAGTTCGTGCAAATCGTCATCGGTCAGGCGCAGCGAGGTGAAATGGCCGCCCAGTTCGTCGGCGAAATCCTTGAGGCTGGCGCTGTCCAGTCGTGGCACCAGAATGCCGCCCTGGGCGTCCTTGAGGAAGCCGCCTTTCTCTTGCGCCACCGGCGCGCCTTCAGCGGTGCCGACACCGAGCAGCAGGAGCTGCGGCGCGTGCCCGGTCATGGCCTGACGAATCCCCATTCGCTCACCGTCGTTCAGCGACGAACCGATCCAGAGCAGACGCCCGACGCCCAGGTCGCCTTGCTTCAGCAGGTCAAGCGCCTTGCTCACTGCCAGATCGGCGCGCTGACCGCTCTCGGGCATGATCGACGGCTTGAGGGCGTCCAGCAGGTTTTTGCTGGTGCCGAGGTCGTCGGACAGCGGCACCAAGGTGTGGGCGCTTCCGGCGTAGACGATGATCGCGGTTTGCGAATCGCCACGGGCTTGCAGCAAGTCGAGCAGCTTGCGCCGGGCCTGTTCGAGGCGCGTGGGTGGGCTGTCGGCGGCGAGCATTTCCGGGGTCAGCTCCAGCAACACCACCAGCGGGTCCACCGGTTTCTGGCTGGTCTGTTCGACCCGCTGCCAACTGGGCCCGAGCAGGGCGAGCAAGGCCAGCAGCCAACCGACGCTCAACGCGATCCACGGCAGCTTGCTTTCTCGACCACTGCCGCCGCGAAGCAGCGTGGCGTGGAAGGCGCTCGGCAAGATCATTTGCCAGCGGCCGACGCGTTTCTGCCGATTCCACAGGCGCCAAATCAGCCAGCCGAGCAACGGCAGCAGCAACAGCCACCACGGGCGCAACCAATGGGGCCAGACGGCGAGCAACGACGTGATCATCGGCGCCTCCGCAAACGCTTGAAGCGCTGGCGCCATTGTGGCCCTTGGTTCAGACCGGGCTGGCGGGCCAGAAAGCGGTACAGCGGGTTTTGCGGCCAGCGTTCGTGAATCACCAGCAGCACACTCAACACCAGCGCGAACGCCAGCGGCCAGTGATACAGGGCGTGGGCAGGACGAGCCTGGGTCGGTTGCTGCGTCACGGGTTCAAGGGTGTCGAGGGCCTTGCCGATCTTTTCCAGTTGGGCGCCGTCACGGGCACGGAAATACTGGCCACCGGTGATGTCGGCGATTTCCCGCAGGGCGGGTTCGTCGAGGTCCAGGCTCGGGTTCAGGCCGAGAATGCTGGTGGCGCCTTTGTCCGGGTCAGCGCCGATGCCGATGGGGTAGATCTTTACGCCCTCGCCTGCGGCCAGTCGCGCTGCCGTGGCGGGATCGATCTGACCGGCGTTGTTGGCGCCGTCGGTGACCAGAATGAGCACCCGACTCTGGGCCGGGCGCAATCGCAGGCGTTTCAACGCCAGGCCAATAGCATCGCCGATGGCGGTGTTCTTGCCCGCGATGCCGATGCGCGCTTCATCCAGCCAGACGCGCACAGTCTTGCGGTCGAAGGTCAGCGGCGCCTGCATGTAGGCCTGACTGCCGAAGAGGATCAACCCGACGCGGTCGCCCTTGCGGTGTTCGAGGAAGTCGCCCAGCAGCTGTTTGACCAGTGTCAGGCGGCTCACTTCATCGCTCTGCCAGACCATGTCCGGGTAATCCATCGAGCCGGAGACGTCCACCGCCACCAGCAGATCGCGGCCACTGGCGGCGACCGGCAACGGTTCGCCCAGCCACTGCGGGCGCGCTGCGGCCAACAACAGCAACAGCCAGAGCAGCACGAACGGCAATTGCCGCCGCCAGCCGGGCAAATGAGCGCGTGCGCGACGGCCGGCCAGGCCTTCCAGCTCACTGAGAAAACTCACCTTGAGCGCTGCTTCGCCGCTGTCCGCCACCGGCAGCACGAAGCGCAGCACCCACGGCAGCGGCAGCAGGGCGAAGACCCAGGGCCAGGCCAGTTCAAACATGTTTGCGAATCCAGGTGTCGACCGACTGGGTCAGGCCGTTGATCGCCTTGTCGTCGAGCTTGCATTCGGGCTTGTAGGCGCCTTCCACCAGAATCATCCAGCGGGTAAGACCGGCGGCCGGGCAGCGGTTGTCGAGAAACGCCAGCCATTTGCGGCCATTGAGCGTGTGGCTCTGGCTGTAGGGGTAATCGTTGCGGCACAGGCGTTTGAGCAGGCCGTTGATCTGCTGCAGCCAGGCGCCAGCGGGCGCGCCGTCATAGGGTTTGGGCATCTGCGCCAGTTCGATGAGCGCAGCCTGACGACGCGGGTCCAGCGGTTGTTCGGCGGCTTCGCCGGGGGCTCGTTTGGGCAGGAAGACCCGCGCCCGCCACAGGCCGTAACCCAGCGCAGGCAACAGGGCCAGTACGATCCACCAGCCGGGGGCGGGCGGCCAGGCGCTGACCGGCGCGGGCAGGATCATCGGTTGCAGCTGGTCCAGCAGGCTCATTTCTGTTTCACCGGCTGGTTGGCGTTCAGGTAGTCGCGCAGTTGGTCGACCATCCCCTGCTGTGTGCTCAGCGGAATCATCAGCACCCGCAGCTTTTGCGCCAGCAGTTCCCAGCGCGCCTGCCGGGCTTCGCCCTGAGCGCGGTAGGTCTGGCGCAGGTCGGGGTTGAGCGTGTCGAGCTCCAGTTGCGCCCCGCGATCGGCGAAACGCAGCAGTCCCGCCGCTGGCAGCGCGTGGTCCAGCGGGTCGGAGAGGGGGAGCAGCAGAAGGTCGCAATGGCGTGACAGCAGCGACAGTTGTTGTTCGGCGGATTCGGAAAGGGCCCGTTCGTCACACAGGATGAACACCAGACTGCCCGGCCGCAGCACTTCCCGGGCCCTGCGCAGCGCCACGCCGAAGGTGTCGCGGTCGGCGACGGCTTCCGCGTGCAAGGACTGATTGACCCGCACCAGCCGGTTGAGCAGTTGCAGCAGACTCTGTTTGCTGCGTCGCGGCTTGATTTCGTAGTGCTCGTTGTCGCCGAACACCAGCCCGCCGACCCGGTCGTTATGACCCAGTGCGGCCCAGCCGATCAACGCCGCCGCCTGCGCCGCCAGCACTGATTTGAACATCAGGCCGGAGCCGAAAAACAGCCGACGGCTTTGCTCGACCATGATGAAAATTGGCCGCTCGCGTTCTTCATGAAACAGCTTGGTGTGCGGTTCCTGGGTCCGCGCCGTGACCCGCCAATCGATGGTGCGTACGTCGTCTCCCGCCTGATAGACCCGCACCTGATCGAAGTCCACGCCGCGCCCGCGCAACTTTGAGTGGTGCAGGCCAATCAAAGGGCTGCGTCGACCGGGGGATGAAAACAGCTGCACTTCCCGCACGCGATGACGCATCTCGATCAGCTCGGCAAGGCTGATACGGATGCCCGGTTGGGAAATCAGATAGGGCTGCATGGGGTCAGGCGACGGCGACGACGTCAAGAATGCGCTGAATCACGCGGTCCTGATCGATGCCCGCAGCCTCGGCTTCGAACGACAGAATGATGCGATGGCGCAGCACGTCGAAGACCATCGCCTGAATGTCTTCGGGGCTGACGAAATCACGACCGGCCAGCCAGGCGTGGGCACGG
This sequence comes from Pseudomonas sp. NPDC088368, assembly GCF_044753445.1. Classification (NCBI taxonomy): domain Bacteria; kingdom Pseudomonadati; phylum Pseudomonadota; class Gammaproteobacteria; order Pseudomonadales; family Pseudomonadaceae; genus Pseudomonas; species Pseudomonas sp. NPDC088368. Next base: position 706,072 of record NZ_JBIVNG010000001.1, read on the forward strand.
GCGCAACGGTCCAGGGAAATCGAGCCACGGGGGCTGGCGCCATAACCGATCCACTCGGCCAACTCGGCGTCGAACTTGGCCGGGGTGCGCGTCGCCATGACCAGTTGAACGAGGTACTCCTCCACCGCGTCGGCCATGTACAGCCCGAGAATTTCCTTGCGGGCGGCGAAAATCGCTTGCTGGGTGACGCGGCGTTCCGGTTTGGTCTCGCCATTCAACGCCTCGCCCCGCGCTTGTTGCAGGATCTTGCGTTCGACGTTGGCGTCCGGGAAACCGATCTTGACGTGCATCAGAAAGCGGTCGAGCTGGGCTTCCGGCAGGGGATAGGTGCCTTCCTGCTCTATGGGGTTTTGCGTGGCCATCACCAGAAACAGTGGGGAGAGGTCGTACGTGCTGCGCCCGACGCTGACCTGACGTTCAGCCATGGCCTCCAGCAGCGCCGACTGGACCTTGGCCGGGGCGCGGTTGATTTCGTCCGCCAGCACCAGGTTGTGGAAGATCGGACCCTGTTGGAAGACGAAGCTGCCGGTTTCCGGGCGATAAATCTCGGTGCCAGTGATGTCGGCGGGCAGCAGGTCGGGGGTGAACTGAATGCGATGGAACTCGGCTTCGATGCCTTCGGCCAGCTCCTTGATCGCCTTGGTCTTGGCCAGACCCGGTGCCCCCTCGACGAGCATGTGGCCATCGGCAAGCAGAGCGATCAGCAGGCGCTCGACCAGTTTCTCCTGCCCGAGAATCTGGGTGGAGAGAAAGGTTCGCAGCGCGATCAACGCTTCACGATGTTCCATCGATGACGGTTCCTGGCAGGGTAGGCGCAGCGCCAAAACGGCACTGAAGCTGGGGGCGTTACTTTAATGCATCGGAGGGGGTGCCGACTAACCGGCCAAGGGGTTTTTTCAGCGTTTCGAGACGTTTACCGGGTAAAAACCGGAAGTGTCTGACAGGTTGCGGGTTTTCCGCCTGCCGCAGCATGGCCGGTGAGCGGCTGCTTCAATCGGGGGGCCTCGTTCGAGTGGGCCGTCGGTCCGATCCCTGGCACGGGTTACCTGAAGCCGTGCTTAGCTTTTCACAGGGTCTTGTGCAGTGACCTTTTCAAGGAAGTACCACCTCAGGATGAGTCACTGCCATGGCCAAAAAAATCCGTAAAACTGAGCCCAAATCCGTGTCCGCTCTGGACATCCTGCTCAAGGGCTCTCAGCAGACCGCCAGCACCTCTGCGTTATCCGAACAGTTCAGCTCGGTCATGAGCCTCGCCAACGCCGGCATTCCCAGGCTGATGGAGCAGAACCCGAGGATGCACATCAGCGAAGCCCGCGATCTGCACGCCCGGGCCCAGGCCATGTCCGTGGTCATCGCCCGGCAGTTCCGCGAGCAGCGCCTGACGGCTTCGGTGCGTCACGCCAATCGGCCGCCCACCGGCGTGAAAGGCCTGGTGGATGGCCCGACTTACACCGACATGTTCAACCCGGACTGGGCCAATCACTGCCCGCCGGACGCCATTGAGGCCACCACGTCCCCCGTCGCCTACCTGGCCGACCTCTATCGATACGCGAAGGCGCTTGAAGCCACGGGCAACAAGGGTGAAGTGATCACCCTCGATCAGCGTCGCCCCGACCTCAAGAACCTGGTGCTGGATCACACTGCGCTGAACCGGATCGAACCGACCATCGTGCTGGTCAACGAGATACTGGAAACATCGATCCGCAGCCATCTGGATGGCATCGGCCTGGAAGCCAAGGCGGTCGATGATGCCCTGCTCGAAGCCCGCTACCCCAACACCTTGCCGTTCGAGCGCTATACCAGCCAGATCAATTACGCCCTTGGTCGCAAGGACCGCACGCTGGGGGATGTCATTCGCGCCGCCGACCCGGCCTATCCTTACTTCAAGGAGCCGGGCGTCCACTCCCTGCTCTCGGACACCGCATTGATTCAAGACACCGGTTTCGGTCCGGTGCAGCAAGGCCTCTTGCTGGAGGCACCGCACTTTCCCGAGGCAGGTGACGACGCCCATCCGCTGGCCAGTGGGGCATGGCGAATCAACCCACGGACGCGGGTGCTGACCAAGGCCGAAGACGACCCCGGCGCTGAAACCACCTTCTATCTCGATAATTTCGGGCTCAGCGGTTTCATCGAGCTGGCAGACACCCAGACTTTCTGCCTCCGAACCGGCCTGAGTACTGACGAGTTGGATGCGCTGCTGAGCGTCGGCGCCTATGCCCCGACCCGATCCGAAAACGTGTCGGGTGAAGGGGCGGTCGATGGCAGCCTGTCTGGCTCTGTCTACATCAACGCAGGCCAGACGCCCGCCATGGCCATTGAAACCCTGCCTGGAAGTGACGAAACCAGCGCTGGGCCGAGCCATCGCATCACCAACCTGACTCCCGATCGCATCGACCGCATGAACCGCATGATCCGTCTGGCGCGCTGGCTGGAACTGCCGTTCGATGAGGTGGACCAGTTGCTGGTGGCCTCCATGCAAGGCGAGCAGCATTCGGCACAGGCCACCCGCCGGGCGAACGCTGAAACGGCCAATCCCTGGCTGATCACTGAAAACACCCTGCGCGCGCTGGGGTTGTTCCAGATCCTGCGCCAGCAGCATGACGTGGCTGCCGAGGACTTTGCGGCGCTGCTGTACGGGCTCAACGTCCACGGACGGGGCAAGACGGCTTCGCAGTTCGACCGTGTGTTCAACAGCCAGGCGCTGTTTTCCATCCCGCTCAGTCTCGACGACAAGCCGTTCACCGCATTGCCGGGGAACGAAGCCGAGCGGCAAAAAATCGATCACTTGTGCGCCGCGCTGGGCATGACTTTCGAAACCTGGCGTTACGTCGCCAAGGTCGTGGAGCAAACCTACGCGGGCGGATCGCTGCGCTGGTCGCGAGAGGTGGTGTCGGCGTTTTATCGGCTGGTACGCCTACCGCGTTATGTGGGTCTGAGCACCATTGAAGCGCTGGCGCTGCTGGAGCTGTTGGACGACGGCGGCAGCCGATTGGTGGCCAAACTGGCCGGTACCACGCAGATCGCCTCGTATTACGCCTCTGCCAACACCGACACTTTGAGCGTCATTCATGCGTTGGTGGACGCCTCCTATTGGTTAAAGGAGCACCGCTGGTCGGTCGCGCAGCTATGCCGGCTGGTGCTGCCTTCCACAACTCAGCCGGTGGCCAGCGATGCCGAGCAAGCGCTGTTGCAACAGATGCACACGCGTCTCCTGTCGGCGTTGATTACCGACAGCAGTTTTGCTCAGGTGGGGGCGCCGGATGTGTCGGTGGTGCTGGACATCGATGATGACGAGCAGGAGGTGTATGTCACTGCGCCCTTCGACTGGTTCAAGGCGCTGGAGAGATTTATCGACACCGGTGAAAAGGACGCCAATGCCAGAGGCCTGGTGCTTTTCGTCGGAGAGGACAGCGAAGAATCGTTCGAGCAGAGGCTGAGCGATGAGGTCAGAAGCGTTCTTGAAGAGGCAGCGATGCCTGTGGAGGAACTGCATCCCAAGATCACCAACATGATCATGCGCGCACGGGGAGCTCAGGAAGCCTTATTGATGGAAGGGCTGGCGGGCTATTTGAGCACTTCTGCAGATGTCGCCAAGGCGTTGCTGTTCTGGAGTGAGGGCAATCGCTATCAACTGTTGGCAGAAGTGTTGAGGGTTTACGGAGACGGCGCCTCCGTCAGAGTTGCGATCGGTGATAGCGTCCTGCTCATACTTGAGGGGCTCTCCAAACGGGCGATGCTTGGCAATCACCTTGACCTGAGCCCGGCCTTCATTGCCCAGCTGCGAGCCCAACCGGGCTGGTTTGGCTTGCAGGACAGCGAACTGTCGATGCAACTGGTCTACTGGGGCACTCAGTACGCCATGCTGCTGCGCCTGAGTGAACAAAACGAGGAAACCCTGCTCGATTATTTCCGTTTGATCAACACCCTGTGGGACGGGGCTACACCCGGTGACCAGCGGCTGCTCAGGGAAAGCGCCGCGAATAAACTCTCCGGCTTTCTGCACTGGGGGATTCGCGAAGCCCTGGCGCTGGCGTACAACCTCCACGACGACGGAGTCATCTTCAACCTCAAGCAGCTGGATACCGTCGCCAGAACCAGCTTGCTCAGTCGTCACACCACACTTGATGCCAAAGCCTTGTTGGCCCTGCACGCGCTGACACCCACCAGCCCGGTTGCTGCCTATCGCCAGGCGGCTGAGCTGGCGTTGAGCTGCCTTACCGACCAGTTGCCGGTCGCCGGTGACGAAGCGGGCCAGAGTGTGTCCAGCACCATCACGGTCACACCGGATTATCTGGTTGCGCGTCGCGACGGCGATGAAGCCACCTACACCATTGCCCTGCGTGATGTGATGGACGCTCCCTATGCTCACGTGTCCATTCGCTGGTCCACCGACTTGGGTGAGCTGGCCTCTCTGGAAAGCCCCACCAACGCCGAGGGGATCGCTACAACGACACTCAAGAGCGGGCGCGACATGGGGGTTGCCACGGTCATCGCCAGGTTTGGTCTGGGCGAACAACTCAAGGCACCTCCTGTCACGATCGACTGTGACGAAGAGAGCATCGTTTTCACAGAACCTTTGGTTGAACCCTCCGAGGCGCTCTCCAACAGGCTGGAAGCCATCAAATGTAAGGTCACGCTTGTTGACCAATATGAGAACAAGGCAGTTGATCGCGCGGTTTCCTGGTACTCAACCCTGGGCGAGTTTCAGCGGCCTCAAACCTACACCGACCGCGAAGGCGTTGCCGTCGCAGAACTGCGCAGTCTTACGGCGGGAGACGCACAGCTTTATGCCGCCTACAGCAATGGCAATCAGATTGTGTTGAACCCTGTCAAATTCCTCAATCGTCCGTACTTCCAATACGTGAGGTTCGATGACGTGGTTATCGAGGACATTGCGGTCAAGGTCGTTTGTTCTCTGGTGAATCTGGATGGAACGCCGCGTGCCGATGAGACCATCACTTGGGCGGCCAAGGACGAAGCAGGCAAAGACTTTGGCAGCCTCTCGGCAACCACTTCCAAAACGGACGCCCAAGGGGTGGCGGTCATCACCTTTACAGCGAGCGAGCTTGGCAAGGTCAGGGTCACGGCGACGGCCAAACCGGCAGAGGGTTCGACCGACAAAACCACCGAGCTGACTACCGTCCACCCGATTCCTGAAATCGTCGACTCTGATCAAAGCCGTCAGGACTTAGTGATTGGCTATGGCGAGCCCATTGTATTTTCGGTATGGGTCAAAGCTGGCGGCGAGGTTGCAGTGGGGTCGCAGGTCACCTGGGAGGTCACCAAACAGGGTTCGCGCAGTAAAAAAGCAGAAACGACCCGCACCACCCGAACTGATAAAGACGGCAAAGCGACATTCAACTCCACGTTTACCTTGGGCAAGCATGTAGTGACCGCGACGGTGAGTGGTACCGCTGTAACCCAGACCTTCAACGTACTGGCTCGCGAGCGTGTGCAGTTCTCCCTGGAACTGAGTGGTGAACTCATGGATGACGCGACTCCCCGGATGATTTCTCGTATCGCCCCATACACACTGCTGGTCAAGGCGGTCAGTGCGGTCAATCCCGGCAACGTTCTTGAAGATGTGTCGTTCACGGTCAGTCTTGTGGAAGGCAACCAGACTATGTACGGCCTCGACATAGAAGGGTTTGGTCAACCACACAGATCCACCAAAGACGGTGTCAAGTTCAATGTAGGGTCTTTCCCAGGTGATGCTCCGACGGATTTCACATTGCGCATCGGCACTGAATACCCGCTGGAATATTCTGACGAGACGTACAAGCTGGGTTGGATATTCAGGTACCAGTCTGCGACGCTTAAATCGGGTGACGAGCTGACAGTGAACTGGGTGTGTGTGCAAGGTAAGGCGCCACCCTTTAACGGCGCTGAAACATCGGTGGGGAATGTACCGTTTTCCGTTCCCGAGAAAGATATCAAAGCGAACTTCCCTGTCGGGCTCAAGGGCGGTACGCCGACCTGGTCCGGCACGCCGGCGGAAAACATTGTCAACCTTGGAAATGGCGATATCACCAAAGTTGATCGAGTCTCGGCGTTGGGCGGGTACCTGATCATGTTGGCGGGCGAAGTGGCGCTTGTCGATCAACGAACCAAGAAGACCAAGAAAGACACTGTTCGGTCTGGAGCGGACAAACGTCGGATTTCTGAAGAATAGAAATTTGCTACCTCCAACAGTGACAACCTATGTAAGACCGTTGAGATTCTTGTTTTCTGATTTCCCCCTTTAGAGGTGCATGATGGGTACTCAAAATGAAAATGGACGTTCATTTAAATTTTCGATCAGTAACGGTGACGTGTACGGGACGGCCCCGATGTTGCTGGGTCGTGACAATCCGTACATGCTGAACGTCAAGCTGGTAGATAAAGACGGCAAGCCTGTTTCAGGTGTCAAGTACTCAATTTCATCTACCAATGATGGTAACCATCGTGTGACTCTCGATGGTATGGATAACACCTACACGTCGTCGGAGTCGGGTAATGACTTCTATCTGGAAGGTTCCGTTGCGACAGAAGAGGCTCATTTAACATTGATGCAGTACGCGTTTTCTGTAGAGTGTGTAACGGATGACGCAGACAAGGTGACTGGAGCGCAAGCGATCAAAATGGGCCGCCTCTTGCGTTGGGGGCGGCCGGGTATCTCTGTTAAAACGAGCCCGGACAAAGCGGTATTTACCACTAAAACAGAACGGGTGGGTAAGGAGTCCGTGGTCGGTGCGAAATGGAACTGGGGTCAGAAGGTCGACACCTGCAAAATCAAAGTAGCGGATTCCATTGACGGTACTGCACCGACATCACTCACCGGAAATACCGACGCCAGTTTCCAGGCGGCGCCGGAAATTGACCTGTCCAGATTTTCCAGCGTCAGCAGGGCCAAAATACAATTCGAAGGCGGTTTATCCAGCGATGGGTTTACGGCGGTGCTTCCTTCCAGCGAAGATAATGTTGACTTGTATTATTTTCAGTCGGTCGCGTTTACCAAGCCGTCGGTTATTGTCGGTGTTCCCGCCGAAGTATCATGCAAGTTGATGGGGCTGGACAAAAAGCCCAGAGCCAACATGGATGTTGAATGGGCGACGAATTTCGGCACACTCGACCCTGTTGCGAACAAGACCAACGCCGAAGGCGTGGCAAAAACGAAGTGCACCGCCAATGAGGCCGGGACCGCGACGGTAACGGTTTTGTCGAAGGCGCAGCGCATGATCAAAGGCACCAGCGCAGCCGTCGGGGTGGGGCCGCTGGTAATCGTTGATCCTGTGCCGAGCGCCTCCCAATACATTGAGGGGCATTCGAAGCCGATACAGTTTTCAGTCACTCTCAAAGCTGCTGAACAGCCCGTATCCGGGTTGACCGTCGAGTGGTTTATAGGCGACACCGCGAAACCCACGAGCACCTCTGATGACTCAGGTAAAGCAGTCCGTGAGCTGACGTTCACACCGGGCGCGAATGTCAAGCAGGTGGTCAAGGCGAGAGTGAAGGATACGCAGGTGCAAACCACGTTTGATGTCAATGTGTATGCAGTCGTTATTACGCGTCAGGAGCCCGCTACCCCAAAATTCATAATCGGCCACACCGACCCGATTACCTTCTCGGTCTGGCTTGAGGCCGCCGGAAAGGCGCCGCCCAGCACCGCCATCGAATGGTTAGTAGACGGCGAACAAAAAGACCCGAGCAATTCGGACAGTGCTGGAAAGGCGACGCAAAGACTGGAATTTACAACGCCAGGCGACCATCGGGTGACGGCAAAGATTGGTCATTCGAACCATTCAGTTGACTTCACCGTGAAAGTCCGCGAGGTGGAGTTAATCGATCTCAAGGCCAGCGACACAGCGTTTGCAATACAACATTCACCTCCGATCACGTTCTCAGTACGGCTTAGGGTTAAAGACGATGGAGAACTCTTGCCGAAAAGAAGGATTGAATGGACGGTGGGAGCGGACACGGTAACAAGGGAGACCGATTCCGACAGTGTGTCTCACTTTGAAAGAAGCTTTCAAACTGCGGGAGATCATACGATCACGGCGAAAGATCCCAGGTCGGGGAAAACAAAGAGTATTTCCGTCAAAGCGTCGGTGGCGGAGATAACAGTTCCTCACGCCAGTACGACGGAATACGTGCTCAAGCATTCCCCAGACGTTGAGTTTTGGGTGGTCTTGAAGGCGGGTGATAAACCCTTGGCGGGGAAAAAAATACAATGGTTGGTGGACGGCGTGAGCCACGATGAAACCTTCACGAATCCGGAAGGTAAAGCCGTACACACTATAGGTTTCGGAAAAATTGGCGATCGAAGGATAGAAGCAAAAGATGTGGTGACCGGGACGTCGGCGGCGGTGACCGTTAAGGTGGTTGAGATTGAGATTACGGACCCCAAGTCCAGTGCGACCGAGTATGTCATCGGACAATCCTCGGAGGTTGAGTTTTCGATCGTGCTGAAGGCGGGGGGGAAGCTATTGCCGGGGATCGCCGTTGATTGGTCTATAGAAGGAAAGACAATAACAGTCACTTCTAACGCCGAAGGAAAAGTGCTCTTCAAACAGGGGTTTCAAGAAGCAGGTACACATTTGGTCACGGCGAAAGTCAGCAGGTCGGGGCAAACGACGTCCTTTACCGTAAGAGCGTCTATGCTGATATTTGATGTGAAATGGAGTGCAGAGAATAATGCTGCGCTGATTCCGCTGACACCCAACCTCAGATTTCGCCTCCATCGGTACGCGATCAACGTCAGGATCCTGGACCCAGCAGGTACTCCCGTTGAAGGGATCCGCTTCAGGCTCACAGCGGATAGTAAGGCTCAGCAAAATGGAATTCATATCGACGGCTTGGGGGTTGAAAAAACTTCTACGCGCGAGGGAACGAATTATACGATGACGACGGAATACGCTACGTCACCCGCGCTACTGGAATTGACGCTTGCGGGCACGCCAGTTCAGGAATGGTCGCATACCTATCAACTGGGTTGGTTGTACGAGCCGGCATCAGCCCACTATGCCGCGTCGTTGAAACAGCTGAACGTTAGGTATCATTCTGTTTCCCCAACGCATCTTCCCGCTCCGCAGTCACCCTTTCTTCCGATACTGCTCCGCATTCCAGCCAGAGGTTGGGTCGGTAGCTTGTATGTATTTGCTGCTCTAGAGACTGTTGTTGCGGATCGATTCTTTCCGAGTCTGATTGTATACAAAGGCGATAAGATTTTATCGCCGTTCCATACCTCCATTGATGAGTTTGTTGTTTTGCTCGCAGGCGAAGTTGTGGTTAAGTAAAAAAATAATATATTTGTTTATTAATAGGTCGCAAAGTTGCTAAAGCGGATAGCTTCATTAGAAGCGTCGAACATGAGCTCAAGCAGCACACTGGATGGCTTCGCCGCTCGGAGTAACGATCATGGAATCAAGCACAACCCCGGCACTCGCCCAACCCCACCGCGACGCTTTGGTGGCCTATTACCTCGGCCAACTCGTCCCCAACGAAGACTCCGACGCGCCCGATAACATCATTACCCCCGAGGACCTGTACGAATACCTGCTGATCGACAATCAGGTCGGCGCCGAGGTCGACACCAGTCGCGTGGCGCAGGGCATTGCCAGCGTGCAACAACACGTCCACGCCATCTACAACGGCATGGAACCTGGCTTTGGGCAGTTGGGGGATACCGCGCAACATCAGCACTCTCAGCAGCAGTGGCAGGAGGCGATGAGTCAGTACAGCACTTGGGCGGGGTATCAGATGTTGGTGGATTACCCGGAAAACTACCTCGATCCGACGTTGCGGTTGGGCAAGACCGAGACGTTTCAGGCATTCGAGGGAGCGCTGGGGCAGGCTCGGTTGACGCCGGATAACGTGCAGAAGGCGCTCGGTCATTACCTCACCCGGTTTGAGGAAGTCAGCAATCTGGACACCGTGTGCTGCTACATCGATGGCGAAAATTTTCGCCGGGCCGATTATTACTTCATCGGTCGATCTCCTGCCGATCCGTCGCAGTATTACTGGCGCAAGGCGGCGCTGGATCTGGACGATGGCAGCACGCATGTCCCACCCTCGGCCTGGACGGAGTGGAAAAAAATCGATGTAAAAGCTGCAGGTACAGTGACCCATGTGCGAGCCGCCGTGGTAGCGGGGCGCCTGCATCTGGTGTGGCTGGAGCAGGTGCGCGAGACGCTGGACGCAGATGACAAACTGATCGCAGACAGTTTCATCTACCGCTTAAACGTCAGTTATCTGAAAACCGATGGGCGGTGGACTGCTGCGATCTGCCTGGATGAGAAGCCCCTGCCTTCATTTGCCACCCTTGAGACAAATGGCTACGTGCTGGTCGCGGCAATGGATGGTCGCCATTACCCCGAGCCGAAGCTGGTGGTGGCCCTGATGAAGGAGGGCGATACCCAAAAAGACGACTACAAGCTTTATCAGGTACGCACACAGCACTGGAAGAATGTGAACTTGGTCGCCAGCTTGGAATCTCTCGAACGGTCCCTGACAAATCAATTGAGAGGTGGGCCTGGCGGTGCGCAGTTCCGCATTATGGGCGCGGATACTGATGGCAATGTGTGGGGGGTACAACAAGTAGCTTGGAACCCTGGGGGCGAAAACCAGGAAGGCGCGCTTAGCCGTTTTCTTGAGCTTGAGGTAACAGTCTGCGTGCCGGCCAAAACAATGCTGATGTATTGCACGACCGTGTGTCGTACCCCTTGGTACTTCTCAGAAGGGGCAGGTGGAGCACCGTCCAACGGTAAAGTTGGCATGTGGAGAAATAATCCGCGGGCTGAATATTCGGTGATATTCAATGGGGCGGCACGTTCCCCCGGAGTGGAAACGGCCTGGGTCGGCAAGTCAGGTATTCCGGACACGGATTGGTTGTGCGTTGGCAACCCCGATTCGTCCACCAACATCGGGTACAGCGAATTCGACATCGTTCGCAAGAAACGCGCCGATGTGATCCCGGCTTTCGTCAAGACGGACCAGGGCGGACTGTTCCTCGACCTCGCAGGGCTTGCACTGCCGAAGCTGCGCTATGTACGCCTGAACACGACGTTCGCTGGCGAATTGGTGCGCAAGGCCGAGCGCTCGCTTGCGGGTGTATTGGGGTGGGAAACCCAACACACGCAGGAGCCGCCGATCCCGGGCAGCGCCGCGCCAGCCAACGTGGATTTCAACGGTGCCAATGGCCTGTATTTCTGGGAGATCTTTTTCCACGTGCCGCACCTGGCGGCCTGGCGTCTTTATCAGTCGTTCGACTATTCGGGCGCCGAACAGTGGCTCAATTACCTGTTCAACCCACAGGTGCGCGTGGCGCCGTTGTTTCCGCCGCCTGATCAGGTGCAGTGGCAGCCGTACTGGACCAGCAGACCGCTGGCGTTCGCCGATGACCCGCAGCGTGATGTCGCCGCCCCGGTCGATCCCGACGCGATCGCCTACGGTGCGCCGTCGCACTACCGCAAGGCGATTTTCATGCTCTATGTGGACAACATCATCGCCATGGGCGACTCGCTGTACCGGCAGGTCACCCGCGATGCACTCAACGAAGCGAAGTTGCACTACGTGCGCGCATTGTCGTTGCTGGGGCCGTTGTCCAAGGGTCGCAGCATCAGCCAGTGGGCGCCGATGACGCTGGAAGACGCCGCTGACTACGAGGAAAAAACGTTTTCATCGTTTGAGGCTTCAACATTCAAAGGGCTGCAACACGACACACCTCGCGGCAACGAAGGGGCGCCGTGGGTGCGTCTGATCGATGCGCCCTGGTTCCGCCTGCCGGTCAATACGCGGCTGCTGGATCTTTGGGATGAGCTCGACCTGCGCCTGTCCAACCTGCGTCACAACCTGACGCTGGATGGCCGCGCCATGACCCTCGCGCTTTATGAGGCACCTGCCAATCCGCTGGACCTGCTGCGTGCACAGCTCAATGGCAGCAGCCTTTCATTGCGGCGACTGGGCGCTCAGGGCAGCATCCCGCCGTACCGTTTCGCAGTGCTGTTGCCCCGTGCCCGGGATGCCGTGGAAGTCTTGATTCGCTTCGGCGAGCAGGTGCGCCAGGCGATGGAGATGCGCGATCGCGCCGAGCAGGAAACCCTGCAGCAAGGCCATGTGATGGAGCTGTCGGCGTTTGTCGAACAGCTCGATGCGCTGGCCGTCGAGCAGGCCCAGCGCAGCCTGGAGGTTAGCGTCGCGACGAAGGCGCAGCATCAGAATCAGATCGACTACTACGAGCGTTTGTTGGCCAGAGACGTTAGTCAGGCCGAGCGCGACGCTGATGAGATGTTCGGGACGGCAGCCCGCTCTCGCGTAGTGGCGGGGGAGTTCCGCGCAATGGGCCACTCCGCGGGCACGGCGCCCAATACGGTGACGTTCCCGCCTGGGCCGGTGCCTGTGCCTGTGCCGGGTGGTTGGCAGTGGGGCGGGCCAGCCTGGGCAGCGGCGTCCATTCTGGAGGGTAAAAGCCTTACTTCTTCGGACACGGCTGAAGCGCACCTGCGCAGCGATGCCCACGCCCGGCGCCGTGATGAATGGACCCTGCTCAAGGATCAGGCGCAGCACCAGCTCGAATCGGTGGAGCGCCAGATCGAGCAGCACCAGATCAAGATCAGCTCCGCGCAGATCAAGCGCGAACGGTCACTGATGGCCCGCGCCCATGCTCAGTCGTTGTATGCCTTTATGGAAAACCGGGCGACCAATGCCGCTTTGCATCAATGGCTGCTCAGCCAGATGTCCACGTTGTACTTCCAGGCGTACGACGCCGTGCTCTCGCAGTGTCTGGCCGCCGAAGCTTGCTGGCAGTACGAAATCGGCGAACCACAGACTTCTTTCGTGCCGTTGAATGCCTGGGTCGACAACCGCCATGGCTTCACTGCGGGCGAAAGCCTGAGCCTGGGTCTGCTGCAGATGGAGTCGGCGTATCTGGTGCGCAACGAGCGCAGGTTGTCGCTGGTCAAGACCGTCTCCCTGCGGCGTTTGCTGCAGGGCTATCAAAGCGAGGGTGGACAGCAAGGATGGGCGGCCGTGGTTGCCGACCTGCGCAGCCGTGGGGATATCGACTTCCAGCTCAAGCCTTCGCTGTTCGATCAGGATTATCCCGGCCATTACCTGCGGCAACTGGCGCAGATGTCGGTGTCGCTGCCGGGTGTGCTCGGGCCATACGAAAACGCCCGGCTGACTCTCAGCCAATTGAGCAGCAGCTACCTGCTCAAGCCGGACATGGGCGGCAGCAAGTACCTGTATCAGCAGGCGCAGGAGCTGGAGGGCCAGCATGACGACGTGAACCCGCGCTATGTGCTGGCCAACCCTCGGGTCAACCAACAGGTGGCGATCTCCGGCGATCTGGAAAGCGCCGGCATGCTGGATGCCCGGCCGGGAGACGAGCGCTATCTGCCGTTCGAGGGTACTGGCGCGGTGTCGAGTTGGTCGCTGTCCTTTCCCCGCCATGCCAGCGCGCGGCAGCAGGCGCTGTTCGACGGGTTGCAGGACATCATTCTCCATGTGCGCTACTACGCCACGGACGGTGGAAAACCCTTTGCCGAACAGATCAAGGGCCTGATCCCGAATGCCGGGAACAGACCAAAGCCAGCCGCACGGCGCAAGGCGCTGCCGTCCAGCTGAGCCTGATTACGCACATCAACGGATGATGAGGAACGCACCATGGACCAGTCAATCATCGGGGTTCTGGAACAACAACGGCGCGACGCGCTGGTCGCCTGGTACCTGGGGCAACTGGTGTCCAAGGCGGAACGGCAGACGCGGGTCGTGAATGAAAACGATCTGTATGAGTACCTGCTGATCGACAATCAGGTCACCGCTCAGGTCGACACCAGTCGAGTTGCGCAAGGCATTGCCAGCGTGCAACAGCACATTCATGCGATCTACAACGGCATGGAGCCGGGCTACGGCAGCGTCAGTCATGACACCCTGTCACTGTGGCGCGACGGGATGGCCCAGTACAGCCAGTGGGCCGGTTACCAGATGCTGGAGGACTACCCCGAAAACTACCTGCAACCGGCATTGCGGCTGGACAAGACGTCGATGTTCAAGACCTTCGAGTCGGAACTGTCACAGGCACGGCTGACCGAAGACACGGTGCAAAAGGCGCTGGGTAATTATCTACAGGCGTTCGAGACGGTCAGTAACCTGGAGACGGTCGCGTGCTACGTCGACGACACGAAGTTCATCAACGCCGACTATTACTTCCTCGGCCGACAACGCATCGAGCCGTTCGCGTTCTACTGGCGCAAGTCCCATCTGTATAAAAGTGAGGGGGCCGATAAAGCGCAGATGGCGGGCTGGACCGAATGGAAACCGATCGACGCCATTGGCGGAGCGCATATCAAACATTGCCGCCCCGTGGTCATGGACGGCAGGTTGTATGTAGTGTGGGCGCAAAGCGGCAAGGCGATTCTGGATGACGAGGGGAAGAAAAACGGGGCGTTTGAGTTTGTCATCAAGCTGGCGTATCGGCGGCTGGATGACAGCTGGAGTGTACCGATCGAGTTGCACAAGGGTGAGGCGCCCGATGAGTTGGTGGCTAATATACTCAACAGTGAATTTCATGTGACCAAAGGCTATCGCATGAGGGCCAGTGTTGATCATCGTGATGGCAACAATCCGCGACTCTTGGTCGGTTTCGAGGCTAAGGGTTTTTCCAAAAACTTCAATGCCACGCTTGCGTTTAATCAGTTCCTGAGACCGCTTGATAGCAGCGAGGAGATTCGTGTCATTCTCGATTTCATGGCGGGGCCCGATGTAAGACGCGTTCAGTACTCCGCAGACTTGCTTGCCCTGGAGCAGATCAATCAATGGAGAATCGCATCGATCGTCTGGAATAGCGCTACCCCACCAACGACCCCCGGCAACGGTGAACAGGCTAGTAACAACTATTTAGAGTTAGATGCGCAATGGCTCAATGGTCGTTTGGTATTGGAGGGTTTCTGCAAAAAGCCAGTCTTTGAAAAAAAGCTAAGGGGTTTTAAGTTTACCTATAGCGTAGTAACCCAAACAACGCCGTTTACGTGGACCGTCCATACCGCGGGCTCTGGAACGTATTGGGAAGTGGAGACAGTTATAAACAATTTGCTACCGGTTATTATGGATAGTGTAGATCTTTATCATCGCGATCAAAAAATTCATTCGTTTTCTCATAGCGACCTTAGCCTGGTTGAGAGCGGTTTTTGGGCGAATCGTTATTTTACGAGCGCGTTCATCGGGGTGTCAGGTGAGTTTGATCCATCGGATACTCCCTTTGTTTTGAAGTGGCCGAGTGGTAGGAGGGACGACCAGCGGCTTAAGGAGGAGTTTATTGACGTCGACTACGAACCCGCAGTGATGTCGTCGGGGTTCGCGCATTACACCAAAGATTGGCTTCGCCAAGGTGAGAAAGTTGTGCTCAATGGTGACGCCAGGACTGCGCCCCTTTATCACGACTGGCCCAATGGAGAGGGCCTTGAACGAACCTATCAGTGGGGGGGCGATGTCACGTCGGGAGACATGCAGAAATTCGGCCTGAACGGCTTCACCGTCATTCGCGAACCCGTGGCGCAGTCGGTTCCCTGGATACCGACGAACGCTGAAGGCGCACAGTATCTGGATCTGACGAATAAACCTGTCGGGGCGGGAGATGTCCGCGTTCGGCTTAATACCCTCTGCGCCAAAGACCTCGTCCGCCAAGCCAGCTTGTCACTCCAAGGCGCGCTGTCATGGGAAACACAGCACACTGAAGAGCCGCCGCTGACCGGCCAGGCGGCGCCGGTGTACCTCGACTTCTCCGGTGCCAATGGCCTGTATTTCTGGGAAATCTTCTTCCACGCGCCACATCTGATTGCCACCCGACTGCAACAGGAGTTCGATTACCGTGCTGCACAGCAATGGCTGGAGTTGCTGTTCAACCCGCAGATGCGCGTGGCACCGCTATTCCCGCCGCCTTCGCAAACTGAATGGCTGCCGTACTGGAGCTGTCGGCCATTGGGGCTGCCGGACAATCCGGCACTGGAGCTGGAAGGCCTGGCCAACCCCGACGCCATCGCCCGCGGCGCGCCCTCGCATTACCGAAAGGCGATTTTCATGCTGTACCTGAACAACCTGATCGCTTGGGGCGACATGCTCTACCGCCAGGTGACCCGCGATACGTTGAACGAGGCCAAATTGCTTTATGTGCGCGCTCTATCGCTGCTCGGGCCTTTGAGCAAGGGTCGCAGCATCAGTCGGTGGGCGCCTGTGACGCTGGATGATGCCGCAACAGAGGGAGAGGGCACGTTTGCTGCGCTGGAGTCGCTCGGCGAAACCTTCGCCGGTCTGGTGCCGCTACAGAGTGAGCAAGCGCCCTGGCAGCGTTTGCTGGACCAGACGATCTTCCGCCTGCCGGTCAATACGCAACTGCTCGATCTGTGGGACACCCTTGATCAGCGGCTGCATAACCTGCGCCACAACCTGACGCTGGACGGCAAACCCATGCACCTTGCGCTGTATGAAGTGCCGGCCAACCCGCTGGATCTGCTGCGTGCGCAACTCAACGGCAGCAGCCTGAGCCAGCGGCGTCTGGGGTCGCTGTCCATCGTGCCGCCGTATCGCTTCCGGGCGATGCTGCCCCGCGCCCAGAATGCGGTGGAAACCCTGATCCGCTTCTCTCAGCAGGTGCTCAATCACCTGGAGGCCAAAGGGCGGGCCGAGCAGGAAGAGCTGCAACAAGGCCATGTGCTGGAGGACCTGGCCAGCTTCGCCGAAAAACTTCAACAGAGTGCGATCGATGAAGCGGCCAAGGGGCTTGAGGTGCTGCAGGCGAACCGCCAAGGCGTGAACGCGCGCAAACGCTACTACGACGAGCAGATCAGCCGGGATGTCAGTGCCCAGGAGAAATCTGCCCATCAGGCACGTCAGGATGCGCTCGGGGCGTCAACCGCAGCGAGGACCTCGGGCGCGGTTGGCCACCTGGCGAACCTGGCACCGAATCTTTTCGGTGGGGCCATCGGGGGGATGGCGCTCGGCGGGGCAGCATTCGCCGCGTCCGAGGCCTTCGAGTCCTCTGCGGCCACTGAACTGGAACTGGCTCAACAGCTTTTGACCAGCGACATGCAGACCCGTCGCCGCGAGGAGTGGCAGAACCAGGCTCGCCAGGCTGAACTCGAACTGGCCACGCTGGACGAGCAGATCAGCGTTCAGAAAGTGGCGCTGGCCTCCACTCAAACCAGCTTTGCTCAAGCCACTCGTTCTCGCGAGCAGGCCGAAGCGCTGTATGCCTTCATCAAGGGTCGTGCGACGAACATCGGCTTGTATCAATGGCTGCTCAGCCAGATGTCGACCCTGTACTTCCAGGCCTACGATGCGGTGTTGTCACTGTGCCTGAGCACCGAAGCCTGCTGGCAGTATGAAATTGGCGATCGAGATACACGGTTCATTTCGGCGTCGGCATGGGTGGACAACCGTTTCGGCTTGACGGCTGGCGAGGCATTGAAGCTTGGGTTATTGCAGATGGAATCGGCGTTCTTGAGCCGCCACGAGCGTCGTCTTGAAATGACCAAAACGTTATCGCTCAAAGAGCTGCTGAAAGAGTACGACCCCAATGCCGGCCAGGCGCCGGACGCGGTCACCGGTTGGGACGGTGTGCTGGAAACCTTGCGCACTCAGGGCGAGATCGACTTCCAGCTCAAATCCTCGACCTTCGACGCGGATTATCCAGGGCACTATCTGCGGCAACTGGTCCGGCTCTCGGTTTCGCTGCCGGTGGTGCTCAAGCCTTATCAAGACGTTCACGCGACCCTGAGCCAGCAGACCAGCACCTACCTGCTCAAGCCGCAGATAGGCAACGTCAAATACCTGTATCAACAGGCGGGCGAGTTGCCGGAGGATGACGATGAAGATGTCCGCAATGACCAGTTGGTGACCAACCCCCGCGCCAATCAGCAGATCGGCCTGTCTACGGGCGTGGACGACCACGGCATGTTCCAGCTCGATTTCGGTGACGAACGCTACTTCCCGTTCGAGGGCACCGGGGCCATCTCACGCTGGACCCTGAGCTTCCCCCATCACGAAGCGGAGGATCAGCAAGCCATGCTCGACACCCTCACCGACGTCATTCTGCACATCCGCTACCTGGCAGTAGACGGCGGCAAGGCGTTCGCCGCCGACGTGGAAAAGCTGGTGGCGGCTGTCGAAAGCGTGGACGCGGAGCGTCAGGCCACTTCGCTCACGTAAGTGCCCACGTCCTTGAGGATGATCTTCAGCGTGGCATCCAGCTCGGCCAGTTCGCTGGCCGGGGTGGTGTGGGCGATCTCATACGTGGTGTCGCCGCCAAACGGCTTGGCGTCGACGGCATCGATTTCGACCTTGAGCTGCGTGGCGGAGAGGGTGACTTTCAGATTTGACTCGACGTGAATGGTGTCGTCGCGAAACGTGATATCGACTTCGTCCTCATCCGGAAAGCGCGCCAGCAGGAACAGATCGCCGTTGGTGGCATGGCAGCACGCCAGCGCCATGTCATCTTCTTCCTCGTCGCAGGGGTTGTAGATGAAGCTGTCGGTGGTCAATTGCATGGCGGTGTTCCTCTGGTTTGGCGCGGGGCAGGGGAGGGATTTTGCCAGTCCTGCGGAAAATTTGCCTGCACCTGATCTCCAAACCGCACGCCACCCCGCTTCTGGCCACAGGCCGTGGGAGCTGGGTTGCCTGCGATCTGCCGAGAATCGGCAGTAGCTCCTGTGCAATTGGCGTACCTGACACAACCGAGGTATCCGGTTTTGCTGTCGCTACGCGCCAGATCGCAGGCAAGCCAGCTCCCACGGCCTGCGGCCAGAAGCAACCGCGTCAATTCCCCCTCTGAAACATTCCCCTACAACCCGATGTCCGAATATGTCGCAGCGTCGCAAGCAGGGCGGGCCCCGCTCTCGTTAAGCTGCGCAGCAGATGAACGGACATGGGCCGAGCCTGCCTGGGCAGACGCACATCGACCGTCATTCGGGTCAATCGAATGTGACGACGCACACACGACGAGCGTTACTACTAGGGCATGTGGTCGCGAACGGCGCCTTGTCACGATCTGCCGACTATCATCGAACAGGCGCAAGCGTGGCACACACATGCAGCACGACCCCGAAACACGCATCTCTCCTATATAAAAGCCAAGCCAAGCGGAGTACCACAGATGGCGTTCTTCACCGCAGCCAGCAAGTCCGACTTTCAGCATCAACTGCGAGCGGCACTGGCTCAGCACATCAGTGAACAGGCACTGCCACAAGTGGCGCTGTTCGCCGACCAGTTCTTCGGCATCATTTCCCTCGACGAGTTGACCCAACGCAGGCTGTCCGACCTTGCCGGCTGCACCCTGTCCGCATGGCGTCTGCTCGAACGTTTCGAACACAGCACCCCGCAAGTGCGCGTCTACAACCCTGATTACGAGCGTCATGGCTGGCAATCCACCCACACCGCCGTTGAAGTGTTGCACCACGACCTGCCGTTCCTGGTCGATTCTGTCCGCACCGAGCTGAACCGTCGCGGTTACAGCATCCACACGCTGCAAACCACCGTGCTGAGCGTGCGCCGTGACGAGAAGGGTCAACTGGTCGAACTGCTGCCAAAAGGCACGACCGGTGACGACGTCCTGCAAGAATCGCTGATGTACCTGGAAATCGACCGTTGCGCCAATGCCGCCGAGTTGAACGTACTGGCGCGCGAACTGGAGCAGGTGCTGGGCGAAGTGCGGGTCGCGGTCGAAGACTTCGAACCGATGAAAGCCAAGCTGCACGAACTGCTGGCGGGCGTCGATGCCATCGAATACAACGTCGACCCGGACGAGAAGGCCGAGGTCAAGGTCTTCCTCGAATGGCTGGTGAACAACCATTTCACCTTCCTGGGCTACGAAGAGTTCACGGTCGAGGGCGGCGCCGAAGGTGGCCAACTGACCTACGATCAGTCCTCCTTCCTCGGCCTGACCAAACTGCTGCGTGCGGGCCTGACCGCCGAAGAGCTGCACATTGAAGGCTACGCAGTGAATTACCTGCAAGAGCCGACTCTGCTGTCCTTCGCCAAGGCCGCCGCGCCGAGCCGCGTGCACCGTCCGGCGTACCCGGACTATGTGTCGATCCGCCAGATCGACGCCAACGGCAAGGTCATCAAGGAATGCCGCTTCATGGGCCTGTACACCTCGTCGGTGTACGGCGAAAGCGTGCGCGCCATTCCGTACATCCGCCGCAAGGTGGCCGAAGTCGAGCGCCGTTCCGGTTTCGACGCCAAGGCCCACTTGGGCAAAGAGCTGACCCAAGTCGTCGAAGTGCTGCCACGTGACGACCTGTTCCAGACCCCGGTGGACGAGCTGTTCACCACCGTCATGTCCATCGTGCAGATCCAGGAGCGCAACAAGATTCGCGTGTTCCTGCGCAAAGACCCGTACGGCCGCTTCTGCTACTGCCTGGCCTACGTGCCGCGTGACGTCTACTCCACCGAAGTGCGCCAGAAGATCCAGCAGGTGCTGATGGAGCGCCTGAAGGCCAGCGACTGCGAGTTCTGGACCTTCTTCTCCGAGTCCGTGCTGGCCCGTGTGCAGCTGATCCTGCGCGTGGACCCGAAAGTCACCCTCGACATCGACCCGCAGCAGCTGGAAAACGAAGTCATTCAGGCCTGCCGTTCGTGGAAGGACGACTACGCCAGTCTGGTCGTCGAAAGCTTCGGCGAAGCCCAGGGCACAAACGTCCTGGCCGACTTCCCGAAAGGCTTCCCGGCCGGTTACCGCGAGCGGTTCGCTGCGCATTCGGCAGTCGTGGATATGCAGCACCTGCTGAACCTGTCCGACGCCAATCCACTGGTGATGAGCTTCTACCAGCCACTGTCGGGCGATAAAGCGCAGCTGCACTGCAAGCTGTACCACGCAGACACCCCGCTGGCGCTGTCCGACGTGCTGCCGATTCTGGAAAACCTTGGCCTGCGTGTGCTGGGTGAATTCCCGTATCGCCTGCGTCACACCAACGGCCGCGAATTCTGGATTCACGACTTCGCCTTCACCTATGGCGAAGGGCTGAACCTGGACCTGCAACAGCTCAACGACACGTTGCAGGACGCGTTCGTCCACATCGTCCGTGGCGAAGCGGAGAACGACGCGTTCAACCGTCTGGTGCTGACGGCCGGGCTGCCATGGCGCGACGTGGCGCTGCTGCGTGCTTACGCCCGTTATCTGAAACAGATCCGTCTGGGCTTCGACCTGGGCTACATCGCGAGCACCCTGAACAACCACGCCGACATTGCCCGCGAGCTGACCCGTCTGTTCAAGACCCGCTTCTATCTGGCGCGCAAGCTGTCCGGTGGCGATCTGGACGACATGCAACAGCGTCTGGAAACCGCGATCCTGTCGGCGCTGGACGACGTTCAGGTGCTCAACGAAGACCGCATCCTGCGTCGCTACCTTGACCTGATCAAGGCGACCATGCGCACCAACTTCTACCAGACCGACGCCAACGGCCAGAACAAGAGCTACTTCAGCTTCAAGTTCAACCCGCGTCTGATCCCCGAGCTGCCGAAACCGGTGCCGAAGTTCGAAATCTTCGTCTACTCGCCACGGGTCGAGGGCGTTCACCTGCGTTTCGGCAACGTCGCCCGTGGCGGCCTGCGCTGGTCGGACCGTGAAGAAGACTTCCGTACCGAAGTGTTGGGCCTGGTAAAAGCCCAGCAAGTGAAAAACTCGGTCATCGTGCCAGTGGGCGCGAAGGGCGGCTTCCTGCCCCGTCGTCTGCCGACGACCGGCACCCGCGACGAAATTCAGGCCGAAGCCATCGCCTGCTACCGCATCTTCATTTCCGGTCTGTTGGACATCACCGACAACCTGAAAGAAGGCGCACTGGTGCCACCGGCCAACGTCGTGCGTCATGACGACGATGACCCGTACCTGGTCGTCGCAGCGGACAAGGGCACCGCAACCTTCTCCGACATCGCCAACGGCATCGCCATCGACTACGGCTTCTGGCTGGGCGACGCGTTCGCTTCCGGTGGTTCGGCCGGTTACGACCACAAGAAGATGGGCATCACCGCCAAGGGCGCGTGGGTCGGCGTGCAACGCCACTTCCGCGAGCGTGGGATCAACGTCCAGCAAGACAGCGTCAGCGTGATCGGCGTCGGCGACATGGCCGGTGACGTGTTCGGCAACGGCTTGTTGATGTCCGACAAGCTGCAACTGGTGGCCGCGTTCAACCACCTGCACATCTTCATCGACCCGAATCCGGACCCGGCCACCAGCTTCGCCGAGCGTCAGCGTCTGTTCGACCTGCCGCGTTCGGCCTGGACCGACTACGACACCAGCATCATGTCCGAAGGCGGCGGTATCTTCCCGCGCAGCCTGAAGAGCATCACCATCACCCCGCAGATGAAAGCACGCTTCGACATCAGCGCCGACAAACTGACCCCGACCGAGCTGATGCACGCACTGCTCAAGGCGCCGGTGGACCTGCTTTGGAACGGCGGCATCGGCACCTACGTCAAGGCCAGCTCCGAGAGCCATGCCGACGTGGGCGACAAGGCCAACGACGCATTGCGCGTCAACGGCAACCAGCTGCGCTGCAAAGTGGTGGGCGAGGGCGGCAACCTCGGCATGACCCAACTGGGTCGCGTCGAATTCGGCCTGCTGGGCGGTGCGACCAACACCGACTTCATCGACAACGCCGGTGGTGTGGACTGCTCCGACCACGAAGTGAACATCAAGATCCTGCTCAACGAAGTGGTGCAGGCCGGTGACATGACCGAGAAGCAGCGCAACCTGCTGCTCGAAAGCATGACCGACGAAGTGGGCAACCTGGTGCTCGGCAACAATTACAAGCAGACGCAAGCCCTGTCCCTGGCGGCCCGTCGTGCCTACGAGCGCATTGCCGAATACAAGCGCCTGATGAGCGACCTGGAATCCCGTGGCAAGCTGGACCGCGCCATCGAGTTCCTGCCCGCCGAAGATCAGATCGCCGAGCGCGTGGCCGAGAAACAAGGCCTGACCCGCGCCGAGCTGTCGGTATTGATCTCGTACAGCAAAATCGACCTCAAGGAAGCGCTGCTGGAATCCCGCGTCCCGGACGACGACTACCTGGCCCGCGACATGGAAACCGCTTTCCCGCCGTCACTCGGTGCGAAGTTCTCGGAGTCCATGCGTCGCCACCGTCTGAAGCGTGAAATCGTCAGCACCCAGATCGCCAACGACCTGGTCAACCACATGGGCATCACCTTCGTGCAGCGGCTCAAAGAGTCGACTGGTATGAGCGCGGCCAACGTGGCCGGGGCCTACGTGATCGTGCGTGACATCTTCCACCTCCCGCACTGGTTCCGTCAGATCGAGGCGCTGGACTACAAGGTTCCCGCTGAAATTCAGCTGGCGCTGATGGATGAACTGATGCGCCTGGGACGTCGCGCCACTCGCTGGTTCCTGCGCAGCCGTCGCAACGAACTCGACGCGGCACGTGACGTCGCGCACTTCGGGCCGCACCTCGCGGCACTGGGCCTGAAACTGGACGAGCTGCTGGAAGGCCCGCCCCGTGAAGTCTGGCAGGCGCGTTATCAGGAGTACGTCGAAGCGGGCGTACCTGAGTTGTTGGCACGGATGGTGGCAGGCACTACGCACCTCTACACGCTGCTGCCGATCATCGAAGCGTCCGACGTCACCGGTCAGAA
The DNA here is from genome assembly GCF_044753445.1 of Pseudomonas sp. NPDC088368. Taxonomy (NCBI): domain Bacteria; kingdom Pseudomonadati; phylum Pseudomonadota; class Gammaproteobacteria; order Pseudomonadales; family Pseudomonadaceae; genus Pseudomonas; species Pseudomonas sp. NPDC088368. Next base: position 729,685 of record NZ_JBIVNG010000001.1, read on the forward strand.
CGCCGCCGATGTGGCCAAGGTCTACTTCGCCGTGGGCAGCTCGCTGGACGTGACCTGGTACTTGCAGCAGATCAGCGCATTGCCGGTGGAAAACAACTGGCAGGCCCTGGCCCGCGAAGCGTTCCGCGACGACATCGACTGGCAGCAACGGGCGATCACCGTCTCCGTCCTGCAAATGGCCAACGGCCCTGCGGACGTGGAAGAGCGCCTGAACCTGTGGCTGGAGCAACACCTGCCGATGGTCGAGCGTTGGCGCTCCATGCTGGTCGAACTGCGTGCAGCGAGTGGTAACGACTACGCGATGTACGCGGTCGCCAACCGCGAGCTGCTGGACCTGGCCATGAGTGGGCAGACGACGGTGGTTTGAGGCGCTAGCTTCAAGTTGTAAGCGTCAAGCTGCAAGAAAAAGCCCTGCGTCGAGAGATGTGGGGTTTTTTTTGCTTCACGTGGAGCGTCACGTGAGGCATTCCCACGCGGAGCGTGGGAACGATCAACAAAACCAATCCCCATAAAAAAACCCCACCGAAGTGGGGTTCTTTCAACGCTGTGTTTCGATCTTACGCTTGAACAACCGGGATGTTGGCGTTCGCAGCGGATTCACGGAACTCGGCGATCTGGTCGAAGCTCAGGTAGCGGTAGACATCGGCAGACATGCTGTCGATCTTGCCCGCGTACACCATGTACTCCTCGACGGTCGGCAGGCGACCCAGGATCGATGCAACGGACGCCAACTCGGCCGAGGCCAGGTAGACGTTCGCGCCGTCGCCCAGACGGTTCGGGAAGTTACGGGTCGAGGTCGAGACCACGGTGGCGTTCGGGTTCACACGTGCCTGGTTACCCATGCACAGCGAGCAGCCCGGCATTTCCATGCGTGCGCCAGCCTTGCCGTAGATGCCGTAGTAGCCTTCTTCGGTCAGTTGGTGAGCGTCCATTTTGGTCGGCGGCGACAGCCACAGACGGGTTGGCAGCTGACCTTTGACTTGGTCCAGCAACTTACCGGCAGCGCGGAAGTGACCGATGTTGGTCATGCACGAACCGATGAACACTTCGTCGATCTTCTCGCCAGCAACACTGGACAGCAGACGGGCGTCGTCCGGGTCGTTCGGCGCGCAGAGCACAGGCTCTTTGACGTCCGCCAGGTCGATCTCGATGATTTCAGCGTATTCAGCGTCAGCATCGGCTTCCAGCAGTTCAGGGTTGGCAATCCAGGCTTCCATCGCCTGGGCACGACGCTCCAGCGTACGTGGATCACCGTAGCCTTCCGCGATCATCCAGCGCAGCAGGGTGATGTTGGAGCTGAGGTATTCGATGATCGGCTCTTTGGAGAGCTTGATGGTGCAACCGGCAGCCGAACGTTCGGCTGAGGCGTCGGACAGCTCGAAAGCCTGTTCGATGCTCAGGTTGTCCAGACCTTCGATTTCCAGGATGCGACCCGAGAAGGCGTTTTTCTTGCCTTTCTTCTCGACGGTCAGCAGGCCTTTCTGAATCGCGTAGTAAGGAATCGCGTGAACCAGGTCACGCAGGGTGACGCCCGGTTGCAGCTTGCCTTTGAAACGGACCAGGATCGATTCCGGCATGTCCAGCGGCATGACGCCAGTGGCAGCGGCGAACGCGACCAGACCGGAACCGGCCGGGAACGAGATACCGATCGGGAAACGGGTGTGCGAGTCACCACCGGTGCCGACGGTGTCCGGCAGCAGCATGCGGTTCAGCCAGCTGTGGATGATGCCGTCGCCCGGACGCAGCGAAACGCCGCCACGGGTCATGATGAAATCAGGCAGGGTGTGGTGGGTCTTGACGTCGATCGGCTTTGGATAGGCCGCGGTGTGGCAGAAAGACTGCATCACCAGGTCGGTCGAGAAGCCCAGGCACGCCAGGTCTTTCAGCTCGTCACGGGTCATCGGACCGGTGGTGTCCTGAGAACCGACGGTGGTCATCTTCGGTTCGCAGTAAGTACCTGGACGGATGCCGTCGGTGCCGCAGGCCTTGCCGACCATTTTCTGCGCCAGGGTGAAACCCTTGGTGCTGGCCGCTGGAACGTCAGGCAGCTTGAACAGGGTCGATGGTGGCAGACCCAGCTCGGTGCGTGCCTTGCCAGTCAGACCACGACCGATGATCAACGGAATACGGCCACCGGCGCGGACTTCGTCCAGCAGCACAGGGGTTTTCAGTTCGAAAGTGGTGATCACTTCGTCGCTGTCGTGCTTGGTGACTTTGCCTTCATATGGGTAAACGTCGATCACGTCACCCATGTTGATGTTGGTCACATCGAATTCGATTGGCAGTGCGCCGGCATCTTCCATGGTGTTGTAGAAGATTGGAGCGATCTTGCTGCCGAAGCAGAAGCCGCCAGCGCGCTTGTTCGGCACGTAAGGAACGTCGTCACCAAAGAACCACAGCACCGAGTTGGTGGCGGATTTACGCGAGGAACCGGTACCGACCACGTCACCGACGTAGGCGATAGGGAAGCCTTGACCGCGCATTTCTTCGATCTGCTTCATCGGGCCTATGGCGCCTTGCACATCAGGCACGATGCCGTCGCGTGCCATTTTCAGCATGGCCAGGGCGTGCAGCGGGATGTCAGGACGGGACCAGGCATCCGGTGCAGGCGACAGGTCGTCGGTGTTGGTTTCGCCGGTGACCTTGAAGACGCGCAGGCTGATCTTTTCAGCCAGGGTCGGACGCTTCTGGAACCACTCGCCGTCAGCCCAGGACTGCAGCACGCCTTGAGCGTGTGCGTTGCCGTTCTTGGCTTTTTCAGCGACGTCGTGGAAGGCGTCGAACATCAGCAGGGTGTGCTTCAGTTGCTCGGCTGCGACAGGTGCCAGATCGGCATCGTCCAGCAGGTCAACCATGGTCACGATGTTATAGCCGCCCTGCATGGTGCCGAGCAGTTCAACAGCGCGCTTCTTGTCCAGCAGAGGGGAAGAGACTTCGCCCTTGGCCAGAGCGGAGAGGAAACCGGCTTTGACGTAGGCAGCTTCGTCAACGCCTGGTGGAACGCGGTTGGTGATCAGATCAAGGAGGACAGCTTCTTCGCCAGCCGGTGGGTTCTTCAGCAGCTCGACCAGGCCTGCGGTTTGTTCGGCGTTAAGCGGCTGGGGCACGATACCCTGGGCGGCACGCTCTTCGATGTGTTTACGGTAGGCTTCAAGCACAGTATTACCCTCATCAGTGGTCCCAAATGGGTGTCCGGGACGCTCATCCGGAAAAAGTCCGCGACCGTGCATGTCAAAACTTTTTGAGTTTTCAGGCAGGAAGCTGACGATCTCCAACAGAAGCTGTTTTCAAAGTTTTACGCCTGCATGAACGGCTCTGGGAGGGAGGGGACGCAGGATTACGCCTGCGTCGAACCGTACTGCGGGGTAAGGCTCCATAGGGAAAGTGGCGCTTGCCGACTTTCCGTACAGATCCTGGACTGTGCTCGTGACGCTTTGAAAACAGCTTCCAACGGACATTGGCGCCTTAAAAGGCCCGGTGATTCTACGGCAAAAAAAAGGGAAAGGTAAGTTAGCCCCTACATCTTCGGGGGTGTACCGATTTAGACAAAGGGCTAACATGCGGGCTTGTTTCGTCCGCTGCCGTGTTTTTCCGCCATGCCCAACCACATCATCAAAACGCCCTGTGTCGGCCTGTGTTCCACCGTTTACGGGGACCTCGTGTGCCGGGGATGCAAGCGTTTTCACCACGAAGTCATTCACTGGAATGGCTACAACGAGGAAGAAAAGCGCGCGGTGTGGCTGCGGCTCGAACAATTGCTGGTGCAGGTAATGGCCGCGAAAGTCGAAGTGTTCGACCCCGGTTTGCTGCGTCAGCAGCTCGAACAGCGCAAAATCCGCTTCGTGCCGCAGCAATCGGAGTATTGCTGGGCATACCAGTTGATCGCGCGCGGGGCGAGGGTGATCAACAACGTGGAAGCGTACGGCATGGTGCTGATGCCCGAATTTCGCGACTGGCCGCTGCCGGAACTGCGCGATGCCATTGATCGGGAATTCTTCCTGCTGTCCGAAGCGCATTACGAACGTTACATCGCGCCGGGCTTTTTGAAGGATGCGATGGGGCAAAGCTGATCCGTGCCCGGCTTTTTATTCTGGCCGAAGGCCTGGGGGGCTGCTGGCGCGAATCGCATTTGATTCTGGCCGAAGGCCGTGGGAGTTGGCTTGCCTACGATCGGCCCGGGGTCGCGCTCGACCGAAGCGGCAGCAAAACCGGGCATCCCGTTCTGCCAGACACACCGCGTGAGCAGAGTTTACTGCCGCTGCGCGCCAGATCGTAGGCAAGGTGGAGCGCCACCCCGGCACTCCCACGCCTGCGGCAGAAGCCGACCATCGTAGCCTAGTCTGCGGCAGAAGCGAGTGCGAACGCCCTACGCCTGCGCCAGATGCTTCTTCAACTGCGCCACGATCTCCTCGCTCTTCAGCACCAGCACATCGCTTTCCAGCGAGTCCAGCACCACTTCTGCCGTGTTCCCGATCAGCGCGCCCGAAAATCCCGTCCGCGCCACGGTTCCAATGACCGTCACCGCCGCCTGTAAATGATGTGCTGTGAACGGGATCAGCACATCCGCCGGTCCCTCGGCAATGTGCAGGTGAGCATCGTCGATGTCGAACTCAGTCTGAAACGCCTTGCACTGTTCGCGATATTCCCCCTCGACGTGGGTCGGCAGTTGATACACCGGCTCTGCCGCCGACAGCGTGGGGGAGGGGTGCGCCGCGATCACGTGGAGTTCACCGCCCGCCATCTCTGCCAGGCTAAAACCGTGCTGGACGATGCTGTAGTGCAAGGCCGTGTGCTCGCCGTCCGGATTGCCGACATCGACGGCCGCCAGGATCGCCCCGCCTTTCCACGGCCTGTCGGAGTTCACCATCAGCACCGGGCACGGGCAGTGGCGCAGCAATTTCCAGTCCGCCGGGGCAAGCAGGGCTCTTCTCAGAGTGCTGTCGGGAAAGTGCTGTTTGATGACCAGGTCCGCACCCTGCGCCTGTTGCGCCTGGACGATGGTCTGGTGCGTGCTTTCGTGCCAGTTCTGCTCGGTGGTGACCTCGATCCCCTTGGCTTCCAGCACATGGCGAAGGTCCGACAGCAGTTCGCCGTGATCCGCACTTTTGTCGCACACCAACAGATGCAGGCTGGCCTCGGTGGCACGGGCGATCAGGCAAGCGCGAGGCATGGCGAGGTTGGCGACCTGATCGGTGTCAGCGTTGGGTTCAATGACCACCAGAATCCTGCGAATCGCGTGCATGAGCGGATCTCCTATGAAGACGTCATGAAACCTTCGACCCTACTTGAGCTGTCGGGGTTCGCCCGTTGACTATAGCTGGCCCAGACGACGCGACGCGTTGATCGGCGTCATCGGATTTCCGGCCCAAGAGGCTGGTTCTGCGCGTCGAGGCCCGTATAATGCTGCGCCTTTCCCACTCTGCCAGTCGTGAACCCATGCCGCTTTATCCAGACATCGATGCCTTCCTGCTTTGCCCGACCCCGGACGCCTGGGTTCAGGCCGCCTTGCAGAACCTGGATATCCTGCTGATCGACCACGCGAACAATGAAAAGAAAGCCGCCGGTGCGGCGTTCCAGTTCATGTTCCAGTACAACGACAAATTCGACCTCTTGGCGAAAATGTCGCGTCTGGCACGGGAAGAGTTGCGTCACTTCGAGCAGGTGATCGGCATCATCAAGAAGCGCGGCATCCCCATGGCCAACATCAGCTCGGCGCGTTATGCCGGGTCGTTGCGCAAGCTCGTTCGCACCCACAACCCCTACCGATTGACCGACGCGCTGATCGTCGGCGCCATTGTCGAAGCGCGCTCCTGCGAACGTTTCGCCGCGCTGGTCCCGCACCTGGACGCGGACCTCTCGAAGTTCTACGCCAGCCTGCTCAAGTCCGAGGCCCGGCATTTTCAGGATTACCTGAAGCTGGCCTACACCTATGGCGACGAGGCGGACGTTAACGCCAAAATTGAAGAAATTCGCCTGGCGGAGCGCGAACTTATCGAAAGCCCGGACGAGGATTTCCGGTTTCACAGCGGCGTGCCTGCGCTGTAATTCCCAACCGCCCCAGCACACTTCCTCTCATCCGACGAGCACATTCGTCTGGAACTCTGCATCCTGAAAATTGTTTCATTGTGTGTTTACTGCTTAGGCAGTAATATCGGCTCAAAATCACTGCCTAGGCAGATAATGGGTGGCTATCAATGGCACATTTCACTTCCGAGAGTTTTCAATGCAGCCTGCTGGGCATGCTGATCGGCCGAGCCGAACAACTGAAAAACCGCATCCTCGACAAACTGCTTGAACCCTACGAACTGACGGCTCAGCAATTCAAAGTGCTGATCATCGTCGCGTTGTATGGCGCCGAAACACCGGCTGACCTCTGCCGTTCGCTGTGCCTGGACAGCGGCTCCATGACCCGCATGCTTGACCGTCTGGAACAGAAAGACCTGCTGACCCGTGCCCGCTCCGAATCGGATCGCCGTCAGGTGCGTCTGGTGCTGACTGATGCCGGCAAAACGCTGTCGAACCTGCTGCCGCAAATCGGCGCAGAGGCCCTGAACGAAATGGTCGGGGTGCTGGACAAGGACGAACTGGCCATGCTGGAAAAGTTGCTCACCAAGGTGCTGGTCGCGGCGGCGGACCCGATCACACTCGCCCGGATTGCAGCCAAATGAACATTCGATCCCCACAGGGCTCGGCCCTTCGCACCTCTCTCAGTCTGGTGTTCGCCGCACTGGTCATGGCAGGTTGCGCGAACTCCAAAGGCTTACACACCGAGGCCGTCGGCATCGACGCCAACAGCTTGCAGGCCGGAAACAGCCTCAATGGCATCAACCTGTCGCCAGCGGCCTGGCCGAAGCGCGACTGGTGGACCAGCCTGGGCGACCCTCAACTCAACGGCCTGATTACGGAAGCCCTGCGCGACAGCCCTGACATGCAGATCGCCGCCGCGCGGACCCATCAGGCCAGTGCTGCCGCTTATGCCGCCGACGCCGAGCGCATGCCGACCGTCGATGCCAATGCCAGTGTCAGCCGTTCGCGTCTGGCCAAGGATCAGGACCCGACCGGCACCGGCGACCGTTACAGCACGCTGCGGAGTTTGGGCGCGAGCTTTAATTACAACTTTGACCTGTGGGGCGGCCAGCGTGCCGCCTGGGAAGCGGCGTTGGGCCAGGCCCGCGCTTCTGAAATCGACCAGCGCGCCGCGCAGTTGACCCTCGCGGCCGACGTCGCCCGCGCCTACAGCGATCTGGGTCAGGCCTACATCGTTCGCGACCTGGCGGCCGACGACCTGAAACGCACGCGGCAATTGCTGGAGTTGGGCGCCCGTCGCTTCAAGTCCGGCATCGACAGCGAGTACCAATACCAGCAGACCGAGAGCCTGGAAGCCGGCTCCCGCGAAGCCTTGGTCGACGCCGACAAGCGCCTGCGCACCGCCAAAATCACCCTGGCCGTACTGATGGGCAAAGGCCCGGATCGCGGCGAAGAGCTGGCCCGTCCGACCGTGCTGAAACCTGCGGTCGTTGCCTTGCCGTCGGTGGTGCCGGCTGAATTGCTCGGCCGTCGCCCCGATCTGGTGGCCGCGCGCTGGCGGGTCGAGGCGGCAAACAAGGACATCGCGGTCAGCAAGACCAACTTCTACCCGAACCTGAACCTCAGTGCGTCGGCGGGGGTGGAGTCGCTGCTGGGTGACGCGATGTTCGGTTCGGCGAGCCGCTTCTTCAACGTCGCGCCGACCGTCTCGTTGCCGATCTTCGACGGCGGTCGTCGTCGCGCCGACCTCGACGCCCGAGACGCCGACTACGACCTGGCCGTCGCGCAGTACAACAAAAGCCTGGTGCGTGCCTTGGGTGATGTCAGCGACAACATCGGCCAATTGCGTTCGATCAGCGGGCAGATCGACGCCCGTCAGCAGGCCACCGACGTCATTCAGAAGTCCTACAACACCGTCGTTCAGCGTTATTCCTCGGGGATCGGCAACTACCTCGATGTGTTGAGCGTCGAGCAGCAACTGCTGCAATCGCAACGCCAACTGGCTGATCTCAACGCGGAACGAATCGATCTTTCGATCCAGTTGATGCAGGCACTGGGGGGAGGCTTCGAAGAGAGCAAGCCCGGCGAAAACGCCGCCCCGGCCGTCCCGTCAACTGCATCGCTGACCCATTAAGGTAATCGTCATGGCCAACGCCGATAGCGAAAACAACACTGCAAACGAACAAAAGAACGACGCTCAGAAGCCGGGCGACCAGCAGAACCAGAACGGTCAGAAGGATCAGAAAGACCAGAAGGCCGCGCCGGGTCAGCCGCAGAAAAACCCGCGGAAACGCAAGCTGTTGATGTTCGGCCTGTTGATCATCGTGATCCTCGCCGGTATCGGCGTCTGGGCCTGGTATGAAATCTACGGCCAATGGTACGAAAGCACCGACGACGCCTACGTCAACGGCAACGTGGTGGAGATCACTCCGCAAACCACAGGCACGGTGGTCAGTATCGGCGCCGACGATGGCGATCTGGTTCGCGAAGGGCAGGTGCTGGTGCAGTTCGACCCGAACGATGCCGAAGTCGCGCTGCAAAGCGCCGAAGCGAATCTGGGCAAGGTCGTGCGTCAGGTGCGCGGTCTCTACAGCAATGTGGACGGCATCAAGGCGCAATTGGCCGCCCAGCGTGCCGAGGTCAAACGGGCTCAGGACAACTACAACCGTCGTCGCAACCTGGCAGCGGGCGGGGCGATTTCCCAAGAAGAGCTGTCCCACGCGCAGGATGACCTGACCAGTGCGCAAAACGCCCTGAACAACATCCAGCAGCAACTGGTGACCAGCACGGCCCTGGTGGACGACACCAACGTGGCGTCGCACCCGGATGTGAAAGCGGCTGCGTCGCAGTTCCGTCAGGCTTACCTGAACAGCGCCCGCAGCACGCTGATCGCGCCGGTCACCGGTTACGTGGCCAAGCGCACGGTGCAGCTGGGCCAGCGCGTCCAGCCGGGCACGGCGCTGATGGCGGTGATCCCGCTGGATCAGGTGTGGATCGACGCCAACTTCAAGGAAACCCAATTGGGCAAGATGCGCATCGGCCAGCCGGTGGACATCGAAGCGGACCTTTATGGCAGCGACGTGAAATACAGCGGCACCGTGGACAGCGTCGGCGCCGGGACCGGCAGCGCGTTTGCCCTGCTGCCCGCGCAGAACGCCACGGGTAACTGGATCAAGATCGTGCAACGGGTGCCGGTGCGGATTCACATCAACCCTGACGAACTGAAGCAAAACCCGCTGCGTATCGGCCTGTCCACCGTCGTTGACGTGAACCTGCACGACCAGAACGGCCCGGTGCTGGCGCAACAGCCGCCGAAGCAGGCGTCGTTCACCACGGACGTGTACGTCAAGCAACTGGCCGAAGCCGACACCCTGATCGGGCGCCTGATTCACGAGAACAGCGCCTCCGGCCCGGACAAGGCTGCCCAGCGCTGACCCGCCAATCCCTTGGTTCCATCCCTTGGAGGCATCTCTCGCGACGGGACCATTTTGAAGAGTCAAAGGATTCGCGATGAGTAACAACGCTCCCGCTTCTTTCACGCCGCCCAGCCTGGTCTTGAGCACCATCGGCCTGTCACTGGCGACGTTCATGCAGGTGCTGGACACCACCATTGCCAACGTCGCGTTGCCGACGATTTCCGGCAACCTGGGGGTGAGTTCGGACCAGGGCACTTGGGTTATCACCTCGTTTGCGGTCAGTAACGCCATCGCGCTGCCATTGACCGGCTGGCTGAGCCGTCGCTTCGGCGAAGTGAAGCTCTTTATATGGGCGACACTGCTGTTCGTGATCGCCTCGTTCTTGTGTGGCATTTCGACGTCGATGCCCGAACTCGTGGGCTTCCGGGTGGTGCAGGGTCTGGTCGCAGGCCCGCTGTACCCGATGGCGCAGACGCTCCTGATTGCCGTCTACCCCCCGGCGAAACGGGGGATGGCACTGGCACTGCTGGCGATGGTCACGGTGGCGGCGCCGATTGCCGGGCCGATTCTTGGGGGCTGGATCACCGACAGTTATGCCTGGCCGTGGATCTTCTTCATCAACGTGCCGATTGGCCTGTTCGCCGCTGCCGTGGTGCGCACGCAACTGGCGGCGCGTCCGGTGAACATCGTCCGCCAACCCATGGACTACATCGGGCTGATCACCCTGATCATCGGCGTAGGCGCCTTGCAGGTGGTGCTCGACAAGGGCAATGACCTGGACTGGTTCTCGTCGAATTTCATCATCATCGGTTCGGTGATCTCAGCCATCGGCATAGCCGCCTTCATCATCTGGGAGTTGACCGATGAACACCCGGTGGTGAATTTGCGGCTGTTTTCGTTCCGCAACTTCAGGGTCGGGACCATTTGTCTGGTGCTGGGCTACGCGGGCTTTTTCGGGATCAACCTGATTTTGCCGCAATGGTTGCAGACGCAGATGGGCTACACGCCGACTTATGCGGGGCTGGCCGTGGCGCCGTTGGGGATATTGCCGGTGCTGCTGTCGCCGTTCGTGGGCAAATACGCGCCGAAGTTCGACCTGCGGCTATTGGCAGGCCTGGCGTTTCTGGTCATCGGCATGAGCTGTTTCCTGCGCTCGAATTTCACCAGTCAGGTGGATTTCTACCACATCGCGATGGTGCAGCTGTTCATGGGGGCGGGGATTGCGGTGTTCTTCATGCCGACCTTGAGCATCCTGCTGTCGGACCTGCCGCCGTCGCAGATTGCCGACGGTTCGGGGCTGGCGACGTTTTTGCGTAACCTCGGCGGCAGCTTCGCGGCCTCGTTGACGACCTGGATCTGGATTCGCCGGGCGAACATGCACCACGCGTACCTCAGCGAAAACGTGAACACCTACGAACCGACCACGCGACACGCGCTGGACATGCTCGGCGGGCCGAGCAATCAGGCCTACGCGCAGCTCGACAGCATGGTCACCAGCCAGGCCTACATGATGTCCACGGTGGATTATTTCTACATGATGGGCTGGGGGTTCATGGTGCTGATCTTCATCATCTGGATGGCCAAACCCCCGTTCGCCGCCAAGGCCGGGCCTGGGGCGGGGCATTGATGATTTGTACTTATGATGCTGGCCAGGTTCCCGGTCATGGATGATTGCTTTTGATTCTGGCCGGTGGCGTTGTTGATGGTTATTGCTTTTGATTCTGGCCGAAGGCCGTAGGAGCGTTGCTTGCTCGCGATCTGGCGCGAAGCGGCAGCCAATCCTGCGCACTCGGTGTGCCTGACACAACGGAAATGTCAGGTTTTGCTGCTGCTCCGCAGCAGATCGCGAGCAAGCAGCGCTCCCACGCCTTCGGCAGAAGCAGGTCGGTGGCGATCTCACGGTCGCCACCGCTAGTAAGCCGTGCTGCTACAGGTCAGGTGCGGTGTGAGAAGGCAGCCCCAGCGGCTGCTCCTGCACAAACCCGAACGAGGTCAGTTGAAAGCCTTGTTCATCGACCTGCAACGCCCATCCTTCGCGGTCCCAATCCCCCAGCACGATCCGTTGCGCGGTATCGCTGCCGATCTGCAGCTTGTGAATGGCGGGGCGGTGGGTGTGGCCGTGGATCAGGGTTTTCACCCCATATTCGGACATGATCCGCGGGACTTCTTCCGGGGTCACGTCAACGATGTCGTTGGCTTTCATGCGGGTCTGCGCGCGGCTTTCACTGCGCAACTTGCGCGCGAGTTTATGCCGGGTGCTCAAAGGCAGATGGCGCAGCACCCATAAAGTCAGTGGATTGCGCAGGTAGCGGCGCAAACGCATATAGGCTTCGTCGCGGGTGCACAGGCTGTCGCCGTGCATCAACAACACCGGCTCACCGTTGAATGGCACGACACTCGGGTCTTTCAACAGGGTGCAGCCCGCGGCCTTGCAAAAAGCCTTGCCGATCAGAAAATCGCGATTGCCGTGCATCAGGAACACCTGCGTGCCGCTGTCGCTCAAGGCGCGCAGGGCTTCGCAGATCGAGCGCTGGAAAGGCGACATCGCGTCATCGCCAATCCAGACCTCGAAAAAATCCCCGAGGATATACAGCGACTCGGCCCCACGGGCGCGGTCGCTGAGCAGATCCAGAAACGCCCGGGTAATGTCCGGGCGTCCTTCTTCCAGATGCAGATCGGAGATCAGCAATATCACTCAACGATCTCGGCTTTCTCGATGATCACGTCGTCAGCCGGTACGTCCTGGTGGCCTGCTTTGGAAGTGGTGGCGACGCCTTTGATCTTGTCGACCACGTCCGAACCTTCGACCACTTCACCGAACACCGCGTAGCCCCAGCCTTGAACGGTTTTGGCGCTGTGGTTCAGGAAGCTGTTGTCAGCGACGTTGATGAAGAACTGGGCCGAGGCAGAGTGCGGCTCCATGGTACGGGCCATGGCCACGCTGTACTTCTTGTTCGGCAGGCCGTTGTCGGCTTCGTTCTGGATGCTTGGGCGCTTGTCTTTCTTTTCTTTCATGCCTGGCTCGAAACCGCCGCCCTGGACCATGAAGTTGCCGATGACGCGGTGGAACACGGTGTTGCTGTAATGACCCGCGTTGACGTATTCGATGAAGTTGGCAACGGTGATCGGCGCTTTCTCAGCGTTCAGTTGCAGGACGATGTCACCGTGGTTGGTGGTCAGTTTTACTTTGGACATGTTCGAATCGCTCTTTTGGAATTCGTGGTTGGACGTGTCGATCGCGGTTTACAGCATAGAAGCTGGCTGCAAGGGCCGCTGATTCACCCTGGCGCGCAGTTTACAGAGGCAGGTTGCCCTACGGGTAGTTGCAATTAAACCCGCGGCCTGAAATCACCTGCCAGGTATCTCGGCAGTTTTGTCACTGCGCGCTGTCAGGGGCTTGACAGGTTCGGCTATGATAGGCGCTTTGATTTATTCGGCCTACCCTGGCCAAGACTGTCAGGTTTTCAAGGATCCTATGAGCAAGCCCACTCAAGACGCTGCTGCCACCACCAAGGCAGGCCCTGCAATTCCAACCAACTTCCTGCGCCCCATCGTGCAGGCAGACCTGGATTCGGGTAAGCACACCCAGATCGTGACCCGTTTCCCGCCGGAGCCCAACGGCTACCTGCACATCGGTCATGCCAAGTCGATCTGCGTCAACTTCGGTCTGGCTCAGGAATTCGGTGGCGTTACGCACCTGCGTTTCGACGACACCAACCCGGCCAAGGAAGACCAGGAATACATCGACGCCATTGAAAACGACGTCAAATGGCTGGGCTTTCAATGGTCCGGTGAAGTGCGCTACGCCTCGCAGTATTTCGATCAACTGCACGACTGGGCCGTCGAGCTGATCAAGGCGGGCAAAGCCTATGTTGACGACCTGACCCCTGAACAAGCGCGCGAATACCGCGGCACCCTGACAGAACCGGGCAAGAACAGCCCGTTCCGTGAGCGCGGCGTCGAGGAAAACCTGGACCTGTTCGCCCGCATGAAGGCCGGTGAGTTCGAAGACGGCGCCCGCGTGCTGCGCGCCAAGATCGACATGGCCTCGCCGAACATGAACCTGCGCGACCCGATTCTGTACCGCATTCGCCACGCCCATCACCACCAGACGGGCGACAAGTGGTGCATCTACCCGATCTACGACTTCACCCACGGTCAGTCGGACGCCATCGAAGGCATCACCCACTCGATCTGCACCCTGGAATTCGAAAGCCACCGTCCGCTGTACGACTGGTTCCTCGACAACCTGCCGGTGCCGTGCAAGCCGCGCCAGTACGAGTTCTCGCGCCTGAACCTGAACTACACCATCACCAGCAAGCGCAAGCTCAAGCAACTGGTCGATGAAAAGCACGTCAATGGTTGGGACGACCCGCGAATGTCGACCCTGTCGGGCTTCCGCCGTCGCGGTTACACCCCGGCATCGATCCGCAATTTCTGCGAAATGATCGGCACCAACCGTTCCGACGGCGTGGTCGATTTCGGCATGCTCGAATTCAGCATCCGTCAGGACCTGGACCACAACGCCCCTCGTGCCATGTGCGTGCTGCGTCCATTGAAGGTCGTGATCACCAACTACCCGGAAGACAAGGTCGATCACCTCGAACTGCCGCGTCATCCGCAGAAGGAAGAACTGGGGGTGCGCAAGCTGCCGTTCTCCCGCGAGATCTACATCGACCGCGACGACTACATGGAAGAGCCGCCGAAGGGCTACAAGCGCCTGGAACCGAACGGCGAAGTGCGCCTGCGTGGCAGCTACGTGATCCGCGCCGACGAAGCGATCAAAGATGCCGACGGCAACATCGTCGAGCTGCGTTGCTCGTACGACCCGGACACCCTGGGCAAGAACCCGGAAGGCCGCAAGGTCAAGGGCGTGGTCCACTGGGTCCCCGCCGCTGAAAGCATTGAATGTGAAGTGCGTCTGTACGACCGTCTGTTCCTCTCCGCGAACCCGGAGAAGGCCGAGGAGGGCAAGACCTTCCTGGACAACATCAACCCGGGCTCCTTGCAGGTCCTGACCGGTTGTCGGGCTGAACCCTCGTTGGGTGAAGCTCAGCCGGAAGACCGTTTCCAGTTTGAACGCGAAGGCTATTTCTGCGCGGACATCAAAGACTCGAAACCTGGTCAGCCGGTATTCAACCGGACCGTCACGCTGCGTGACGCGTGGACTTGATGCAGTACAGATAAGAGGCAGAACGTGCTTTCCATTTACAACACGCTCACCAAGAGCAAAGAAGTCTTCAAGCCGCTGGATGGCAACAAGGTGCGCATGTACGTCTGCGGGATGACCGTGTACGACTACTGCCACTTGGGCCACGGCCGCAGCATGGTCGCGTTCGACCTGGTCACTCGCTGGCTGCGTTTCAGCGGCTACGACCTGACCTACGTGCGCAACATCACCGACATCGACGACAAGATCATCAACCGCGCCCGTGAAAACGGCGAAGCGTTCGATGCCCTGACCGCGCGCATGATCGACGCGATGCACGAGGACGAAGCGCGCCTGAACATCCTCAAACCGGACATGGAGCCGCGCGCCACCGACTACATCGGCGGCATGCACGACATGATCCAGAGCCTGATCGACAAGGGCTACGCCTACGCGCCGGGCAATGGCGACGTGTACTACCGCGTCGGCAAGTTCCTGGGCTACGGCAAGCTGTCGCGCAAGAAGATCGAAGACCTGCGCATCGGTGCGCGGATCGAGGTCGACGAAGCGAAGGACGACCCGCTGGACTTCGTGCTGTGGAAAGGCGTCAAGCCGGGCGAGCCGAGCTGGGAATCGCCCTGGGGCGCAGGCCGTCCGGGCTGGCACATCGAATGCTCGGTGATGTCGACCTGCTGCCTGGGCGAGACCTTCGACATTCATGGCGGCGGCTCCGACCTGGAATTCCCGCACCACGAGAACGAAATCGCCCAAAGCGAAGCGGCCACCGGCAAGACCTACGCCAACGCCTGGATGCACTGCGGCATGATCCGCATCAATGGCGAGAAGATGTCCAAGTCCTTGAACAACTTCTTCACCATTCGCGACGTGCTGGATAAATATCACCCGGAAGTGGTGCGTTACCTGTTGGTGTCGAGCCACTACCGCAGCGCGATCAACTACTCCGAAGACAGCCTGAAAGAGTCGAAGGGCGCGCTGGAGCGTTTCTATCACGCGCTCAAAGGTCTGCCGGTCGCCGAGCCTGCCGGTGGCGAAGCGTTCGTCGAGCGTTTCTCTGCGGCAATGAACGACGACTTCGGCACGCCGGAAGCCTGTGCGGTGCTCTTCGAGATGGTCCGCGAGATCAACCGCCTGCGTGACAGCGATGTCACGGCTGCGGCCGGTCTGGCGGCACGCTTGAAGCAACTGGCCAGCGTGCTGGGCGTGTTGCAGCTTGAAGCCGACGACTTCCTGCGCGCAGGCGCTGAAGGCCGTGTCGATGCAGCTGAAGTTGAAGCGTTGATTGCAGCGCGCCTGCAGGCTCGGGTCGACAAGAACTGGGCCGAATCCGACCGCATCCGCGACCAGCTCACCGCCATGGGCGTGGTGCTGGAAGACGGCAAAGGCGCAACGACCTGGCGCTTGGCGGATTGATCGGCAAATTTTGATCCGGCAACGCCTGTGACATCGATTCGCGAATGAATTCGCTCCCACAGATTGATCGCGTATCGCCTGTGGGAGCGGATTCATCCACGATGACGCCAGAACAACCCAACTCCCACAAGTTGAAATACGATCAACCTGTGGGAGCGGATTCATCCGCGATGACGCCAGAACGACCCAACTCCCAAAGTTGAAATGCGATCAACCTGTGGGAGCGAATTCATTCGCGAAGGCGTCGGGTCAGGCGCCACTTATCTCAAATCAGAAACCCTGCTCCCGAAGCCGCTTATAAAGCGTATTCCGACTCACCCCCAGCCGCTTGGCCAGCTGCGAAATATTCCCCCCGGCCGCGTGCAACAGCTCGTTCAACTCCTCCGGCGTATCCAGCGCGGCCTTACGATTGAACGCCGTCACCCGCTCGCTGTTCTCGCTCTCCATCTCCTGATCGACAAGCTCCAGATCAGCAAAGAAGTCCTCCGGCAGATGCTCGGTAGAAATCGGCTCGTCATCCGCCAGCGCCAACGCCACCTGAATCACATTGCTCAACTGACGCAAATTCCCCGGCCACGGATGCCGCTCGAACAACGCCAACACCGACGACTCAAAGCCCGCCGTCTGCTGGGGTTCGCGATGCTGCTGCCAGATCATCTGCACCAATTCAGCCTTGTCGGTACGGTCGCGCAGGGGCGGCAATTCAAGGTTCAAGCCGCTGATGCGGTAGTACAAATCCTGCCGGAAACGCCCGCTCTGCACCTGTTCGCGCAACGAACAGTGGGTTGCGGAAATCACCCGAATGTCCACCGGAAACAACTCGCTGCTGCCCAGCGGTTGCACGCAACGCTCCTGCAGCACCCGCAGCAAACGGGCCTGGACGGGCAGGGGCATGTCGCCGATTTCATCGAGAAACAGCGTGCCCTTGTCCGCCTTGCGAATCAGGCCAACGCTGCCTTTATGGTGGGCGCCGGTGAACGCGCCTTTTTCGTAACCGAACAGCTCGGCCTCCACCAGCTCTGACGGAATGGCGGCGCAGTTCACCGCAATGAATGGCTGATCAGCCCGGGAGCTGCGTTGATGCAGGTGTTTGACGAACACCTCTTTGCCCGCGCCAGTCTCGCCGAGAATCAACAGTGGCACGTTTTTCTCTAACAAACGCTGCGCTTGCCGCGTGGCTTTCGCCACTTTTTCATCGCCGAAACCGGGCAAAGCGGTGTGGGGTTTCTTCAGCTCAGTCGCAGCCCTGAATTTCAGCACCGGGGCCTTGGGCCGTTTGATCACCCCGTGAAACCGGTTATGCCCCGAGGCTTGCAGCGCGAAAGGCTGACCTTCCTGCTGGTCGAGCAAATGCGCAATCGGGGCCTTGAACAGCTGTTCGATGTTGGCCTGCAACAGACGTACACCCAGCAGATTGTCGGCGCGACGGTTGGCGCACACGATGCGGCCACTCTCATCGAAAATCAGCAAACCGGCCCACTGGCTGTCGAGGTTGTTCAGCCCGGTGTTGAACGTCATCTGAAAATAGCCGTGCTGAAACTGGTCCAGGATCAGCCGGTTTTCGATGGTCTGGCTCATCATCTTCACCATCCCAAGGGTGTGGGAGGGCGGCAGGAAGCTGTCGCTGGACACATCGAGCACCGCGACCATACGCCGCGAGGCATCGAAAATCGGCGCCGCAGAGCCCGTCATGAAACGGTTGGCCTTCAAAAAGTGTTCATCGTGTTCAATGTGAACAGCCTGTTCACAGGCCAACGCCGTGCCGATGGCGTTGGTGCCGACCCCGCGTTCGAGCCAGCTTGCCCCGGCGATGAAACCCCGCTGCTGATCCGGTTCGACGAAGCGCTTGGTGCCCCACGAATTGAGCACCTGGCCTTGTTGGTCAGCCAGCAGGATCAGGCAGTTGGAGTTGCTGAGAATGTTCTCGTAGAAGGGCAGCACCTGTTGATGGGTGGTCTGCACCAGCGACTGATGGCGTTCCAGCAGTTGCGAAACCTGCTGTTCAGGCAGCCGATTGAAGGCGGGGCGTGACTGATGGTCCAGGCCAAATTCTCGGCAGCGGGCCCAAGAGTCCCGAATGATGGTGTCGTGAGCAGTGGATGCGCCTGTAGCGGCCATGGTCTGGCTCCGTCCGGTAGCTTTTATTGTTTTTGGGGTACGGCGTGGGCCAAGCATCCGTGCTCGAAACGTTCACCCATTGTTGTTCAGGATTGTTCAAAGTCAATGTTCATTTTGTTCAGGTGTTCAGCCTTTCTTGTTCATTTATGTTCATCAACGAATATTGGCGAACAGGCTCATTTGCCCTGATCGCTCTATAACGCAGGTTTCGAGGCAGTGTTCGTTAGCGAAGGTCGATTGGCACGATTGTCGCTATCCAACACGTGGTCATTAAAAAAACAGACCAACTGCTTCACCCCGAACAAGACAAATAAAAAGGGCACGCCATGTCTCTCACGCTTGAGCACGTCAGCCGAGCCGTCGACGGTCAAATCTGGATCGACGATGCGTCGCTGAGCTTCGAACCCGGCTCATTCAACGTATTGCTGGGGCGCACCTTATCAGGCAAAACCAGCCTGATGCGCTTGATGGCCGGTCTGGACAAGCCAGACAGCGGCCGCGTACTGATGAATGGCAAAGATGTCACCCAAGTGGCCGTGCGTCATCGCAATGTGTCGATGGTTTATCAGCAATTCATCAACTACCCGAGCATGACCGTCTACGACAACATCGCCTCGCCACTGCGCCAGGCCAAAATGTCGAAAGACGAAATCGACAGCCGCGTGCGGGAAACCGCCAAGATGCTGCGAATCGAGAAGTTCCTCAGTCGCTATCCCCTTGAGCTTTCCGGCGGCCAGCAGCAGCGCACGGCCATGGCGCGGGCGCTGGTGAAAGACGCCGAGCTGATTCTGTTCGACGAGCCGCTGGTCAACCTCGACTACAAATTGCGCGAGGAGCTGCGTCAGGAAATGCGCCAGCTGTTCGAGACCCGCAACACCATCGCGGTCTACGCCACCACCGAGCCCAACGAAGCGCTGGCGCTGGGCGGCACCACGACGATCCTGCACGAAGGCCGTCTGATCCAGAGCGGCAGGACCCCTGAGGTCTACCACCAGCCGAAAACCGTGCTGGCCGCCGAGCTGTTCTCCGAGCCGCCGATTAACCTGATGCCGGGCCGTATCGATGGCAACGAAGTGAGCTTCGCCAACTTCGTGCATTTCCCGCTCAACGTCGACCTGCGCAAGATCGGCGATGGCGAATACGGTTTTGGTGTGCGCCCCAGCCACCTGAGTCTCGTACCGTCCAACGACGACGATCTGGAACTGGCGGTCACCGTGGAACTGGCGGAAATCAGCGGCTCGGAAACCTTCCTGCACGTGCGCAACGAGCATTTCTCGTTGGTCCTGCACCTGCCGGGGGTGCACGAGTACGACGTTGATACGCCGATCCGCGTGTACATCCCGACCCACAAATTGTTCGTATTCGATCAGCAGGGCGGGCTTATCCAGGCACCGGGTCTGCGCATGGCGAGGGTTGCCTGATGGCCGAGATCCGCTTGCAACAACTCGCGCACAGCTACAGCGCCAATCCCACTGGCCCTGAAGATTACGCAATCCGCGAGATGACCCACATCTGGGAGCAGGGCGGGGCGTATGCCTTGCTCGGCCCGTCCGGCTGCGGCAAATCGACCTTGCTCAACATCATTTCCGGCCTGCTCAGCCCGTCGGAAGGCAAGGTGATGTTCGACACTACCGTGGTCAACGACATGTCGCCGGAGCAGCGCAACATCGCTCAGGTTTTCCAGTTTCCGGTGGTCTACGACACCATGACGGTGTACGACAACCTCGCCTTCCCTCTGCGCAATCAAGGCATGGCCGAGGCGAAAATTCAGATCAAGGTGCAGGAAATCGCCGACGTCCTGGACCTGCAACCGCTGCTGAAAAAGAAAGCCAAGGGCCTCACGGCTGACGAGAAACAAAAGGTTTCCATGGGCCGCGGTCTGGTGCGCGACGACGTGTCGGCGATCCTGTTCGACGAACCGCTGACCGTGATCGACCCGCACCTGAAGTGGAAACTGCGGCGCAAGCTCAAGCAGATCCACGAGCAGTTCAACATCACCATGGTCTACGTCACCCACGATCAGCTGGAGGCCTCGACTTTCGCCGACAAGATCGCGGTCATGTACGGCGGCCAGATCGTGCAGTTCGGCACCCCGCGCGAGCTGTTCGAAAAACCTCATCACACTTTTGTCGGCTATTTCATCGGCAGCCCTGGCATGAACCTCATTGAGGTCAAGCCTGAAGCTGGCGGCGTGGGTTTTGGCGGCGTTCATCTGCCTTTGCCTGAAGCCCTGCAACAGCGCTTGGCTGCAACGAAGTGGAGCACCCTCAAGGTCGGTATCCGGCCCGAGTTCGTGCATGTTTGGGATGGGCCGTTCGACGACGCCATGTGCGCCGAAGTGACCTATGTCGAGGACTTGGGGACCTACAAAATCCTCACCCTGAACCTTGCCGGGCAATCGCTGAAGGTCCGCCTGCAGGAAGACAAACCGGTGCCGCAAGGCCAGGCCTGGATCAGTTTTCCGGCCCAGTGGTTGATGCTCTACGCCGATGAATTTCTGCTGGAAGCCGACGCCAATGCAGCGTCGGCCAGCGAGGTGCCCCATGAGTAAGGTGCAGAACAACAAGGCCTGGTGGCTGGTGCTGCCGGTGTTTCTGTTGGTGGCGTTCAGCGCCATCATCCCGATGATGACCGTGGTCAACTATTCGGTGCAGGACATCTTCGACCAGTCCAGCCGCTATTTCGTCGGTACCGACTGGTTCAGGCAGGTGTTGCAGGACCCGCGTCTGCACGACTCGTTGCTGCGCCAGTTCATCTATTCGGCCTGCGTGTTGCTGATCGAAATCCCGCTGGGCATCGCCATTGCGCTGACCATGCCGACGAAGGGTCGCTGGTCTTCGGTGTGCCTGATCGTGATGACCATTCCGCTGCTGATCCCCTTCAACGTGGTTGGCACCATCTGGCAGATTTTCGGCCGTGGCGACATCGGCCTGCTGGGCTGGTTTCTCAACAACGTGCTGCACGTCAGCTACAACTACGCGGCCAATGCCTCGGATGCCTGGGTGACGGTGCTGATCATCGACGTCTGGCACTGGACCTCGCTGGTAGCGCTGCTGTGCTACTCGGGTTTACGGGCGATTCCGGACGTGTACTACCAGGCGGCGCGGATCGATCGGGCATCGAACTGGGCGGTTTTCCGACACATCCAGTTGCCGAAGATGAAGAGCGTGCTGCTGATCGCCGTGATGCTGCGTTTCATGGACAGCTTCATGATCTACACCGAGCCGTTCGTACTCACTGGGGGCGGACCGGGCAACTCGACGACTTTCCTTAGCCAGACCCTGACCACCATGGCGCTGGGTCAGTTCGACCTCGGCCCGGCGGCAGCGTTCTCGCTGGTGTATTTCCTGATCATCCTGCTGGTGTCGTGGGTGTTCTACACCGCCATGACCCACGGCGAAAAGAACTGAGGAGCGGCCCATGAATCTTCGCAAAGTCGTGCCGCTGTGGATCTACCTGCTGTTTCTGCTGGTACCGATCTATTGGCTGGTGAACATGTCCTTCAAGACCAACACCGAAATCCTCGGCGGTCTGACGCTGTTTCCCCAGGATTTCACCCTGGCGAACTACAAGGTGATCTTCACCGACGAGAGCTGGTACAGCGGCTACATCAACTCGCTGTACTACGTTTGCCTGAATACCGTGATATCGCTGAGTGTGGCATTGCCTGCCGCTTACGCGTTTTCTCGCTATCGTTTCCTCGGCGACAAGCACCTGTTTTTCTGGCTGCTGACCAACCGCATGGCGCCACCGGCGGTGTTCCTGTTGCCCTTTTTCCAGCTGTATTCGTCGATTGGCCTGTTCGACACCCACATCGCCGTCGCGTTGGCGCACTGCCTGTTCAACGTGCCTTTGGCGGTATGGATTCTCGAAGGCTTCATGTCTGGCGTGCCGAAGGAGATCGACGAAACGGCCTACATCGACGGGTACAGCTTCCCCAAGTTCTTCGGGAAAATTTTCATCCCGTTGATTGGCTCGGGGATCGGTGTCACGGCGTTTTTCTGCTTCATGTTCTCGTGGGTCGAGCTGCTGCTGGCGCGGACACTGACGTCGGTCAACGCCAAGCCGATCGCGGCGGTGATGACCCGCACGGTGTCGGCATCGGGGATCGACTGGGGCGTGTTGGCGGCTGCGGGAGTGTTGACCATCCTGCCGGGCATGCTGGTGATCTGGTTCGTTCGCAATCACGTGGTCAAGGGTTTTGCCCTTGGTCGTGTCTGAGGAGTCGAAAAAATGGAGTGGATGTCCTGGACACTGCCGACCGCCATTTTCTTTGCGTCCATCGCTGCCATTCTGGCCGCGATGACCGTTTGGGAACTGCGCTCGGCGAGCATCGAGCGTCGCGGTTTTCTGCCGATTGCCACCACCCGTGGCGACCGGCTGTTCATCGGTCTTCTCGGCAGCGCCTACCTGCATTTGCTGGTGATTGGCGCGACCGACTGGAGCATCTGGGTCGCCTCGGGGCTGTCCCTGGTCTGGCTGTTGGTGGTGATGCGTTGGGGTTGAAGGCTGGCCGGCTTGTTGTGGCAGGTCGATTGGCGGGATTTGCAAAGCGGGACTACATAAGAATCAACACTGGAGGTGTCTATGTTCAATAAGAAAAACAAGCTGCGACATAGTGTGACGGTTGCGACGATGGTGATGCTCAGCGGCTTGAGCGTTTCGGCGTGGGCGGATCAATACGAGGATGCCGCGAAGAAGTGGGCAGCCAGCGAGTTCAAGCCGACGACCCTGTCAGACGCTGACCAGCTCAAGGAGCTGGAGTGGTTCATCAAGGCCGCCGAGCCGTTCCGTGGCATGGACATCAAGGTGGTTTCCGAAACCTTGACCACCCATGAATATGAATCGAAAACCCTGGCCAAGGCCTTCACCGAAATCACCGGCATCAAAGTGACTCACGACCTCCTGCAAGAGGGCGACGTCATCGAGAAGTTGCAAACCGCGATGCAGTCGGACAAGAGCATTTACGACGGCTGGGTCAACGACTCCGACCTGATCGGTACCCATTTCCGCTACGGCAAGGCGCTGTCTCTGACAGACCTGATGGCCAGCCCGGAAGGCGCGAAAGTCACCTCGCCTACCCTCGACATCAAAGACTTCATTGGCACCTCCTTCACCACTTCGCCTGAGGTCAAGGATGAGTCGGGCAAGGTCATCACCCCGGCCAAGCTGTATCAGCTGCCTGACCAGCAGTTCGCCAACCTGTACTGGTTCCGCGCCGACTGGTTCGAGCGTGCTGACCTCAAAGCGAAGTTCAAGGCCAAATACGGCTACGAGCTGGGCGTTCCGGTGAACTGGTCGGCTTATGAAGACATCGCCAAATTCTTCAGCGAAGACGTGAAGGAAATCGACGGCAAGAAAGTCTACGGCCACATGGACTACGGCAAGAAAGACCCGTCCCTGGGCTGGCGCTTCACCGATGCCTGGTTCTCCATGGCAGGCAGCGGCGACAAAGGCCTGCCGAACGGCTTGCCGGTGGACGAGTGGGGTATTCGTGTCGAGAGCTGCCATCCGGTCGGTTCCAGCATCACCCGAGGCGGCGACACCAACGGTCCGGCTGCCGTTTACGCCACTCAGAAATACATCGATTGGCTGAAAGCCTACGCACCACCTGAGGCAGCGGGCATGACCTTCTCCGAATCGGGGCCAGTGCCTTCTCAGGGTAACATTGCGCAGCAGATCTTCTGGTACACCGCATTTACCGCTGACATGACCAAGCCTGGTCTGCCGGTGATGAACGCCGATGGCACGCCGAAATGGCGGATGGCGCCATCGCCGAAAGGTCCGTACTGGAAAGACGGCATGAAGCTCGGCTATCAGGACGTGGGTTCGTGGACCTTCCTGAAATCGGCTGACGAGAAAAAACGTCTGGCGGCCTGGCTGTACGCGCAGTTCGTGACGTCGAAATCAGTTTCTCTGAAGAAAACCATCGTGGGCCTGACGCCGATTCGTGAGTCGGACATCAACTCGAAAGAGATGACCGCGCTGGCGCCGAAGCTCGGTGGTCTGGTGGAGTTCTACCGTAGCCCGGCGCGTGTGCAATGGTCGCCGACCGGCACCAACGTTCCGGATTATCCGAAACTGGCGCAACTGTGGTGGAGCCATGTGGCTGAAGCCGTGACCGGCGAGAAAACCGCACAAGCGGCGCTCGATGGCCTGGCCAAGGATCAGGACGCTATCATGACCCGTATCGAGCGTTCGAAGGTTCAGGACGCAAGTGGTTGCGCACCGAAGATGAACCCGGAAACTTCGGCGGAAGAGTGGTACACCAAAGCCGAGAAGAGCAATGGCGCGTTCCTCGCCCCGCAACGCAAACTGGCCAACGAGAAACCGAAGGGTGAAACGATTGCTTATTCGGACCTGCTGAAAAGCTGGGAAGCGGCCAAGAAGTAAACCTTGGGTCGGCCCTCAAGCCCTACTCGATGGTGCAGGAGGGCGTGGGCGGAACCTGTAGGAGTGAATTCATTCGCGAGACGCCGGTACGGACGATGGAAACATGTCGGATGTACTGGCCGATCGCGAATAAATTCGCTCCTACAGGGATCATCGGCTAAACGCATAAAAAAACGGCACCCTCGGGTGCCGTTTTTCATGTGCGGACCGCCTCGATCAACCGTGCAGCGTTTCTGCCGCGTAAAGGGTGTTCTCCAGCAGGCATGCGCGGGTCATCGGGCCAACGCCGCCTGGCACCGGTGTAATCCAGCCTGCGCGGGGCAGGGCGGTCTCGTACACCACGTCGCCCACCAGCTTGCCGTCGTCCTGACGGTTGATGCCGACGTCGATCACGATCGCGCCTTCCTTGATCCACTCGCCCTTGACCAGTCCCGGCTTGCCCGCTGCCACCACCACCAGATCAGCACGGCCAACATGGCCCGCCAGGTCCTGGGTGAAGCGATGGGTCACGGTCACGGTGCAGCCGGCCAGCAGCAATTCCATGGCCATCGGACGACCGACGATGTTGGACGCGCCCACCACCACGGCATCTTTCCCGTAAAGGTCAACGCCGGTGCTTTCCAGCAGGGTCATGATGCCTTTCGGCGTGCAAGGGCGCAGCAGCGGAATACGCTGGGCCAGACGCCCGACGTTATAAGGGTGGAAACCATCGACGTCCTTATCAGGACGGATGCGTTCCAGCAGTGGCGACGAATCCAGATGCTCCGGCAGCGGCAGTTGCAGCAGGATGCCGTCGATGGCGGGGTCGTCGTTGAGGCTGTCGATCAGCTCGGTCAGCTCGGTCTGGGTGGTTTTGCTGGGCAGGTCGTAGGCCCGGGAGATGAAGCCGACCTCTTCACAGTCTTTGCGTTTGTGCGAGACGTAAACCTGAGAGGCGGGGTCGCTGCCGACCAGAATCACCGCGAGGCCCGGCGTACGCAGCCCTTGCTCGCGACGTTCGGCAACTCGTTGGGCGATCTGCTGGCGCAGGCTGGCTGCGATCGCTTTGCCGTCTATTAGTTTTGCAGTCATTACGCGTGATTAACCATCGGAAGGGAGGGAAAAAGAGCGCGCATTCTCGCATGACCTGACGCAAGGGCAAAGGCGGTTGGTCCGCTTAATAAGCTAACCCCTTTAATTAACTGAATTTTTTAGAAAAAAGTGTTGACGACCTTTGAGGCCGTCTATAAGATTCGTCGCACTTGTCGGGCACAACCCCACACAGGATAAGCCGGAAGCGGTGAGTCAGGTCGAAAGGTTGAATAAGTCAGGTAGAGTTCAAATCGGCTCAGCGTGATTGAAAGCTCTTAATTTGCAGTCGTAAGAATGCAGGTTAACCAAGCGCCCGTAGCTCAGCTGGATAGAGCATCCGCCTTCTAAGCGGATGGTCGCAGGTTCGAGTCCTGCCGGGTGCGCCATAAAGGCAGCTTTGGCACAAGTAAGTTACAACGCTAGATGGTGGGCGTAGCTCAGTTGGTAGAGCACGGGATTGTGACTCCCGTTGTCGAGGGTTCGATCCCCTTCGTCCACCCCATATTCGAAAAAGGCGCCAGATGCATAATCTGGCGCCTTTGCTTTAAGCGCTTCAAACGCGGATGTGGTGGAATTGGTAGACACACTGGATTTAGGTTCCAGCGCCGCAAGGTGTGAGAGTTCGAGTCTCTCCGTCCGCACCAGCTACAACCCTGGAAAGTGCGTCAAGCACTCCGGGGAGTGAAAAGCCGCCTAGTGCGGCTTTTTTTGTTTCAACGTATTGGTTTCATGCCGGTACGAGTCCGCCATGCTGTCGATGATGGGCTTTTCCGGAGTGTTTCCAGGGATTGGATCGACATTCGGTCGTGCTTCGCTTCCTTTATATAGGGGTGCGGAAAGTGCGTTCCAGACCGCTTGCGAAGCTTTGAATCTTCGTCCTTTTCCCCCTGGTTGCATTCCACTGTATTTACCCTTCGTCAGTAGGGTGACTTCTTGAGATTGACCCACTAGAATGCTTGCCCTTGATTCTGGGGTCGGAAACGGCCGGCTAACGTCTGTGCAACGAGGAATATCCATGCAAGTTTCTGTTGAAAACACTTCCGCTCTTGAGCGCCGCATGACCATTGGCGTGCCAGCTGAGCGCATCGAGACCGAAGTCAACAAGCGTCTGCAGCAGACCGCACGTAAAGCCAAGATCCCGGGCTTCCGCCCTGGCAAAGTGCCTATGAGCGTGATCCGCCAGCGTTACGAAGACGGTGCTCGTCAAGAAGCACTGGGCGACCTGATCCAGGCGACCTTCTACGAAGCTGTCGTAGAGCAAAAGCTGAACCCGGCTGGCGCACCTTCCGTCGAGCCAAAAACCTTCGAAAAAGGCAAAGACCTCGAATACGTTGCCACCTTCGAAGTGTTCCCTGAATTCTCCGTTGCCGGTTTCGAATCCGTGAACGTCGAGCGTCTGTCCGCTGACGTCGCTGACTCCGATCTGGACAACATGCTGGAAATCCTGCGCAAGCAGAACGTTCGTTACGAAGCCGCCGACCGTGCTGCTGCCAACGAAGACCAGTTGAACATCGACTTTGTCGGCAAGATCGACGGTGAAGCATTCGCTGGCGGTTCGGCCACCGGCACTCAGCTGGTGCTGGGCTCGGGTCGCATGATCCCTGGCTTCGAAGACGGCCTGGTTGGCGCTAAAGCCGGTGAAGAGCGGGTTCTGAACCTGACCTTCCCTGAGGACTACCAGAACCTGGAACTGGCTGGCAAAACTGCTGAGTTCACCGTCACTGTCAACACCGTCTCGGCTCCGACCCTGCCTGAACTGAACGAAGCGTTCTTCAACCAGTTCGGTATCAAGGAAGCGACCCTGGAAGGTTTCCGCACCGAAGTTCGCAAGAACATGGAGCGCGAGCTGCGTCAGGCCATCAAGTCCAAGGTCAAGAACCAGGTCATGGACGGTCTGCTGGCTGCCAACCCGATCGAAGTCCCTAAAGCCCTGCTGGAAAACGAAGTGAACCGCCTGCGCGTTCAAGCCGTTCAACAGTTCGGCGGCAACATCAAGCCTGACCAACTGCCAGCCGAGCTGTTCGAAGAGCAGGCCAAGCGCCGCGTCGAGCTGGGCCTGATCGTCGCTGAAGTGGTCAAGCAGTTCGACCTCAAGCCTGACGAAGCCCGCGTTCGCGAGCTGATCCAGGAAATGGCTTCCGCTTATCAGGAGCCAGAGCAGGTCGTGGCCTGGTACTACAAGAACGAACAGCAAATGAACGAAGTGCGTTCGGTTGTGCTGGAAGAGCAAGTTGTGGATACTGTTTTGCAGAAAGCGAGCGTGACCGATAAAGCGGTCTCGTACGAAGAAGCCGTCAAGCCGGTAGAAGCTCCACAAGCCGACTGATTTCTTTCTCTCGTTCGAAAACACCATAAGCCAGCCTTCGCGCTGGCTTATGCGTATTCAAGACATGACTATTTGGGAGTGAATGCGAGACATGTCCCGCAATTCTTATATTCAGCAGAACTCTGACATCCAGGCCGCTGGCGGCCTGGTCCCGATGGTTATCGAGCAGTCCGCCCGTGGCGAACGCGCCTATGACATCTACTCCCGTTTGCTCAAGGAACGCGTCATCTTCCTGGTCGGCCCGGTTGAAGATTACATGGCCAACCTGATCTCGGCGCAGCTCCTGTTCCTTGAAGCGGAAAACCCGGACAAGGACATCCATCTCTACATCAACTCCCCAGGCGGTTCGGTGACTGCGGGCATGGCGATCTACGACACCATGCAGTTCATCAAACCGGACGTTTCGACGACGGTCATGGGTCAGGCTTGCAGCATGGGCGCGTTCCTGCTGGCAGGTGGTGCCAAGGGCAAGCGTTTTGCCCTGCCGAATTCCCGCGTGATGATTCACCAGCCACTGGGCGGTTTCCAGGGGCAGGCGTCGGACATCGACATTCACGCCAAGGAAATCCTGTACATTCGCCAGCGTCTGAACGAGCTGCTGGCGCACCATACCGGTCAGTCGCTGGAAGCGATCGAGCGTGACACCAACCGCGACAACTTCATGAGCGCCGAACGCGCTGCTGAATACGGTCTGGTGGACGCGGTGCTCGACAAACGTCAAATGATCAAATGATTGCTTGATTGGCAGTAATCCCAGGTGGTCGGGACCCCCGTGCCACCTGCGGACTTGAAAAAGCCCGCAATTGCCTTCATCTTGTGTTGCAAGCCTACCGGATTGGATCGATCGAATGACTGACACCCGCAACGGCGAGGACAACGGCAAACTGCTTTATTGCTCCTTCTGCGGCAAAAGCCAGCATGAAGTGCGCAAATTGATTGCCGGCCCCTCGGTATTTATCTGTGACGAGTGCGTCGACCTGTGCAATGACATCATCCGCGAGGAGGTGCAGGAAGCACAGGCAGAGAGCAGCTCGCATAAATTACCATCGCCGAAAGAAATCAGCGGCATCCTTGACCAGTACGTCATCGGTCAGGAGCGTGCCAAGAAGGTTCTCGCAGTAGCGGTGTATAACCACTACAAGCGTCTGAACCAGCGCGACAAGAAAAACGACGACGTTGAACTGGGCAAGAGCAACATCCTGCTGATCGGCCCTACAGGCTCCGGCAAGACCCTGCTGGCTGAAACGCTGGCACGTTTGCTCAATGTACCGTTCACCATCGCCGACGCCACCACCCTGACCGAAGCCGGTTATGTGGGTGAGGACGTGGAAAACATCATCCAGAAGTTGTTGCAGAAGTGCGATTACGATGTCGAGAAGGCCCAGATGGGCATTGTCTACATCGATGAAATCGACAAGATTTCACGCAAGTCCGACAACCCTTCGATTACCCGTGACGTCTCGGGCGAGGGCGTGCAACAGGCCCTGCTGAAACTGATCGAGGGTACCGTGGCTTCCGTTCCGCCCCAAGGCGGTCGCAAGCATCCACAGCAGGAATTCCTGCAAGTGGACACGCGCAACATCCTGTTCATCTGCGGCGGTGCGTTCTCTGGCCTCGAAAAGGTCATTCAGAATCGCTCCACCAAAGGCGGCATCGGCTTTGGCGCCGAGGTTCGCAGCAAGGAAGAGGGCAAGAAGGTTGGCGAATCCCTGCGTGAAGTCGAGCCTGACGATCTGGTCAAGTTCGGTCTGATCCCTGAATTCGTGGGCCGTTTGCCGGTGCTGGCGACCCTGGACGAGCTGGACGAAGCTGCATTGATGCAGATTCTGACCGAGCCGAAAAACGCGCTGACCAAGCAGTACGGCAAGCTGTTCGAAATGGAAGGTGTGGACCTTGAGTTCCGCACTGACGCACTCAAGTCTGTTGCCCGTCGCGCGCTGGAGCGCAAGACCGGCGCCCGTGGTTTGCGCTCCATCCTCGAAGGCGTGCTGCTCGACACCATGTACGAAATCCCGTCGCAATCCGACGTGAGCAAGGTGGTGATCGACGAAAGCGTGATTGAAGGTACGTCCAAGCCGCTGTTGATCTACGAAAACAGTGAGCCACCTGCGAAGGCGGCACCCGACGCGTAAGCCTTGCGGCTTCGCACCGGGCAACTGGAAAACGAAAAGGGCCCTCGGGCCCTTTTTGCGTTTCAAGGGCTCCTTTCGCATTAACTCGAACCGGCGCTTGTTTTTTTGAATCGGTACCCCCATCTTGGTTTTCAGCTCATTTCTATCTGTCCATGGCCTTAAGGCCGCCGTAGAGGCGAAATCATGAAGACGACCATTGAACTGCCTCTTTTGCCATTGCGTGATGTCGTGGTGTATCCGCACATGGTGATCCCACTGTTCGTGGGGCGCGAGAAGTCGATCGAGGCCCTTGAGGCTGCGATGACCGGTGACAAGCAGATCTTGCTGCTCGCGCAAAGAAATCCTGCAGACGATGATCCCGGTGAAGACGCCCTTTATAGCGTAGGGACCATTGCAACCGTATTGCAGCTGCTCAAGCTCCCGGACGGCACCGTCAAAGTGTTGGTCGAAGGCGAGCAGCGCGGCTCCGTTGAGCGTTTCATCGAAGTGGACGGCCATTGCCGCGCCGAAGTGGCGTTGATCGACGAAGCCGAAGCGCCAGACCGTGAATCTGAAGTGTTCGTGCGCAGCCTGCTGTCGCAGTTCGAGCAATATGTGCAGCTGGGCAAAAAAGTCCCGGCTGAAGTCCTGTCGTCGCTCAACAGCATCGATGAGCCTGGCCGCCTGGTCGACACCATGGCCGCGCACATGGCGCTGAAGATCGAGCAGAAGCAGGAAATCCTCGAAATCATCGACCTGGGCGCCCGTGTCGAACACGTGCTCGCCTTGTTGGATGCCGAAATCGATCTGTTGCAGGTCGAGAAACGCATTCGCGGTCGTGTGAAGAAACAAATGGAGCGTAGCCAGCGCGAGTACTACCTGAATGAGCAGATGAAGGCCATTCAGAAAGAGCTTGGCGACGGCGACGAAGGCCACAACGAAATCGAAGAGCTGAAAAAGCGCATCGATGCCGCCGGCCTGCCGAAAGATGCCATGACCAAGGCCACTGCCGAGCTGAACAAGCTCAAGCAGATGTCGCCCATGTCGGCTGAAGCCACCGTCGTGCGTTCGTACATCGACTGGCTGGTGCAGGTGCCGTGGAAGGCTCAGAGCAAGGTGCGTCTGGACCTCGCGCGGGCCGAGGACATTCTCGACGCTGACCATTACGGTCTGGAAGAAGTCAAAGAGCGGATTCTCGAATATCTCGCCGTGCAAAAGCGCGTGAAGAAGATTCGTGGTCCGGTGCTGTGTCTGGTCGGTCCGCCTGGCGTGGGCAAGACCTCGCTGGCCGAGTCGATCGCACACGCCACCAACCGCAAGTTCGTGCGCATGGCCTTGGGTGGTGTGCGTGACGAAGCTGAAATTCGTGGTCACCGTCGGACGTACATTGGTTCGATGCCGGGTCGTTTGATTCAGAAGATGACCAAGGTCGGCGTGCGCAACCCACTGTTCCTGCTCGACGAAATCGACAAGATGGGCAGCGACATGCGCGGTGACCCGGCGTCGGCGCTGCTTGAAGTGCTCGATCCCGAGCAGAACCACAACTTCAACGATCACTACCTGGAGGTCGATTACGACCTGTCGGACGTGATGTTCCTCTGCACCGCCAACTCGATGAACATTCCTGCGGCCTTGCTGGACCGTATGGAAGTGATTCGTCTGCCGGGTTACACCGAAGACGAGAAAATCAACATTGCCACCAAGTACCTCTCGCCCAAGCAGATCGCTGCGAACGGCCTGAAAAAAGGTGAAATCGAGTTCGAAGAAGAGGCCATACGCGACATTATCCGGTACTACACGCGTGAAGCAGGTGTGCGGAGTCTGGAGCGTCAGATTGCCAAGGTCTGCCGCAAGGCGGTCAAAGAGCACGCTGGCGAGAAGCGTTTCACTGTCGTGGTCACCGCCGCGATGCTGGAAAATTTCCTTGGCGTGCGTAAATTCCGCTACGGCCTGGCCGAGCAGCAGGATCAGATCGGTCAAGTCACTGGCTTGGCATGGACGCAAGTGGGCGGCGAATTGCTGACCATCGAAGCGGCCGTGGTACCGGGTAAGGGGCAGTTGATCAAGACCGGTTCGCTGGGCGACGTCATGGTCGAATCGATCACCGCAGCGCTCACGGTGGTGCGCAGTCGTGCGAAGAGCCTGGGCATCCCCCTGGACTTCCACGAGAAGCGCGACACGCATATCCACATGCCGGAAGGGGCGACGCCTAAAGACGGCCCTAGCGCGGGTGTAGGCATGTGCACGGCACTGGTTTCGGCGCTGACACAGATCCCTGTGCGTGCCGATGTGGCCATGACCGGTGAAATCACCTTGCGTGGGCAAGTGCTGGCGATTGGCGGTCTGAAGGAAAAACTGCTGGCCGCACACCGTGGCGGAATTAAAACGGTGATCATTCCGGAAGAAAACGTACGCGATTTGAAGGAAATTCCTGACAACATCAAGGCAGACCTGCAAATCAAACCTGTTAAATGGATTGACGAAGTCCTGCAAATTGCGCTGCAATACGCGCCGGAGCCCTTGCCGGATGTGGCTCCGGAGATGGTTGCAAAGGATGAAAAACGCGAGTCTGAGTCTAAGGAAAGAATTAGCACGCATTAGTCCGTGGGGCCTTCCTTGACAGCTTTTTAGAGCCCTTGTTATAAAGCGGCTCTTCAAGCCCAAACTGTCCTTATAGGCAGGCCACATAGCGTTCGTTTGGCAACACCAAAAAACTTAGAAAATATACTCAATATAGATAGATATAAGGGGACTTAGAGTGAACAAGTCGGAACTGATTGATGCTATCGCCGCATCCGCTGACATCCCGAAAGCTGCTGCTGGCCGTGCGCTGGACGCAGTAATCGAATCCGTCACTGGCGCTCTTAAGGCTGGCGACTCCGTTGTACTGGTTGGCTTCGGCACATTCTCCGTAACTGATCGTCCTGCCCGTACCGGCCGCAACCCTCAGACTGGCAAGGCACTGCAGATCGCTGCCGCCAAGAAGCCAGGCTTCAAAGCCGGTAAAGCGCTGAAAGAAGCGGTCAACTAAGTTTCTTCGTTACCTTTGCCCGTCCGGGACAGCGTTACCTCTGTTCCGGGCGTGAAGCGGCAAGTGCGGTTGGTCAAGCGCTGGCCTGTCACCCCAGGGGACGCAACATCGAACCCTGTCCGCTTCGCCCGTTATGCCCGTTTTTGAAAGTTACGAGAAGGCGCATCCTCGGATGCGCCTTTCTTCTATCCGGAATACACCCACGCTCCGCTCCGTGTGTCGCAGCTTGGTGAGTTGAGTACAACCCTCTGGGGGACGCATGCTGCAGAATATCAGGGACAATTCACAAGGCTGGATTGCCAAGACCATCATCGGCGTTGTCATGGCGCTGATGGCGCTGACGGGTTTCGATGCCATTTTCAGGGCCACCAGCCACAGCCAGGACGCGGCGAAGGTCAACGGTGACGAAATCACTCAGACCGACCTGGGTCAGGCCGTTGAGATGCAACGCCGCCAGCTCGTGCAACAGTTGGGCAAGGATTTCGATCCGGCGATGCTCAATGAACAGATGCTGCGGGAGTCGGCGCTCAAGGGCCTGATTGATCGCAAGCTGCTGCTGCAGGGCGCAGCGGATGCCAAGTTTGGCTTCTCGGAAGCGGCGCTGGATCAGCAGATCCTGATGACGCCTGAATTCCAGGTTGACGGCAAATTCAATGCTGACCGTTTCGATCAGGTCGTCCGTCAGTTGGGTTACAGCCGCCTGCAATTCCGCCAGATTCTGGGTCAGGAAATGCTGATCGGCCAGATTCGCGCAGGCATCGGCGGCAGTGCTTTTGTCACCGACGCCCAGGTCGATGCGTTCGCCCGTCTGGAAAAACAGACCCGCGATTTCGCGACGCTGACTCTGCCCGCCGATCCGTCCAACGTGAAAATCACTGACGACGAAATCAAGGCGCACTACGACCAGCACGCCAAGGAATTCTTGAGCCCTGAGCAAGTGGTTCTGGATTACATCGAGCTGAAAAAATCGTCGTTCTTCGACAAGGTGTCGGTGAAGGACGAAGACCTTCAGGCCGCTTACCAGAAAGAGACCGCCAACCTGGCCGAGCAGCGTCGTGCGGCGCACATCCTGATCGAGGTCAACGACAAGACCACCGACGCACAGGCGAAGGCGAAGATCGAAGAGATCCAGCAGCGTCTGGCCAAGGGTGAAGACTTCGCGGCACTGGCCAAAGAGTTCTCGCAAGACCCGGGTTCGTCAGGCAAAGGCGGTGATCTGGGTTATGCAGGCAAGGGCGTATACGACCCGAGCTTCGAAGACGCGCTGTATGCGTTGAACAAGGACCAGGTGTCCGCCCCGGTCAAAAGCCAGTTCGGCTGGCACCTGATCAAGCTGCTGGGTGTTGAAGCGCCGTCGGTGCCGACCTTCGCCAGCCTGAAAGACAAACTGACTCACGAGCTGAAATCGCTGCAGGTCGAGCAGCAGTATGTCGACGCCAGCAAGAAATTGCAGGATGCGGCGTATGAAGCTTCGGATCTGTCGCAACCTGCACAGGACCTGGGCCTGAAGGTTCAGACCACGGCGCCGTTCGGTCGTGAAGGTGGCGAAGGTGTCGCAGCAAACCGCGCTGTGATCCAGGCCGCGTTTAGCCCTGAAGTGATGGAAGAGGGTTCCAACAGCTCGGCGCTGGAACTCGATCCTGAGACCGTGGTGGTGGTGCACGTGAAAGAGCACCGTCAACCTGAACAGTTGCCGCTGGAAGCCGTTTCTGACGCCATTCGCGCGCAACTGGTCAAGAACCACGCCAGCGATGCCGTCAAGGGCAAGGGCGAAGCGCTGCTGGCCGGGTTGCGCGATGGCAAGGTGCCCTACACCGCGACCAAACAGGAAGGCCAGAGCTGGAAAGTGGTTGAAGCCGCTTCTCGTGGACAAGAGGGTGTAGACCCTCAGGTGCTGCAGGCGCTGTTCCGGATGCCGAAGCCTGAAGGCAAGGACAAGCCGGTTTACGCCAGCCTGACCGCTGCCGATGGCAGCTTCGTGGTGGTGCGCCTCAATGGCGTGAATCAGGCCGCTCCGGCGACTGACGCCGAGAAGACCCAGTACCGTCGCTTCCTCGCGTCCCGTGAGGGCCGTCAGGACTTCGAGTCGTATCAGGCACAGCTTCAATCGGCAGCGAAGATCGAGAAGTACTGATTCGTCGTAATACCTGCTGAAAAACAAAAAGCCCCGGCTCGTGAGAGTCGGGGCTTTTTTGTTTTTGGGTTTTAGATTTTGAAGTGGCGTTGGGATGGGGGCATATCCGTTGCAATGGGTGGCGCTGGTGTCGGTTCCGCTCTTACAGCGGGTCACTTTTTCAAGGCTCTTGAAAAAGTGACCCGCTGTAAGAGCGGAACCAATCTTAGCCTCGCCCAAAGAAACGGATATTCACTCCATCACTAACAGCGCCATCGCCCTAAAACCACAAAAGCCCCGGCTCAAAAAGAACCGGGGCTTTTCAGTTATCGCGCAAAGCTTGAAACATCAGCCTTCCAGATCACCCATCGCCGTGGTGTTGAAGCCACCGTCAACGTACATGATCTCACCGCTCACACCCGACGCCAGGTCGGAGCACAGGAACGCGCCTGCGTTGCCGACTTCGTCGATGGTGACGTTGCGGCGCAGTGGGGTTTGCGCTTCGTTGGCGTCCAGCATCTTGCGGAAGTTCTTGATACCGGAAGCAGCGAGGGTGCGGATCGGACCCGCCGATACCGCGTTAACACGAGTGCCGTCCGGGCCGAGGCTGCGGGCCAGATAACGGACGCCGGCTTCCAGGCTGGCCTTGGCCATGCCCATCACGTTGTAGTTCGGCATGGTGCGCTCAGCGCCCAGGTACGACAGGGTCAGCAGGCTGCCGTTGCGGCCTTTCATCAGTTCACGACCGGCTTTGGCCAGTGCGACGAAGCTGTAGGCGCTGATGTCGTGGGCGATGCGGAAACCGTCGCGGGTGGTGGCTTGGGTGAAGTCGCCGTCCAGTTGGTCGCCCGGTGCGAAGCCGACGGAGTGCACGATGCAGTCCAGGCCGTCCCACTTCTTGCTCAATTCTTCGAAAACCTTGGCGATTTCTTCGTCGCTGGCGACGTCGCAAGGGAAGCACAGATCAGCGTTTGAACCCCAGCCCGCTGCGAATTCTTCGACGCGGCCTTTGAGTTTTTCGTTCTGGTAGGTGAAGGCAAGCTCAGCGCCCTCGCGATGCATGGCGGCAGCGATACCGGATGCGATGGACAATTTGCTGGCGACACCGACGATCAGGACGCGCTTACCGGCGAGAAAACCCATGGTTTTTTCCTCTTCAGGTTAATCGACAGTTGCTGGGGCCAGAAACGCGGCCTCCAGCAGCTGCTGTGTATAAGGATGTTGCGGTGCGGCGAAAATATCTTCTGCCACACCCTGTTCGACCACTTGGCCTTGCTTGACCACCATCAGCTGGTGGCTCAGCGCTTTGACTACCGCCAGGTCATGGCTGATAAACAAATACGTCAGGTTGTACTTGGTTTGCAGGGAGCGCAAAAGCTCCACCACTTGACGCTGAACGGTCCGGTCGAGGGCCGATGTGGGCTCGTCCAGTAAAATCAGCGCCGGTTTTAACACTAATGCCCGTGCGATGGCGATCCTTTGCCGCTGTCCGCCCGAAAACTCATGGGGATAGCGGTGCCGGGTTTCCGGGTCCAGACCCACTTCCTTGAGCGCCGCGATCACCGCCGCCTCTTGCTCGACCGGCGTGCCGATCTTATGAATCCGCAGACCTTCGCCCACGATGTCACACACCGACATGCGCGGGCTCAGGCTGCCGAACGGGTCCTGAAACACCACCTGCATCTGCCGCCGCAACGGCCGCACCTGGTCCTGCTTGAGGCAGGCCAGTGAATCGCCCTGAAAGCGTATCTCGCCTTCGCTGCGAATCAACCTGAGAATCGCCAGCCCCAACGTCGATTTGCCCGAGCCGCTTTCGCCGACGATCCCCAGCGTCTGGCCCTTGGGCAGACTGAAGTGGATGCCGTCCACGGCCTTGACGTGATCGACGGTGCGTTTGAACACACCTTTCTTGATCGGAAACCAGACTTTCAGGTCTTCGACTTCCAGCATTGGCGCGCCCGGCACGTTGTTCGCCGGACCGCCTTTGGGTTCGGCGCTGAGCAGTTCTTTCGTGTACGGATGCTGCGGTGTGCGGAACAGCTCTTCGCACGATGCCTGTTCGACGATGCAACCGCGCTGCATGACACATACTCGGTTGGCAATTTGTCGAACGACGTTCAAATCGTGGCTGATCAGCAGCAATGCCATGCCCAGGCGGGCCTGCAATTCTTTCAGTAGTTTGAGGATTTTCAGCTGCACCGTGACGTCCAGCGCGGTGGTCGGCTCGTCGGCGATCAGCAATTCCGGCTCGTTGGCCAGCGCCATCGCAATCATCACCCGCTGCCGCTGGCCCCCTGACAGCTCGTGGGGCAGGGCCTTGAGGCGTTTGAGCGGCTCAGGGATGCCCACCAGTTCCAGCAGCTCCAGCGTGCGGCGGGTGGCCGCCTTGCCGGTCAGGCCCTTGTGCAGACCCAGCACTTCGTTGATCTGCTTTTCGATGGATTGCAGCGGGTTCAGCGAGGTCATCGGCTCCTGGAAAATCATCGCGATGCGGTTGCCGCGAATGGCGCGCATGCGTTTCTCGCTGACCGTCAGCAGCTCGTTGCCCGCGTACTGGATCGTGCCGGTCGGGTGCCGCGCCAAGGGGTAGGGCAAAAGTCGCAGGATGGAGTGGGCGGTGACTGACTTGCCCGATCCGCTTTCGCCGACCAACGCGAGGGTTTCGCCCTTGCGAATGTCGAAGCTGATGCCTTCGACCACTCGCTGGGTTTTCTGGCCGGTGACGAACTCGACGGACAGGTTGCGGATTTCGATCAGATTGTCCTGATTCATCTCATTTCCTCGGATCGAATGCGTCACGGGCGGATTCGCCGATGAACACCAGCAAACTCAACATGATCGCCAGCACGGCAAAGGCACTGATGCCCAGCCACGGTGCCTGCAGGTTGGATTTGCCCTGCGCGACAAGTTCGCCCAGCGAAGGCGAGCCGGCGGGCAGGCCGAAGCCCAGGAAGTCCAGTGCGGTCAGGGTGCCGATCGCGCCGGTGAGAATGAACGGCATGAAGGTCATGGTCGAGACCATGGCGTTGGGCAGGATGTGGCGGAACATGATCGCGCCGTTCTGCATGCCCAGCGCGCGGGCGGCGCGCACGTATTCGAGGTTGCGTCCACGCAGGAACTCGGCGCGCACCACGTCCACCAGGCTCATCCACGAGAACAGCAGCATGATGCCCAGCAGCCACCAGAAGTTGGGCTGCACGAAGCTGGCGAGGATGATCAGCAGGTACAGCACCGGCAGGCCCGACCAGATTTCCAGAAAGCGCTGGCCCACCAGATCGACCCAGCCGCCATAGAAGCCCTGCAAGGCCCCGGCGATGACGCCGATGATCGAGCTGAGGATCGTCAGGGTCAGGGCGAACAGCACCGAGACGCGGAAGCCGTAGATGACTCGGGCCAGCACATCACGGCCCTGGTCGTCGGTGCCGAACAGGTTCTCCCGGGACGGCGGGGCAGGGGCCGGGACTTTCAGGTCGTAGTTGATGCTCTGGTAGCTGAACGGGATCGGCGCCCATAACGTCCAGCCGTCTTTCGCCGCGATCAATTCCTTGATGTACGGGCTCTTGTAGTTGGCTTCCAGCGGGAATTCGCCGCCGAAGGTCGTTTCGGGGTAGCGTTCGAACACCGGGAAAAACCACTGGCCGTCGTATTTCACGATCAGCGGTTTGTCGTTGGCGATCAGCTCGGCGCCGAGGCTCAGGCCGAACAGGATGAGGAACAGCCACAGCGACCACCAGCCGCGTTTGTTGGCCTTGAAGCGTTCGAAACGGCGTCGATTGAGAGGGGACAACGTCATATCAATGATCCCTGCGGTCGAAGTCGATACGTGGGTCAACCAGCGTGTAGGTCAGGTCGCCGATCAGTTTCACCACCAGC
Organism: Pseudomonas sp. NPDC088368; assembly: GCF_044753445.1. Taxonomy (NCBI): domain Bacteria; kingdom Pseudomonadati; phylum Pseudomonadota; class Gammaproteobacteria; order Pseudomonadales; family Pseudomonadaceae; genus Pseudomonas; species Pseudomonas sp. NPDC088368. The sequence goes on from NZ_JBIVNG010000001.1 coordinate 768,744, forward strand.
CCCAGCAGGGTGAAGATGAAGAGGGTGCCGAACACCACCGGGTAGTCGCGGTTGATCGCGGCTTCGAAACTCATCAGGCCGAGGCCGTCGAGGGAAAAGATCACTTCCACCAGTAGCGAGCCGGTGAAGAAAATGCCAATGAACGCCGACGGGAAACCCGCGATCACCAGCAGCATCGCGTTGCGAAACACATGGCCGTAGAGCACGCGATGCTGAGTCAGGCCTTTGGCCTTGGCGGTGATCACGTACTGCTTGCCGATTTCATCGAGGAAGCTGTTTTTGGTCAGCAGGGTCATGGTGGCGAAGTTGCCGATCACCAGCGCGGTGATTGGCAGTACAAGGTGCCAGAAGTAATCGCCGACCTTGCCCAGCCAGCTCAGTTCGTCGAAGTTGCTGGAGGTCAGGCCCCGCAGCGGGAACCAGTCGAAATAACTGCCGCCGGCGAATACAACGATCAGCAGGATGGCGAACAGGAACGCCGGGATTGCATAGCCGACGATGATCGCCGAGCTGGTCCAGACGTCGAACTGGCTGCCGTGTCGCGTGGCCTTGGCGATCCCGAGCGGGATCGACACCAGGTACATGATCAGGGTGCTCCACAGCCCGAGCGAGATCGACACCGGCATCTTCTCGACGATCAGGTCGATGACCTTGGCGTCGCGGAAGAAGCTGTCGCCGAAATCGAGCCGGGCGTAGTTCTTGACCATGATCCACAGGCGTTCCGGCGCCGACTTGTCGAAGCCGTACATGTGCTCGATTTCCTTGATCAGCGCCGGGTCCAGGCCCTGTGCGCCGCGGTAGGTCGAGCCTGCCACCGAGACTTCTGCGCCGCCACCGGCGATGCGGCTGGTAGCGCCTTCGAAGCCTTCCAGCTTGGCGATCATCTGTTCCACCGGGCCACCGGGAGCGGCCTGGATGATCACGAAGTTGATCAACAGAATGCCGAACAGGGTCGGCACGATCAGCAGCAAGCGCCGCAGAATGTACGCCAGCATGTTATTGCTCCGTGTCCTTGGAAGGTGCTTCAGGCTCGGCGGCGTCCTGCGTGGTTTGCACCGGAATCGCAGGGGTCGCGTCGGGTTTGACCCACCAGGTCATGGTGCCGATGTCGTAGAGCGGGGATTTTTTCGGGTGACCGAGGTGATCCCAGTACGCGAGGCGCCAGGTCTTGATGTGCCAGTTGGGGATCACGTAATAGCCCCAGAGCAGGGTGCGGTCGAGGGCGCGGGTGTGGTCGATCAGGTTCTGACGCGAGTCAGCGTTGATCAGGCCACTGACCAGCGTGTCGACGGCCGGGTCCTTCAGCCCGATCAGGTTGTAGCTGCCCGGTTTGTCGGCGGCGGACGAATCCCAGTATTCGCGCTGTTCATTACCCGGCGAGCTGGATTGCGGGAAGCTGCCGACGATCATGTCGTAGTCCCGCGAGCGGCGGCGGGTGATGTATTGCGAGACGTCCACCCGGCGAATCTCCAGGTTGATGCCGATGTCCGCCAGGTTGCGCTTGAACGGCAACAGCACGCGCTCGAATTCAGTCTGAGCCAGCAGGAATTCGATGCTAACCGGCTTGCCTTCGGTGTCGACCATCTTGTCGCCGACGATCTTCCAGCCCGCATCTTTCAGCAGTGCAAAGGCCTTGCGCTGTTGCTCGCGAATGATCCCGCTGCCATCGGTGACGGGCAGTTTGAATTCATCGGTGAACAGCGCGGGTGGCAGTTTGTCACGCAACGGTTCGAGGATTTTCAGCTCGGCCTCGGACGGCAGGCCACGGGAGCCCATGTCCGAGTTGTCGAAATAACTTTTTGTACGTGTATAGGTGCCAAAAAACAGCTGCTTGTTGGTCCACTCGAAATCCAGCAGCAGGCTCAGGGCCTGACGCACACGGACGTCCTGGAACATCGGCTTGCGCAGGTTGAAGATGAAACCCTGCATGCCTTGCGGGTTGCCGTTGGGGATTTCTTCCTTGATCAAACGGCCCTCACGCACGGCGGGCACGTCGTAGGCCGTGGCCCAGTTTTTCGCGGTCATTTCCTGCCAGAAGTCGAAGGCCCCGGCTTTCAAGGCTTCGAGCGCGACGGTGTTGTCGCGGTAGTAGTCGGTGGACAGCTTGTCGAAGTTGTAGAAGCCCTTGTTGACCGGCAGGTCCTTGCCCCAGTAATCCCTGACCCGCTCGTAACGCACCGAGCGTCCGGGTTTGACGTCGACTACCTTGTACGGCCCGCTGCCCAACGGAATCTCCAGATTGCCCCTGCTGAAATCGCGGGTGGCCCACCAATGTTTCGGCAGCACCGGCAGTTGGCCAATGATCAGCGGCAGCTCGCGGTTGTCGTTGTGCTTGAACTTGAACAGCACCGTGGTCGGGTTTTCCGCGACCGCCTGATCGACATCGGCGTAATAGCTGCGGTACAGCGGGGAGCCGTCCTTGATCAGCGTCTCGAAGCTGAACACCACGTCGTCGGCACGCACCGGGTGGCCGTCGTTGAATTTGGCTTCAGGTCGCAGGTAGAAACGCACCCAGCTGTTGTCCGGGGCGCGTTCGACTTTTTCTGCGATGAGGCCGTATTCGGTGAACGGCTCGTCCAGACCCTGACGCATCAGGGTGTCGTAGATCAGACCGATGTCATCGGCGGGCACGCCCTTGCTGATGAACGGATTGAGGCTGTCGAAGCCGCCAAACCCGGCGCTGCGCAGGATGCCGCCCTTTGGCGCGTCGGGGTTCACGTAATCGAAGTGTTTGTAGTCCGCCGGGTATTTGGGCGCCTCGTTGTACAGCGTGATGGCATGTTGCGGCGCGGCCTGGGATGAGGCGGCCATCCCCAGCAGCAGTGGAGTCAGCAGGAACGGGCTCAGCAACAAGCCGCCAGCCCGCGTCAGGGAGCGGAGGGCAGTCATGGGTTTTTCTCCGAAGGCTTGAGCCACCACGCACGCAGGCCCAGGGTATAGGGCGGGGTGGTGACGAAGGCGAATCTGTTGCGGTACGCCAGACGATGGGTGCTGAGGTACCAGTTGGGGATCATGTAATGCTGCCAGAGCAGGACGCGGTCCAGTGCCTTGGTCGCGGCGACCTGATCTTCACGGGTTTTCGCCGACAATAACTGGCTGAGGAGGTTATCCACGACCGGATTGGCGACGCCCGCGTAGTTTTTGCTGCCCTTGATGCTCGCCTGGCTGGAATGGAAATACTGCCATTGCTCCAGGCCCGGACTCAGGGTCTGGCTGAGGGTCATCAGAATCATGTCGAAATCGAACTGGTCCAGCCGCTGCTTGTATTGAGCGCGATCGACCGTGCGCAGCCGAGCCTCGATGCCGATTCGCGTGAGGTCTTCGATGTAGGGCTGCAGGATTCGTTCGAGGCTTGGGTTGACCAGGAGTATTTCAAAACGCAACGGCTGACCGGCCGCGTTGGTCAGGCCACGGTCAGTGAATTTCCAACCGGCGTCGGCGAGCAGGCCGAGGGCGCGGCGAATGGTGTCGCGGGGCACGCCGCCGCCATCGGTTTTCGACACTGCAAACGGCTGGGTGAACAGTGGCGCGGGCAGTTGATTGCGATAGGGCGACAGCATCAGGAATTCGCGGCCGGAGGGCAGGTCGGTCGCGGAAAATTCGCTGTTGGGGTAGTAGCTGGTCGAGCGCTGGTAGGCGTTGTTGAACAGCGTGCGGTTGGTCCACTCAAAGTTGAACATCAGGCCCAGGGCTTCCCGGACGCGAATGTCAGCGAAGGTGCCGCGCCGGGTGTTCATGAACAGGCCTTGGGTCTGGGTCGGGATCTGGTGCGGAATCTGCGCCTTGATCACACGGCCTTCGTTGACGGCGGGGTAGTCGTAGCCGGTGAACCAGTTCTTGGCCTGATGCTCGATATAGATGTCGAATTCGCCCGCTTTGAAGGCTTCGAACGCGACGTCGGCATCGCGGTAGAACTCCACTTCCACGCGGTTGAAGTTGTACTTCCCGCGATTGACCGGCAGGTCCTTGCCCCAGTAATCCTTGACCCGCTCGAACACCAGGCTGCGCCCCGGACGGACTTGAGTGATGCGGTACGGACCGCTGCCCAGCGGCGCCTCAAAGGTGGTGGCCTTGAAGTCGCGGTTCTTCCAGTAATGCTGCGGCAGCACGGGCAGTTCACCGAGGCGCAAGATCAGTAATGGGTTGCCGGACCGCTTGAACACGAAACGGATGCGATGGCGGTTGAGGATGTCCACCCGTTGCACTTCCTGCAACGCCGTGCGGTATTGCGGGTGTCCGTCTTTCAACAGGGTTCTGTAGGAAAACGCCACGTCGTAGGCAGTGATCGGCTTGCCGTCGTGAAAGCGCGCTTCGGGGCGCAGGTTGAACACCACCCAACTGCGGTCCTCGCTGTATTCGACGGTCTTGGCGATCAGGCCGTAGCTCGACGTCGGTTCATCGCCGGACGGATCGTATTGCCCGGTGCCGACCATGAGCGGTTCGTTCAGCTCACTGACGCCGTACTGGCCGAAATTGGGGGTCGAGATCGGGCTGCTGCCCTTGAAAGTGTAGGGGTTGAGCGTGTCGAACGTGCCGTTGGCCATGATTCGCAAGGTGCCAGCCTTCGGCGCCTCGGGGTTGACCCAGTCGAAATGGGTGAAGCTGGCCGGGTACTTGAGGACACCGAACTGTGCGTAACCATGGCTTTCGCTGATGGTCGCGGCGGCTGTCGTGCTCAAGACCAGGCTGAAAGTCAGCAGCAGGAGGCGTATCAAATGGCGTTCGATCCAGGCAGCGGTCGGTCACAGTAACAGCTTGTATGGGCTGGAAAAAGGTGGGGGCGAAGGGTGTGAGGGTTACGGCAGGTTGATGCAAAACCCTGTGGGAGCGAATTTATTCGCGAGACGCCGGTACATTCGATGAAGATCCGTCGACTGATCAATTGCCTCGCGAATGAATTCGCTCCCACAGTTAATCGGCGTTCGGCAGGGAAATGGTGAATTTATCCAATCCCTGCCAGCTCGACTTTGCGAATCAATGCGGCAAATAAACCGTCAACGTCTGCCCAGGCTTCAACGCCTGGCCGCTGCGCGGGTTCCAGCGCTTGAGGTGTTGCATCTCGACGTTGAAACGCTTGGCCACGGCGTACATTGAATCGCCTTTCTGGATCTTGTACTGCATCGCCTTCGGTTCGGCGTCCTGAGCCTTGCCTTTGGCCTTGCTGCCGGTGTCGGCCTTGGCCACGGCGCGGGCGCTGGCTTTGGTGGTTGGCGCAGGGGCAGGCTTGCTGTTGTCCTGCATCACCAGCGTCTGGCCCACTTTCATGTTGTGGCCGGTCAGCTTGTTCCAGTGCTGCAGGTCCTTGGCGTCCACCTTGTTGACGCGGGCGATCTGCGCGAGGGTGTCGCCCTTCTTCACTTTATAGGTGCGCATGCGGACAGGCTTTTCATCCACCTCGGCCACTTCTTCGAACACCGGCATCGCGGTTTTCATGCCCGGTTGTACGGGGATGGTCAGGGCCTGGCCGCGCTTGAGGTGATTACCCGAGAGCTTGTTCAAGTCCTTGAGCGTGCTGGTCGACACCTTGTAGCGGCTGGCGATGCTGGCCAGGCTGTCGCCCGGACGCACGCGGTATTGCTGCCAGTCCACCAACTCTTCGGGCTTCATGTTCGAGAGGTTGGCGGTCAGCAATTGTGATTTGGAGGTCGGCACCAACAGGTGCTGAGGGCCGTCGATGGTCAGGCGCTTCTTGAACGCCGGGTTGAGCTGCATCAGCTCGTCTTCATCGATGTTGGCCATCTGCGCGACTTTGGACAGGTCCATGCGCTGGTTCAGCTCGACGACTTCGAAGTAAGGCTTGTTGTCGATCGGGTTGAGGTTGACGCCGTAGGCTTCCGGCGACATGACCACTTGCGACAGGGCCAGCAGTTTCGGCACGTAGTCGCGGGTTTCCTGCGGCAGCGGCAGGTTCCAGTAGTCGGTCGGCAGATTGAGCTTTTCATTGCGTTCGATGGCGCGGCTGACGGTGCCTTCACCGGCGTTATAGGCCGCGAGAGCCAGCAGCCAGTCGCCGTTGAACATGTCGTGCAGCTTGGTCAGGTAGTCAAGGGCGGCGGCGGTGGACGCTGTGATGTCGCGGCGGCCATCGTAGAAACTGGTCTGGCGCAGGTTGAAGTAACGCCCCGTGGACGGGATGAACTGCCAGATGCCGGCGGCATCGCTGCGAGACAGCGCGTTCGGGTTGTAGGCGCTTTCGATGACCGGCAGCAGCGCCAGTTCCAGCGGCATGTTGCGTTCTTCGAGGCGTTCGACGATGTAGTGCATATAAAGGCTGCCACGCTCACCGGCCGTTTCGAGAAACGACGGGTTGTTGGCGAACCAGAGACGCTGTTGGTCGATGCGCGGGTTGAGGCCGTTGCCGTCTTGCAACTGGAAGCCCTGACGCATGCGTTCCCACACGTCATGGGGCGGGGCCAGCGGAGCGGGTTTGCGTGCCACGAAAACGGGCTGGGGTTTGGCGACGGCGGGGGTGTGCGAGACATTGGTCGAGCCGCTGGGCTCCAGGCTGCTGGTGGTCTGGCAGCCTGCCAACGTTGCGCTCGCGACCACCGCGATTGCCTGAGCTAACCGAGTCAATGCGTCGGAATTAAAGGTTCTGCGTATGGATGACGACATTGGCTGGGGGATAGTTCCAGTCGAAAATGTCGGGCGATTCTAGAAAGCGTCTTAAGAACGGTCAACCTTTCAGAATTTTTGTGCCGATCCGCAACCCGTTTAGAACTTATCTTTCCAAGCCCGCAAGGCGGCAAAAACGGCTACAGGCGACGCGTTGTCTATACCCGTCCGTTCGTCCGCTTTTTGTTTTACCGAAGGTTGCGAAGCTCGCAAAAACGGATTGGTCTTGCGTTCCAGCCCCAATGTCGAGGGCAGGCTGATACGGTTTTCCTCGCGCCAGCGGGTCACTTGCTCGAAACGGCCAGTGACGTCCGGGTTCTCCGGCTCCACGGCCACGGCAAAACGCAGGTTGCTGAGGGTGTATTCATGAGCGCAGTACACCTCAGTGCTGTCGGGCAACTCGGCCAGACGGCTCAACGAATGATGCATCTGCTGCGGGGTGCCTTCGAACAGGCGACCGCAGCCCGCCGCGAACAGCGTGTCGCCGCTGAACAGCAGGGGCGTCTGCGGATCGGCGTGATAAAAGGCGATGTGCCCCAGGGTGTGGCCGGGGACCGCATGGACGGCGAAGGTCAGGCCGAGTACGGTGACTTCATCGTGATCGGACAGCGCAACGTCCCGGGCCGGAATTTTTTCGTTGGCCGGGCCGTAAACCCTGGCGCCAGTCACGTCCTTGAGCTCGGCCACGCCACCGGTGTGGTCCGCGTGGTGATGGGTGATCAGGATGTCGCTCAGTTCCCAGCCTGGGTGGTTGCCCAGCCAGGCCAGCACGGGCGCGGCGTCGCCGGGATCGACCACGGCGCAACGCTGGCTGGCATTGTCTTGTAACAACCAGATGTAGTTATCGGTGAAAGCGGGCAGGGCATCGATCTGTATCATGGCGCGATTCACTTGGCTGGAAACAAAGCGCAATCTTAGAGTCTGAATAGCGTCCACGCGAGCCTTCCTCGCGCGGGCCATCTCATGGAGACCGGAAATGACCGATGAAGCGTTCGCCCAGGCCGACCCCGAGTGGCTTGAGTTGATCAGCGCTGCCCGTGAGTGGCTGTCCGGCCCTTTAGGGCAGTTGTTGCTGGAAGAAGAACGAAAGGTGCTCGAAGAAGAGCTCGAACGGTTCTTTGGCGGCTATCTGGTGCATTACGGACCGTCGGCGCAAAACCCGCCCGAAGCCAAGCAGGTGCAGCGCAACGTACGGCTTGGCGCGCCGTTGCCGGGGGTTGAGATCGTTTGCGAAGAGCAGGCCTGGCCGTTGAGCGAGCACGCGGCTGACGTCGTGGTGATGCAGCACGGGCTGGATTTCTGTCTTTCTCCCCACGGTCTGTTGCGCGAAGCCGCCAGCAGTGTGCGACCTGGTGGCCATTTGGTGATCGTCGGCATCAACCCTTGGAGCACGTGGGGCGTCCGTCATTTCTTCGCCAACGATGCCTTGCGTCGGGCGCGTTGCATCTCGCCATCGCGGGTCGGCGACTGGCTCAATCTGCTGGGCTTCGCGCTGGAGAAACGCCGGTTCGGGTGCTATCGTCCGCCGCTTGCTTCGCCCAAGTGGCAAAACCGCCTGTCAGGCCTTGAACGACTGGGTGGTGGCTGGCAGAGCCCCGGTGGCGGCTTCTATTTATTAGTGGCACGCAAGATGGTGGTCGGGCTGCGACCGGTGCGCATGCCCCGCCGGGAGCCCATGGGCAAACTGCTGCCGCTGCCGATGGCCAAGGTCAATCGGCGCACCCCCGAGCTTTGATGCCTTAGGGTTGATAGCCGGGCTTCATCAATTCTGGAACGAATGTAATGAGCGATACCGATACCGTCGAACTCTTCTCCGATGGCGCCTGCAAGGGCAATCCCGGTCCTGGCGGCTGGGGCGCATTGCTGGTCTGCAAAGGCGTTGAAAAGGAACTCTGGGGCGGTGAGGCCAACACCACCAACAATCGCATGGAACTGCTGGGGGCGATTCGCGGGCTGGAAGAGCTCAAGCGTTCCTGTGACGTGATTCTGGTGACCGACTCGCAGTACGTGATGAAGGGCATCACCGAGTGGATGGTCAACTGGAAGAAGCGCGGCTGGAAGACGGCGGCGAAAGAACCGGTGAAGAACGCCGACCTGTGGAGGCAACTGGACGAGCAGGTCAATCGCCACAATGTCACCTGGAAGTGGGTGCGCGGGCACATCGGCCACCCCGGCAACGAGCGAGCCGACCAGTTGGCGAATCGCGGGGTGGATGAGGTGCGGGGGATCAAGCACGGTTGAGGGCCTGTGCGGCCGATACATTTCCACCGCCTGACCCATCTTCGCGAATGAATTCGCTCCCACAGTTGAGTCCTTGCTAGGCCCGGACTTTGCGGCGCAGATTGACCCTGTAGGAGCGAATTTATTCGCGATTGGCCGGTGCAGCCGAGCATCTCCGCCGCCTGACCCATCTTCGCGAATGAATTCGCTCCCACAGTTGAGTCCATGTTAAGCCCGGGATTCGCGGCGCAGATGGACCCTGTAGGAGCGAATTTATTCGCGATTGGCCGGTGCAGCCGAGCATCTCCTACGCCTGACCCACCTTCGCGAATGAATTCGCTCCTACAGTGGGGTCCTTGTCTGGCCCGGATTCGCGGCGCAGATAAACTCTGTGGGAGTGGGCTTCATCCAATCGGTCGTGCACACATCCCGAAAACTCCCGTGTTAATATCCGCGCCTGCAACCGAGGCGCCAGGCAATGACTGCACAGAACATCATCACTGAACGTCGAGTCGTACTCGACACCGAAACCACCGGTATGCCCGTCACTGATGGCCACCGGGTCATCGAGATCGGGTGTGTCGAGGTGATCGGTCGGCGATTGACCGGGCGTCATTTCCACGTGTACCTGCAACCGGACCGTGACAGCGACGAGGGCGCCATCGGCGTTCACGGCATCACGGACCAGTTCTTGATCGGCAAGCCGCGCTTCGCCGAAGTCGCCGATGAGTTCTACGAGTTCATCAAGGGCGCACAGCTGATCATCCACAACGCGCCCTTCGACGTTGGCTTCCTCAATAACGAATTCAATCTGATTGGCCAGCACGACCGCGCCAATCTTTCCAGCTACTGCTCGATCCTTGACACCCTGGCCATGGCCCGTGAGCGTCATCCGGGTCAACGCAACAGCCTTGACGCCCTGTGCAAACGCTACGACGTCGACAACTCCGGTCGTGAGCTGCACGGCGCGTTGCTCGACTCCGAGATTCTGGCGGATGTTTACCTGGCGATGACCGGTGGCCAGACGGCCCTGTCCCTGGCGGGTAACAACGATGGCGAGGGCGGTGCGGACCGTCCTTCCGAAGTGCGGAAGATCGTCAACCGCACGCCGGGCCGGATCGTCATGGCGAGTGAGGCCGAAAGGGCCGAGCACGAAGCGCGCCTGGCGGTCATCGCCAAGTCGGCTGGCGCTCCGGCACTCTGGACTCAGTTGCTGGAAGCGCAGGCCCAGCAAGCCTGAGCCGCAGGCAGGCTTGACTCCGTTTATCCAAGGCGCAGGAGGCTCCCGGTGACAATGGCCAGCCCGACCCTGAGCATTCGTGTCGCGGACGAGTGCTTCGAGGATTACATCCTTAATTGTGAGTTCACCTTTGAGGTCACCGGCTACGCGCAGGTGCAGATCGGTCAGCCCGTGGCGCAATGGCCCGTGACGCCGGTCGAACCTTATCTGAAGAATTACGGGATTGATTCGGAAGAGTTCTGCAACTACCGCGACGGTGGCGACGGCACCGTGTTGGTGGCGTGGCTGGGCGAGGACCCGGTAGGGCATATCGTCATCAGCAAGCACTGGAATGGTTTTGCCCACATCGATGAGCTGGCGGTGGACACCGTGGCCCGACGCAACGGCGTGGCTCGGAAGCTGCTGGACGTCGCACAGTTCTGGGCCCGCAAACACCACCTGCCCGGCATCGTGCTGGAAACCCAGAACAACAACCTGGCAGCATGCAAACTGTATGAACGCTACGGGTTCGTGGTCGGCGGAATCGACCACCTGCGCTACCGCGCCATCGACCCGACGACGCAAGAATCAGCGATCTTCTGGTACCTGCTTTTCGACTCCGTCGACAGCTTCGAGCTATAAGCTGCAAGCCACGAGCTAAAAGCAAACAACGCATTCCCAGACACCGCGCACTGCTTCTGCTTGCAGCTCGCCACTTGCAGCTTATGGCTGCTGTCAGCTGGTGCGGGTAAGTTTGATCCCTGACTGCACCAATTCGAATTCATCGCCACCCAAGTGGTTCACGCGGTCGCCAATGGCCAGGCGATAGGTGGACACGGGCTCCTTGCCGTCAGCCTCGTCGGGCTGTGATTCGCGGAATTCATGCACCGGGTAGATGCGACCTTCCGCATCTCTGGCATGAAATTGCCCAACTAGAACTGAAGCCATTTGCTTTGTAACCTCTGGAAATAACTGCTCGTTTTCGCTCGCATCGTACCACTGCGCGCCGTGAATCCGTGTCCGCTCGTAAGGCAAATCCGTAGGATCTGTAGGCACCTTCCTCGCTCAAGCCTTTCAGACCGCCGTTTTGAGGGGGAGTTTTCGTTGAGGGAAAAAATAGTCGCGACCAACGGTAGGTGTGGACGCGACGAGATTCGCCACGAAGATCGGCGGATTCGATGAGTAGCAACCAAAAAACAGGGCGGACTGAACGGCATCTTTCATCTATAACTGTCCACTCCTCCATCAGAAGAAGGTCAGCTTCATGAGCCAGCCCCATACCATTGCAGTGATCGTCGGCAGCTTGCGAAAAGACTCCCTCAACCGCAAAGTCGCCCGCGCACTGGCAGAGTTGGCACCGCCCAGCCTGAAACTGAGCATCGTCGAAATCGGCGACCTGCCGCTGTACAACGAAGACATCGACCTCGATTCTCCTCCGGCGGCCTACACGGCGTTCCGTCAGTCGCTCCAGGGCGCCGACGGTTTCCTGTTCGTCACCCCTGAGTACAACCGCTCGGTGCCCGGTGCACTGAAAAACGCCATCGACGTGGGCTCGCGTCCGTACGGCAAGAGCTCGTGGGGCAAGGCCAAACCTGCGGCCGTGGTGAGCGTATCGCCGGGTGCCATCGGTGGTTTCGGTGCGAACCAGCATTTGCGCCAGAGCTTTGTGTTTCTCGACGTGCTGTGCATGCAGCAACCTGAGGCGTATCTGGGCAACGCCGGGACGTTCTTCGATGAGCAAGGCAAGCTGAGCGAGAAGACCCGCCCGTTCCTGCAGGCCATCATCGATGCGTTTGCGGCGCACGTTGAGCGCACGGTCAAGGCCTGAGAGCTGAAGCCTCTGTAGCAGTCCGGCTTGCCGTCGGTCGCGAAAATGAAATCGTCACCGCCGGCCAGCCGGCCAGCCGGGCAGCTACGGCAGCGGTGACCGGTTTCAGCAGCCCTGCGGCACTTCCCCTTTCTCCAGACGCCGGTTGATGTCGGCGATCACCTCGGGCAACTCATTGATCGTATCGACGAGATAGTGCGGGCGTGAGCCTTCGAACATCCCGCGAATGCGAGTGCGTTCAGCGTCGAGCTTGTCAGGCGTCAGCGCGCGATACGCCTCGTACATCAGCCCCAGCGCATTGCCCGAGCAGAGCAGTGCCACTGTCCACATTCCCGCGCGCCGGCCTTCGAGAATCCCCGGCACGGTGTCGTCTACTTTGACGCACGCCGCTACATCGTCGACCCCCAACGCAATCACATTGGCCAGCGCTTGTGCAGGCCAGGGGCGCCCGTTTGGCACCTGATCAGCGGCGACCACATGGTCGGCCACGTAACCGTTTTGCGCGGCCAGTTCGACGACTTTTTTCATCACCACCGCCGGATAGCCCGAGCAGGAACCGATCTTCAGTCCTTGTTGGCGCAGACGGGTGAGGGTGTCCAATGCGCCGGGGATCAGTGCCGAGTGCTCGGCGATTTTTTCGATTTGCAACGGCATGAAGCGTTCATAGATCGCCGTCACGTCCTCGTCTGTGGGCACGCGGCCGAACACCTCGCGGTAACGCTCGGCAATCGGTGATTGATCGCACAGCGCCCGAATGTGGTCCCATTTGCCCATGCCCATGGGGCCGCGAGCTTCTTCGATGGAGACTTGCACGTCGAATTCGGCGAAGGCCTCGACGAAAATCTGCGTCGGGGCGAACGAGCCGAAATCGACGACCGTGCCCGCCCAGTCGAGAATCGCAGCCTGCAGGTGAGTAGGGTGCTGATAGTTCATCGGTCAATCCTCATAGTTGTGGCGAATTCAGGGTTAACAACAAAGGAGTGAGGCTCAGATGTCCAGCACCTCCATTTCCCGCAGCACGTCACCGATGGCATCGACGGCAGCCCGCATGCCTTGGGGGTCCACATGGCCGATGCAGCCAACGCGGAAGGTGTCAACTTGGGTCAGTTTTCCGGGATAGAGGATGAAACCCTTGGCCTTGACCCGCTCGTAGAACTCCTTGAACTGATAACGCGCATCGCGGGGGGCGTGGAAGGTGACGATGATCGGCGCTTGAATCAAGGGGGGCAAAAACGGGCGCAATCCCCGTTCGACCATGCCTTTGATCAACGTCTGGCAGTTGGCGGTGTAGCGGGCATTGCGCGCGGGCAGGCCGCCTTCCTCCCGGTATTGCAGCAGGGCTTCGTGCAGCGCCGCGACCACGTGGGTTGGCGGGGTGAAACGCCATTGCCCGGTCTTGGCCATGTAGGCGTACTGGTCGTGCAAGTCCAGCGACAGCGAGGGCGAATGGCCCGCTGCGGCATCCAGCGTTTCTTTGCGGACGAAGACAAACCCCATCCCCGGCACGCCCTCCAGGCATTTGCCCGAAGCGGCGATCAGCGCGTCGAACGGGATGTTCGCGGCATCCACCGGCAGTGCGCCGAATGAGCTCATGGCATCAATGATCAGCCGTTTACCGTGGCGAGCGACGACGTCCGCGATCTCCGGCAGCGGGTTGAGGATGCCGGTGCTGGTTTCGCAATGAATCAGCGCGATATGGGTGATACGCGAATCGGCTCGCAACATCGCTTCGAGATCGGCCTCCGTGATGGGCTGGTCTTCCGGGGTTTCGAACGTGCAAAACGCTCGGCCCAGCACGTCGCAAATCTTTGCTAGTCGTTTGCCGTAAGCGCCGTTGATAAGTACCAGCACCTTGCCGTCGCGAGGCACCAGCGTACCGATGGCGGCTTCGACGGCGAAGGTGCCACTGCCCTGAAGCGGTACGCAGCGATGGGTGCCGTGGCCGTTGAGGATGTCCAGCAATTGCGAACAGACGCTGGCGGTCAGGGCATTAAAGCGTTCGTCCCACGAACCCCAATCGACCATCATTGCTTGCCGGGTGCGGGCGGACGTGGTCAACGGGCCGGGTGTCAGCAGAATGGGTGCGGTGTTGCTCATGATGGGGCCTCGCAGTGTCAGGACGTGATGGGGCTACGTTGACGATCGGGCGGCTATCAATCAAATTGCTTGTTGTTATCCGAACTATAAGTCAGGCCGATTCATGAACCTCTTTCAACTGCGCGCCTTCGATGCCGTGGCCCGCGAAGGCAGCTTCACCCGCGCAGCCGCGCGCCTGTTCATCAGCCAGCCCGCCGTGACCGGGCACGTGAAGGCGCTGGAAGATCGCTATCAGATCACCCTGCTGCGGCGCACGGCGCGGCGGGTCGAGCTGACGGAAGAGGGGGTGAAACTGGCGGCGATCACCCGTGCGATGTTTGGCATGGCCGAGGAAGCCGAAGCGCTGCTGGAGGCCCATCGCGAATTGTTGACGGGGCGTCTGGAGGTGGTAGCGGATGGGCCGCATCTGGTCATGCCCATCCTGGCGCGGCTGCGTGCGAAGTACCCGGGGATCACGGTCAATTTGCGCTTGGGCAATGCTCAGGACACCTTGGCCGCGCTGGTTTCGGAACATGCCGATGTGGCGGTGTTGACCGAGGTGGAATCGCGCAAGGGCTTGCATGTGAAGAACCTGACCCAGTCGCGAGTCTGCGCGTTATTGCCGGTCGGGCATGAATGGGCGAATGAGATCGAGATCGCGGTTGAGCGTCTGAATCGGCAGATCATGGTGCTGCGCGAATCGACCTCGGTGACCCGCAAGACCTTCGATGCGGCGTGCGCTTTGGTCGAGGTCAATCCACGGGTGTTACTGGAGCTGGACAGTCGTGAAGCGGTGACGGAAGCGGTGGCGGCGGACCTCGGTATTGGCATTGTGTCGTCGGTCGAAGTCAGCCACGACCCGCGCGTGGTGGCGGTGCCGCTGGTGGGGGAGGGGTTGGTGAATCAGCATTTCATCGGCTGCCTGGAGCGGCGACGTGAACTGCGATTGATCCAGGCGTTTTTTGCGCTGGTCCTGTAGCGATCGGCTCGCCCGCGCTGGCATCAGTGAATCTGAGATATCCGCCTGCGTGCACAGCATTATGTAGCGCAGGGCGTGCGAGGTTTCTCCCTACGCTCCTTGGCATGTGGCCCATGGCCGGTGAACACCGGCCTGGGCATTTCGTGAAAAGGAGCTTTCATGTCTATTAATACCGTCAACTATTTCCACCGGGCTTCGCTCAGACAGCGCTTTCTCGATGGCCTGGATGACGCTGCGCAAGCACGTCGCCTGACGGCCGACGAGCGCGTATGGCTGCAATGCCTGGCCCACGATCCCGACGAGGACGACCTTGATCCACTGAGGGTGGATCGGCTGGTGTTCAGCGATGGCGCCCGACGGCCCTTCGAGCTGACCGCGACGTTGATGCTCAGCCATGGCCAAACCGACGATCCCCATGTGTATCTGTTCAGCCTGGCGAACGGCGTCGAAGCCTTCGAGGATCGCCGTGCGCTGCTGGCCGTCCTGCGTGAACGTTTCGCCGGGGGCGCCGACACCCTGTTCGAGTACGAAAAGATCGAAGGCAACCCGTTCAGGGCGCAAATGCTGGCCATCGTCGATCAGCAGGTAGAGGCGGTCGGGCAAATGACGACGCAATTGAGTCAGATCCCTTCGCTGCTGGAGGCCTCCACTGCCTCGTTGACCCGAGAGCTGCAACGCTTGCTGCCGCACATGCCCCTCGACCCGGTGACGCATGTGTTGCAGATCGCGCCCATCGACGACGGCGATGCCGAGCCGGACCTGGTGGTCCAGACTCTGGCGCAAGCGGCATTCGACGACAGCTGCAAAGTCACGTTGGACGTCGGCTATGAGCGTCGTTTCCTCGACACCCGGGGACTGCTGGCGACGACGGCGGACAGCGCGCTGTTCCATCAGGCTTTCACGGCGGCCCACGCCGGGCTGGAGGCGTGCCATCGTGAATTGCTGACGGCCTACTGGCGTGCGACGGTGTCCGGCCCGACCACTCGACGCGCCCTGGCCATCGAGGGGTTCGTCGCTGGCTTGCGCCGCGAACTGTATGACCACCGTAACGATGGCACCTTGCACGTGGACACGCTCAATGCGCTGCTGCCGGTGTTGCAACTGCCGTCAGGAACGGTAGGCGGTGATCTTCGCTGCCATCGTTTGTCGCTCAAGGCAGGAGACGGCCCCGCCTGTCCGATGGCCGCTACCTTTCTGGTCAAGCCTGCAAACGGAGCCGAGGGGCAAATTCTCTGGTTCTCTCCCGATCATCGGCTGCTGCATTTTGCCGACCTGTCAACATTGACCGGGTTCCTGTCCACGGCGGCCGGGCGCGATCGGCTGCGACCAGCCCTGGCGTTGGCCGATCAAGCGGTCCTCGACAGGGTAGGGGCGCTGCAGATCGAGCTGGAAGAAATTCAGCTGCCATTGTGCGCCGAGCGTGTCGATTCGGTGATCGCCCAGCAGGCACGCAACCTCGCGTTCGCCAGGCGTCAGACCTGCGCCTCGGAACAACTGACGGCCATGCTCGATGATGCGCTGGACGTTCGGGCGCTGCTTGATCCCCGGCAATTGGCGTTCGGGTCGGGGCGCTGGTGTGAGGGCGTTTCGACCGATTTCGCTCAAACGTGGCTTAAGCACGAAGCGGCAACGGTGCCGGCCGAACCGATGATCGTGCCGGTCATCGAAGCGGCCCCGGAGCCTGTCGCTCAGGTGAGCGAAGGGGTCAACTCATCCGAACCTGTCCCGGCCGGCGAACTGACCGAGCCCGCGCCAGAGCCTGCTGATAAAGAGGACGAAACGCCCGCCCCCCTGCGCTCCCTGACGGCCTCTTGGGTTGAGTATGCCCAGGCTTTCGACGCGCGGGCCGGGCGCCTGCAACAGCTGGACAATGTGCTGATCCAGTCGGCGAGTCATACGCTGCAGCGGTATCTGTGCGTGCTGTTCGACGGCTACCTGCCTGCGCAATCGTTCAAGGCTCAGTGGCTGGAATCGGGACCGGCGGACACCTCCGATGTGGAAGGGCACAGCGTATCGGTCAGTGAATCACTGCATGTGGTCACGCTGGACCTGGTTTCGTTGCTGCTTGAATGCGTGAGTGGCCACCGCTCCGCGGCGATGCACCCCAGTACCCGTCTCAAGGTCGATGCGATGGTCTCGATGGGGGCGCTGGAAACCGACCTGATCAATCACGTGCTCACCGAAGCGGTCAGGGCGTTCGATCAGCGATACGTCGAGGCCTTCAAACAGTCCAGGCTCGGTGTGCAGCGCAAAGATGATCAACACTCGACGCCGTACCAGGTTGCGCTGAGCATTCGCGATGATGCGATTCGCCTGGACCTGTCTCTGGCCAAGCGTCAAGCCAGGATCGACAGCATCGCGGTGACCCTGGTTCGGCAGGTGCTGGATCGCCCGATTCGTGGTCTGCGTCTGGCGCTGGGCGTTCCTGTGACGGAAGCGTACTCGGTGTCGTTCGCTCATGGTGATCAACCGGCGGCTTCTTTGTGCGATACGCTGGTGCTCCGGCAGCCTCTGAACCCGGACAGTCCGGTGCTGTTGTGGTCGTGCGAGGTCGGCTGGCGCCAGTTCGCGTCGATCGAACGCATGGAAGCCACCGTGCGGTACAACGTTCAAAACGATCGCGAGCGCTGGTTGCAGCTCCTGAGTGAAGAGGATCGTCGTGCGTTACAGGCGAAGCTATCGAACGCAACGGACAGCGATTTCCGAATTGAGCTGACGCGTCTGGACGGTCACACGTCGCGAGCGTTGCAAGACCGCATGATGACCCGCCAGCACCAGGACCTGCAGCTGTTGTGCAGGCGAGCGCGACGTTGCCGTTTCGAGGCCGGCCTGTTCACGCGCCTGGCGAGCGCGACGGAACTGGATGATCTGCTGATCGGGTCACTCGACGGCCTGTCGGTGAGAATCGACAACAGCATTTTCGAGGCGATGCTGCCGTCATGGGTGAGCGAGGCGTCGATCGCCGAACTGGTGGATTACTACAACATCTTCAAACGCTATTACCAAAACAGCGACGACGGCAGGGATTTCCTGTTTGGCATCCCGAGCTTGCAGGATCTGGCGCGACAACGACTGACCGAAACCTTGAAGCGGGATTTTCCCGCCGAGGCATTCGATCCGGATCAGATCACGGTCACGTCGCGACGCTACATCACGGCGTTACCCGCCACCGGTGAATTGCCTTCGGGGGTGCCGGCCGCCACTGAGGTGCGCACTGAGTCCCTCATCGACTATGCGATCAACCGCTTCGTCGATGCTCAGGACGCGGCGCTCAGTGTGCATTACCCCGGACCGTCTCACCGTGGCGCAGCGCTGACGCCCGATTACCTGCGTTCGCTGGTCAGGTCCGTGAACGTAGGCGCGGCCTACACCACCTTGCTGCGCAATGCGTTCAATCCCACCGAGCCTCACTATGCCGCGCGCCAGCGCCTGTTTATTGGCCAGTTGCCTTCGGCATTGATGTCGGTCGCGCTGCCGGACAAGGTCCAGGACAAGCTCAGCGCCACTGCCTATGAATTCATCGCCCGCGTGCTGGACATGCCCGACGGCATTGCCCGCGAACCGATCGGTGGCGCATGGGTCATCTTGAGCCAGTTGCAGTTGGTGGCAGACGAAGGCATGACCCCCGATCCGGTCACCGGGGTCTATTTAATCTGCTCGACGGCACCCGATGCCGGGCCTGTGGTGCTGTATGCGGTTTATCACGAAGCGTTCGTGTTCCGTGAATACGCCAATCGCGAGGCGCTGCAGACAGCCATTCGTACGGACGCATCCCTCCAGCCATTGCTGCTGGAGCGCTTGGCGCCGGACGTGCATCGCCGCTACGCCCACGGCGGTTTCATCGAGCCGCATCTGCCGTTTTCGACTGAAGCCTTCAATGAACTGCCGGTACGCGTGCCTGGGCCTGTCACGCTGAACATTGCCGAAATCAAAGGTAACGCGTTGCAAACGTTGTTCGCTGGCACGCTGGACCTGCTGGTGGCGATGGGCACGTCCAATTCGGTGACCAACGCCCAGGCCGATGATGCAGGTCGCAGGTTTTTGGCCACACTGGCGCTCAGTCAGGCCCTCACGCTGCTCCCCAGCAAGTTGGCTTCACTGGTCACCCTCTGGCAGAGCCACACGCTGTTCCGGAATTCTGCGGTGTCAGCTTCTCGGCATCGGTGGGGGAAGGCGTTGTCGGAGTTCACCTCGGCACTGGGACTGATGGTGACGGCTCAGCAACAGTCACTGGAGGAACCTCCTCAAGGGGGCGCAGCGGCTCCGTTGGCAGAAGTCGCGGAGGAAGAGGCGGCCACTTCGTCTTTTTCCTGGGGCCGGACGACCCTGACGCCAGAACAACGCGTCAGGCTTCAAGGGCTGGAGGCGCAAAACGTCGCGCTGAATGAAATGCGTCACGACGAATTGCTCAACCTGTATTTCGACAGGGAGGATGAAACGCCTTATTCCGTCGTGGCCGGCCGTGTTTATCAAGTCAAACGGTTGGCTGAACGGGGCGAGTGGATGATCGTCGGTTCAGACAACGCGCCGGGACCGAAAATCGTACTGGACAGCAACCAGCGCTGGCAGTTGGATCTGGACCTGCGCCTCAGAGGCGGCGGGGGCGCCGTCACCCGCTTTCTTGACACCGCCTCCACCGCCAGCGCCGAGAGCGGCATGGTGATCGAGGCCAGCGGCATGGCCGAGATACGTCAAGCCTACCGTTACCGTGCCAGGCGCATCGCCGAGGCCCATTCGCTCGCCAGGCAATACCTGGAAAATTGTCTCGACAACCTCAATGCCCGTCAGGCGGACGGTACGCTCGACCCGCGCGTTGCAGGCATCGTCGGCGAATTCTTCGGAACGGCCAGCCCCGAGCAGGCCCTGTTGACGCGGGTGCAGGTGGCCGTCAAGGCGCTGCTGGATGGGGTGATGGCCCCCTCGTTGTCGCCATTCTCGTCAACCCGCTTTGTGATCGGGACCAACCGGCCAGGGCGCGGCCATGTGACCGCGTTCATCATTCCGATGGACCCTCAGCACCGGGTGTTTCTCACGGACCGTTTCTTCCGCCCGCCGCGTTTCCGGCTCAAACCCGCCGCCGCGCTTGAGGGCTTCGAGACAACCCCGCATTTCCAGGCATCGACCTTGATCCACGAATTGTCGCACTGGGTGCTCGATACCAAGGACATCGCCTACCTGGAGTCCAACGCGCCTTACCCTGACTTGCTCAGGGAGGACACGGCAGCCAATGTGCGCATGCGGGCGCAGATCGAACGCATGCAGGACTATCGGCTTTCGCATCGCACCCCCAAAAAGGATTTGTTCACGCAGGAAGAGGACGGTCATTGGCGGGATGTGCGTCGCGACGATGCGCTGGGGTATTCGAGCATCTTACGGATCACAGGCGCAAAGACCCTCGACGAGGCCCGGACGGTCTTTCTGGCCGATGTCGACAAACGCAGTCAGGTCATGCTCAAGAATGCGGATTCCGTCGGCTTGATGATCCTGCGCCTGGGGCGACGCAACTACACGGCATTGAACCCTTGAGAAGAACAAGACCGGGCTGAACCGGCGCTTGGCACGGCACTCAGTCAATCCGGAAAAACCGCCTCGGTGTACAGCGTTATATAACGCAGGGCACCGAGGATTTCTCCCTACGCTCCTGACATTGCTGCCCTGACCCGGATGTACGCCGGGCCGGGGTGGCCACGCCAAAAAGGAGCTTTTATGTCTACCCCGTCCTTCCCTTATTTCCATACGGCCAACCTGCGACAGCGTTACGTTGACGAACTGGAAGATGCGCTGCACGACGCTCGCTTGAGTGCCGTCGAGTGCCACTGGCTCCAGGCGTTGATCCGCCCGCAGCGTGCCGACGATCTCGACCCTGTGCGGATCGATCGCCTGATCGCCGCCAACCCGTTGCACCGACATGCCGAGCTGTCGGGCGCGCTGTTGCTCAGCCATGGGCTGACCGACGTTTCTGAAGTTTATCTGTATACCCTGGGCCTGGGCCTCGAAGTGTTCGCCGACCGCAGCAGCCTGCTGACCGCGTTGCGCAACCGTTATGCCGCAGGCGATGAGGCCGCGATCTTCGAATACGAAAAAATCGATGGTAATCCGTTCGAAGCGCAAATGCTCGCCCTCGTCGATCATCAGGCCGAGCGCGTCGGGACGCTGACGGCGCGGTTGAAACAGACGCCCGGATGGCTGGAGGACTCGACAGGTTCAACCGCCGAGACGCTTGCTGAGGTATCCCGCCAGTGCAGCACGCGGCTCGCGTCGTTCTGGCGCACGGTGGAGGGTGCATCTCCACACAGGGATTTGGCCATTGAGGCGTTCGAGAACAGCCTGCGTGACCGGGTATATCGCCGAGAGGCGGCTGGCCTGTTGACCCCGGAAGTCCGGAAGGCGCTGTGTTCCGTGCTGCACCTGTTGCCGGGGCAGGGGACGTTCGACAGCCATTTACGCTGCTATCGGCTGGCGCTCAGGGTCGGGGACAGTGCGGCCTGTTCATTGGCGGGCACCTTTGTGGTCAAGCCAACGGCCGGTGCCGAGGGGGCGCTGTTCTGGTATTCCCCCGATCACCAATGGCACAGCTTCGCCGACACCGTCGCGCTGACCGCGTATTTTGCGACCCCGGAAGGGAGGGCCCAGGCCGCTTACGCACTGGCCCTCTCCGACCATGTCATGTTGCAGCGCGAGGGCGAGGTGCGGATCGGTTTCGCCGAACTCCAGACCCGGCCCTGTGAGCTACTGATCGATACGATTCTCGCCCTGCAGGCGCGCAACCTGATGTACGCCTTGACCCTGCCTCAGCGGTCGGAAAAACAGGCTGCGATGATCGACGACGCACTGGATATTCGCCAACTGCTGGACCCACGCCAATTGTGTTTCAGTGCGGGGCGCTGGCGTCGGCAGGCGCCGTTCGACTTTATGTCCGTCTGGCAGCGGCCCGCTTCTTCCACACTGCCGTCCGCTTCCGTCTCCCCTACGCACGAAGAGAACAGTCCGGCGTTGGCGCCGCTTGCCGAGGCGACCGCTATCGTGTCCGTGCCCTCATGGCGAGACCTCACCCGTGACTTTGACCGGCGTACCACCGAACTGCGGCAGCTCGACAACACGTTGCAGGCCTATGCGGAACAGGCGCTGCAGCGTTACCTGTGCGTGTGGAGCCAGGGGCGTCTGAATGCGTCGAATGTCCACATCCAGTGGCAGCGTACTGATCTGGCGAGTGTGTCAACACTGCCCACCGTCGCGACACAGGACATTGAGACGCTGGACCTGATGTCATTGTTGCTGGAGCGGGTGACGGGGCGTTGCGGCCCAGAGCTTCCGGCGGGTGCGCGCGTGAGGGTGGACAACCCGACAGCTCCCGGGCAGTTCCCGGTGGCGTTGGTCGAACACCTGTTGCGCACCCTCACGCCTGACTTCGTCGAGGGGTACGTTCGTCAATTCGAGGCGTCGCGACCAGAAGGGCAGCGGCACGGTGATCGTCCTTTGCAGCCCGAACGCGAAGCGCTGAAGTTGCGCGAGGACGCCATGCGACTGTATGCGGCCTTGGCTACGCGGCAGAAATGGATCGTTCCCCCGTCCGGAGACCTGATCCGCCAGATGCTGGATCAACCCGCCCACACGGTGCGTTCGGCGTCCCATCCTGAAGCTGCGGAAGCGTTCGAGGTCTGGCTGACGTATGGCGACGCCTCCAGCGTCAGGTTATGCGACGCGATGGTGCTTCAGTCGCCGCAGCCGCAGGCCCGCTCGCTGGTGTTCTGGTCGAGCCTGACCGGCTGGCGCTCGTTCAGGTCGGGCGCACGTTTGCAACGCATGCTCCAGAGCAAGCTGGCCGGCGCGGAGCGCGATGATTGGTTGCAGCTGTTGAGCGAACGCGACCGCGTGCGCCTGGAGCGTCATCTGGCGCAAGTGCCAGACAGCCCAGTACGGGTTCGGCTGGACCGGATCGACGGGAACGCCCTTGACGCCTTGCAAGAGGGGGTGTTGCAACGCCAATTGCAAGACGTGCGTCAGCTGTGTCTGCGCGCCCGACGTTGCCGATTCGACGCGCAACTGTTCAGCCAGCTCGCCGGTCACTGTGACACCGACGCATCCCTGTGCAGCCTCATCGACGGGTTGTCCGTAAGGATCGAAACCAGCCTCTTCGAAGCGCTGCTGCCCCCTTGGTTGAGCGAGGCGTCCATTGCCGACCTGGGGCTGTATTGCGATTTGCTCAAGCGCTATTACGAGGCCACCGACGGCGGCAAGGATTTCCTGATTGGCGTGTCCTCGCTGCACGGCTACGCACGCGCCCAATTGCGTGCGGGGCTGGAGGCCGATTTTCCCGGCCTGGGCTTTAAACCGGACGACATCACGATCACCTCCCGTGAGTTCGTGAGTGCCTTTCCGCCCACGGGCGAGCTCCCGTCAGGCGTGCCCGCCGCGACGATCACGCACACCGAATCCCTGACCGAGTACGCGATCAATCGCTTCGCCAATCATCAGAGCGCCATTTTGAGCGTGACGTCGGAGGTGTACCCGCAGGCAGCTGAGACGATGACCGTGAACTATGTGCGTCAGTTGGTCCGGCGTTTGAACATCGGCGCGGGTTACGTGGCCCTGCTACGTGAGGCCCTTACCCCCACCGATGCCTTGTACGAGACGCGTAACCAACTGTTCGTCAATCAATTGCCGCCGATGCTGATGGCGGTGGCGTTGGCGCAGAAACTCAAGGGAGAACTCAGTCCGGCCGCGTTTGACCTGGTGGTGGGCGTGCTGGACATGCCCGATGGCCTGGCGCGAGAACCCATCCATGGCGTGCGGGCGATGATCAGTCCGGTGCGATTGGTGGCCGACGCGGGCATGACCCCTGACCCTGTGAGCGGGGTGTATCTGATCGGCGCAGGGGGCGATGAGTCGGGCGTGCACGTGCTGTACGCCATGCATGATTCAACGTTCACGTTTCGCGAGTACGCCAGCCTGTCCGCATTACACGAGGCCATTCGCACCGACGCCTCGCTCCAGCAGCTTTTGCTGGCGCGGGTGGAGCCCAGCGTGCATCGTCGTTATGACCACGGAGGCTTCATCGAGCCGCACTTGCCGTTTTCGGTGGAAGGGCTGGGCGATTTGCCCTTCCGCGCACCAGGGCCGGTGACCGTGGACGTCAGCGAGGTCAAGGGCAATGCGGTGCAGTACCTGTTCAACAGCGCGGTCAAGCTGTTGCTGGAGCTGATCGTCGCGAACACCGTGACCAATGAGCAGGAGGATCAGGCAGGCCGAACCTTTCTGGCGACGCTCGGGTTCGAGCAACTGGTAAGCCTGCTGCCCAGCAAACTGTCCGCCATGGTCACGTTGTGGCAAGGCCAGACGTTGCTGCGCGCGTCGGCCGCTTCGGCGTCCGGTCGGCATTGGGGCGAAGCGTTTTCGGAGTTCTCCGCGGCACTCGGTGTGATGGTGACGGCCCGAGAGCAATCCTTTCAGGAACAGGTTCGCGATGATCGGCTCGGCGGCGACGGTCTCACCGAGGATCAAGAGGCCCAGCCGTCGGCGTTTTCCTGGCGCAACACCGCACTGGATGCCGGGCAGAAGCTGCGCCTTAAAGGGCTGGAGGCGCGGGGTGTAGCCCTCGCCGATCTGCGTCACGACCACTTGCTCAACCTCTTCACCGACACCGTGAATGGCGCGACCTATGCCGTGGTGAAAGGCCGGGTGTACCAAGTCCGGCGCATCGAGGCGGAGAACAACTGGATCATCGTCGGCGCCGACGGCACGACGGGGCCGAAGCTGGTCATGGACATCAACCAGCGCTGGCATCTGGACCTGACCTTGCGCCTGCGGGGCGGCGGGGCGGTGGTCACCAAGATGAAAGAGGGCAAGATCGATAAGAGCGCCAAGGACATCCTGGTGATTGAGGCCCGAGGGATGCCCGAGATCCGGCAGCTGTACCGGGACCGCGCACGACGCATCGGGCAGGCTCACATTAAGGCCAAACGGTATCTGGAAACCTGCCTCGACAACCTGAGTCCGCACCAGAACGGGCAGCCGCTGGACCCGCAGGTGACGCGCATCATCGCCGATTATTTCGGCGTCACGGTCCCGGACAAGGCGCTGTTGGACGAGACGTTGAATACAGCCAAGACGCTGTACAGCGCGATCATGGATGCCTCCCTGTCACCGTATTCGTCGCCGCGATTTGTCATCGGCTCCACCCGTCCGGGGCATGAAATGGTGACGGCGTTCGTCATCAAGACAGACCCGAAACAGCGGCTTTACCTCACCGAACAGTTTTTCGTTTCTCCGTCCTTCTTCATCACGCCCGCCGCCGTGGCGCAAGGGTTCTCTGTGGACGTGCACCATCGGGCCGCGAACCTGATTCACGAACTGTCCCACCTGACCCTCGACACCCACGACATCGCCTATCTGGAATCCATGGCGCCGTACCCGGACCTGTTGCTCAATGACACGCCCTTCAACACGCGGGTTCGCGACAGCGTCGAACGACTGCATACGAAGCGGCTTTCCCACCTGAGCGATCGGGATGCGTTGTTCACGCTGATGGACTCGGGCACGCGGCGTGACCTCGAGCCGGAGGATGGGCGAGGTTTTGAAACGATCCTGAAGGTCACGGGGGCGCCGGACCTCGATGATGCCAGGGATGTATTCCTGGCCGACGCAGCGGTACGCAGCCGGCTGATCTTGCGCAATGCCGACTCGGTGACGTTGTTGTTGCTATTGCTGGGGCGTCGCAGTTTTGGGATGCCGAGCCCCTGACAGGCCCGGCGTCCGCAGGGTGCGCTACAGGTCGTAATGCCGAAGTTCGCGCGCGATCAGCAGGCGCTGGATTTCGCTGGAGCCTTCGTAGATCTGAGTGATGCGGGCGTCCCGGTAGTATTTCTCCACCGGGTAGTCTTCGAGGTAGCCGTAGCCGCCGTGAATCTGGACCGCCTTGGAGCAGACCCACTCCGCCATCTCCGAGGCGAACAGTTTGGCTTGCGACGCCTCTGACAGACAAGGCTTGCCTGCCGTGCGCAAGCGTGCGGCGTGCAAGACCATCAGGCGTGCGGCGTTGATGCGGGTGTGCATGTCGGCGAGCAGATTCGCGATGCTCTGGTGCTCGATGATCGGCTTGTCGAACTGCACCCGCTCGCGGGCATAGGCCAATGCGGCTTCGAAGGCGGCACGGGCGATGCCCAGTGCTTGGGCCGCGATGCCGATGCGACCGCCTTCGAGATTGGCGAGGGCAATGGAGAGGCCCTTGCCGCGCTCGCCCAGCAGATTGGCTTCGGGAACGCGGCAGTCGCTCAGAGTCACCGCGCAGGTGTCCGAGGCCTTGATGCCCATCTTGTGTTCCATGCGATCAACGGTGTAACCGGGGTTGTCGGTGGGCACGAGAAACGCCGACAGGCCTTTCTTGCCCAACTCCGGGTCGGTCACGGCAAACACAATCGCCAGCTGCGCACGCTTGCCGTTGCTGACGAATTGCTTGGCCCCGTTGAGCACCCATTCGCCGTCTTTCAGTTCTGCGCGAGTGCGCAGGTTGTGGGCTTCGGAACCGGCTTGCGGTTCGGTCAGGCAAAAACAGCCGATGGCCTGGCCGCTGGCGAGTTTCTCCAGCCACCGTTCTTTCTGCGCCTCGGTGCCGTAATTGAGCACCGGGCCGCAGCCCACCGAGCTGTGCACGCTCATCAACGTGCCGGCGGCCGCGTCACCTGCGGAGATTTCTTCCACGGCCAGCGCATAGGCGACGTAGTCGATGTAGGTGCCGCCCCACTCCTCGGGGACGATCATCCCCAACAGGCCCAGTTCGCCGAGCTTGCTCACCAGCGCGTCGTCGATCCAGCCGGCTTTTTCCCAGGCTTGGGCGTGGGGCGCGATTTCGTTGCGGGCGAATTCGCGCGCCATGTCGCGGATCATGATTTGTTCTTCGGTCAGTTCAAGGTCTTGCATGGGTCACGCCTCATGACCGCTGAAAAAACTCGCCACGTGTTCGGCATCCAGTGCCTCGACGTTCGACGGGTTCCAGTGCGGTTTCTTGTCTTTGTCTACGATCAAGGCGCGCACGCCTTCGATCAAGTCGCCCCGTTCGAACCACTGACGATCCAGATGCAGCTCCAGGTCGAAGCAGGCTTCCAGCGGCAGATGACGGCCCCGGCGCAGCAGCTCCAGCGTCACGGCCATGGCCAGTGGCGATCGGGTTTTCATCAGGTTGGCGGTGTCCACGGCCCAACTGTGGGTGTCGATAACGGTCACTTCCAACAGTTGCTCGATAATGCTCGGAATGTCCGGCAGGGCGAAGAAATGATCGATGGCAGGGCGCAGCTTTTCCAGCGGCGGTTCGGGCAATTGCTGGACGGCGATTTTCGCCAGCGCGCCTTGCAGGTCCTTGAGCGGGGTGAGGGTCCACTTCAGCGTGTCGAGGTGACGGTCGAGGTCCGCCAGCCGGGCGCTTTGCAGGTACCAGTCGGCGAGGCCGCAGTACAACGCGTCGGCGGCCTGAATCTGCACGCCGGTCACGCCAAGGTAGACGCCGAGCTCACCCGGCACCCGAGGCAGGAAATAACTGCCGCCGACGTCGGGAAAATAACCGATCGCCACTTCCGGCATCGCCAGACGACTGCGTTCGGTAACCACGCGTAAATCAACGCCCTGAGCCAGCCCCATGCCGCCACCCAGCACAAAGCCATCCATCAAGGCGATGACGGGTTTGCGGTAGTGATGGAGGGTGAGGTCGAGCGCGTACTCTTCGACGAAGAAGGTCTGGTGGTGGGTCTGGTTGTTTTTGTAGCTGTCGTACAGCGAGCGGATATCGCCCCCCGCACAGAAGGCTTTTTCCCCGGCGCCTCGCAGGACGACGGCGTACACCTTGTCGTCCTTGGCCCAGGCGTCGAGCTGGTGTTGCAGTTGCCGAACCATGTCCAGATCAATGGCATTCAACCCTTGCGGGCGGTTGAGGGTGATGTGGCCGATGTGATTGCGTACTTCGGACAGAACGGTGTAGCAGGCGGGTTCCTGCCCTGAAGACGTGGCCGATACTACCTGTGCCGTCATCGCTGACTCCCTGTGGCTCTTGTTCTTCTTGCTCGTTCAAGCGACCCGATGAA
Organism: Pseudomonas sp. NPDC088368; assembly: GCF_044753445.1. NCBI lineage: Bacteria > Pseudomonadati > Pseudomonadota > Gammaproteobacteria > Pseudomonadales > Pseudomonadaceae > Pseudomonas > Pseudomonas sp. NPDC088368. The sequence continues at coordinate 796,751 of NZ_JBIVNG010000001.1, forward strand.
GGCCGCACTCCGTGAAAATCAACCGGGATGCTAACAGCCACATTTTGCAATTGAAATGAAGAATCGAAGACGGGGGAGGGCAGAACAGACAATCCCGCGTCCGACGAAGAGCCAGGTGCGGGACGGGAGCGAGTTCATTCGCGAACGGAAGGGCAGGCGATAGAAATGTGTCGGATGTGCAGCCGCCTTCGCGAATGAATTCGCTCCCACAGTTGAGACCTTGCACGGCTTCAAGACTTGCGCAGGTTCTGTAGCAGTCCGGCGTGCCGGCGGCAGCGACGCCGCCACCGCCGGCAAGCCGTGCCGCATCACGCGTGCAAACGGAACAGCGCCATTTCCGGCGCCTCGCTGATCCAGTATTGGCTCACCGCCCATCCCGCCCGCGCTGCCAGCCCGGTAAACGACTCCACTGTGAACTTGTGCGAGTTTTCCGTGTGCAGCCGCTCACCCGCCGCAAAGTGAAAGCGATGGCCCGCCACGGTCACGTCTTGCTCGACCTGACTCACCAAATGCATTTCCATTCGAGAACGCTCGGCGTTCCACAGCGCGAGGTGTTTGAAGGCAGTGACGTCGAAATCAGCCCCCAGCTCGCGGTTGATGCGGGTCAGCAGATTCAGGTTAAAACGCGCTGTCACCCCCTCGGCATCGTCGTAGGCCGCCACCAGCGTGTCGATGTCCTTGACCATGTCCACGCCGACGATGAACTGCGCGTGTTCGCCTAGCACCTGATGGGCACCGCGCAAAAACGCTACCGCTTCATCGTGAGTGAAATTTCCGATGGTGGAGCCGGGAAAGAAACCGACGCGGGTCAGGCCTTCGACTTCCTGCGGCAGTTTAACGACTCGGGTGAAGTCATCCACCTGCGGCGCGACCACCAGATTCGGGTAGGTTTGACGTAGCGCCTTGGCGGCTTTTTTTAACGCTGTGGCGCTGATGTCGATGGGCACGTAGACCGCCAACTGCGGCGCGGCATCCAGCACCAGTCGGGTCTTCTCGCTGGCGCCACTGCCAAACTCCACCAAGGCAGCGCCCTCCGGAATCGATGCCGCAATCTCGCCCGCAATCCCTTTTAACAAGCCGGTCTCGGCGTTGGTGGGGTAATACTCATCGGTCTCGCAAATGGCCTCGAACAGGTCGGAGCCTTTCGCGTCGTAGAAGTATTTGGGTGAAAGCGCCTTGTTCGGCGCTGACAAGCCGGCGATCACATCGTGGGCGAATTCGCTGTCTTGCGGATTAACCACCCCCGGCTGACGACTGTCGCGGGCCAGGCGCAACCCGGTGATGACCCAGCGTTTGTCGGTCGGGAAAAAGTTGCGATAAGACAGGCGGCAATGATCGGGAGAGGTGACGCTGGTACCGCCGCGCAACACCATCTGATTGACCATGAATTTGCCGTTGTACTCGCCCACCGCACCGGCCGACGGCTTGAAGCCGGGGTAGGCGCTGTAGGCGCTCTGGGTCCACTGCCAGGCCACGTCATCCACTTGCTCCAGCAGACTGGCGCGCGCGGCGGCTTCCCACTCCGCTTCGGTGGGCAGGCGAGCGTCGGCCCAGGTCGCAAACGCCGCGGCTTCGTAATAGCTGATGTGGGTCACGGGTGCGGCCGGGTCGATGTCTTCAAGGCCACGTAGGCTCATGCGCTTCCAGCCGTTTTCGTCGTGTTGCCAGTAAAACGGCGCGGTCCAGCCCTGCTCCTGAATCAGCGTCCAACCCTCGGACAGCCACAGCGAGGCAGTTTGATAGCCGCCGTCGGCGATGAAACTCATCCATTCGCCGTTGGTGACCAGCCGATCGCTGATTTCAAATGACTGCAGATAGGTGGTGTGGCGGGGGCCTTCGTGGTCGAACGCAAAGCCTTCGCCGCTGTGTCCAATCTGCGTCAGCCCCGCGCTTAGCGGCTTGAACTGGCCGCGACGGCCCGTCGCATCTTTCGGCCAGGTCGGGTCGTAAGCGGGTTTGAGTGAGGAGAGGCTGAACAGGTGCAGGATGTCGATCAGCAACAGTTCCTGGTGCTGCTCTTCGTGGGCCAGGCCCAGTTCAATCAGGCTCGACAGCTCATCGGACAGCCCGCCCATTAACAGCGTCGACATGTGCTCGTCGACATATTTGCGGTAGGCCTTGACCTGATCGACGCCCGGCCGGGTCATCAGACCTCGTTGCGGACGCGGATGGCGCGGCCCCACGGCTTCGTAATACGAGTTGAAGAGGTAACCAAACGTAGGATCGAACGGCGTGTAGTCGGGCACGTTGGGAATGAGCAGGAAGGTCTCGAAAAACCAGGTGGTGTGCGCCATGTGCCATTTCGCCGGGCTGGCGTCGGGCATCGACTGCACCACCATGTCTTCGGGACTGAGCGGCGCGACCAACTGTTCGGTGCGACCACGAACGCTCTGATAGCGCTTGCACAGCGGGTCCGTGGTGGGGGTTTCGCGTAGCTGGCGTGAATGACGCATCGGTTTCTCTCCGGGTGTCGTGTAGCGCAAGCGCTTCGAGCAGAGTGGCGTCGGTTTCAGTGAATTTCCAGGGTCACCTTGTCGGGGTAGAACGCGACATGGCCCTCGATTTCCTTGACCGATGGGTAGGCCTCTTCATAGCTCCAGACGGCGTTTTCCGCGGTTTCGCCGTTGGCGCTGAGGCTGAAATAGTTGGCGTCGCCCTTGTAGGGGCAATGGGTTCGATGTTCGGTTCTAACGTAATGTTCAATCGAAATATCCGAACGGGGGATATAAATCACCGGCGGGTATTTGGCTTCTTTCAGCTCCAGCGCCTTGTCGCTTTGCGCCACGCGCACGCCCTTGAATTGAACCGTGACACGGCCTTGCAGCGGGGCGATGGTGATGGGGTGATCGGGACCCGGGATTTTCATGGCAATGACTCCTGTTGGACCGATTAAACGGCAGCCCGAATGTCGGAAGGTCGGGTGCCGAGGAAGATGGGGAGTGTAATAGCATAAAACCAGGGGCAACCGTATGTTGGTCGGATTTTTGTGGTGTTGATATCAAGGGCGTGCGGTCTTGGTTCTGCCGCGCGCAGGAGGCGCCTCGGAACTAGACTCTCCCCACTCACCCCGGCCGCGAAAAAACTGCAAAACAACCTAATCGTCACAGCATCCGGTCCATGAGTGAGTAATATCGTTCTGCCCACGGTCACAGGACTGCATTCACCAGGTCTGCTCGATGAACGACAAGTACACCCCCCACGACTGGGCCCCCCATGAGCGGCCGACGATACCGGGCTCGCCGTCCACGCCTTTGCATTCGAATCCCAAGCGGTGGGCGTACGCCATCGTCGGTGTGATTGTGGCGCTGACCGGGGGCTTGGGAAACGCCTTGGTGGTCGCCAACCTGCAATACCTCCAGGGTTCGCTGGGGGCGACGCAAGCGGAAATTGCCTGGCTGCCTGCGGCGTACGTCATGACCAATGTCTCGATGAACCTGCTGCTGGTGAAATTTCGTCAACAGTTCGGCCTGCGAGCGTTCACTGAAGTGTTTCTGGTGCTGTACGCGCTCGTCACCTTCGCCCATTTGTTCGTCAACGACATCGAGTCCGCCGTCGCCGTGCGTGCGGCCCACGGTATGGTGGGCGCGGCGCTCAGTTCGTTGGGGCTGTATTACATGATCCAGGCCTTCCCGCAGAAATGGCGGATGAAGGCATTGGTGCTCGGCCTCGGCACGGCACAACTGGCGACGCCGCTGGCGCGTCTCGTTTCGGAAGACCTGTTGCAGATCGCCGAATGGCGTGGGCTGTACCTGTTCGAATTGGGGATGTGCCTGTTGGCGCTGGGCTGCGTCTTGATCCTCAAATTGCCGCCGGGGGATCGCTTCAAGACCTTCGAAAAACTCGACTTTCTGACCTTCGCCTTGCTCGCGTCCGGCTTTGCCGCGCTGTGTGCGGCGCTGTCGCTGGGGCGCATCGAGTGGTGGCTCGAAGAACCCTGGATCGGCCTGGCCCTGGCGTTTTCCATCGCCAGCATCATGGCGGGATTGTGCATCGAACATAACCGCACCCGCCCCTTGTTGATCACCCGCTGGCTGGGGAGCGGGCGGATGATCCGATTCGCCCTGGGTGTGTTACTGACCCGCATCGTGTTATCTGAACAGGCCACCGGCGCCGTGGGTTTCCTGCAAGGGATGAATCAGGGCACTGAGCAATTGCACACGCTGTACCTGTTCATGTTGCTCGGCAGCATTGCCGGCCTGTTGATCAGCGCCCTCACCATTAATCCGCAGCACCTGTTCAAGCCACTGATCATCTCCCTGGCGCTGATGGCTGTCGGCTCGATCATGGACAGCTTTTCCACCAGCTTGACCCGAGGTCCGCAGATGTATTTCAGCCAGTTCCTGCTGGCGTTCGGCGGCACCTTTTTTCTTGGCCCGACGCTGGTGCTGGGGATCAGCGGGGTGATCAGCAACCCGCGCAACATGGTCAGTTTTTCGGTGATGTTCGGGATCTGCCAGAACGTCGGCAGCCTGATCGGCTCGGCGCTCCTGGGGACATTTCAGGTGTGGCGTGAGAAGTTTCACTCGGCGCACATCGTCGAGCACGTCACGCTGCTCAATCCTCAGGTGCAATCGCGCCTGCAAAGCTCCAGCGGGGCCTATCTCTCAGCGATTGCCGATCCCTCGGCGCGTACCAATCAAGGCATTCGTGCACTGGCCACGGCCGCCACACGCGAGGCGAATACCCTGGCCTATAACGACGTGTTCATGCTGATCGCGCTGATCGCCATCCTCACGGCGATCTGGATCACGGCGCGGGCCACTTGGCTGTGGATCACCACCGAGCCGGTCGCACCGTTCACCCCTGCTCAACCTTCAGCACAACCTTCCGGCGCTCAACCTTCATGACAGAATCTGAAAAGCCTTCCGGCCCTGCCTCTTCCTCTCAAACCCCCGGGCCTGCTCCGGCGCCGGCAGTCATGCCCGCGACCAGCCAGCCCCGGTCAGCGAGGATCAGGCTGGTGTCGTCCATTCTGTTTGGTGGCATCGCTCTGGCAGGCGTGCTGATCGTGCTGTACGCCTGGCAACTGCCGCCGTTCAGCAGCCCTATTGAAAGCACTGAAAACGCACAGGTGCGCGGGCAGACCACGATCATCGGGCCGCAGTTGAGTGGCTACGTCTACGAAGTGCCGGTGCAGGACTTTCAGTGGGTGAAGCAGGGCGATTTGTTGGTGCGCATCGACGATCGCATTTATCAGCAGCATCTCGATCAAGGGCTGGCGCAACTGGGGATTCAGAAGGCCGCGCTGGACAACAACCTGCAACAGCGTCGCAGTGCTGAAGCAACGATCCTGCAGCGTCAGGCCGGTGTGGTGAGTGCCCAGGCCCAGAGCGACAAGGCGGCCGCCGACCTGCGCCGCAACTCGGCACTGGTCAGCGACGGCTCGGTGTCGAAAAGCGAACTGGACGTCACCCGAGCCGCTGACGCTCAGGCCCGTGCCGCGCTGGCCGAGGCCAAGGCGTCGCTGGAGATTTCTCGCCAGGACCTGCAAACGGTGATCGTCAACCGAGGCTCACTGGAAGCTTCGGTGAAAAACGCGGAAGCGAGCATCGAGCTGGCGCGTATCGACCTGACCAACACGCGCATCACCGCGCCCCGCGACGGACAATTGGGGCAGATTGGTACGCGTCTGGGGGCTTATGTGAACGCCGGGGCGCAACTGATGGCGCTGGTGCCGCGTCCACGCTGGATCATTGCCAACATGAAAGAAACACAGATGGCCAACGTGCGCCTGGGACAACCGGTGAGCTTCACCGTCGATGCATTGGAAAACCGCAAAATGCGCGGCCGCGTGCAGCGCATTTCACCGGCTGCCGGGTCTGAGTTCAGCCTGTTGCCGGCCGACAACGCCACCGGCAACTTCGTGAAGATCGCCCAACGGATACCCGTGCGCATCACGGTGGAAAACGATCAGGACGCTGTAGATCGCCTGCGTCCGGGCATGTCGGTGGTGGTCAGCATCGACACCAGCCAGGACGGCCCCGTGCCGCCTGACCCGGTGGACGGGACGGTGGATCAGGGCCAGTGACGTTGGCGACGATGTACGCTGAGGTTGAGTGCGAGCCTACCGGCTTCTTCGCGAATGAATTCGCGCCCACAGGGTTCGGCGGCGCCCTGCCGGTAGGGGCGAACGCGGTTTGAATTGTAGGAGCGAATTCATTCGCGAGAGGCCCGAACAGGCGACATACATGCATCGCCTGAACCTCCGTCTCGCGAATGAATTCGCTCCCACAGGATTCGGCGGCACCTCGGTGATGGGAGTGAGTCAGGCTTACACCATCCGCCGCACGGTGTTGTCCTTGCGCACGACGTGGTGCCAGATCGCGGCGACGACATGCAGGCCGATCACGTAGTAGAAAATCGTGCCCAGCAGGACGTGAAAGTGTTCGAGGGTCTCGGCGGTCTCCTTGGAAATGGCGAACGGTGCCGGGATGGCCAGCGAGGTCAGCGGGACGGGCAGGGCGCCGCGCTCCAGCAACACCGTGAAGAGCCCCAGCAGCGGTTGAATGAACAGAAACGCATACAGCGCGTAATGGGATAACGTGGCGGCCAGACGAAGGGCACCTTCGAGCGGCGGCGTAATGCCCGGCGGCGTGTGGCGATGACGCTCAGCGATCCTGAAGAACGCCATGATCAGCACCACGATCCCCACCCAGAAATGCGTTTGCACCACAAAGGTTCGCAGGTCGCTGCCTCTGGCGAACTGACTGCGGCTAAGGATCAGCGCGTAAGCCAGCACGATCAAAATGGCCATCGCCCAATGAAACCAGCGGGCTTTGTAGCTGTAGCGCTCGGTGTTTGCAGGTGTGCTCACGGTCAGGCTCCTCGGTTCAGGTCTTTTTTTGCCCCGCTTTTGCCGGGCTTGGCGTTATGAACGCGAGGATGGCAGCAGGTTTCGCTCCACCTCAAGCCTTGTCTGCGATTTGCGTGCCGCGCCGGGTGAATATCGCAAGTCGGTGTTGATCGAGACCACGTAATGACGGGGCAGTATTAACGTTAAAACGATGCATTGAGCGCCTCTCGTAACGTGTTGCGCTGCCGTTAGTTAAAAGGCGCCATAACTGAGTGAGTTTTCATAATTAATGTGAGTCCTGTGAATCGTAAGACTATTTGAAATGTTCAATTAGGTATTACTTATGTTCTGATACTGCTAAGTTTCTCTCCGTTCGGGGATATTCAAATGAATATAAAAATCGGGGTTGAATAGTTTTGAATTGTTAATGAGGTCTTAGCTGTTTCTTATAACCATTCGTGATTAAAAAACCGTCAAAACGGATTTGACAGGGCATTCGCTTGGATCCATCTTTAGCTCCGACGGTTCAAAGCCCCGGACTATCAGTCTGAATAGACTGGCATTTTGCCCAGAATTCTTTGGGACCTCTTGTTGACTCACAAAAAATCGCAGAAAGGACTCTACCTCATGGATGTCCCTGAATTCGTTCGCCTTTTAAAACAAAGAAATATGGATTCCGAAGTATGGTGGGACTCTTCTCCAACGACATACATCGCGTTTAAACACACACTGCTCATGAAATACCCGAGCATGTCCGGCGTCATTGAACAGTGGATGCCGGACGCGCTCGCTACAGGTTTGAACGGCATGAGTGGCGCAACTACCAACCCTTGTTTAATTACTCAGGCTGTCTTGAGCGAGCCACGGCGATGGCGTGATTTTCTGTCCGGATTAACGGCCAGTCTCAGCGATGCCGACAAGGCACGCCAACTCTACGACCACGTGATCACCCTCGGTGCCGCCACGATGGCGCCGCTCTGGGAGGCGTCACGTCGTCGACAGGGCTGGTTGTCCGCGCAGATCCCCGGTGCGCAAGGGATGACCGCTGATGCGATGGTCGCACGAGGGCTGCAATTGGCCGCTCTGGCACCCAACGTCATGATCAAGGTGCCTGGCAGTGAGGAGGGCTATCAGGCCATTGAAGACCTGGTGGCGCAGGGATGTTCCATCAACAACACGTTCTGTTTCACGGTCTCTCAAGTCGCGGCGTGCCTCAAGGCCATTAACGCGGGGCAACTGCGCGCCAGGCTTCGGGGCGTCAATACTGACTCCGCGCAGTACGTTATCAGCTTCATGATCGGTCGACTCGGCGCTGAGAGGGAGTTCGAGCTCCAGGCCGAGCGGCGGCGGTTGCGGCTGACTGCATCGGACCGACGCTGGGCTGAAATCGCGGTCTATCAAGCCATACAGGCCTTGATGCGACGTCATCAGACCCCCGCCCGCCTGCTGCTGTGCAGCCTGAAAATCGACATTGATGCCTGCGGCCGGGAACACTGCTGGCACCTGCAACGCACGGGAGCCGATACGACCCTCTACACCCTGACCCCGCAGATCATCGCGTTCCTGATTCGCCGTCAACTGCAGAAGCAGCCGATTACCCCGGCGGGTGGATGGGTGCAGATGCCCAAGCGCGTGTTGCAACGACTCATCGCGATTCCTTATTTCAATCAAGCGTACTTTGAAGGCGATCTCGCGCCCTGGCAGTTCGCCGCGCACCCGGCGTTCCGCACGGCGAGCCAATATGCCTCTGACGGGGAGGACACGTTGCTCGCTTTCGTCAAAGGCATTGCCGCAGGGTACACGCCGCGTGCCCAGTCAATCAGCGCCCCGATGCGATCGCCCATGGAGCGTGCATCATGAATCGCATGATCGCGCTCTGGGCGCACCCTCGCTCTCGTTCAACGGCGCTGGAGCGAGTGTTTATCGAACGGGGTGATTTCGAGGTGTTTCACGAACCCTTCGCCTCCGTCGCCTTCGATGAGCAGTCCGCCATCCCTCATGACGACCTGAACTGTGGATTGCCGCGCACGTATGAGGGCGTCAAGGCATTGCTGCGCTCGACCCGCCAGCGGCGCCATGTGTTTCACAAGGACATGTGCTACCACTGCCCGGACGAGTTGGGCGCCGACGCCGAATTCTTGTTGGAACAGCAGCACGTGTTCATCATCCGCGAGCCCGCCCGGAGCATCGTGTCGCACTTCGCGATGTTCGAGCAGATGACCATGGACGCCATCGGTCATCGTGCGCTCTACGAGATCTTCTGTCGCGTGACCAAGCTCACCGGAAAAATTCCCTACGTCGTCAATGGCGATGATCTGGCGAAACGCCCGGAACACACCGTGCGCAAACTCTGCGATCACTTGCAGGTGGAATTTCTGCCACACGCCCTGAGGTGGGAACCCTCCTGCCCGCCGCAATGGAAAGCCTGGCGCAGCTGGCACCGGGTCGCCGAGCGTAGCAGTGGCATCGTTGCTTCAGCTGACACATTCGACGATCTCCCCCTCAAGACCCACCCGCACCTGATGGCGTACTACCGCATTCACCGACCGTTTTATGAGCGCATGAACCAGTTCGTGCAGCAGGAGCCTTCATGAAGAAGATCGTCATTACCGGCGCAGGGAACGGCATCGGCAAAGCCACCGCCAAGGCCTGCGTGGAGGCAGGGTATTACGTGATTGCCGCCGACAAAGACAGAGAGGGATTGCGCAGTTTGCAGAATGAAATCCAAGTGAACTACCTGGAAACCCACCTCGTCGACTTTTCGCTCCCTGACGTCTACAAGCACTTCATCGGCAACCTGTATCAGCACCACAGCGCGCTCTATGGGCTGATCAACAACGCTGGCCTCTATCACGGTAAAAGTGTCTACGACTACAGCGACGAAGAAATCGAAGAGATCTGGGCCGTGAACCTCAAGTCGTTGGTCTACCTGTCCAAGGACTTTGCCCAACGAGAGGTGCACGCCCCACACACTCGCAACATCATCAACATCACCTCAGTGGCCGGTGAAGTCGGCAGCATGGACGCGCTGTACGGCGCCACCAAGGCGGGCGTCATCGGGCTGACGAAAGCCAACGCCTGGAATTTCGCCCCACGGATTCGGGTGAACGCCGTGTCGCCCGCGCTGATCCGCAACACCTCGATCCACGACCGCATTCCTGAGCATCGCCGCAAAGAGTACGAGCGTCAGGAAGTTCTCAAGGACCCCATCGAGCCCGAAGGCGTCGCTGACGTGATCATGTTTCTGCTTTCCGATCACAGCCGCCATCTCACGGGAAAAGTCATCGCAGTGGATAACGGGGCCTACCCGCGCTAGTCCCGGCGCAACGTAATCGCTTCTGGAGATTCATCATGCAACGCAAAAAAAGGCTGCTTATCGTCGGTGGCGGGAATCTGTGCCTGCAGATTTTGCAAATCCTCGTGCCCCGTGATCAGTTCGAATTTCACGTCGCCAGCCGCGACCCGGAAAACGTCACACGACTCAGCAATCTGGTCCGTTTGGCCGCACTGCAACTGAACGTGCAGGCGCACATCCAGTGCTGGAAGATGGACCTCATCGAATCGGACATCGAGCGCAATGCAGAAACCCTGGCGCTCATCAGGCCGGACATCATTCTCAACTGCGCGTCGCTCCAATCCTGGCGGGTCATTACCCAATTGCCGAAGGCCACGTTCGAGGCGCTCGATCAGGCGCAACTCGGGCCTTGGCTGCCCATGCACCTTGCACCCGCCTACGCCTTGATGCGGGCCGTGAAACAAGCGTGCCCGAAAAGTCTGGTCGTCAACGCGGCGTTTCCCGATGCGGTCAACGCCGTACTGTACAAGGTGGGCATGGCGCCAACAGTGGGGATTGGCAACATTGCCAACCTCGTCCCGGCGACCCGCAGCGCCATTGCGCGACTGGCCCGGTGCGAGCCGCAGGAAGTGAAGATCAAACTCGTGGGTCAGCATTATTTCAGCCATTACGTGCCACGGCGTGGACTGCCACCGAACGCCAGTTTCGACCTGACGTACTGGATTGGCGACAAGGAATACACCGGTTACTTCCGCGACCGGGATATTTTCGGCTGCGTGTGCGACACCTTCCGGCGACTGGGCGGGATCGACGGGCAATACCTCACAGCCATGTCGGCGGTTTCGGTGATCGAACATCTGTTTTCCGACACCGAAGCCCATCTTCATGCGCCGGGTCCGGACGGTTTGCCGGGCGGGTATCCGGTGAAGGTGGGCATGGGGCGCGTCTTGCTGGGCCTGCCGTACGGCCTCAAGCGTGAGGTCGCGATCAAACTCAACGAGATCGGTCAGCAACAGGACGGCATCGACATCATCCACGCGGATGGCTCCGTCGAGTTTGGCCGGGAGCAGATGCACGTCATGGAAACGATGCTGGGCTATTTCATGCATGAAATGAAGGTGCAGGACGCAGCGGCTCATGCCTGCGAACTGGGCCGTAAATACCAGGCGTTCGCCGATAAAATCCGCCAGCAGGGAGCTAGCCATGTTACTCAACCAAGCCTCTTCACCCGTCAGGTTGGCTGATCCGGCGGACGCCGATTACGCCCGTCAATACAACGCCGATTTCGTCAGCCGCTGGGACGAATTGATCGATTGGGACAAACGCGCTGCAGGTGAAGGGCATTTTTTCACCGATCTGTTACTCGCCGCCGGGGCCTGCCGGGTGTTCGACGCGTCCACGGGCAGCGGCTATCATGCCGCCCAGTTGCGCAAAGCCTGTTTCGATGTCACAGCCTGCGACGGCAGCCCGACCATGGTTCAGCAGGCGCGGGCCAACCTGGGGCGACTCGACATCCATATTCCGATCTACCAGAGCGATTGGGCTGATCTGAATCGTCTGCAACGAAGGCATCGGCTTGGATCATTCGATGCCGTGGTGTGCCTGGGCAGCTCGCTCTGCCACCTCTTCGACCGGGAGCAACGGATCGAGGCGCTGCGCCGCTTTCGCGGCCTGCTCAAACCGGGGGGGATGTTGCTGATCGATCAACGAAACTTTCAGGCCATCCTTGCCGGGCATTTCACGTCATCCGGTCAGTATTACTACTGCGGCAAGACGGCGAAGGTCACCATTGGCGCGCTGCATGACTCGCTGTGTGAGTTTGTCTACACCTTCGCCGACGGCGCCCGCTATCAGTTGCGGGTGTTTCCCCTCCTTCCGGCGCAGTTGCGCAGTGAACTCAGGGCGGCAGGCTTTTCGATCCAGCAAAGTTTCGGTGATTTCAAGCGGGTCTACGACCCGATGCACGCGGACTTCATCATTCACCAGGCCATCGCCTGATACGCCTGGGAGGCGAACCCATGAACAGTCCCCAGCATTTTTTTCCTGCGGCCACGCATTTGGTCGCCTATCCGTTTCGCTCGTTCGCGGTCACCTCGGGCGCCTCGTGGCCGCGTGTGATCTGGTTCACCGGGCTGTCGGCGGCGGGGAAATCCACTCTGGCTGATCATCTGAATCCGATCTTGCGGGCGCGCGGGTTAAACACCTGCATTCTCGATGGCGATAGCGTACGCACAGGTCTGTGTCGGGACTTGGGTTTTTCCGACCTTGATCGGGAGGAAAACGTGCGTCGGGTCGCGGAAGTCGCGGCGCTGATGGCAGATGCAGGGCTGACGGTGTTGGTCGCGCTGATTTCACCTTCCCGTGCGTCTCGGCATCACGCCCGTTCGATCATCGGCAACGAACGTTTCGTCGAGGTGTTCGTCGATGTGCCGTTGGCGGTGGCAGAGGCACGTGACCCAAAAGGCCTGTACCGACGGGCGAGGCAGGGTGAGATTCGTGGCTTTACGGGTATCGATTCGGCGTACGAGGCGCCGGTGTGGCCAGAGGTGCACATTCGCAGCGATCAGCTTGGGGTGTGCGAAGCGGCGGCCGTGATTGATGAGTGGTTAAGGGCGCCTGAAAGGGCTGTAGCCTCCGGTTTATAGCCCTCCGGGTCTCGACGCCGTAAAAACGGCCGTACGCGCGATTTTGCTGTCACGGCTGTCAGAAAAGTCAGCGACTGCGGCCATCTCTGCCATTATTGATTGCTCAATCAATGGCAGGGGCGGGCGATGTCCATCGGTCAGTTGAAAATCAACGCCATCCGGTTGGTCGGCGGCGTGAGTGTGCTCGACTACCTGAACAGTTGCGACGGTCGGCGCCCTGGCAGCTCATTGACGGAGGTGGTAGACAAACTGTCGAACCTCGAAGACATCGTGCACTGGTTCAGACACGCGGGTCTGATCGAGCCAGATGAGCATCAGCGATTGCTGGAGGTGGTGGGGGAGTCGTCCTGGCATACGGTCACCGCCTTCAAGCGCCTGATCGCTGTGCGCGAGTCGCTGTATCGATTGTTCCTCGGTCTGGCGTTGGAGCGCGCGGCGGATGTCTCGGCGCTGGAGACCCTGAACGCCATGCTGGTCGAGACAGTGGCGCAACGGACGCTGGTGTCAACGCCGATGGGCGTGCTTTGGCGCTGGCGTGGGCTCGAAACCCTGGATGACATGGTCGCGGGCTTTATCGGGCGTCTGGCCGTGCAGGCGGCGGGATTACTGACGTCGCCGGATCTGGCGCGATTGAAAGTGTGCGGGACCCCGGATTGCGACTGGCTGTTTCTGGATACCTCCAAAAACGGGCGTCGGCGGTGGTGCCAGATGAACGTGTGCGGGGCCAAGGAAAAGGCGAAGCGGGCGGTGGGGGCAGTTTGAAGCGCTGACAGTCTTGAGGCCGACGCATTCTGCTTCTGCCCGAAGGGCGTGGGAGAAGGCTTGCCTGCGATCTACCCGGGGTCGCGCTCGACCGCAGCGGCAGTAAATCCTGTGCACGCGGTGTACCTGGCACAACCGAGGTGGCAGGTTTTTACTGCCGCTACGCGCCAGATCGTAGGCAAGCCAACTCCCACGGCCTCCGGCCAGAGTCAAAAGCAATCGTGCGTGTGCATCGATCTGCTTCTGTCCGAAGGCCGTAGGAGAAGGCATGCCAGTTCCTCCGCTCTTCGGGCGGAGGCGGTGCCAGGGCAACCGTTATGCGCGCACCGGCCTACCTCATACAAAAACCACGGAACCTGCCCCGTTCTCAAGCTTCATATCTCTTGTTCAGAGCCGTCGCGGCACCCGCCGTGAGGTCGAGCACAGAGAGCACTTGCATGAGCGATATCCGCATCGGCATATCGGGCTGGCGCTATGTGCCGTGGCGCGGGGATTTCTACCCGGTAGGTCTGGCCCAGAAAAACGAACTCAAATTCGCCTCCAGAGCGGTGAACAGCATTGAAATCAATGGCTCGTTCTACTCTCTGCAGTCGCCGGACCTCTATGCCCGCTGGTACGCCGACACTCCCAAGGGCTTTGTGTTCAGCCTCAAGGCGCCGCGTTACATCACCCACGTCAAACGCCTGAACGACATCGACGAAGCGCTCGCCAACTTCTTTGCCTCGGGCATTTTCCAGCTCAAGGAAAAACTCGGCCCGATTCTCTGGCAGTTTCCCCCGAGTTTCAAATACGACGCCGAGAAATTCGAAGCCTTCCTCAAGCATTTGCCCCACGACGGGAAGGCCGCCAAGGCCTGCGCGAAAGGCTGTGCCGAGCGCATGGAAAAACCCGGATACCTCGACATCCCCGCCAGAGCCCGCCTGCGCCACGCCGTGGAGATCCGCCATGAAAGCTTCGCTGTCCCCGAATTCACCAAGCTCCTGCGCACCTACAAAGTTGCGCTGGTGGTCGCCGACACCGCGGGCAAGTGGCCCTATCTGGAAGACCTGACCTGCGATTTCGTCTACCTGCGCCTGCACGGTGACAAACAGCTGTACGCCAGCGGCTACACCCCCAAGGCACTGAAACGCTGGGGCGACCGGATCGACGTGTGGCGGCACGGCTCGCAACCCAAGGACGCGCACCTCGCCGAACTCAAGGCCCCTCGGGCACGCAAATCCCGGGACATCTATTGCTACTTCGATAACGACATCAAAGTGCGCGCGCCCTATGACGCCCGCAGCTTGCTGGAACGTTTCGAGCTGACCGCCGATCTGGAAGTCGCCCCCGGCGATCTGCAAGGAGTGACGTTGTGACCCGTGCCTTGAACCCTGAAGACATCGCCAGCCGACGCCAGGCCGCGTCGACCGAGATCACGTTGAACGTGCTGACCATGAACATGCACATGGGCTTTGGCTTTCTCAATCGCCGCTTCATCCTGCCCGAGTTGCGGGATGCCGTGCGCAGCGTGTCGGCGGACGTGGTGTTCCTGCAGGAAGTCCATGGCGAGCAGCAAAACCACGCGCAGAAGGTCAAGAATTGGCCGACCACCTCGCAGTATGAATTCCTCGCCGACAGCATGTGGAACGACTTCGCCTACGGGCGCAACGCGGTTTATCCCCACGGCCATCACGGCAATGCGCTGCTGTCGAAATACCCGATCATCCGCCACGAAAACCTCGATATCTCGATCCTCGGCACCGAAGAGCGCGGCCTGCTGCATTGCGTGCTGGACGTGCCGCGTTTCGGCGAAGTCCACGCCATTTGCGTGCACCTTGGCCTCAAGGAAGTGCACCGCCAGCAGCAGCTCAAACTGCTGGCCGATCTGGTGACACGGCTGCCGCCGGACGACCCTGTGATCATCGCCGGCGACTTCAACGACTGGCGACAAAAGGCCGATGCCGCGCTGGTCCCGACCGGACTGCGCGAAGTGTTCGTCGAATCGTTCGGCGCCCCGGCGAAAAGTTTTCCGGCGCGTTTTCCGCTGCTGCGGCTGGACCGCATTTACGTGCGCAATGCGCAGATCCGCGCGCCCAGAGTGCTGTCGAACCGGCCCTGGTCGCACCTTTCCGATCACGCGCCGCTGGCGGTGGAGGTGACGTTGTGAAGCCATTCAGTGACCGATGTGGTGTGTGGCAAGACGGTAACTCTGCCGAGCTGTTAATCAACGGCGAGGACTTTTTTGGCCGCGTGTTCGAGTGCATTCGTGCCGCGCGGGAAGAGGTGCTGATCGAGACGTTCATCATCTTCGAAGACCGGGTAGGCGAGGGCTTGCAGCAAGCGGTGATCGAAGCGGCCAGTCGGGGCGTGCGGGTGGTGATCACCGTCGACGACTACGGCACCAGCGACCTGAGCACCGCGTTCGTCCAGGCGATGATCTCGGCGGGTGTGCAAATCCAGCTCTTCGACCCGCGCCCGAAACTCATGGGTATGCGCACCAATCTGTTTCGTCGTTTGCACCGCAAGGTGGTGGTGATCGACGCCGAACTGGCGTTCATGGGCGGCATCAATTACAGCGTCGATCACATGGCCGACACCGGCATCACCGCCAAGCAGGACTACGCCGTGCTGGTGCGTGGGCCTATTGTGGCGGACATCTACCGCTCGACCCTGAACATGCTCGGCCCGGCCGTGCGCAAGACGTTCACACCGCTCAAGGTCGTCACTCGTCGGGCAGGCAGCGCACGCATGCTGATGGCCGAACGGGACAACCGCCGCCACACCACGGACATCGAAGAGCAATACCTGCTCGCCATGCGCAGTGCGACCCAGCGCATCACCATCGCCAATGCGTATTTCTTCCCCAGCTATCGGTTTCTGCGTGAACTGCGCAACGCCGCCCGGCGCGGGGTGAAGGTTACGCTGGTGCTGCAAGGCCAGCCGGATATGCCGTTCGTGCGCATGTGTTCGCGCCTGACCTATACCTGGCTGCTGCGCGAAGGCGTGGTGATTCACGAATACAAACAGCGGGCGCTGCACGGCAAGGTCGCTCTGATCGACCAGGAGTGGTCCACCGTCGGCTCCAGCAACCTCGACCCGCTGAGCCTGGCCCTGAATCTGGAAGCCAACCTGTTCATCCGCGATCCCGCGCTCAATCACCAACTGCACGAACACTTGCAGGAACTGGCAGCGACTCACAGCAAGCAGGCCAACCTCAAAGGCCTGGCGAAAGGGCAGTGGTGGCGGGCGCCGATGATCTTCTTCAGTTTTCACTTTCTGCGGCATTTTCCGGCCATCGCCGGGTTGTTCCCGGTGCACGGGCCGCGCCTGAAACCGGTACGTGCGCCGGATGCCTTGCCCGAAGCCGAAGTGCTCAAAGGCGAGCTGTCGCCTGATCAGGAGAAATTGTCATGACCGGGGTAACGCAAGCATCGACCCATGCCGAGAAACCAGCGGCAGCTGGCAAACACAAGGCGTGGCTGACGTGGGCCAAGCGCGGGTTCACGCTGTTCTTCTTCATTGCCGTGCCGGTGATGCTGTTCCTGTTGATGAAGAACCTGGACTGGAACGAAGTGGCCCACGCGCTGGAGTCCTACAAGCTCAGCACCCTGGCGTTGGGCTTTCTGGTAGCGACCGGGAGTTACCTGACCTATTGCGGCTTCGACGTACTCGCCCGGCGTTACACCGAGCACAAACTGTCGGTGGCGCAGATCGTGCCCGTGACCTTCGTCTGCTACGCGTTCAACCTCAACCTGAGTTCGTGGGTCGGCGGGATTGCCTTGCGCTATCGCCTGTACTCGCGTCTCGGGCTGGACGTGCCGACCATCACCCGGATTCTCAGCCTGAGCCTGATCACCAACTGGCTGGGCTACATGCTGCTGGCGGGGTTCGTCTTCGCGGGCGGCTTCATCGACCTGCCCGACGGCTGGAAGATCGGCGACACCACGCTGCAACTGATCGGCTGTGTATTGCTGGTGGTGTGCTTCGGGTATTTCACCGCGTGCCGGTTTTCCAGGAAGCGCACCTTCACCATTCGCAAGCAACAACTGGTGCTGCCGTCGCTGAATCAAGCGTTGCGACAGGCGCTGCTAGGCGCGTTGAATTGGGGGCTGATGGCGCTGCTGATCTACATCTTGCTGCCGGAAAAGGCCTTCTACCCGGCCGTGCTGGGGATATTGCTGATCAGCAGCATCGCCGGGGTCATCGCCCATATCCCTGCGGGGCTCGGAGTGCTGGAGACGGTGTTTATCGCCCTGATGCAGCACCAGTTCAGCAAAGGGCAACTGCTGGCCGCGCTGATCGGGTATCGGGTGATCTACTTCCTGATTCCGTTGATGCTGGCGCTTGTCGTGTATTTGGTGCTGGAGAAACGCGCCAAGTCGATGCGCAGCAAGAACGAGGCACGCAAGGTTTAATGAACGCGACGGTTTGATCGGAACGGTGACCCCCTCTGTGGGAGCGAATTCATTCGCGAAGGAGGAGCAGCCGACACATCTCCATCGCCTGAACGCCCTTCGCGAATGAATTCGCTCCCACAGAGGGTTTGCGGTGTGTTGAAAAATTTCCCGGCCCATCCCATCTGCGACTGTTCGCTCCCACAGGGGCTGAGTGCAGCCCCATGTTCTGCGATCAATCCCGCCCCGCAAACATCCTCACCGCATCCACCGCTTCATTCGTCCCGTTGCTGATCTGCACGATGGCTGACCCCGCCTGATCCGCCAGGTCCACGCCCTTGGCAGCATTGCTGCGGGTGTTGTCCATGCTGACGATGGCCTGTCGGGTTTCGGTCTGGATCAGCTGGATCATCTCCGAAATCTCCTGCGTCGAGCGGCTGGTGCGCCCCGCCAGTTGCCGCACTTCATCGGCCACCACCGCAAACCCTCGGCCCTGATCACCCGCCCGTGCCGCTTCAATGGCGGCGTTCAACGCGAGGAGGTTGGTCTGATCGGCGATGCTGTGAATGGTGTTGACGATGGCCGTGATCTGCTCGGAACGCTCGCCCAACTGGCCAATGATCCGCGACGAGTCCTCGATGTTTTGCGAGATCTGACGCATTTCCCCGGCCGCCTGCTGAATCACCTGCGAGCCTTGCTCGGCGACTTTCTGGGTCTGGACCGAAATGTGATACGCCTGTGCGGCACTGTGGGCGTCCTGTTCGTGCTTCTCGATGCGCGCCGTGACGTCCGAGGCAAACTTGACGATCTTGCACAATTTGCCGCTGGCGTCGTACAGCGGGTTGTACGAGGCTTCGAGCCACAGCGTCTGGCCGTGCTTGCCGACGCGCTTGAACTGGTCGCTGAAAAACTCGCCCTTGTTTAGCCGGCGCCAGAAGTCCTGGTACTCGGAACTGTTGATCAGGTCCGGAGGGCAGAGCTGCTTGTGGTTCTTTCCGATCAACTCCTGACGGCTGTAGCCCATCAGGCGCAGCAGGTTGTCGTTGGCCGACAGAATGCGCCCGTCCAGATCGAATTCGATCACCGCCATGGCGCGGTCGATGGCTTGCAGCTTGTTGCGTGATTCGTTTTCGGCCTGAATGCGGGCGGTCACGTCCATGGCGTATTTGACGACCTTGACCACCTTGCCGCTGACGTCACGCACCGGGTTGTAGCTGGCTTCCAGCCACACCGTGCTGCCGTCTCCCGCCACACGCTGGAACGTCGCCGAGACGAATTCACCACTGCGCAGGCGTGACCACAGCTGCGTGTATTCCGCGCTGCGGGCGTAGTCGGGGGTGCAGAACATGCGGTGTTCTTTGCCGATCACCTGCTCGGGGCGATAGCCCATGGCTTTGTAGAAGTTGTCGTTGGCACTGAGCACGACGCCATTGAGGTCGAATTCGATGCTCGCCATGGAGCGGCTGATGGCTTCCAGCAGACTGGCCTGGTGAGCGACGGTCAGTTGCAGGTCCTGGATGGTCTTGTTCTTGGACGAGTCGAAAAACATGATGGCGGCTCAGGCAAATGGAACGACGAGGGGCGCCTTTCCTTGGCCATGGAGCATGGGTCAATGCTCAGCTGCGGTTTCCTTTTGCAGTGCAGAGATCATCACAAACGTGATATCAAAAAGCTACAGTTTATGTTGTACAGCTCGTCGGGTTTGTACAGGATTTTTGAGTGGTGTGTAGATCCGATGCTGCGGTAATGGCTGATTACGGTTCCGCCCTTACGGCGGGTCACTTTTGTCAAGAGCCACAAAAGTAACCAAAAAGGCCCTGCTCCTGGTTTGGCCCTGACTGCGTCAGGGTTC
>NZ_JBIVNG010000002.1:0-617326 GCF_044753445.1 Pseudomonas sp. NPDC088368
GCAGGACCAACCTATCCTTTGTTGCAACTTTCGTGAGGTCAGCGGCTGACGATAGGAGTGGTTGGTTGCTGGTCGCTATGCTGACCGTCCCAACCGCCACCAAGTGCACGCACCAGGGCAACAGTGGTGACGGCTCGACTACCACGCAGCTGAACAGCGCTACGTTCCACAGTTGTCAGGTTGCGTTGCGCCTCCAGAAGGTCCAGATAGCCCGTGCGACCGGCTTCATAGAGCATCTGGGCCAATTCCGCCGAACGGCGGGCCGAGACTACAGCCTCGTCGGTCTGCTGCGCCTGATTAGCCAGAATGCGCAGGCCAGCCAAGTTGTCTTCTACTTCGGCAAACGCGACCAGCACCTGTTGTCGGTAAGTGGCAACCGACTCTTCCAGAGCAGCCTCACTGCGTTTCACATTGTTCCTGTTGCGGCCGCCGTCGATGATCGGCATTGACATGAGCGCACCCAGTACCCAAGAGCGACTGCTCTAGTTGAAAATGTCCGCTACCGAGGTGCCGACGCCTCCAATGCCACCGTTGAGATTGAGCGCCGGAAACATCGCGGCACGGGCAACGCCGATACGCGAGTTGGCCGCTTCCATTTCGTGCTGAGCGATGACGATGTCCGGGCGACGCTGGAGCAGCGTCGAAGGCATGCCTGTCGGGATCTGCGGCAGCGAGGCAATGTCGTTGAGCGGTTGACTGCTGGCGGAGAAATTCGACGCTGGCTTGCCCAACAGTACAGCGAGCGCATGCTCATTGGTTGCTCTCTGCTGTTGCAGGGCGACCGCTTCAGCGCGCGCCGTCTACAATTCTGTCTTGGCTCGCGACAGATCGAACTCACCGACATCACCCAGATCGAACCGGCTCTGCGTGACGTGTACGGTTTGTTCCCGCAACCGTACGGTCTCATTCAGGGTTGCCAGCTCTGCATCGGTTTCGCGCAGCCGGAAATAGGTTTGCGCGACGTCCGCTTGCAGCGACAGCAGCACCGAGCGGTAACTGGCTTCGCTGGCGGCGGCGTCCGAGTTGGCAGCGTTGACGTTGGACGACACTCGGCCGAACAGGTCAACCTCATAGCTGGCCGTCAGGCTGGCCTGATAGGTCGTGTGGGCTCCTACGGCAATGCCACCCGACAGATTGTTGGACGATTCACGGTTTCTTTGCCCGCCGGCGCTGAGACCGATCTGCGGCATCCGATCAGCTTCAGCGATGCCAGCGATAGCACGCGCCTGCTTAAGACGTGCAGTCGCTTAGAAATAAAAATAGACACCTTCGCTCTGTTCTAACTGACCCCCCATTCGCCTTTCAGCTTTGACCGTGCCAGGACGACGTCTTCGGGAACGAGGTAGTTCAGCCAATGGTCTGCTCCGTTCATGGTGGGCCAAGGTTATTGTGGGGTTGGTAATCGCGGCCATCTGCTCCGCGCTGACGTTCAGCAGAGGGAACGATAGCTCCATCATCAACGCTTCAACGCTTCAACGCTTCAACGTTTTCTGTGACCAAACCCGTTGTCTCACTCACCGTTCTTCTTGGTTCGAGTCAGAGAACTGGTCTGAATGTCTGTTGATGGGGGGAAGAGATCTTGCATGGTCATTAGTGAAACTTGCTGTAAACCCGAGTGCCGAGTCTGGACAGGACGTGGAGAGAACAATTGCAGAACGTAGACAGCGATCAGGACACTGAAGCATCGCCCGCATTCTGGCGATCCCAAGAAATGCTTCTTTTGCAGCAGGTGACTGGGCTCATGGGTAAGGATCTGACCTCGGATAACGTGCCAAACGAAATGCTTCACCTGCTCTCTGAATTACTGGGGCTGAACCGTGGGCGAATCGTCCTGTTCGATGAATCTTCGAAGCGCGCGAGTATCCGTTATGCATACGGGCTGACGCGTGAGGAAATCAAGCGAGGCATTTACGAGCCCGACGAGGGAATAACCGGCCGTGTTCTCGCCCGGGGCCAATTGATCATTGTCCAGGATATCGATAAAGAACCCTCGTTCTTAGGGCGTGTGGTCGAACGCTCCAGGCTTCCCTCTGGTCCTGTCTCCTATATCGCTTTACCCATCATGATTGGGCAGAAGGTCATTGGCGTACTGGCTACGCACCGTATCCGCATGCGGGCTAGACCTCTCACTGATGACATCAGCATCCTGCGCATCCTGGCGACCATGGTTGGTCAAGTTCTGCATCTAAGGGCATACATAAAAGAGAAGACCGAAGCATTGGAGATGCGCAATCAGCAGCTGACCCGAGCATTGGAAACCCGGACCAATCGCTACGGCATCGTCGGCAGCTCGCCGCAGCTTCTTCAGGCGATTTCAGAGCTGGAAAGAGTGTCCAACTCCACCGCCAGTGTCTTGCTTCTGGGCGAGTCCGGCACTGGCAAGGAACTCTTTGCACGCGCGCTGCACCTCGCCAGCCCGCGGCAGGATAAACCTTTTATCAAGATCAACTGTGCCGCTATTCCCGACACGCTCTTCGAGTCTGAACTGTTCGGTTATGAGCGGGGTGCATTCACGGGAGCCAACACTGCGCGTGAGGGCTGGTTTGAGCAAGCCGATGGCGGTACGATTTTTCTCGATGAAATCGGAGAACTACCGTTGTCTATGCAGACCAAACTTCTGCGGACGCTGCAAGAAGGAACGATTACCCGATTAGGAGGCAAGCGCGAGGTTAAAGTCGACGTACGTCTCGTTGCCGCAACGAACCGGGATCTGGCCCATGAAGTCAGTCAAGGCGTTTTCCGTCAGGACCTTTACTACCGGCTGAACGTGATTCCAATCCATCTGCCGACCCTGGCCAGCCGGCCCGAGGACATTCCAGCGTTGGCATTGCAGTTTCTCAACCGTATCAACCAGGCGAATCAACGTAACGTCAGTTTTGACGCGTCTGCGATAGAGCGTCTGCAACAGTATGGCTGGCCAGGCAACATTCGGGAAATGTCTAACCTGATAGAGAGGCTGGTCCTTCTGGCAGACAAGCCTGTTTTAAGCGCAGCGGAAATCGAGCGGTTTCTGCCTGCGCCTGGAAACGCTGTTGCGCCTGTTGTTGGTCAGGATCCCGTGCCTGTGGCGGAATTCAATCACGACATCGTGCGCCCGTACGTGGCAGCCAGTTCTCATTCGGCCAATGAGCTGCATCGGGCCGTTGAGCGTTGTGGAGGAAACAAGTCTCGTGCTGCGCAAATGCTGGGAATGACCGCACGTCAATTCAATTACCGCTGGAAAAAGCTCCATCCTTAACAAGGGAGTGAGCAGGAGGAAATGTCGACAATGTTTACATTGTCGACATTTTTTTTGTGCCGCTGGCTTGATTAAATGCGCTAAGGAAAACGGGCAACTTAGCTTGGTGTATCCGTAACCTACTGTTTAATATGAATAATGAAATAAAACAATGTGTTCGATAGAAACTGGCACACCGGTTGCGATAGTCCATTGGCGAAAGGGCTCTGCACTTCCAGCAAGCCCATTGCTCAGCCAAATGGAGATCACACATGTCCGCTACAACCGCACAAGTCGCCGCCACTTATCTGAAGCCAATCGATCAGGCGGGCCTGGAAGCATTCGCTGAAAAAGGTCGCAATAATCCTCAGATGCGCGGTACCAATAAGGTCCATACGGTCACTCAAGGCATGTTCCGCACTCTCAGCTATGTGGGCGATCACACCCCAGTCGTAGTCGATGAGCCGCTGCATCTTTTTGGCGAAAACACGGCGCCGGCGCCTGGCGAAATCATCTTGTCCGGCCTCGGCGGTTGCCTCGCCGTAGGCATCACCGCTGTCGCCACTTGGATGAACGTCAAACTCAGCAAACTCGAAGTGTTTCTGGAAGGCGACATCGGCAACCCCTCGGCGTGGGGTGCCGGTGGTGCGGAAAAACAGCCGCTGGAAATGGGCTTCCAGGACATCCGCGTGAAAGTACTGGTGGAAGGCGATGCTTCCCGCGAAACCCTCGATGAAATCGTCCGCCTGGCGAACTTCGCCTCGCCAATGGCCAACACCTTGCGCAATCCGATTCCGTTCAGCATCAGCCTGGCTGAGTGATCGTCGGCTACTGGGTCAAGCGCACCAAGGTTGACGTACACCACTGAGGGAGGAGTTGCCATGAACAACATTGCTGTTGCTTTCGCCGCTGCGGGACGCACCGCAGACTGGAGCGACGACGCCCAGGTGCTTAGTGAAGTCAGTCGCATTGCGACCGGCCCGCTGGCGCAGGCGGCACACCGGATCGATGAAGGTCATTACCCGCTGGATATCATGGCAACCCTCGGACAGGCAGGCGCGTTTGCGGCGCATCTGAAGCAGCAAGGCAATCGCTTCGACGTCGCCATTGGCAGCATGCACGAGGCCAGTCGCAGCTGCGGCTCGACTGGGTTTCTGATGTGGTGCCATGACGTCTGCGGCCTGTACATGGATCAGTCGGACAACGCAGCGCTTCGTGGCCGCTTGGAGGCGCATACCGAAGGTCTCACTTTCGGCGGTACGGCGCTCTCCAATCCCATGAAGGCCCTGGCGGGCATTGAAACCCTCATCCTGCGGGCCCGCAAAGTCGCCGGGGGTTACGTGGTCAACGGTGCCTTGCCGTGGGTCAGTCACATCAACCGTGGCCAATACTGCGGCGCTATTGCGGGTGTGGAACGAGACGATGGTTCGATCTCCCGCGAGATCATGTTCATGCTCGACATCGATGAGCGTGTTGAACTCAAGACCTGCCCGGAGTTTTCCGGCATGGAAGGCACCAGTACCTTTGGTATTCGGCTGGTGGATTACTTTGTCGCGCAGGACAACCTGATTGCCGATCCTGCGCGACCTTTCATTCAGCGCATCCGTGGCGCGTTCATCCTGCTTCAGTCGGGGATGGCCACGGGCGTCACGCAAGGCAGCATCGACTCGATTCGTGAGGTCGAGTCGACGCTTGGGCACGTGAATCAGTTCCTGCACAACGGCCCGGACGAGTTGCAGTTTGAACTCGACGATCTTAACAACCGGGTGCTGAAGCTATGCCGGACGCCGTACGAAACCAGCAAGGATTATTTGCTCGACGTACTCGATGCGCGGGTGCAAGGCGCTGAGCTGGCCCTCAAGGCCTCGCAGTCCGCCTTGCTGCACCAGGGCGCTCGTGGCTACCGGATGAGTGCCGCCCCGCAGCGCAGAATCCGTGAAGCTCATTTCGTCGCCATCGTCACGCCTGCCATCAAACACCTGCGCTGGGAAATGGCGCGGTTGATGAAAGAGGAGCTGCCAGCATGAGCGCGCTGACCAAACCTTGGCTGCAATTCATCTGCCGCGCCTGCGGGCTGATCTACGACGAGGAATTGGGTGATCCGGACAGCGGCCTGCCGCCGGGCACCCGTTTTGAAGATATACCGGACGATTGGGAATGTCCGCTGTGTGGCGTGACCAAGACTGATTTTGAGCTGTTCGTCAAACGTGAAGTCGAGGCGGTGGGCCACGTGCCGAGCGCCCATCGCGGCACCGGGATTGTCGTGGTCGGCGGCGGTCTGTCGGGCTGGGCGATGGTCGAGGCCATTCGCGAACTGGACGGTTCGGTGCCCATTACTCTGGTCAGCGCCTGCAACGGAAACCGTTATCACAAGCCGGAGCTGTCACTGGCGGTGAGTCGTGGCCAAACTGCGCAATCACTGGTGCGTGAGACCGCGCATGACGCTGCCGCTCGACTGGGCGTAAGGTTGTACACCGAAACGTCGGTGGTGGGACTTACACCCGCGTTGCATCAGTTGCGCACCACCCGTGGCACCCTCAATTATACCAAGCTGGTATTGGCTCAAGGCGCTCGCCCGGCACTGCCGGCCGCGTTGCCACCAGCGTTGTGCTGGCGCGTCAACAACCTCCACGAGTGGTCGGGATTGCAGACCCGTTTGAGCCAGAGTTCTCAGCGTGTTGCTATCGTCGGCGCCGGCATGGTGGGGTGTGAACTGGCAGAAGATTTCGCACGGGCAGGGCACAGCGTTACCCTGATCGACCGCAATCCGTTGCCACTGACAGGGCTTTTGCCTGACCTCGCCGCGGAACTGTTGCTGAGCAGCCAGCAGCGCCTGGGAATCACGTTCGTCAGCAGTGTGCAGGTGGCAGGTATCGAGGGCACATCGAACGGCGTGAAGACTCTGGCAACGGAGTGCGGTCGCCAATTCGAATTCGATCAGGTAGTGGCTGCGACGGGCTTGATCACTGATGGCCGGTTGGCCCACAACGCCGGACTGGCATTCGACCGGGGCATTCAGGTCGATCCAACCACCCTGATGACCAGCGATCCTGATATTCACGCTTTGGGCGATTGCATCAGCCTGGCGGGTCTGCCGTGCCGATTCGTGGAGCCGATTTCATTGCAGGCCAACGTAATTGCCCATGCGCTGCTGGGTAAGGCACACGAGGGATATGTCCACGTGCAGCCGGTCATCCGTTTGAAAACACGTTCATTGCCCATCGTACTGCGCGGCCTGCCGTCAGCTGCCGGGACGTGGCGTGTCGTCGAGCAAGGCGAGGGGCATCTTCGGATGGAGCAGGACCTCGACGGCCTCATGGCCTCCACATTGCAAGTTGGACAGGCAGCGGCCTGACCCTCACTTTCCACAAGGACACTGGGCATGAGCGACGACAACTTTTACCGCCCGTACAGCACCGATTCGACCTTGTCGGGCTGCACCTGCGGACAGCACGCCAGCCAGCAGGCGCATGATGCCGGTGCCGAAAGTGCCCGTATGGCACGCGGGCAAGATGCAGAAGCCTTGTCTCGGGATTTCGTCGAGACCGCGGCGATCCGTGCGCTCTTTCCCAACGACAACACCCGTCGCCGATTTCTTAAGGCCGTGGGCATCGGCGCGGCCATGGCGGCCATCAACAGTTTGCTGCCGATTCAAGCGATGCAGGCCATGGCTGAAGACAAGCCCGGCGCGCTGGAAAAGAAAAATCTGAAGATCGGCTTTATCCCGATCAACTGCGCGACGCCGCTGATCATGGCTGACCCGCTGGGCTTGTATAAGGCGCAGGGCCTGAACGTCACGTTGCAAAAAACCGCAGGCTGGGCGCTGGTTCGCGACAACATGCTCAACGGTGAACTGGACGCCTCGCACTTCCTCGCACCGATGCCGCTGACCATCTCGCTCGGTCTTGGCTCCAACGCTCAACCGATGCGCGTTGCGAGCATTCAGAACACCAACGGTCAGGCGATCACCCTGGCGCTCAAACACAAGGACAATCGCGATCCACGCAACTGGAAGGGCTTCAAGTTCGCCATCCCGTTCGAGTTCTCGATGCACAACTTCCTGTTGCGTTATTACCTGGCCGAGCATGGCCTTGATCCAGACCGCGACGTGCAGCTTCGGGTGACGCCACCTGCTGAAATGATCGCCAACCTGCGCGCGGGCAATATCGATGGATTTCTGGGTCCCGACCCTTTCAATCAGCGGGCGGTGTACGACGAAATTGGCTTTATCCACATCCTCTCGAAGGAAATCTGGGACGGTCACCCTTGCTGCTCGTTTGGCACGTCACAGAAATTCATCGAAGAGAACCCAAATACCTTTGCTGCCTTGTACCGGGCCATTCTCAACGCTGCTGCGATGGCACGCGACCCGGCCAATCGCACGATGATCGCGCAAACCATCTCCACTCCGAATTACCTGAACCAGCCAGAAATCGTCATCCGCCAAGGGCTCACCGGTCGATTTGCCGATGGGCTGGGTGTGGTGCAGGACGATCCGCGGCGCTCTGACTTCGATCCGATGCCCTGGTATTCGATGGCGACCTGGATGCTCACCCAGCTCAAGCGCTGGGGCTATATCAAGGGCGACATGGATTTCAACGGCATCGCCGAGCAGGTGTTCCTGATGACCGACGCTCGCCGCCAGATGCACGAGCTGGATATGCGCGAGGCCAGCGCCGAACCGTTGTCGGGCTACAAGGCGTTTTCGGTCATGGGCCGCCCGTTCGATCCTACTCAACCCAAGGCCTATCTCGATGGTTTCGCCATCAAGCGCGTGTAAGAGGAGCTTTCGATGAAAACACTAAGGTTCAGGGCGGCTCTGTTGTCACTGGCGATGCTCGCAATGTTGTTACTGGTCTGGCAGCTGGCAACGTTGCCGGTGGCCAAGTCGGCAAAGGTGGCGATGGATGAAGAATACGCCGTGCTGATGGGCAAAAGCGTCAGCAGCGAGCAGCGCAAAGTCAGCGGGTTTCCCACGCCTGTGCAGTTTTCGACGTTGGCGTTCAAGCAACTGAGCAATCCCTTTTATGACCGAGGCCCTAACGAGAAGGGTATTGGGATTCAACTGGCCTATTCGCTGGGACGGGTGGCGGTGGGTTATCTGATTGCTCTGCTCGTGGCGATACCTCTGGGCTTTGCCATCGGCATGTCGCCACTGCTGTATCGCGCGCTCGACCCGTTCATACAGGTACTCAAGCCGATCTCCCCGCTGGCCTGGATGCCCATCGCGCTTTACACCATCAAGGACTCGTCGATCTCGGCCATCTTCGTGATCTTCATCTGCTCGGTCTGGCCGATGTTGATCAACACCGCATTCGGCGTGGCAGCGGTGCGCAAGGACTGGCTCAACGTGGCGCGCACGCTGGAAGTCAGCCCGCTGAGAAAAGCCTTCATGGTCGTTCTGCCTGCTGCCGCGCCGACGATCATCACCGGCATGCGGATTTCCATGGGCATCGCGTGGCTGGTGATTGTCGCCGCCGAGATGCTGATCGGTGGCGCTGGCATCGGCTACTTCGTCTGGAACGAGTGGAACAACCTGTCGCTGTCCAACGTGATCTTCGCGGTCCTCATGATCGGTGTGATGGGCATGCTCCTGGATTTGCTGTTCGCCACCCTGCAAAAGAAGGTGACTTATGCTGAATGAAACCACCAGCCGCACACCTGCGTTCGTCAAGGTCGAAGGGCTCACCAAGCGTTATCGGCATGACCTTCCCCCGGTGTTTGAAGACATCAGTTTCTCGATCCAGCGCGGCGAGTTCGTATGTGTGATTGGCCACTCCGGCTGCGGCAAGAGCACCATCCTGAACATCCTTGCCGGCCTTGATGAGGCCAGCAGCGGCACAGTGGTGATGGGTGGTCGCGAGATTTCCGGCCCCAGTCTGGACCGTGGAGTAGTGTTTCAGAATCACGCTCTGCTGCCCTGGATGACAGTGGATCAGAACATTGCATTCGCCGTGCGCTCCCGTCATCCCGATTGGTCCAAGGCCCAAGTGGCTGAACATGGCAAACGCTTCCTGGAGATGGTCGGGCTTAAAGGGGCAGGGCAGAAGAAGCCAAGCGAACTGTCCGGTGGCATGAAGCAGCGTGTTGGCATTGCCCGTGCGTTCTCGGTCGAACCCCAGATGCTGCTGCTCGATGAGCCCTTCGGCGCCCTTGATGCATTGACTCGCGGTGTCATTCAGGACGAGTTGCTGAGCATCTGTTCGGCTACCCAGCAGACCGTTTACATGATCACCCATGATGTCGACGAGGCGATTCTTCTGGCGGACAAGATCATGCTCATGAGCAATGGTCCTCACGCCCGTATCGCGGAGATCGTGGTCAATACCCTACCGCGTGATCGCTCACGCGAAACCATCCACCATGACCCGCAGTTCTATCGCATCCGTAACCACCTGGTGGATTTCCTGGTCCGTCGTTCAAAGACGATTCAGGAGCAAAACGCGCAGTCCGGCACGTTGACTGACCCACTGATCGTTTATCCCGGCTTGCCCGACGACAGTCCGCCTCCAGGGCCTGATGGGCCGTCGGATTCAAAGCTGCGAATTGTCGCGTGAGCCACCGTTTGACCCAATTAGCTGCATAACTCAATCAGAGAGGTTTTCCATGTTTTCCAATCGCGACCAAGTCACCCAATTGATCCTCGCCGCCAAGGTTCGCAAGGGCCTCAAGTGGTGTGACGTTGCAGAAACCATAGGCCTATCCAAAGAGTGGACGACTGCCGGTTGCCTGGGGCAGATGAAGCTCGACAAAGCGCAGGCCGAGACACTCGGTAAGGTGTTTGAGCTGTCGGATGAAGCAGTGGCCTGGTTGCAGGTTGTGCCCTACAAGGGCTCTTTGCCGACCGCGGTGCCGACCGACCCGCTGATCTATCGCTGGTACGAAATGGTCAATGTCTACGGCCTGACGATCAAAGAATTGATTCATGAAGAGTTCGGCGACGGCATCATGAGCGCGATCGATTTTTCCATGGACATTCAGCGTGAATCTGATCCCAAAGGCGACCGGGTAAACGTGGTGCTGTCGGGCAAATTTCTGCCCTACAAGAGCTATTGATCTTGAGCACGCCGGCTCAGTGGTTGCAGCCCGCCAAGCGAAATTTTCCGGCACGGCTGACTGACTAGACCTCGAATGCGCGCATACCTGCCTCAATGCTTGGTCTTGCGCGCATACGTTCAAACCATTGTTGGAGTTTTGGGAGCTTGTCCCATGGTAAACGATCCTCAATGGTCGCCGCGAGAGTGAAGGCGGAGATGTCTGCCATTGAGAATGCCCCACCAGCCATATAGGCCTCGGTCAGGAAATTCTCCGCCAGCAGCAGCTGCTCCACCACTCGATGATCGAGTGGTGCGGCGGCGTCTCTCAGCCCGACACGTTTGAGAAAAAAAGCAGCATGGCTAGTCGCAATAACATCCGTGACGAAAAAGAAATAGCGGTCAAAAACTCTGAAACGTCCGGGGCCGATCTCCGACGGGGCAAGCGTCCCGGGCGCCTTAGCGTCGGCGTATTGGATGATGGCGTTCGACTGATTGATAACCAGCGATGGTGTGCAGTTATGGTCTACCAGAGTAGGTACCTTGCCCGCCGGATTGAGCGCCATGAACGGCTGCTGCATGTGAGCCCCGGCGCGAAGATCTACATGGCGCACTGTGAAAGGGATATCTGCTTCGATCAATGCGATAGCGGCACGAAAGCAGTTACCAGTCTGTGCGCCATAAAGCTCGATCATGTCGTGCATGGAAAGGGCCTCTCATGAAAGTGTGGGGGAACGGTCAATGCAGCTACGTCTTCCGAAACTGGCACTGCGCAATGAGGGCAGTCATATGCTTATAGGCGGAAAAGTCATGGTTGAACCATTCTTGGACGAGGATACGTCTACGTTCAGCTATTTGTTACTGGATCAGACAGCAGGTTGTTGCGCAATCATCGATAGCGTTCTCAATTTCGACCCCAAGTCGGGTCACACGCACACTCGATCGGCCGACGCGATTATTTCGAGAGTCCTGCAATTGGGTGTATCGGTGGAATGGATACTCGAAACCCATGTCCATGCCGACCACTTCTCAGCCGCCGCCTATTTGAAGGAGCGGCTCGGAGGAAACATTGCAATAGGCAGCCGGATCACAGAGGTTCAAGAGGCGTTTGGAACGCTGTTTAACGAGGGGGAGGACTTCAAGCGAGACGGTAGCCAGTTTGATGTCCTGTTTGAAGATGGGGAGGCATTCTCCGTAGGAACACTCATTGCCAGCGCGATGCATACCCCAGGACATACGCCGGCCTGTATGACCTATGTGGTTCGTGTTGAGGATGAGGTCTTGGCTTTTGTTGGGGATACCTTATTCATGCCGGACTACGGAACTGCCCGTTGTGATTTTCCCGGAGGTGACGCTCGGACCTTATTTCGCTCAGTTGAAAAGATCCTGACCCTGCCTGCCAGCACGCGGATTTTCATGTGCCACGATTATTGCGCAAATGGTCGCCCCATTGAGTGCATGACGACGGTCGAGGCTCAGCAGCTCACCAACATCCATATCCGTGGCGGGTTGAGCGAAGACGACTTCGTTGCAATGAGGGAAGCCCGCGACGCAACGCTTGCTATGCCGACTCTGATTTTGCCATCGGTGCAGGTCAACATGAGAGGTGGCCATTTTCCAGAACCTGAAGCGAATGGCATTAGGTACCTAAAAATACCGATGAACACCCTCTGAGCCCATTGCCGCGGCAGGCACTTTATGGTGTTGACCAACTACAATTGGCTTGTCGGATTCGCACGCCCTGAAGCGGTCGTCTCCCTAGGGAATCGGAATGATTGAACACAATGCATTGAGCGTTCTGCTGGGTGGTTTCATCGGTGCGGTTCTTGCCTTAACGGGTGCGGGCGGAGGAATTCTCGCAGTACCCGTTCTGATTATCGGCCTTGGTTTATCGATGAATCAAGCCGCCCCCATTGCCTTGTTAGCTGTTGGCCTCTCGGCGTCAGTTGGCGCGTTATTAGGGTTGCGGCAAAGGATAGTTCGCTATCGCGCCGCAGCCGCTATTGCATTGGTCGGAGTCGCTGTCGCTCCGTTGGGTATTTACATAGCCCAACGAGTTCCAAACGCGCCATTAGCGATAGCATTCGCCGTCGTTTTAATGGGGACGTGCTTACGCATGTTGCACAAATCGATGCGGGAGCCTGGCAATTCGCATCAGTCGCAAAGGCGAGAGCCTATGGCTTGCGTTCTTAATCCAGTTGAGGGGCGTTTGCGATGGACGCTGCCCTGTGCTCGCGCGCTCGCATTCACGGGGTTTATGGCAGGCCTGTTGTCTGGGTTGTTAGGCGTCGGGGGAGGTTTTGTTATCGTTCCTGCGCTGACACGCTGCACCAATCTGGATATCAAGAGCATCACCGCGACGTCGCTGGCGGTTATTGCCCTAGTATCATGCGGCAGTGTAGTGGGTGCCGCCCTGACTGGTACCTTGAACTGGCGTATTGGAATACCGTTTGCGGCGGGCGCCGTCCTTGGCTTGATTGGCGGTCGACAGGTTGCCGACCACTTAGCTGGTGCGCGCTTACAGCAGGCTTTTTCAGTGACCGGCATATCTGCCGCGCTGCTGCTCGCATACCATGCCCTGGCGCGGTAAGTACGATTCAGAATACTCAGCGAAAGGTGAGTTTAGCGCTGGGATTTCACCGGCGTAACACCAGCAGTTTTGCTTCCATTCGCTGAACGACGTGCCCGTCTTGGTTCAGGGTCTCGCTTTGTACAGTAACAACCCCACGATCTTTCTTAGACACTGACGGCGCTATAGATACGATCACACTTTCGACGTGGAGCTGGTCCCCTGGCCGCGTGGGGGCCGGCCAGCTTAATTCACTGCCAAGACCAATCAGACCGCAGTCGAAAGGCACGCTCTCGACCAGCAAACGCATTGTGATTGCCGCTGTGTGCCATCCACTCGCCGCGAGTCCTCTGAAAAAAGTCGCTTGGGCTGTTACCTCATCAAGGTGAAACGGCTGAGGATCAAATTCCACTGCAAAGGCTTTTATCTGATCTGCATCAACGAGATAAGACGCGCTTGCGAAGCTATCTCCCGGCGCTAAATCTTCTAGAAAGAGGCGTTTTAGTTTCGTGTCTTCGCTCATGTTCCTAATCCTCTGAGTAGCTAATGCCTAGGGTGGAAACGGTCGATGTTCTCCTTCCGCAACTGACTTCGCGCAGATGAATCAGAAGAAGTGTTGACCCATGGGCAACCTGTAGCTAGTCTGACTTCACTTTGTATAGTTAGTAAAGCCTTACGATGCAGTCATGTCCGGACAGCATTGGATTCGACTCGGATCCAGCCCAGGAGAATAAAAATGAGTCAGGAACGCATGATCGAGAACAAGAACATGATCTGCGCGAGCTGCGACATCGCCTGCCCAGTTGTGGCCCAAGTCGAGAATGGGAAGGTCATAAAAATTCGCGCCTCATTCAAGCCTTCGCTCAGGGACAACATCTGCGTCAAAGGGATCTATGCCCACAAAGGTTTTTCCCATCCGGATCGCGTCCTACATCCGTTGAAAAGGGTCGGCGAGCGGGGCTCAGGATTGTGGGAGCGTGTTTCTTGGGAAGAGGCGATGACTGACATTGCCGCGCGTTTGCGTAGCGTTGTGGAGGAGCACGGCGCTGAGGCTTTGGCCGTCGCGACTAGCGAATGGAACACATCAGTCGATAACGGAGCCGGGCGTCGCTTCATGAATCTTTTGGGTTCTCCTAACTGGATTAGTGGCGTTGCAATGTGCGCTGGCAATACCGCAGCGATTAACCGAATGGTTTACGGCTGGTTTCCCAATCCGGATTTCAACAAGACCGAATGTATCGCGCTTTTCGGTCATAATCCCAAGAAGCACAGTTGGACTCCCGTCTACAACAAGCTGAGGCGGGCCCAAGAGCGCGGGGCCAAGCTGATCGTTCTCGATCCGCGTCGAAGCGAAAATGCTGAGCTTGCTGATTTATGGTTGCCGCTGCGTGCAGGAACTGACGCTGCTATGGCCCTCGGCTGGCTGCACGTGATCATCAGCGAAGAGCTGTACGACAAAGACTTTGTGGCTAAGTGGACTGTCGGCTTCGAGGCATTTCGTGACCGCGTGTTTGAATATTCGCTGGAGCGTGTCGCCCATATTACCGGCGTCAGCGTCGATCTCATCCAGCAGGCCGCACGAATGTATGCCAACGCAGCTTCCGCGATCATTCCATGGACGCCGATCACCGATCAGCAACTTAACAGCACCTCCGCTATCCGGTTGCACTGCGCTTTGCGTGCGCTGACGGGCAACATCGACACTCCCGGCGGCGAACTGTTCATGGGGCTTAATCCAGACGTCATTCCGCAGACCGATTTGGAGCTGCACGAAGCCTTGCCTCCGGCGCAAAAGGACAAGCAGTTGGGCGCTAGTCGCTACCCGGCGTTCACTTATCGAGGTATGGCGGGGCTGATGGAGCCCACGCTAAAGGTTTGGGGAAGGGCGTACGCCAATTTGCTTACAGGCTGTTATATGGCCAACCCTTCAGAAACCTTCAAGGCTATGGCTACCGGCGATCCGTATCCGGTCAAGGCGTTCATCTCGCTAGGCAACAACACCATGATGGGCCTGGCTAATATGAAGCTGATCTACAAGGCCATGATGAATCAGGATTTGGTGGTTGTGCATGAGCACGTCAAGACGCCCACAGCACAGCTAGCGGACTACATCTTGCCAGGGGACAGTTGGCTAGAGCGCCCGCTTGTATACGATGGGTTGCATTGGTCGTCGACGATCTCGCTGGCTAAGCCGGCGATGGCACCACCCGGGGAGTGCCGGAGTGTCTATGAATTCTGGCGCGATCTCGCGCATCGCATGGGTTTTGGCGACCACTTTCCGTGGCGGACACTTGAGGACCTTTACGACCATCGCTTGCGTGGTACGGGGTTCACCTTCGACCAGTTGGTCGACAAACAGCAGTTCTATGGGCACAAACCCACTTATAAAAAGTACGAGCAAACGGGTTTTGCTACGCCCTCAGGCAAGGTCGAGCTGTACTCCAGTATCCTCGACGGGCTAGGTTTCGATCCGCTGCCTTATTACCGAGAAGCACCCGGTGTAGAGGAGGGATTTCCGCTGACTCTTTTCATGGGCGTACGCGACGACGGCTTTTTTCAAACTGGCCATCGGCACGTCCCAGAGCTGCGGCGTCTGACGCCGGAGCCGAAGACTTTTATGAACACCCTCACCGCCCAGACGTTTGGGGTGGCGGAAGATGAATGGATAGAACTGGAAACCAAGGCTGGGAAGGTGCGGGCTCGCGCTGAAATTCGGCCGGACATGCCGCTAGGGCTGGTGCGTATTCCTCACGGTTGGTGGCTGCCGGAAACCGCCCAAGGCAAGGAAAACCTTTCGGGGGCGTGGATGTATTCCGACGCGATGATAACCAGCGACGAACATGAGTTTCTCGATCGCGAGCAAGGCATTCCGCACTTGAAGGGCATTCCCTGTCGCATCTTGAAAGTCACCCAGCCTATTGCGTTCACGGAGCATTCGTCATGACGCTCAGAAACTGTTTTTACATCGATGGACGATGGGTCGCTTCTCGCTCAGGTGAGCACATGGACGTGATCAACGCTTCCACCGAAGAACGGATGGGCGCCATCCCGCTTGGCGGGGCTTTTGAAATAGACATGGCGGTGGCCGCTGCACGCAACGCGTTCGAGTCATGGTCAAAACTGCTTCCCAGCGAACGCGCGGTTTACCTGCGCAAAATTGCAGATGGCCTGCAAGTGCGAGCGACGGAGTTGGCCGAGGTTATATGCGCCGAGGTGGGCATGCCGATTCGTCAAACGCGCGCTATTCAAGTCGCCGGTCCGATAGCGCAATGGCGCAGCGTGGCGGATTTGGTAGATGACTTCGTGACTGAGCAGCGGATCGGCAATTCATTGATCACCCAAGAGTCGGTTGGCGTGGTGGCTGCGATCACCCCATGGAATTACCCTCTGCACCAGATCACGCTGAAAGTGGCAGCCGCGTTGGGCGCTGGCTGCACAGTGGTGCTGAAACCGTCGGAGATCGCACCGCTCAACGCGTTCATTCTGGCCGAAGTCATCGAAGCCGCGGGCTTGCCTGCGGGTGTGTTTAACCTCGTCACCGGCCTGGGTTCTACGGTAGGTGAAGCGCTGAGCGCCCATCCTGACGTGGCAATGGTTTCTTTCACCGGTTCCACCCTGGCGGGTAAGCGGGTGGCGTCGCGCTGCGCCGAATCGGTCAAGCGTGTGGCGCTGGAACTGGGTGGTAAATCAGCGTCGATCATGCTCGACGACGCCGACTTTTCGAGCGCCGTCAAAGCGACACTCAATGCGTGTTTCCTGAACGCCGGTCAAACCTGTTCGGCGCTGACCCGGCTGCTGGTCCCAGCGTCTCGGTACTCCGAAGTGAAGACGTTGGCCCTCAAACATGTCAGCGCGCTGGTGCCCGGCGATCCCTTTCTTGACACCACCCGGCTGGGGCCTTTGACCTCGGCCGCTCAGCGGGATCGGGTGCTTACGTTCATTAAAAAAGGCCTTGCACAGGGTGCTGAGTTGATTGCTGGCGGTACAGAGAGACCTCCAGGTCTGGAACGTGGTTATTACGTGCAACCGACGATTCTGGGCAACGTGCTGCCCGATTCGGTGCTTGGGCAGGAGGAAGTGTTTGGCCCGGTGCTGTCGATCATCTGTTACGACGATGAGGACGACGCTGTGCGCATTGCCAATGGCACGGCGTTCGGTTTGAGCGGCGCGGTATGGTCGGACAGCGATGCGCACGCCATGGCGATTGCGCGTCGATTGCGCACCGGCCAGGTCACGGTCAATGGCGGCGCATTCAACGCGCTGGCGCCCTTTGGTGGTTTCAAACAGTCTGGAATCGGTCGTGAAGGCGGAGCTTTTGGCATTGATGAGTTTCTTGAGTACAAGGCCTATCAAATGCCCACTTAACGCGCCAGTTATTCGGCCTGTTCATGGGGTCGAGATCACCCGGCAACAATCAAAAGGGCTGAGCGCATGCCACAAGAGACAGCAGTGATTATCGGCGCCGGCGATGCCTTGGGCAGCGCCATCGCGAGACGCTTTGCTCGCGAAGGTTATTTCGTGTGCCTGGCGCGGCGCACGCCGGAAAAACTCGCCGCACTGGTCGAAGGCATTCAGTCGGCTGGCGGCAACGCTCGCGCCTTCGGGGTCGACGCGCGCAAGGAAGATCAGGTCGTGGAATTCTTCGCGCAGGTCGAGCGTGAGATCGGCCCGGTCGCGATAGTGGTCTTCAATATTGGGGCCAACGTGCAATTCCTTCTTGTTGAAACTGACGCGCAAAAGTACTTCAAGGTCTGGGAAATGTGCGCCTTCGCTGGATTCCTCACGGCACGCGAAGCCGCGAAAGTGATGCTGCCGCGCGGGAGGGGCAGCCTGATCTTCACCGGAGCCACCGCCAGCGTGCGCGGTGGCAAACACTACGCTGCGTTTTCCGGGGGCAAGCACGCCTTGCGTGCCTTGGCGCAAAGCACGGCGCGCGAGTTGGGGCCGCAGGGTATTCATGTCGCGCACCTGGTCATCGACGGCTCAATCGATACCGAATTCATTCGCACGCTGTTCCCCGAGCGGTACGAGCTTAAGTCCCTGGACGGGATTCTGAACCCGGATCACATCGCCGAAAACTACTTGTTTCTGCACCAACAACCCCGAGACGCCTGGACCTTTGAAATGGACGTGCGCCCGTACCTGGAAGCTTGGTGATTACACGCGTGTCAGGAGTGACCTCTCAATGAAATCAGTCGAGTTCGTGTTTGATTTTGGCAGCCCCAGCAGCTACCTCGCGTACGCCAGGTTGATGCGCCTAGCGCGCGACCGTGCGATCGAAATTGTCTGGACCCCGGTGCTGCTCGGTGCCGTTTTGCAAGCGGTCGGCAGTGTTGCGCCCACTACTTTTCCTGCCAAGGAGAAATGGTTTTTTGGGGATCTAGCCGCCTGCGCCGACAAACATCATGTGCCGTTTTCGCGCAATCCCTTCTTCCCCTTGAACACGCTAGCGCTCATGCGGGGGGCGACCGCTTTGCTGGGCACTGCGCAGTTCTCAAGCTACGTGAAGGCGGTATTCGAGGCGCTGTGGAAACACAATGAAAACCTGGCGGACCCGCAGGTGGTTGAACGCGTGTTGGCACCGGTCGGCCTTGATGCCAGGCAGTTTGAGGCATTGATAAGTCACGCCGAGGTCAAGTCGTTGCTCAGAAAAAACACCGAAGACGCGCTAGAGCGGGGGGTGTTTGGTTGCCCGACGTTCTTTGTCGGCGATCGGCTGATCTTTGGTCAGGACCGCCTCGAATTCGTCGAGGAGGCGCTTGTTGCCTGAGGCGGCGTGAGCCGCCATGACATCTGAAGAACAAATCGAGTTGATAACAATCAGCCTGTAAGGACACCATCCATGACTTCCATTTTCAGTAACGACCTGGGCAAGTGCGACGCCAACTATGCGCCATTGTCGCCCGTCAGCTTTTTGAAACGCTCCGCTGCGGTGTACCCGGAGAAAATCGCCACTGCCTATGGTGACGTGGTGCAAACTTATGCCCAATTGCACGACCGGTGCTCCCGATTCAGCAGCTTCCTCAAATCTGTGGGCGTCACGCAGGACGTTGCTGTTTCGGTCATATTGCCGAACATTCCGGCAATGATCGAAATGCACTTTGCGGTAAACGGAGCAGGGGGCGTGCTGCACCCGATCAACACCAAGCTCGACGTTGAGGCCATCCGTTTTCAGGTCGAGCATTGCGAAGCGAAAGTAATCGTCTTCGACCGTGAATATGCGGATGTCATGCGTCAGGTCATTGCGGGCCTGAGTCATGACATATGCGCTGTCGAGGTGATTGATCCGACGCAAGCATTCCCCTGCATTTCGCTAGGTCAGTTTGATTATGAAACGTTGATCGGACAGCACTTGCCCGATGAACACCTGGGCCCGCAGGACGAGTGGAATGCGATTGCAGTTTCGTTCACCTCGGGCACGACGGGCGATCCCAAGGGCGTCGTCACCCATCACCGCGGCGCGTATTTGAACGCCACGGCCAACGCTATTGGCTGGTCGATGCCCATGCATCCTGTGTACTTGTGGACGTTGCCGATGTTTCATTGCAATGGCTGGTGCTTTCCGTGGACTGTGACTCACCTGGCCGGAACTCATGTTTGTTTGCGCAGGATCGATGGGCCTGAGATTTTTCGCTTGATTGGTAAGTACCAGGTCACGCATTTCTGCGCCGCACCTATTGTGCTCACACTGCTGACCTCTACCGAGACACCGGTGAAGAAACCGTTTGCAAACCGGGTACAGATCCTGACTGCCGGCTCTGCTCCAGCGGCCGCAACTATTCAGGAAATGGAGTTACTCAACGCGGAAGTAACCCAAGTCTACGGCCTGACCGAAACCTATTCATCGGTCGCAATCAGTATCTGGAAGCCTGAGTGGGATAGTTTGCCAGATGCCGATAGGTATCGCCGTAAAGCCCGTGCAGGCGTGCGCTATCCCGCATGTGGCGGACTTGAGGTGATTGTCCCTGGTACATCATCGCCGGTGCCGAGTGATGGCCAGACAGTAGGTGAGGTTGTGGTTCGTGGGAATACAGTGATGAGCGGCTATTTGAAAAACCGCTTAGCAACGCAAGATGCTTTTATGGATGGGTGGTTCCATACCGGCGATTTGGCGGTGCGGGATTCCGAGGGTTACATCTCCATCCGGGGGCGGTCGAAAGACATCATCATCTCCGGCGGCGAGAATATTTCCTCCGGCGAAGTGGAGGAGGTGTTGTATGGGCATCCTAGCGTTCTGGAGGCCGCAGTCGTAGCTGTAGATGATGCCAAATGGGGCGAGGTGCCTTGTGCATTTCTGGTACTCAAGCCTGGCGCTAATCTGAGTCAGCAGGAAGTCGTTGAGTACTGCCGAAGTAAGCTCGCGCGCTTCAAGGTTCCCAAGCACGTGCTGTTCATGGCCATCACTCGGACCGCAACAGGAAAGGTGCAAAAGTTCAAGCTGCGTGAGATCGCCAACGAATACCTGCTCGGGCATGCCAGTGCGGGTTAACTGAGCACCGGGCTAGGAGTTGCTATATGACTTATGTCGTTACTGAAGGGTGCATTCGCTGCAAGCACACCGAGTGTGTCTCTATCTGCCCTGTGGACTGTTTCAAAGAGGGTGCAGATCTGTTAGTCATTGATCCAGCACTCTGTATTGATTGCGGCGTTTGCGTACCGGCATGTCCCGAGCAGGCAATTTTCTCAGAACATGCAGTGCCCCCAAATCAACGCTGGTTTGTAGGCTTCAACGCTGAACATGCAAGCGA
This sequence comes from Pseudomonas sp. NPDC088368, assembly GCF_044753445.1. Lineage (NCBI taxonomy): Bacteria > Pseudomonadati > Pseudomonadota > Gammaproteobacteria > Pseudomonadales > Pseudomonadaceae > Pseudomonas > Pseudomonas sp. NPDC088368. Next base: position 20,569 of record NZ_JBIVNG010000002.1, read on the forward strand.
CCCAGCATGGCTACCTATCCTGCTCCAAAAGCAGCCTATGCCTGATTTTGAACGATGGAGCGGCATCATAGGCAAGCGGGTGCTGCTGGAGTCTTGAGAGCGTTACCGCTCGCGTTGCCTTATACTTTCTAACTACTCAATGTGAAGTGAAAGGCAATGCGAGAATCTGAAATTGGCGGTCTCACATGCAACGTCGCACGAACCATCGGCGTGATAGGTGATGGTTGGACATTGTTGCTGATCAAGGAATTATTTCTTCGAACTCGTAGGTTCGAGGAGTTTCAAGCGCTTACAGGGATGTCGCCAAGGTTACTCACGGCCCGACTGGCTAAGCTAGAGGAAAATGGCGTTGTCGTACGTGAACTTTACGATAGTAAGCGCCCGCGTTATGAATATCGTCTGACTGCCCAAGGCCTGGCGCTGCACTCGCTGGTGATTATGATGGGCCAGTGGGGCAATGACTGGATGCAGCCGGAGAATGAGGTCGAACGACCTTTGCAATTAGCCCATAAGGCTTGCGGCCACGAGCTTGAAATCGTGCCTACTTGCAAGTGTTGTGGCGAGGCTGTGGGCCCCAAAGATGTAAAGGTGACCATTGGCTTAGCGATGGAGGCCCAGAGAACCGCGATGCGTACCGAGTTTCGGGAGTCCGTAAATCGCAAATCTGCGGGCGATGTAGAAGACTGATTCGTCACCGTAAGTCTGCCCTTGTGAGACGCAATCTTTACCAACCTATGAGTACAACGGTTTTCAGTTATGCTCCTACTTGATGAAGCAAGAATTCTAAGCAAAGGCGCCTCGAAGTGGCGCCGTATCCAGCTTATCGATCGAGCGTCAGGTATGTGACGAATCCTGGCGCTGATGGTCAAGCTAATGAGTGCTAGCTTCACGTGGCTGCCAGTCATTTCCCGGGAAGAAGAAGCTGCTGCCCGGCTCGAAAGCAATAATCGCTCTGACCTTAGTGGTCTTGATCGCGGTCAGCTATTCAGCCCGCCACCTTGGGTGTGGGTAAAAAAACCTGAGGCCAACTCTGTCGCATATTGCCGACACCCCATCTGAAGCCACGGCCATGTCGAAAGATCCCGTATTCGGTGTCTGGCGCGAAAGAACTGCTCACGAATTTACGAATCCTGAGCGACATCCGCCCTTTTGAAATAGCCTGGCCACAGCCTGGTAAGGAGTTGCTGGAGCCAAAGCTGCTCGTCAGGGGTTGGCTTGACCGTCGCCTCGGTCACGCTGCGCCCATCATTGCGACGACGCGGTTAATCGATCCGGTACACACCGAACTGACGGCGCAGAAAAAAGCGTGCAAACCATCACGGCCGCCAGCCGTGGTTCCCAGGTTTTGGAAACCTGGTCTGCACCGGGTCACATGACGATAGGCAGTTTTCGGGCATTCACGGGGACTAGGTAAAACATGCAAGCGTGGTCGCCATCGTAGGTCAGGACATCGGGCTTCATGGGGTTGCGTGGGTTGACGACGCGTGGAGTCTCTACCTGGCTAATTTCGCGAAGCGGCCTATGGAAACATCCTTCAAAAATTACCGCTCAGAAAAATGGTCGTCGTGGATAGGCCCTGGGCCCTAGACAGCATCTAGCCAGACGCTTCTTCTCTAGCGGGAGTGTCGCATCGACCATACACATCGGAGCGCTGGATAAGCATGGTCGATCCTGAGCTAGCCTTTCACCTAGTCCGCAGAAAGCAACCGCGCACGGTCTAAGTTTCCTATGACGACAAAATCGGAATCCCCTCAGTCCGCAAAAGGTATGGCTGCACCTATGACGCCCGTTGGACTTTCACCGCAACGCCGCCAAAGATTACTCAACGCAGAAAGATGTGCTCCTATGATGCTGGATCAGCGCACTAGATGTCGCTGAGTCTTTCGAAGATATCGACGCCTATTCTGGCCAGCTCAATGCTTGTTACGAGAACGATCCTCGCTCGAAAATGGATTGATGGTGAGGTTGCAAAGTTGACCTAACCATCATTTCGTGGGGACCAGAAGAGGCGTGCCCTGAGGTTGTCTCGATTCCCGCTCTTTCGCAGCGGTGCGACCTCTGGCAGCTTTAAACGCTCGGTTAAAGGAAAACTCAGACCGATATCCTACCTTATAGGCTATCTCGCCGATGCTCAGGGTCGTCTGATTGAGCAGCTGCGCAGCGATCCCTAAGCGCCACCTTGTTAAATACGAATGTGGAGTTTCGCCCACAGAGTCCCGGAATTGATTGGCAAAGGTGGAGCGTGAAAGATTGGCTTCTTGGGCTAGTCGATCCAGCGTCCAGTTGTGATTCGGCCTCTCGTGAATGCAAGCCAGTGCTTTAGCGATATGAGGATTTTGCATTGCAGAAAACCAGGTCCCGGCTTCGGCCTTGGCGTTTTCGGACCACTCTCTGAGCACATAAACAAAAAGGGTGGAAAGGAGGTTTCTGATGACCACCTGACTACCTAGCTGGGCGTTTTCGACCTCTGTCCGTAGCTGCTTTAGGACTTCAATGGTGGTGGGCGCGACGTTTCCTGAGCCAGCTTTAAGGTGCAACGATCTCGGAAGAGACTTTATCGCGGGCATGACCATATGCCTGTCGATTCCGATCGCTCCACATAGGAAGCTCGTAGCATCGGGATCTTTACGGTGAAGGCCATTGGAATGCTTGACGAAGTGTCCTAGTGAAACGGTGCTGCTGTTTTTCGTGCGTTTCAGCTTATGTGCGTCCCCTTGAGGTAGGACGATCAGGTCCCCAGCGCAGAGTTGAACTTCATCCATGCCATCAATGGAGAAGAAAGCACCCCCTTGGGCCACGAAATGAAAATACGAGCCGTCAGCACTTGCCATTTCAATCCCCCAGTCTCCCTTCAAGTGGCTCTGGGAAATCACGATCCCTTCTGCGGTGATGTATTTGAGCCAATGATCCGCGTTCATAGGGAATCCTTCGTCGATACGATTTGTTGTGTTTCTCATATTTTTTGACGTTGTCGAGCCTTCCCTAGGCGTCTAGCTTGTAGCTCAGGTCAGCATAGGTGCTTTGTTGCGGTCTGGTTGAGAAGTGATGCGGCAGATGCGTCTGATGTCGTTTTTACGGATAGGGTTGTCGGGCATTGGCATCGCGTCGCCCAAAAATCCTTGCGTTGACCCAGTGGGCTAAGCCCGCTTTGACGGTGATCGGTTGGAGGCGGATGCCGGCAGCGTAGTGCCGCCATGCTTAAACGAATTAGAGGGTGAAACTTCACGCTTTCCCGTACGCAGACCAAATAAGCTCCCCGTAGAGCCAACCGTCGGTCGTATCCGTCCCATGCGGCCGCGGTGATTTGCATCTGTCGGTTTTGAATTTCAGACCTCCACTTATGGCCGATGAAGCCGCAAGGAGTGGGTGCATGAAACGCGCGTCAATGTTGCGGTTAGCTGGACTGAAAAACAGATTCTTTGCTCTTCTTGATGAAAACACTTCTTCTGTTGGCGCTCCCCCGTTTCAAAGGTCGGCATCACAGTCCGAGGGTCGGCCGTCCTTGGAAGTTGCTGACGCAAAAAGCCGAATATCACAACCTCTGATCCGTAAAAGCTACTACCTGAATGGGTTTACAGGCGATACGACGCTTCGTGGGCGAGAGCCATTCGTGGCCGTAGGATGGGACGAAGCTATAGACCTGGTGGCGCAAGCCTTGACGGAAGCGATGGTCATGAAAGGCGTGAGCGGCATCTATGCGTGTTCTGATAACTCGTTGGATGGTACGTCACGGCAAGGTAGAGGCAGCTACCTGCATCGGTTTTTGGATTGCTTAGGTGGGTGCACCGACGGTATTGGAAACTATCGTTACGCTCCGGCAAACGTTCTACTCCCACATGTTTTAGGGGCAGCCGCTGCCAGCTTTCAAGCAGATGAGATATTCAGTGCGGAAGGTGCGATCCACTGCAAGAGAATCGTATGTATGGGTGGTGCCTCCGCTCAAGCCAATGGCCTGGAGAACGTGCAGGGATCAAGCTCGTGGCGTCGAAAGCAAGCGATCGAGGACGGTCATATCTCCGTTGTAAATGTGAGCCCAGTTAAGGATGGTGCATATGCGGCGTCGAGGGGGTGTTGGCTGGCTTGTCGTCCTGATACCGAGGTGGCAATCATGCTTGCGCTTGTGCACACCCTGATAGACGAAGATTTGTACGATAAGCAGTTTATTTCCACACATTGTTCGGGTTTCGGAGTGTTTGCAAGTTACGTAATGGGCGAGTCTGATGGTGTTCCCAAAAATGCGAGCTGGGCAGAGGCCAAATCGGAGATTGAGGCGCAAGACATTCTTACTTTGGCACGCCTGATGGCTGCCGAAAGATGTGTTCTGGAGCTTTCTGCCTCAAATCTAGCCAGTGAAAGCGGCGAACACTTTTACTGGGCAGGAATCGCGCTGGCGGCTGCGCTTGGATACATTGGGCTTCCTGGCGGCGGGCTAGTGATGGAAACAGAACCTTTACCCAACGGCATATCGGCGCCGCCCGAGATTTCGAATCCCCTAACTGTGGGTATTGACCCTTTTACCAATACTGCTAGAGCTATACCCATCGCTCAGATGGGAGAAATGCTTGAATCGCCGGGTCTTCAGTTCCCCTATAATGGTCAAGATCTGACGTATCCAGATATTGCTCTCGTTTATTGCGCAGGTGCTGATCCGCTTCACTTTCATCCAGATAGCAATCGTCTTCACAGAGCTTTGCACAATCTTCAATGTTCCGTCGTTCATGCCTCTAACTGGAACGAAACCGCCAGATACGCAGACATTGTTCTACCGGACCTTCCAGTGCAGCAGCAGAGCGGGCAGGCCGCTACTTTAACTGATGAGACTGGTGGAGTGAGTAGGGATTCCTGTAGATCCGGCGTTGACACTGCGGAGAGTTGGACTGAGATTGATATTTTTTGCGCGCTTGCTGATCGGTTGGATAGATACGCAGCTTTTCGAGCAATCCTTCCTTTAGGGGAAGGGGCCAAAAATCATATTCATGCCTCCACCAGTTTGAAGCTCGGAGGCGAGTTGACATACAGGGAGGGATTAGAATATGAGACGGGACGAGTGTTTTGCAATGGGAGTTTCTTGTCTAATGAAATCGACCGTTCCCTCGGCAAGTTTCGGGCAGATCCGCTTCGGAACCCATTAAGTACGCCTTCTGGAAAAATTGAGCTTTTTTCCAATGTTATTTTGGATTTTGAGTACGAGAATTGTGCAGGCCACCCTACTTGGTACGAGAAAGAGGAGTGGTTAGGGAGCCAGTTAGCCGTTACCTATCCATTTCATCTCCTGGCTCGAACGATGCCGGTCAGCTCTTTTCGCACGTCGGGTGATGGTGCTAATTACCAATATCGGCCCCCCACTTTTGGGATAGTTTGGATTAATCCTATGGACGCACAGCTCCGAGGGATTGCCAATGGAAGCTTGATGAAAATTTTTAACCAGCGTGGAGCATTCATCGCCAGAGCACAGGTCTCGACTAATGTGCGCAGAAGCGTGCTTAGTGTGGAAAACAGTCAATCTCTAGGCGTGATTTATTCTGATTTAATGCAGGCTGGTGAATTTTCCGTAAATCTCAATTCTGTAACTAAAAGTGGACGGGCATCGGCTCTTTCAATGGGTGCTATTTCAAATGGATGCTTAGTCAATGTCGAGCGAATTATCTGCCCGATACCCGTTGAGAGCCTCTACTTCACGCCAACGGTACTCTATAACATTTCACCAACTGCATTCCAGTCTGCTAGTCGAAGGTAAAGGCTAGTGTATAGAGCGGGCGAAACAACCTGAGTCTTAGACGGTTCAGAGTAGTTGGTCGTTGAGCGAGGCTAGCCGAGTACTATCTGGGTGGCCCCTTACAGTTTTGGAGGCCCGACATGCTCTTAACAACAGGATCGCATTCCCCTCGCTTGTGACCACAAAATATGGTGCGCGTTCGTTCTAAAGGGCCATTTTGTATAAATCGCTAGTTATATACGAATAGACAAAATTCTTGGATTTTCTGACATTGGCTGGTCATGGGCCTGCGGCTAGGCTCTGCCTCGTTGATAGCGGGCGACGCGCGAAATTTAAATTGTGGTCCGCCCCTATTACCCTATTTGACCGTAGACAGGAGTATTGGCACGGTCGCATTTCACTGCTTTCGGGCTGCGGTGGGGCGGTAGCGTACCCGCTGATTGTGTCTGTTCCTCATAAACAGGTGGGGCAAAGGCATTGGTAGCTGGTGGCCGAATGAGTGCGATGTTGACGTAAATGATCCGGTACTTGTCACTTTTGAGAATACTCAGCGACCTAAGACGCGAGGACAATTGACTCCAACGTCGAAGCCGTCATTCAAGAGATATGCGGCTTCTTTAATAGCCTTAGTACCTATGTGTAGAGGAAGATATGAGCGTAATTGACGATCTGATCCAACGGAACGATGCGTTCGCGAAAGAGGGTTTTAACGCTGATCTCAAAATCATGCCCTCGATGAAAACCGTAGTCATTGGGTGTGTTGACCCCCGTGTCGACCCGGCGGACGTATTGGGACTTAAGCACGGTGAAGCTGCTGTCATCCGTAACGTAGGCGGCAGGATTAATCCTGCAACCCTGCAAAATATGGCTATCGTTCGTTCGGTTGCAGTTGCGCAGGGGAAGGAAATGGGGCCAGGGTGGAATTTGATCGTTCTTCACCACACGGATTGCGGAATTACCCCGTGCCTTCATCACGCTCCAGAACTTTTGGCAAAAAACCTTGGGGTGACTACCGCCGATCTCGATAATTTGGCGATCGCCGATCCATACGCGGCAGTCGCAATTGATGTCGCCGCGTTGAAAGCGAACCCAAACCTTCCCGGCGGCTTTACTGTCACCGGGATGGTGTATGACGTTGCTACTGGCCTTGTTAAGACCGTAGTTCCTCCAGCACTGCTGCGCCCTGAAGTCTAGCTCCTATCCGTTTAATGGTTTGCAACTCGGGGGACGCGTTACTGCAATGTGTCCCTCGGGGGGACTGGCTATAAATGCAAGCTCTTCCCGGCAGTCCTCGTCAAGTTAGTAGATACCGTGAGGTACGTATGAGCAGCGGCATAAATTCAGTACGTGATCATTACCAGGGAACTGCGGAGCAGGGCGGTCACATCGACCGCGTTAAAGAAATGCTCGCGAAGTTTGGGGAGGGGACGATTAGCTCAGAGCAGTTGGCTGGGTTGGATCAGTTCCACAGTGGAGGCCTAAAGACCACTGCTGATTTCATCAGGCTGCTGAATGTTCGGCCGGGCATGACTGTGTTAGATGCAGGGTCGGGCTTGGGCGGCCCCTCGCGCTACGTAGCCGAAAATTTTGGCTGCCAGGTGACGGGCGTTGATCTAACGGAATCGTTTGTAGAGATCGCGGGGCTCCTGGCCGGCCGTACGCGTCTGGGCGAGCGCGTTACCTATAAGGTTGGCGATCTCTGCTCTCTTCCTTTCGAAGCGAAGCAGTTCGATGTGGCTTACACACAGCACGTTGTCATGAATATCCCTGATCGCCGTAGTGCATACAGCGAGATCAATCGAGTCCTTAAACCGGAAGGTGAATTCGGATTTTTTGACGTGCTGGCCACGGATGCCAAACCGACTCCTCATTACCCTGTGCCTTGGGCGGAGGCCGAGAATCAAAGCTTCCTCTTGACCGAGCCCGAAACGAGAACCGTGCTCCAGGCAACCGGCTTCGTCGTGCAAAGTTGGGCGGACGTCACGGAGGAGGTCATCGAATGGTTTGAGACAGTTCGTTTGCCTTCCATGGAGAAGGAAAACGTCAGCCCAACACTGAAGCTGGTGATGGGGAATCGGTTTGGCCAGATGGCTGAGAACTTTGCGCGCAACCTTAAAGAAGGCAAGCTGCGCCTAGTCATGGGCGTGTGTACCAAGACAAATAACGACGCGTGAGTTTTAAACTAGTAAACAGCCAGATAAACTTTTTGAGTACGCACTTCATATGAAACTGTTTATCAATGATTCGTCTCCCTATTCCCGTGTCGTCCGAATTGTCGCAATCGAGAAGGGGCTGGCCGAGAGCGTTACCTTAGAATGGTGTAACCCGTGGGCTGAACAATCCACAGTGTTAGAGATCAATCCGGCAAACAGAATTCCGGTCCTCGTTACAGATGACGGGATTCCAATATCAGAGTCAATATTGATCGCTCAGCATTTTGACACCTTAACTCACGATAAGCCACTCCTTCGTTTGGATGATCGGGAGACGTTGAGGGTCGTAGGCTTGGGCCTAGGGTTGATGGAAGCCGCGTTCACCAGTGTGATCGCAGGCAAATACGAAGGGAAGGCTGCGGGAGATTCATTCTTGGGTAAGCGGCGAACTGAAGCAATTAGCAAAACTCTACAAACCTTAGACACGGTTATGAGTACCCGGTCCGTCGTGGTGTCGTTGGGAGAGGTGGTCGTCGGCGTCGCATTGTCATACCTCAAGTATCGTATGCCGCTCAACGATTGGGAGAACCGATATGCGGAGCTGCTGAAGCTTTACGAGCGTCTCTCTCAGAGAGACAGCTTCCAACAAACCCCGTTTAAATGATCGGATGCATGGGGACACGGCTATAATTTCTGATACCTCACCGAGTATCTGCACGCATCTCCCGAACGCCCCGCCCAAGTCTTTTGCGGAGGAGGGTACGTAATGTGGCTCCATCCACATAACCCACTTCGGCGGCGATGGCTTCGATGTCCATGTTTGTCGTCCTAACCAGATGCTGGGCGCGCTCGACCCTCATGTCCTGAAAAAAAGCTAATGGAGATTTACCGAGTACCGCTTCTGTCCGACGTTGAAGTGTGCGAGGCGCTGTAGCGAGAGCCTTTGCTGCTTCCTGCAATGAAAAGCCGATACTCAGTTGGCTACGTGCCCAACGCTCAAATTTCTCAACTAGCGGATCTGCGTGTGCCATGTGTTCGGGGATGATGTACGGAGCCTGTAGTGAACGGTAATCAGCCAGCATATAGCGGGCTACAAGCCCAGCAAGCTCAGGACTGAATTTACGGATGATCCATAATGCGAGATCCAGATGCCCCATGGCCGCGCCCGCGGTGGCCAACCGATCCGCAGGAACCAACATACGAGATTCATCTAGAGCGATGTCCGGATAGCGTTGACGAAAGAACGGTCCGAGCCACCAACTGGTTGTAGCTTCGTGTCCCGATAGCAGTCCCGTCTCAGCAAGCAAAAAAGTGCCGATGCAAGAGGCTGCGATGCCTGCACCCTGATCATGCCAGGTTAACAATTGCTCCTTAGCGTCCAGCATGTCAGCACGCCCCAAGGACTCAACTAGTTCCTCAGGCATTCGGGTGTTCAGGGCCGGAATGATTACCCAGTCAGGGCGAGAACTGGGATCCACTGGACTCACCGGGACTTCCAGGCCACGGGCGGTCCTGACGGAACTACGCACGCCAATTGTGTCAACCTTAAAATGGGGTGACGTTTCGAGCAGTAAAATCCCCAAGTCATTGGCCGTGGCGAATGCATCGAGCAAAACCGTCAAGCCGGTATCAAAGACGCCTTCAATGGCAAGAATCGTGATTTTCATGGCGTGAATGGTCTCAAACAGTTCATTTCTGCTAGTAGGTCATAGATCTCAGTGGCACACAAGAACGCCGCGCCCGGCGTGGATGGTGTGGCTTAAAAGGTGGGAACTACGACATTGTTGCCGAAGCCTAGTGCGTACAAAATACCTATGGTCCGGCGCGATGATTGAAGTGTAGTTATGGCGCAAACCATCCGAAAGCTGTCGTGATTGACGATAGAGAGCGGGCAAGTAAATATTCATAATGTTTTAAACCGGTCGGATACGACGAATGCCAAATGTGGCTTAACGCAATACCGACCATTATGGCTAAACCTTACCGGATTACTGCGAATGCGCAGTAGTCATCCAAAGAGGAAATGTGATGAAAATGCGATTGGAGTTATTGGCTGGCAAAAGTCGGTTAGGCCTCATAGCAGCTGCTATGGTATTAGCATGTTCGTTCAGCAACTTTGCCGGCGCCGAACCATTGCCTTCTGTCCCAACCACTAAAATTATCGCAATAGGGACGGTCACGCCGGGCTCAACGCAGGAAGCAATCAGTAAGGTGCTTCCTCAGGAAGTGCGTGAAACTGTTCAGCTCCACCTTGATGGTAAGATCGAGCAGTGGAACGTGCGTAATGACAAGCTTGGCGTAGTGTTTGTACTGAATATGACTGACGTCAATGAAGCACGCGCTATTTTCGCGAAAATGCCCTTGGATCGAGCGGGCTTGATTTCGTTTGAGTTCATTCCCGTCGGCCCATTGTCACCTTTGTCATTGTTGATCAAGTCTCCAGCGCAATAATAGTTGCGGTTTGTACCCTGCGCTTGGTATTAGTCTGGGAAGGTTCGGATATTAATCATGGACATTGACGAGCAAGCGTTGAGCGGCATCGACTTGAATTTACTGCTCGTTTTCATTGTTTTATTTCGCGAGTTGAGCGTTTCTAAAACAGCGGTATGCTTGAATGTCACGCAGCCGGCAGTAAGCGGATCATTAGCTCGGCTTCGCAAGCGTTTCAATGACAGGCTGTTCGTGCCTGTGGGGCCGCGCGGAGTTAGGCCGACCGCCAAAGCTAGCGAAATTGCCCAGACGCTATTGCCTGCACTCAATATTATTCAGACGGTAGTGAATGCATAGAGCAAGTATTTCGGTCGACGTTTATGATTATAGTCCACCGATTCTAACGCAAGGATGTAATCTGAATTTTTTGCTAAACCCAACTTCAATTTAGAGTAGGTGAATTTCATGTCCCGAATTAGCGTATTGTCAGCTGAACAAACCCCTGAAGGTTCGCGTCCGCTGCTGGAAAGTGTCCAGAGTGCCTATGGGATGGTTCCGAACGTTTTCAAGGTTTTGGCTCACTCGCCAGCAGGTCTTGCGACCTACCTCCAGTTTCACCAGGCGAATGAAAATACTTCCTTGACTGCTCAGCAACGAGAAATTATCTCGTTGGCGGTATCTCAGGTTAACAAGTGCTCGTATTGCACTGCCGTGCACTCATTGATTGGATCTAAGGTCGGGCTCTCAAAAGAAGAGTTGCTAAGCGCCCGTAACGGTACCCTGGATGCCTACGCGACTTTTGCCCGTGAAGTATCGCTGGCGCGCGGTCACATTAACGATGAAGTTCTATCGACAGCTCGGGCTGAAGGTCTGTCCGACGCGGTGATTATAGAAGTCATTTCGCAGGTGACTTTACTTGTATTCACAAACCTTTTGAACAACGTTGCGCACACTTCGTTGGATTTTCCACCGGTCGATATGTAATGGGCAGGGGGAGGAGGGCTGAAGGGTCGTCCTCTCCATAACGAGATAGTTAAGTGATTTTTATGATGTTGTATGGAGCGTGACCCTGGATGAATAATTACGATATTTCAGTCCCTGTATTTTTGAGAGGGTTCAGGAATCTTTTGCAGTGGCTTGTAAAGGCTGAAGAATTTGCGCGTTCTGAAACGGTGATGGCAGAGTTCGTAGCTACGAGTTTGGCGCCTGATATGTTTACCCTCAGGGGACAAATTCAGGTAGCGACTGAGATGGCCAAGGGCTGTGGGGCACGGTTGAGTGGGACGCAAGCGCCAATATTCGCTAATGATGAGGCCAATATAGAGCAGTTGCGGGATCGTATTGCCGTGACGGTCTCGTATTTAGAAAAGCTAACACCAGAGCAATTTGCGCTCAGCGAAACACAAGAAGTGTCCCTGGTCATACCGTACGGGACCTTGGAATTCTCATCTCAGAATTATATCTTGCAATTTTCTCTTCCGAATTTCTTTTTTCACCTCTCAACCGCTTATGACATTTTGCGATATAAAGGTGTCCCACTCGGTAAGATGGACTACTTAGGAAGATTTCCGTAAGTTCTAGTCAGTTTGACCTTTTTGTGCTCGGTGCCAAAATCACAGCACGCTTGGTCTCAAGCGTGCTGCACCATAATTGTCTTTGGTACTATTTCTCGAAGCTTGCGGCGTGGCGGCTTATGAAAGTCCTGGCATCAATCGGTTGCGTGCCTGTCAGTTTAAAGAAATCATCTGACATTCGAGCGTAACGGCCAGCGCGGTGTAAGTTTCCCATCGTTGACAAGTGGTCAATTACGTGTGAGGAAAGTCCTGCGCCTTTCACCGCTTCCCGCCATGCAGCGACTGGAACGTCGATATAAGAAATTGGTCTGCCGAGCACGGCGGTGAACTGTTTTGCATAGTAAGACATGTCTTCGCATTCTGGCCCAGTGAGATGATAGATCGAGCCAATATGTGGAGTTGGATTCGAAAGGATTTCCGCCACAGCTAAACCAACGTCGCTCGCAGCAATTGGTGAGGTTTTTCCGTCACCGAAGGGAAGGATTAAAGCATCCCGTCCCTTGATAGTTTGAGTCGAAAACTTTAAGAAAAAACCATCCATGAATACGGTTGGGCGAACGTGCACAATGGGTAATCCAGACCAATTTAGGGCCTGCTCAGCTAACCAGTGAAGCTTGTGTTGCGGACTATCTGTAGTTTCAGTAATGCTCATTTGGGAAAGAGTCATTTGTGACATATTCACGAAGGTTTCGATTCCGTGATGCTTTGCGACTGCTGCGACGTTTACCGTCGCGGCCAAGTAACTATCTGACACAGACATTCCGAAGTAGAGTGAACCGCATCCCTCGATGATGCGGTGCATATCGTGCAGATTGAGCAAGTCTCCTACAACGACTTCAGCGCCTTTGTCACGCAGATTTTGTGCCCGCTCGTCATCGCGATGTACCATCGCCCTGACCTTGTGGCCGCGCTCTAGCAATTTGGTTGTCACGACATTTCCCACAGCACCAATACTGCCGGCTGCGCCCGTTACCAGAATAGGTTTGTTGGTGTCCATTTATTGTTCCTCTGAGTCGTGTGAATGGTGCAGGTTTCGATTGTGCACGTCCAGCAATAGTGTTCAGACGTAAATCACTGCTGCTGAGTGAAAATTTTGCTGAATTAGCTGGGACAATCGAATATCATATTACATCAATAATCCTACGATGCTAGCCTGTATTGAAGTCTCGTACGTGCTACCGGTCGGGGATCTAGAATCGGGTGGAATTAGTGCGCGACAGGACCAATGTCAAAAATCTATTTGGTGCGTACAGCTCTAGGCTAGCTAGGCACGAGTAGACTGTGGCTGCATAATCCTGCCTCACTGTGATCATGCTTCGGTGCGGTATAACGCATTTTTCAATATATGAATTAAACCGTTACGAGATCTGTATGCCTCATGATAAGTCTCTGAAACATCATTTCGTCGCTCCAGGTGTCATCCTTATGCAGGCAAGGATATCGGGGGACTGGGGAGTAGATCTTCCGTTTAACAATGGCGCGTACTTTCACTTTGTGCTTGAGGGCCACGCTTACGTTTTTTCAGATACATTTCAGCCGATCAAATTACAGTCGGGAGATATAATGGTGGTGTCTCAGGGCGCGCCACACAAAGTGGTGCATGGACCTGACAGCCTGACGATGCCGGTGGAACAGTTTTTAGCGGAATTAAATGGCACGATTAGTAAAGCTAACGATGCGACAGCTATTGTTTGTGGTTTTTTTGATTTAGAAGCCGCAAATTTGCTCAGTACTTTAAAATCCCTACCTCCGTACGTCCATCTTGAAGCGTGCAATAGCCTTCCTATATCGGAGAACCTCAACCAGCTCCGTGAGGAGCTACGGCGAAAAGAATTCGGGACCCAACAAATGATCAGGCATCTCCTCTCGACCATTTTTATATATATTCTTCGAGAGTGGGAGAACATCCGCAGTGCTCCGGCTGAAACGCTGGTGTCCATAAGCCAGCGGCGACAGATCGCAGCTTCCTTGGCCCGAATACATGAAAAGCCCTTCGAACCTTGGACGCTTGAGAGTCTTGCGCTTTCTGCTGGGCTATCTAGGTCAGCCTTCGCGAAGATTTTTGCGATGTCAGTTGGCCAGACGCCGTATGCCTATCTGACGCGATTCAGAATGGGGCTCGCGACGCAGATGCTCAAGGACACCGACGAGAGTATCTCCCGGATAGCCACTCGGGTGGGCTATTCCTCACAGTACTCATTCAGCAAGGCTTTCAAGCAAATCCGGGGCGTATCCCCTGGTCAAGTTCGTGCTCATCCGCTTAGAAGCGGAGATCACGCCATGTCTCAGCGTCTACCATCAAATAGACTAAACGGCGAGAGCGGGTAGGAGCTTTCATAGCTCAAATGCCGAAATTTAGGGCCTTCGAAGATGTATCAACAATCCAGCCAAAGACATGAGCAAGCAGTACAGCAGTAAATTATTGTATTGTGAGTGCAATCCTATTTAGATTTTTGGAGATATGAGATCTTGGTCATTGACGTGTTACCTGAAAAAAAACAGCAGATGATTTTGATCGTCATCGCGCTAGTGTCGTCATTGGTCATGCTCGACTCAAACGTCGTAGCTGTCGCTTTGCCGACTATTGCTGTCTCATTGAACGCCGATTTCTCAGACGTACAATGGGTCATCACCGCTTATGTACTTCCTTTTGCTGCCCTTCTGTTAGCCGCGGGTTCGTTCGGGGATAAAGTCGGGCGCCGCCGATCCGCGGTCATCGGTATGACACTCTTTGGAGTTTCATCACTGGCATGTGGATTAGCAATTTCGCCTTTGATGTTAAATCTTGCACGGGCTGTCCAAGGAGTTGGGGCGAGTCTGCTGCTTACTGCTTCTTTGGCCATTATTAATCACACGTTTGAAGGCCATGCCCGAGCCAAGGCTTACGCATTCTGGGGCGCTAGCTTAGGGGTTGCGATCACATGCGGACCGATCATAGGTGGCGTCATTTCCAGCATGTTTGGATGGACATGGGCATTTCTAATCAATGTTCCTATATGCGCTGTGCTTGTCATAGCCACGCTCAAAATCGTTCCTGAGTCCAGTGATCCTCATGCTAAGGGCCTCGACTACGGTGGAATTCTCAGCTTTAGCAGCGGATTATTTCTACTAACCTGGGCAGTTATTGACGGCAACGCATTAGGGTGGTTTGCCCCCGCGGTTTTATGGCGATTTATCGGAGGAGCATCGCTGCTGGTTCTGTTCGTTTTCGTCGAGCGATGCCAAGCTAATCCCATGGTTGATTTTGCGATCTTCCGATCTGCACATTTTGGCGGGACTGTTGCCTCGATGGTGGGTTACGCAGCAGGGGCGCAGGTCATGATTTTCTATCTGCCGCTTTACTTGCAAAACGCATTTGGCTTTTCGCCCATGGCAGCCGGAATCTCTATGCTGCCGTTTGCACTTCCGATGTTTTTGGTCCCGCGTCTGGGGGCTAAGCTCACATGGCCGCCGCGCTCAGTGCTATCACTTGGGCTTGCAGTGACTTTCACTGGCAATGCACTGATGGCTCTGACTTCGAACGCAAGCGTCTCATATGGGCTGTTTGCCATCGCAATGGTCATTGCCGGGACGGGGGCAGGAATTTTGAATGGGGAGACCGCAAAGGCAGTGCAGGGGGCATTGCCATCCAATCGATCTGGCGTTGCATCCGGCATCGCGTCCACGATTCGATTCACCACGCTTCTGTTCGGAGTAGCAGCGCTTGGAGCGGTACTCGCCTCCACGATGCTGAGAGTTTTTGTACCCGCTGGACAGCAAGCTGGCCTGCCTATGGACGTTGCGGTTGACCTTGCAAAGCGTTTTTCGGCCGGTGATGCCGAGTCTCAGCTAGCCGCATTGCCAGGACAAATGAGAGAGGTAATTGCGACATCTCTGCGCACAGCCTTCGAATTTAGCTTTAGCAGCGCTGCCTGGGTCGCAGCGACCATTGCATTGTTGGCTTTGGTACTAACCAGAATTTTGATGGTGAAAACCGCTCCAGTCGTTCCTCAGCCCGAGGCTCTTTTTGTCGCAGATGAATGAGGGGCTTGGGCAACCAAAGGCGCGCTTGGGCCGATGAGTTATACGACATCGTCGAGACGTTCGAAGGTATTCAGCCTGGCAAGAGTTCTAGGGTGTCAAGAAGGTTGGGCTGGGAGCCCAAGCCCTTCATCGGTTGCTAAGGGTACGAAGTTCTCGACAGTGCCAGCTCCGCCCGGGTGTCATTTGTTAGCGTGCGCGTCCTAGGGCGAATTCCATATTCACTCACAGCTTTAGCCTCATCTTGTGGCTGGAGCAATATCAGTTGGAGAAGGATATGAACGGGTTTCTGCTGTTCGGGTTGAGTGTTGCGCTTAGCTTCGCGGGTTGGGCTTTTATCTGCATAAATTATCTATGGCCTTGGGTCCGGTCGCTCTCCCTTAGCCATGCTGCTCGCCCGCTGCTGGCAATTCACACTTTCAGATTTGTGGGTGCATCTTTTTTGATCCCAGGCGTGGCGGGGACCTCACTTTCAAAGGATTTTGCTAATCCTGCGGCCTATGGTGATTTGATCGCCACGGGATTGGCTTGGGTCGCAATCTTACTGCTGAACCGCAAGGGCGGCATCCTAGCGCTTTGGATCTTCAACATTTGGGGCTTTGGAGATCTTGTATTTGCGTTCTACAAAGGTGCGTTCGGACCTGGATTTGAGGCAGGCTTTCTGGGCGCTACCTTTTACATTCCAACGGTTTTCGTCCCGCTCCTCATTTGCACACATATCATGATCTTCAAACTGTTGCTTCGCCGGCCCTAGGCTATGCTGATTTTATTTGCATCCGGGAGATCCCCATCCCAGTTCGCGCTCGGCAGTGAAACAAACCACATATCCTGAATTGAGACGCGCCCCAAGAACTTTCTCTTGGGAGCATAGGAAGCGGGTACACATCAGTGACGATGCGCCCTGCGAAAAACTTGTGGTGGCTGACCGAATGCTCGAATGAATGCCCGGCGCATTCTTTCCTGGTCACCGAAACCTGCTTCGTGGGCTACAGCGTCCACCGTATGATTGCCCGCTTCCATGAGAATACGGGCTGATTCCACGCGCAGGTTCTCTACGGCTTTTGCGGGAGACTGACCTGTTTCTGTTGTAAATACCCGACTGAATTGCCGCGGACTCATATTCACGACATCAGCAAGGCTTTCCACTGATAGATCGGCCTTTAGGTGCTGCCTTGCGTAAGTAAGCGCCATCTGTATGCGGTCGGATTTTGGCGCCAGGTCTTGCATTACCGAAAACTGCGACTGCCCACCCGCGCGTCGGTGATAGACGACCAGATATTTAGAGACCATGCGGGCGATTTCTTCGCCGAGATCGTTTTCAACTAGTGCTAGAGAAAGATCAACGCACGCGCTCATGCCTGCGGCCGTCCAGATAGGTCCGTCGTTGATAAAAATCCGATCCTCCTCCACTCTGACCGAGGGGTAATTCTTCTGCATCTCGCGCGCATGGCACCAGTGAGTGGTCGCCCGTCGACCGTCCAGCAGCCCTGCTTGGGCGAGGGCGTTGGCGCCTGTACAAATCGAGCCAAGCCGACGCGTCATGGTGCTTGAGTCACGTAGATATTCAATCATCCCTTCGCTGACAGGGCGGACTTCGTTATCACCCATTACTAGCAGTGTGTCGAAACGACGTTCATCGAAAGCTTCGGTGTCGATGGAGAAACCCGCTGAAGTTTTTATCAGCCCACCTTGCTCCGATAACAGCGTGATTCCATAGACCTCACGCCCAGCAATTATGTTTGCGTGTTCCAATGTCGCGGACATGGCAAGTCCAAGAACCTGAAAACCTGGGTAAACAATGAGCCCTGTATCTTGCATGACGGCACCTCTAACCGGTGAATCTGGACATGTGGATATGGCAAAGCCCCGCCTCCAGTATGAACGGGAGCGAGGCTTCTGATCGAGTGATGCTGATCAGTTGCTGCTGTCTTGCAACGTGTCGCGAGCTTCCACTACCGGACGGTCGTTGCGTTCATAAACGTGGCGATGCGCTGTACGGTCAATATTCAGGCTCAGCAATTCAGGGCGACTGTAGTGGCCGCGCGAATCCATCTGACGCTTGCGGATCTCGATCTGGAACAGGTCGATATCGACGATTACCTCGCCTTCGCCTTCAGTCAGCTCACCGAGAACTTCGCCTTGTGGGTCGATGATTGCTGTGTAGCAACCGCCGGAGATCGGGCCGATGTCGCAACCGGTGTCTGCAATTATCTGTGCTTGCTGTTCTGGATACAGCCAGGCGGTGGAGTTGACCACGAAGCAGGCTGATTCCAGAGCATGCATGCGGATGCTGACCTCCATCTGACGGGTAAACAGATCACCGGCGAACGAGCCAGGGTACATCGAGGCATGAATCTGCTCACCGTCTTCGATCAACGCGTAGCGGATCAATGGGTTGTAATGTTCCCAGCAGGCCAACTGGCCGATGCGGCCAACTTTGCTGTCAACGGCGCGCAGGCCAGAGGCGTCACCCATGCCCCAGATCATCCGCTCGTGGTAAGTCGGGTTGAGTTTGCGCCGAGCCTGAATCAGCGTGCCGTCTGCATCGAACAGCAACTGTGTGTTGTAAAGCGTGCTGCCATCCCGTTCGTTAACGCCGATGGACACCACCATGTTTGCAGCCTTAGCCGCTTTCCCGATTTCATCAGTGGTTGCGGATGGCACAACCACGGCATTTTCTAACAGTTTGTAGTGCTCGCGGCCCATTTCGAATGGGGTTTGAACGAACGAGAAGTAGGGGTAGTACGGGACGATGGTCTCAGGAAAAACGGCGAATTCAACGCCTTTCTCACCGAGTTCTTTAATCTTTTCGACAATCTTCGCAACAGTGCCCTCACGGCTATACAGCACTGGGGCAATTTGAACGGCGGCGGCTTTAACGATAGTCATTTTGAAGCTCCTCACGCAGTGGGTTGGGTATCAAGTGAGGCTTAGATTACATGGGTAATTCTAAGGGCGAATGTCGAAGATCCCTCCTTTTAGGTCATTGTGATTCCAGGCGCTCTCTGAACCCAAGATGCCATTACGAGCGAAGCAGGACGGCCTGACGGGCTAAGTCGGTAATCAGCACGCGCTCGGTACCTACCGCGTCGCCGACTCTCCTTGGGGGACCTAGGCCTGTCAATTGTTTAGGAGCGACGCTCAATTTGGCACGCACCTAGATCCTCAATTTTCAAAAATCGTCTCACCCACAATCCCTGAGGTCTTTCATGAGCCAACAACTGATTCTTGTTACGGGACCGACCGGGTCTACCGGTCGCTTCACTATCGATAACTTGCTGCTGGCTGGGGCAAAAGTACGGGCCCTGGTCCACAGTGATGATGAAAGGGCTGCGGCGTTACGCGCGAGAGGCGTAGAGGTCATGATTGGCGACCTCTTGGATCCTGAATCTCTGCGACCAGCCCTGGCTGGAGTTGTGAGCGCATACTTTGTCTGGCCTGTTAGAGCGCAGCTAATGGAGGCTACTGCTTACTTTGCCTATACGGCGTATGAGGCCGGTCTTAAGGCGATTGTAAACATGTCGCAAATCTCAGCCCGCCGTGATGCAGAGAGTGACGCTGCTCGGCAGCACTGGTTTGCAGAAAAGATTTTCGATCGGTGCGAGGTGCCCGTCACCCATCTCAGACCCACTTTTTTTATGGAGTGGCTGAAGTATCCGTTTCAACTCCCTCTGATCCGCGAACAGAATATCTTGAGCGTGCCTGCTGGCGAAGGACGTCATGCGCCCATTGCCGCTGCCGATCAAGGAAGGGTGATTTCATCCATCCTTTTGAATCCCGAGCCACACGCTGGAAAAACATACAAACTCTTTGGGGCGGTTGAAATGAGCCATACAGAAGTTGCAGCGGTTCTGTCGCAGGTACTGGGCAGAACGATCACCTATGTGGATGAACCATTAGACGCATTCGAAGCTCGGCTGCACAGTGTCGGTTCAATACAGGAGCACCGAATTCAGCACTTCATGGGGGTATACGTGGACTATAAAAATGGGATTTTCGCTGGCACAAATGATGTTGTCGAACGTTTAACCGGTCGAACTCCTATGACCGTACAAGAGTATGTCGAAACCAATCGTAAAGATTTCGATAATAAAGGCTACGATTGAGTTTGCGCATGTACAGAACTTGGTAGTCAGAAATTTTTATCCCAAGGATTGCGCTTTAGTCTGCTCCAGACCGGTTGCAACGCCCTCCGCGCATAATGGTATTGCTGAAGTTCAAAGCGTGCGCGCAGAGCGAATTCGGCTCCCTCATTCACCCTCTTGCAACTAGGCTGGTGGCAGATTTGGCTACTGATATAAATCATAGACTGCGGATGTATGAAATACATTACGTATATAAAGGGCTAAAAAAAGTAAAGATAACGCTCGCCGCGAATATGACTGACTGTGAGGCCTGGGTGGTCGCTGCCGTCACTTGCGGTGTGCCCGAAGAAGCTCTGCCAGTGGTGCGTCTATTGCCTACGTTAATGAAAGCTGCGAGCACCCAAGGGATTTCAAAAGTTCGTTGGAACCCTTGTCCTTTAGGTGGTGGTTCTAGCAAGCAAATTGAGCGGGAGAAGTCATCACCTGTAGATGACCCCGGTGAGCATTGGTGTGATTGCTAAACAGAACTGATGCTGAAATAGATTGCGGTCAACTCATTGATCGATTGCAAAACATTCTTTAGACGGGGGGCGGGTTTGATGAGGATTGTATTCGGGATTGCGGTTGCGATGCTGGCGGTTTCGTTTGATTGCAACGCTGAATTAACGGTTCGATCGACTGTAGAAATATGTAAGGTCTTGAATGACACACAGCTGCGCGCTGGTGCGTGGGGAGAAACGCAGGATGGGAAAGAGGGGTGCACAAGTCAACCGAGGGCTATCCCCTCTGGATCAGTCAGGGGAGTTCGGATTCTCTATCTTAGCGAAGGTTCAAACTCAATACCTCGACTGGTTAGGTTGATCCTAACCGTGCCTACTCTCGCTGACGAAGAAGCTGGCAAGCGGGAACTTGTGAAAGCCACTAAGAGGCTTGCGGTACGAGTATTGGGCCTGTCAGCACCCCACTTCATCGATGAGGCGATAATTAAGGGAAATCCAGCGAAAATTGAAATTGGTAGTGGGACAGTTACGCTCAACAAAAAAGTGGTCAACAAAAATAGCTACGTGCTCACAATCCTTATGGAGTGACTTGATTTTCGAAGTGATCAGGTCCTGTGATTACATTCGCTACGGCAGCAGCTCAATTGTGTGACATATATCGATCATGGCATGATAAAAACCTACCCGTGCCTAATAGTCGGGTAGTGTTTATAGAAGACCTAATTATTGATTTTTTCCAAAGCCTAATGAGTTAGAGATCGTGGTATTCTCTTCTCCATCCGGGCTCCACAGATCAAGCATAGGTGCAGTGATGCATCGCAGATTTGGGTTGATAACGAGCAACTTCTCCCGGTAGTCCGGATCGAGGTAAGCGATGGAGATTAGGTGGCTGAGAAGAGTTTGGCTATATTCTCTTATGTAATCGAGATCAAAATCGTCAAAATTCGACATAATGTTCGTTAGAGCTACGGCAAGTGAATCTTTTTCATCAAATCTCGCTGCGAGTTCAACAATCGCATATTCTATGGAAAGGAATGGCGTTAGATTTGAAGGGCAATAACACAAGAGAGATGCAAAGTAGCCCCGCTGAGTTGTGTGGCCTTCGCTGGCGATGCTCGCAAAGGTTAGTGCGGACCTATATTGCTTACCTTTGTGATTGTAATCTGAATTTTCCTCGTGTTTTTTTACTACCTCACGCAAGTGGCGTATGTCTGTGATGTCTACTGAAATAAGGCTGTCGGCCTTTGACTCTATAATATTTCTCCCGTAATAATAAACGGCTTCAGCGGACTCTAGATGCCATAGAGACCAAATCCGACATATGCTTTTGAGACCTACTTTGTTTCCGTCCGAGCAAATTTTTTTGATTAGCTCTAGGTTCCAGCTAGGGAATATGACTGCGGACGATACATTGGCATCTAGTACAAAGCTTGGGCGATGGAAAGTGCCGGGGACTGCAATGCAAAACTCTTTGATTCGCTCTATGAAAATCATAGCAAAGACTTTGTCCGTCGCTATTTCATTGGCAAGCGATACAAGATCTTTTGATGCAAGCTCTGCGGCGGTTAAGTTTTTTTTACTGTAGCTAATAAAGGTTGAAATCCCTTTAATTCGTGCTGTTCCGTCCGTGTTGATAACATCATTATTGCTATATTCCGATAGTGGAGAGACGAGGGAGGATGCGATTTTAGAAAAACTTTTGGGGAACCAACGAGATGCTAGAGGCCATCCAGCTGCGGGTCCAGACTGCATAAGCGTTCGTTCAATATCTCTGTTATCAAAGATCTGATACCGAAAACTAGTATTTGAGCTAGCTGTCTGCCTCAACTTCGCCTCCAGACCGGCAGAAGGCTCAGGCGAGTAGAATCCGACAAATTGCTGGCAGCCCCATTGCTGCATGTCCCCTAAAGGCGATCCCTCATCATCGCGACGGACAGACCCGACAAGGTAGTGCTTGCAGCTAATCAACCAACGCTCATCGCCGACTCGAATCACAATATCGGCGCCGCCATCTGCCCCTCGTCCAACCGTCTTCTCTATATCGGCGCCGTAGATCGTTACAAAAAAGTCTTTGGCAAATTTTTCAAAAGCGCTCACATCGGAGGATGGTGCTTTGGACGGTGGAATTTCATAAAAGTCTAGTAGTGGCATATGCGACCTGTAGTACGGAAAATGGCTCAGTTGGCCCGGTCTGGGAGCGGGCCGTGTGAGAATCTGCTTTGATGATTTTGTTGATCATCATAATCGCTCTAAAACTGGTTAAATCTCGGTCTTCTCAGTCTCTGGCTGAGCCAACGCGGTACAAGCGTATCCGCGTCGTTAACATGAAGACTGGCAGAGTAGAATGGTGCTAGGCCTGACTGATTAGCGGCCGCACGAAACACCTGTGAATTAATGTCGCCGGGGAGTAGGGGTCACGTCGAATCTTTCTCTTTAAAGGTCAAGCAGAGCTTTTGGGGACTGATTCACTTGGCGAATACCCAAAGCAAGCTTTATATGCCCTACTAAATGCCGCATCAGATGCGTACCCGACACGCTCAGCTACTTCACTAACTCTCATTGACCCCCCACTCAGCATCTCGGAAGCGAGATGAAGGCGCCAGCGGGTTAAGTAGCGAAGTGGGGCCTCTCCAACAGTTGCAGAAAAGTGGTCAGCAAAGCTCGATCGTGACATTGAGGCAACGCTTGCAAGCTCGGGTACCGTCCAGGCTTTGTAAGGCGCAGCGTGAAGGGCAGCAAGCGCCTGAGCGATTCTGTCGTCACCTAGTCCGGCAATGAAACCAAGACGCCCCGGGGCGGAAGTGGACCAGGTTCTCAGGGCTCGGATGACGAGAAGGTCGATGAGTCGCGAGACCATCAGCTCAGCGCCGGGCTGGATCTGGTTCGCCTCGTGGAGAAGAAAGTGTGAGATTGCCTGTAGCCAAGCAGGCGTTCCGGAAGGTCCCGCCGGTACGTGAATTATTGATGGCAATGAGGCGAGAATTGGTGGGAGCTTTCCCCCGTCAAATCGGAAAAGCCCACCGATATAGTGAGTGTCAGGATAAACCTTAATTGCGGTTTGCGCCGGGGATCGAACGGTCCTCACTTCTTTGGAGTTTTTTGCTGCGAGCGCCTTGGCGAGACTGTGCAAGTTTCCGTGAGGGAGAAGGACGAGATCGCCTTCCTCAACCTCCAGCGGGTCCTCCTGATCATCAGCAACACTGAGCCACATACGTCCAGTTTCTACGAAGTAAAACCGCGATACGCCTTCATTCACCGCCAGTGCATCGTCGCTGAGTGTTCCAGTGAAAACCGTCTCCCCTTTCAGCCGCACCAGTGCCAAGACTTGCGAGAGCACATCTGTTTTTTTGGGTGAGTCGATGCTTCCGGCGTTCGGAGCAAGAGTCACGGCGTTCAGATCATTCTCCCGCATCGGATTGGCTTCTATCTTGGGCAAGTTCAAATTTCCCACCTCAGAGGTTTATATGAAAAAGCTTGCTGCACTCTTAACGCTCTCCGGAATTGCCGTATTCAGCAACGTCTATGCCGATACGAAGCCTACCATCGCGCTGGTCCATGGCGCATTTGAGAACGCTGGGATATGGCAAGGCGTTGAAGCAGGTCTCAAGGCTGACGGCTATCAAGTCATCGTACCGACTCTTCCCGGACGAGTTGGCAATCCTGCGAGCCCCGATAAAGTAAGCCTTAACCTTTATCGAGATACCGTTCTAAAATCCCTCGATGGCGCTAAGACGCCGGTTGTACTCGTTGGACACAGCTTCGGCGGCATCGTGATTTCTGACGTTGCAGAAGCTAAGCCTGCAAAAGTCCGTAGCCTCGTTTATCTGGCTGCATATCTTCCAAAGGATGGCGACTCTCTGCTTTCGCTCGCGACCGCTGACAAGGAAGCCAAAATCGGGCCACAGCTGAATATCGACAAGGAACACGGGATTGCGTCTATTGCACGTAATGCCCGGGCTGATTTGTTCGCTAACGATGGCAGTGAGCAATTGCGCCAGGCAATTCCAGCTCTGATCCTCGACGAGCCGCTGGGCCCACTCGCGACACCGGTCAAACTGACCCCTGCCGCATATGGAGCTGTCCCGAAATTCTATATTCACACCGCCAAAGATCAGGTTGTCAGCCCATGGTTTCAAGCAGGCATGGTTGCTGCGACTCCAGTCAAAAATGAGCTGACGCTCAACACCGGGCACACACCATTCCTTACCGATGTGAGGGGCGTAGTTCACGCAATTGAGCAAGCTGCCAGCACAAAGTGACCTTGTTCAGCCGACGCACCCTTGGTGTGTCGGCCTATTTAGCTACACATCACCAATTAATACCGCAACTCCGAACACTCGTCGAACTTTATATTTCATCCGTAATCCTAAGGTGCTCACCAGCCAGGTTTTTATGAGGTGTCGACGATGATTGCTAAACCAATTGAACTGAGCTTTGAGGGTGTGCGGGTTAACCTTCCGTCCCAGAAAACCTATGACCAACTCCTGTCTTCGTTGCTGGATGACCTCGGGCACTCTCCAGTCGATTTGGACGAGCTTGAGCGAAGCCACGGCTCTTGGGAGAGCTACAGAGGGCAAGCTGAAAGTCTGGCGGGCCCGAGTGGATTCATGCTGTTTGCGCTGGTCGATCATGGAGCTTGGATGGCAAAGGTTGGGTCGTTTTCGCGTTCGATCAGAGTCGTGTTAGGGAATCCAGCCTTAGCCATAACAATGTTGCAGCACGATATAAACGCGGGGCTGTTCGCACCGGTTGAGATGCTGCTGGTAGAAGAGGCCGGCAACAGCCGTCTGATGTACGTCAAGCCTTCGAGCCTGATGGTTGTCGAGCCGAATGCGGAGCTTGAGGTCGCGGCTCAACATCTGGATGAAAAGCTGCTGGCGTTGGCCGTTAAAGTGACGAGTGCATAGGGCGCGGCAACGTAATTCTGGCCGAGAATTCTCGATGTGCTGCCGGTCGCACCTGGAACCGCGTATTTGATTTCGCTATCACCGTCTCGATAGGGGGGCTGCGTTTAACCCCTGCTGCATCCTGCGGCTAACCCGATCGACAACGTCATGGCCCATTCGAGACTTCAAATATGTCGTTGACAGATGGGCCGGGCGAACTGGCGTTGCCGACCGCAACATTAATTCGTCCGTAGAGCCTACAAGCAGCCGTAGCTACCCAGTTAAGCTGCTCCACTTGCAGGACATTGACAGGTTGCTAGCTCCTGAAAATGCGGTCTTCGTTACGGCTTGACCACGAGGCTGTAACTTTAGAACCGACCCAGACTGTGATCGCAATATCTTCGCTGCACCATCCGCCCGAACCGGCGGTGCAGCTCAATCCGACTTCTAGCTGGAAAGCTGCCGAAGTAATCATTCAAACGAGGTCGTCTGAAAATGAGCAACCCATCCCAAGCCCTGCCACCAGTCCCAACTACCAAGATCCTGGCAGTTGGAAGATTCTTGACTCCGCCCACGTTCGAAACGATTAAGTCGCTGATGCCCCAAGAAGTGTCTGAGACGGCGCAGCTCTACCTAGATGGTAAGATTGAACAATGGTTCTCTAGGCAGGATGAAAGCGGGGTGGTCTTCCTGCTCAACGTCGTGGATTTGGAGGAGGCCCACCATTTGCTCGACATCCTTCCTCTGGGGCGAGCGGGGCTGATGGTGTTTGACCTGATTCCGCTGGGTCCCCTGAAGCCGTTGCGATTCCTCCTGAAGCCGACTTGATCAGGGAAAAAACCTGAGTGCGACACCGCCGATCCACTGCAACTCAAGCTTTCCAGTCCTGAATCCAGCCTTCATTAAAAGCAACTCTCTTTCAACCGCGACCGACCACAGGGCGTATCCACCAGCTCTTAGCCAGCGCCGCTAGGTGCATTTTGCTTAGGGCTCCTCTCAATTCTGCCCCAGAAATTCTCCGCTGATTCGGCCGAGCCACAACCGCATCTCTAAGATTCGCCCCTGGGCCTTTTCAGCGAAGCTGGTGGAGAACAGTCCTGAACGTTGGAGCCAGGTTTGACTCCCCATCCTATCTCGTGTCCAGCGCACGTATGTTTATTAACCCCCGACCTGAGTACATGACGGGTTTTCCGTTTGCCATTCTTGTGCAATGCAGGATTATGTCGCAGCTGGGAAGGGTGGCTTTTTACCGCGAGCCTAATCGCCCCAATACCCATGCATTCTGCCGAGCTGTGTTCGGTTCTACACCGCCATCAGCTCCAGCATATTCCTACTTGTGGCGCTTTCCGTAGGCAGCCTAGCCGCCATTCTTAGCTTACGATTTCCTACACGGCCGAACATGACGAATATTCCGCGCATGGACGATTCGACTCGATCAACTCGACTCGGGTCGCGGATCATGCAGGGCTGTCGGCTAAGCTCAATTCCCCCCGCTGTTTTTCTCACCCTCTAGCTCCTAGCTCCTAGCACCGACTATCGCTTTCATAGAGATAGTCACTTGCACAATGATAGTTACTCTTTTAGATTATGACCATAATTCATCAGCAGCCTTTTGCTTTGGAGACCTGGTCTTGAAGAAGAAAAGCTTTGCCAATATGCCTTGCCCCATTGCGCTCAGTCTTGAGCACGTGGGCGACTGGTGGAACATCCTGATCTTGCGCGACCTGTCCTATGGCCTCAGCCGTTTCGACGAGTTTGAAAAGAGTTTGGGCATCGCGCCTAGCACCTTGACCCGTCGCTTGAATGGCCTGATCGAGTCCGGGCTGGTCGAGAAGCGCAGCTACACCGACAAACCCCCACGCTACGACTATGTGCTTACCGAACGCGGTCGTGACTTTCGCCCGGTGGTCCTGATGCTGATGAAGTTCGGCAACAAGCACTTTTCACCAGATGGCACGAAGATCCAGCTTTTTGATGAAACCCAGAACCAGCCAGTTGATTTGATGCTCACCGACGGTAATACCGGCAAACGCATCAACCTCCGAGAACACGGCATGCGCTACATCGGTCCAGCGGGCAGCCTTTCTGCTTGGCGTGTCGAAGCCGGTCGTGCTCGACGAGAGGCCCATGACGACCTCTTACCCACCTCCCACTCACAGCAGATCACCAGGTAATTCACGATGAACAAGCCTCAAACTGTTACCGAGCCCGCCGTTGGCGCCACACCGCAAAAGCCTGCTCGGGGCAAGCGCCTGATTCTGTTGTCGCTGGCCAGTGCCGCTGTGGTCGGTGCGGTCATTTTTGGTTTGCACTGGTGGACAGCCGGCCGTTTTCTGGAGTCCACAGATGACGCGTATGTGGGGGGCGACGTGACCGTGATCGGCCCGAAGGTACCCGGCTACATCACTGAGCTGAAAGTGGTCGACAACCAGTTCGTGCACGCCGGAGATCTGCTGGTGAAGATTGATGATCGCGACTACGTTGCCGCGCTCAACAAAGCCGAAGGCGCTGTCGCTGCCGAAGAAGCGTTGCTCGCCAATCTCGACGCTACAGAGCAGTTGCAACATGCGGTCGTCAGCCAGTCCAAAGCCGGCATTGATGCCGCCAACGCCGAAACCGTGCGCTCTCGCGACGACCAAGTGCGTTATCAAGTTTTGTCCGGTCGCTCAGCTGTTTCCATTGAAAGCTTCCAACGCGCCGACGCTACCTACAAAACCGCCCAGGCTAACGGTGCGAAGGCTCAGGCGTCGATGCTCGCTTCGCAGCGTCAACTGGACGTGATCTCTACTCAGAAACAACAAGCCCGTGCCGCGCTGCAACAGGCCAAAGCCGAACGCGACATGGCCCGCCTAAATGTTGGCTACACCGAATTACGCGCGCCAGTGGATGGCGTGATCGGCAACCGTCGGGCTAGGGTTGGCGCCTACGCCGCAGCAGGTACTCAGTTGATCTCGGTAGTTCCGGCGAAAGGCCTTTGGGTCGACGCCAACTTCAAGGAAGACCAGTTGGCTCATATGCATCCTGGCCAAGCGGTGAACATCGAGGCGGACGTGCTGCCCGGCCAGGTTTTCCACGGCCATTTGGACAGCCTTGCTCCGGCAACTGGCTCGCAGTTCAGCGTGCTGCCGCCGGAAAACGCCACCGGCAACTTCACCAAGATCGTCCAGCGGGTGCCAGTACGGGTGTACCTGGACGGCGAAGACGGCAACCTCGGCAAGCTGCGTCCGGGTCTGTCGGTGGTCGCTGAAGTGGATACGAAAGCTGACGGCCATGAAGAACATACGAACGCCAACGACTCGCAACCAAAAGTCGTCAGCGTTGCTGACGGGAAGACAGCCCCATGAGTGCTGCCACCGCCAATGCCAACACACCCGCTGCAAAACCCAAAGGGCCGGTAGACGCCGCGTCGATGGCCACGGCTGCCAAGGTTTTCGCCTTCGCCAGCATGTGTCTTGGGATGTTCATTGCCTTGCTGGACATTCAGATCGTCTCGGCCTCGCTGCGTGACATTGGTGGTGGGCTTTCGGCCGGCTCCGACGAAACTGCGTGGGTGCAGACCAGCTACCTGATCGCCGAAATTGTGGTGATCCCGTTGTCCGGGTGGCTGGCCCGGGTGTTTTCCACCCGGTGGCTGTTCTGCGCCTCGGCGGTCGGTTTTACCCTTGCAAGCCTGTTGTGCGGCTTGGCCTGGAACATCCAGAGCATGATCGCCTTTCGTGCGCTGCAAGGTTTTCTCGGCGGGTCCATGATCCCGATGGTCTTCACCTCGGCCTTCATGTTCTTCACCGGCAAGCAACGTGTCATCGCAGCCTCCACCATTGGTGCCATCGCCTCGTTGGCGCCCACCTTGGGTCCAGTGATCGGCGGCTGGATCACCGACGTATCGTCATGGCACTGGTTGTTCTACATCAACTTGGTCCCGGGTATCTTCGTCGCCATCGCGGTGCCGATTTTGGTCAACATCGACTCCGCTGACTTGAAGCTGCTCAAGGGGGCCGATTACATCAGCATGGTGTTCCTCGCGCTATTCCTCGGCTGCCTGGAATACACGCTGGAGGAAGGCCCACGCTGGAACTGGTTCAGCGACCAGACCATTCTCACCACCGCGTGGATTTCCGGTCTGTCGGCCATCGCCTTTATTGGCCGCACCCTTATGTCGAAGAACCCGGTGGTCGACCTGCGTGCCCTCAAGGACCGCAATTTCGCCCTCGGTTGTTTCTTCTCGTTCGTCACGGGTATCGGCCTGTTCGCCACCATCTACCTGACGCCGCTGTTCCTGGGCCGTGTCCGGGGCTACAGCGCGCTGGACATCGGCGAAGCGATCTTCTCCACCGGCGTGTTCCAGTTGCTGGCAATCCCGGTCTACGGCTTCCTCGCCAACCGCGTCGATTTGCGCTGGATCATGATGTTCGGCCTGGCGCTGTTCGCCTTGTCGATGTGGGATTTCTCGCCGATCACCCACGACTGGGGCGGCCATGAGCTGCTGCTGCCACAGGCGATTCGTGGTTTCGCCCAGCAAATGGCCGTACCGCCCACCGTGACGCTGACGCTTGGTGGCCTGCACCCTTCGCGCCTCAAACAGGCGTCGGGACTGTTCAACCTGATGCGCAACCTGGGCGGCGCCATTGGCATTGCGGCCTGTGCCACGATCCTCAACGACCGTACCAACCTGCATTTCACGCACTTGGCCGAGCACCTGAACTACAGCAACGAAGCCATGAACAACTGGCTGTCGACGGTCACCGGTAACTTCGCAAGCCTGGGCCAGAACGCGGCCGATGCCAGCAGTTCAGCGCTGCATCAGTTGTGGCTGCTGACCTACCGCGAGGCGCAGACCCAGACCTACGCCGATGCGTTCCTGGCGATCATGGTCTGTTTCATCATCGCCGTGGCCATGGTCCCGCTGATGCGCAAAGTTGCGCCACCGGCTGCGCCGTCCGCTGACGCCCATTGAGATCGCCATGAAAACTTCTTCCCCACTTTCAGCATCACGTTTCGAGGACAGCCCCATGAACACTCTGGCGTCTCGTTTCAAACGGACCGGCATCTTCGCCCTTAGCGCTCTATTCATCGCTCTGGCTGGCTGTACCGTCGGCCCCGACTACAAGCAGCCGGAAAACACCCTGACCGCGACCTACCAGAACCAGAGGCTGTTGCAGCAGCGCGTTGGCGAAACCCCGGCGCCGGCGCTGGACAGCTGGTGGACCGGTTTCAACGACCCGGAACTGACCCGTATCATCCAGCGCGTGCTGGATCAGAATCTGGACCTGGCGAAGTCTTTCGCCCGGGTCGAACAGGCCCGTGCAGTGGCGCAGCAGGCCGGGGCGATTCGCCTGCCCCAGGGCGCGCTGGATGCCAAGGCCGTGCGTCAGCGTCAATCCACAGAGAGTTCTCAAGGCCAGGTCGGCAGCACCTTTCCCGGCTACGACCGCAACCAGACCCTTGAGACCATTGGCGTCGGCGCCAGTTGGGAGGCCGATCTTGCCGGCGGCCTGAAGCGTGGTGAGGAAGCCGCCGTAGACGAAGCGCAGGCTGCGGAAGCGAGTCATGTCGGGGTGCGGATTTCCGTGGCGTCCGAAGCCGCAGATGCCTATTTCCGCATTCGTGGCGCGCAGCAGCGTCTGGCCGTGGCTGAAGATCAGGTGAAGACCCAGAACGGCCTGCTCGACTTGATCAAGGACCGCATGGGTAGTGGCTTGGCCACCAATCGCGAACAGGCCCAGGCCGAGGCGCTGGTGTTGCAAGCACGGGCGACGATTCCACCACTGCGCACCGAACTGGCGACCCAGCTCAACCGTCTTGACGTGCTCATGGGCGCGCAACCTGGCACCTACTCTCAAGAGCTTAAAGGCAGCCCGCAGCAGTACAACGTGCCGACCATCAGCGATTCAGAAGGCCCGGCTGACCTATTGCGCCGTCGTCCGGACGTCATCGCCGCCGAGCGCAAACTGGCGGCCTCTAATGCGCGGATCGGTGCAGCGATTTCCGAGTACTACCCGAAAGTCTCGCTGTCCGGCCTGCTGGGTTTCGACACGGCCCACAGTGGACAGTTGTTCACGTCGTCGGCCTTCCAACCACAAGCGATTCTGGGCCTGCACTGGCGGCTGTTCGATTTCGGTCGCGTGGATGCCGAAGTCGCCCAGGCCAAAGGCGCCAACGCCGAAGCCCTGGCCGAGTACCGTCAGGTGATGTTGAAGGCCACTGAGGATGTCGAGAACGCCATCGTCACGCTGGTGGAGCTGGAGCAGCAACGCGTGGAGGTGAACGCCGAAGTCGCCGCCCATCAGACCGCACGGGATGCGGCGCAGGATGCGTACAAAGGCGGGGCGATCAGTTTGGTGGAAGTGCTCGACGAGGATCGTCAGTTGCTGGTGTCACGAGATCAACTGGCGCAACTGCACGCTAATGATGCGCGGGCTGCGGTGTCGACCTTCCGCGCTCTCGGTGGAGGTTGGCCACAGACCTCGAAGGAGAACATTGTAGGGCGGTAATATCGATCAACCCGTGCTTTTTTGCGTTCAGATACACAGCGCTGAGGTTTGCATTGATTAAAGGGTCTCCGCTCAATTTAAGCGGAGGCCATATCGCCTGACAGTTTTAATTGTACCGCCCAGCAGCACGCTATTTAAAACTCTGACCACGCTCGACATGCATAGCAATGGAGGGCAGGAAAGGTGCCTAAGGTCTTTGAGTGTCCACCCAACTGAGCGCTTTGTCCATCATCGCCTCGCAAGCGGTCATCTCAGGGGCATTCTCGCTGACACGCCAGGCGATCCAGTTGGGCTATATTCCGCGCATGTTCATTCAGCACACATCCAGCCAAGAGCAGGGGCAGATCTACATTGGCACGGTGAACTGGGCGAAGGAGTTACGCGGGCATTGCATTGAGGCTCACCCCGTCAATCCCGGGAAGGCGACCCCTAACGAACGAATCCCCGCGGAGAATCGTCAAAATGCCAAGATCCAGGTGATGGCAGCGGAGACGTTATTATCGATTTCCTACCGGACCTTCTTGCAGAAAATGAACGTCCGTTCGGGTGATTCCTCAGGATCCAATTGATCGCGGATCGATAGTGCTAAAGCCTGTTTGCGGCCCTGACACGCAATCTTCACAGGCGGGAAGAGCGAACGCTATGCCCAAGCTGTGAAATGTTGCACGCCGAAAAATAGACATTTTTGACGCAAAGCCAAATATTCATATTTAGACCTTAATGTAACGCCGTTCGCAGCCGATAAAATCACGACACTTGTATGACACCAATCGTATACGCATGCCCGTTCAGGAGATGCGGCGGATGTTCGAGCGCATGGACGCTTATTGGCCCTTCCATTGAGATAAACTCATGAATATACGAAACATGAACATCGCACCACGTGCCTTTCTTGGGTTCGCGTTCATCGCGTTGCTGGTAGTGATCTTGGGTGTTTTTGCCTTGAATCGCATGACAGTGATTCGCTCGGCGACAGTGGAAATGGAAACCAACATGATGCCCAGCGTCGTGTTTCTGGGAGATGTCACAGAAAACTTACTCCGCTTGCGCCTCAGTGTTTTTGGGACCCTTGTCAATCGCGATGCGACTCAACTCCAAGACGCGTATAGCCAAATTCCGCCACTGATTGGAAAGCTTCAAGACGCCAAAAATGGCTACGCGGCTACCCCGGCCGAAGCGGAAGAAAGAGCCATTTATGCGAAATTCAACGAGACGCTCACTAATTATCTAAGCATACAAAGCCAAGCTCTGGATCTGTCGCGTCAGGGTAAGCTGGATGATTTGCGAAGCCTGCTCAACGGGCCACTGTTCGAGTCCTCAGAGCAGATGGGAGTCCACCTCCAGCGTCTAATTGACATCAACAAAAACGGTGCCAGAAACTCCTCCGCAATCGCCGGCGAGCAGTATCAGAGTGCGAATATCGCCATCATCTCAGTGGCGGTATTAGCCGTCCTGCTTACGGTATTGCTTGCCTGGCTGTTGACGCGCAGCATTGTAAATCCCTTGGCCAAAGCGGTTCGCGCAGCTGGTGAAATTTCCGGCGGCGATTTGACCAAACACATTGAAGTTGACGGTAAGGATGAGCCTGCTCGTTTGCTGGGGGCTCTAGTTCTGATGCAGCAAAGCCTGCGCAAGACAATCGAGCAGATTACCGGCTCGGCCACCCAATTGGCATCGGCTGCTGAGGAGCTGAACGCGGTGACGGAGGAGTCATCCCGCGGCTTGCAAAAACAGAACAGCGAGATCGAGCAGGCGGCTACCGCCGTTAATGAAATGACCGCTGCCGTTGAGGAAGTGGCGCGAAACGCAGTGTCGACCTCCGAAGCGTCGAAGCAATCCAGTAGCATCGCCCTTCAAGGCCGCGAGAGGGTTGTGGAGACAGTAACTGCGATCCAGGCCATGACCCATGACGTACAAGCCACCTCGGTTTTGGTTGAGGGGCTCGCTGAGCAAGGTCGTGATATTGGCCGAGTTCTAGATGTGATTCGCTCAATCGCCGAACAGACAAACCTGCTCGCATTGAACGCTGCTATCGAAGCGGCTCGCGCTGGTGAGGCCGGGCGAGGTTTTGCCGTTGTAGCGGATGAGGTCCGGGCCTTGGCACATCGTACCGCCCAGTCCACTCAGGAGATTGAGCAGATGGTGGCGGGGATTCAGAGTGGCACCGGACAGGCGGTGCAGTCCATGGCCCTGAACACTAACCGTACGCGCACGACATTGGAATTGGCTCGCGCCGCGGGTGACGCATTGCAGCAGATTACCGAGTCAATTGTTCAGATCAATGAACGTAATCTAGTCATCGCGAGTGCTTCTGAAGAGCAAGCGCAGGTGTCGCGAGAAGTGGACCGTAATTTGGTCAATATCCGTGATCTGTCGACTCAGTCGGCAGCCGGAGCGAATCAGACGAGTGCTGCGAGTCATGAGCTTTCGCGGCTAGCCGTGGGCCTGAACGGGCTGGTAGGACGCTTTGTGGTTAGTTGATTACTAAGTGGCACTCTCATGAAGTGGCGGAACTGCTCGTTAAATGATTCCTGATGTGCGATTAGCTAGGCGGTCGGCTAACGTAGCCGACCACTAGGTTCACAACGCAGTGGTCGTTCTGATTAGTCCCGTGATCTCGATCATGGGCGGTAATGAGGTGGCGTTCAGTCATGACACCAGCACGCGCAGTCGTTGTTGATGGGAGGCGTCGTCCTCCATCCATTGAACGCGTTAGCATCCCGTTACACCCTCAATCTGTTTTACACGAGTCTCAAAAGCTTCCGTCAGCTCGGTCGCGTGGATCAATGGCCTGATTGATCCTCCTGCAAACCTATCAGCGCAAAAATCGCACCAACCAAAAGCCCATTGTTTCCACCTAAAGTGGAGCTTTCGAAATTTAGAACGCTCCGGATCAGAAACTTCCAATTTTCGTCTAGCCCTTATCGCCTGAGCTAAATCAATTCGAACAAGCTTGTATTTTTTCCATGCTGCAACATTCATTTCATATTGGGTGAGTGGCTCGTCCTTCCAGACGGTAGACCACAGTATAGCTTCAGTAATATCAATAATAAGGCTTACGCAATTCACTGCGATCGCAGCCTTCTTGTAGGTCATTACAAATTGGGTCGCGGATTCATGTGCCAAGATATGTCGATCATAAAAAGTCTGATGAAGATCAGCCCACAGCGCGAGGACATCATTCGAGATTGGCCCGGTGTCTGGAACGTCATTTCTTAAAAAGTGTGGATCCTTAGCGGACTTTGAAAGCTGCTTGAAACTCTGCCCTAAAAGTGAGTCATACACACTTTCAAGGTGGTTAAGCGAGCTAAAAGGCAGGCTGTAAGCGACAACCTCTCCGATGCTGATAGCCTTTTTGTGGATGCTCGCAATTACTTCCGTGGCTTTAATTTTATCCCCAACTAACGCTAGCCCTCTTGCAGAATACTCCCCACCTTCGTCTACTATCATTGTTACAGTTGCTCTGAAATGAGCCTCTAACACGGCTACGGCAGCAACGGGAAAATACCTATAGAGTTCCGCGCTCTGACTGTTTTCAAGGCTCTTTAGCGAGCGCTTAAGGTCGATGAGTCTTGAAGTAGATTCATATAATGCCCCATCCGTTCGAGCAATCAGTAGTCTGGAGCGTACTTGGGCAACTCGGTCCATTAACAGGGTTCTTGGTACTTTTGTCATACGTCACTCTGTATGCAAATCTTCAGTCTTAGGCATTAAAAAACCAGCATGCAATCATGTTTGGATCAACTCTCCGCCAACAAATCTTCAAGATAAATCAACTTCAGCTCTAGAAGCCTTTTCTGAATCTTTGCTTCTAAATGCCTATATCCGTTTCCGGTAATCATGCCAACTCGTCGAAAATTTACACAAATTTCTTTTTCCAAGTATGCACTAAACGCGTCCTCTGATGCCTTGACTTCGAGCCAAAGCATTTCTAGAGCGCTGTTATCAAGATTCCATTCCGCCTGCCACTTACGTACCAAATCCTGCCGTTTTTCCTGGACTGCGGAAAATAATTCCCCAGAGTTCTGCAACGCTTGAACTGAACTCCCAAATGCTGCCCGCGATGCGCCAGGGCGAAGCCGCTGCTCAATGATTTCGTAAATGGCATTTGCAAAGGCCATCGCGCTTTCAAACCAACGGTATAGTTGATCCTTGCTAACTAGCCGAAAATTGGCCTCGTGGGCAATAATATGACGCGCAGTGAAGATGGCTTGTATATCTCTTATCAAATCATCGGGCCTGTCTAGAATTATGTCTCCGAGCTGAATGTCATATCCCTCAATATTCCCCAGAATAAAATCTTCGGGCGGCTCTACGAACTCCCGTACAGATGCCAAACAATTTTTGAAATTTTTGTATCCGTCGTCACCGCCCAAGAGAGTGTCGAAGTGTCTCATAATTTGTTCGGTAGAGCTGATGGCTACACTATGGCTAACCAAATCGCCAAACGTGATTTCTTTCTTGCTTAACGCCTTCGTCAGTTCAAAATCAAATGAAAGGTCTTTAAAGTTTTTCGCTCGCTCAAGGTAGGGGCTATTCTCGTGATCTATCAAATTTTTTATACATGATTTGCAAAATGTTTCTATGCAGGATGCGATAGCCACCACATGAATGGAAATCTGATACGATTCGGGATTTGCCAGCAACGAAAATCCGCTATGCAGCGTTGCAAGCTCCCCCCAGGCTGCGTAGTCATGACGATCAGCTCTGGTTTTTTTCTCAATGATGGCGGCTAACGGATTTTTTTTGGACATAGGTTTCGTGGTGTCTGATGGTCTGTCGTGAAAGCGGGATCTTATATTCATATCACGAATTGCTCTGCGCGGGAGCGTCCGCTATTGGCCGACAGCTGACTCTCTCTTAAGCGCCTACTGATCGTGAACATAGTCATTTCTGCCTAGCGCCGGAATTGCGCACGTCCACGATTTCCCTGAGGCGTATTTCTTCCCGTATCTGGCCCACAAGATTGGCAATGGATCGGCTCGACGCTACCTCCACCCGAGATATCCCAGCAACCGTCAGCAGTAGCTTCCCGGAGCGCTGATCATAGATCTGGACACTGATCGAACCATATGGATCCAGGCTGCAAGCACACCTATCCGGCAAAAATGCCGTTTCCAGTACGTGTTTGATTTCCAAGTCTGAGAGCACGACCTTCCTCTCCTTGTGATCAGTGGAGTGAAAGTGTAGGGCAAAATTTTAGGTCTCTCAGTTCCCTCCGCATGGAAAGGGAAATGTAAGGCACTCGTTCATCGAACGGCTGTTTTCGACTCAAAGCGGACTGTGGCGACTGACAGTAGCTGCTACGATCCCACTTGAGATTTGCACAATCTGCGATTTATGAATTACTACGATGAAATCTGCTTTGCCAATATTTACCTGGAAGACAGCTACGTTCTTGCGATTGAGGAGGGTGTGTCAACCTTGTCATTTGCAATGGAGTTGGTGCTGCTCGAATCACATCCACTCTATGTGAAACCAGCAGATGGGGAAGCATACTGCTATTGGAATGCACACATTCATTTCTGCCTGACACAGCGCGTTCTTTGGCATGAAAGGAGTGTTTTGGTATCTAGGGATGCGAACGGTGACACCGATTTAGGCAATGTAGACGTATTCAGGATAGAAGGTGCCACTTACCACTTGAAAGGGGACTGGGGTTCGGTATCGGTTACCTGCGCCACCGTAGTGGTTGATTACGAAGGCAGTCCCCACACCTGAAACAACGCGCCGGATGATGGTAGATCGACCAAGGGCTGCTTCTGGGAATTAGCAGCCCCTAGGGATTGAGGTAGAACAACCCCTAGGGAGATCTACTTAGAAGTCGATAGTGCCCGAAAATTTGACCAGGCGTGGGTCGCCTTGGCTGAGGTAGCCACCGTTGGCCGAGGCCCAGTAGTTCTTGTCTGTGAGGTTCTCCACGTTTACGCGCAACGTTAGGTCCTTCTGGTCAACCTTGAACTTGTAGCGCGCACCCGCATCGAAGCGGTTCCATGTTGGCAAGCTCAGGTTATTTGCCTGATCGGCATACTGACCACCAGTGCGAAG
The DNA here is from genome assembly GCF_044753445.1 of Pseudomonas sp. NPDC088368. Taxonomy (NCBI): domain Bacteria; kingdom Pseudomonadati; phylum Pseudomonadota; class Gammaproteobacteria; order Pseudomonadales; family Pseudomonadaceae; genus Pseudomonas; species Pseudomonas sp. NPDC088368. The sequence goes on from NZ_JBIVNG010000002.1 coordinate 58,472, forward strand.
CATGCGGGCGCTGAGAGCCGCGCCTTCCAGGCCCGGAATGTCCCAGTCGACGCTGGCGTTCAGCTGGAAGGTGGGTACGCCGATCGCGTGGTTGCCATCAGTCAGTCCACCAGACGTCTTCTTCAGTTCTGAGGTCATGCGAGTGCCGCCAGCCATCAGGCGGAGGCCCTCGATCGGCTCGCCGAACACGCTCAGCTCAACACCTTTGTTAACCTGCTCACCGTCACGGACGTAGAGGCGTTGCGTTGCGTCGACGAAACCATCACTAGGTTTCTCGATACGAAACACGCCGAGGTTCGCACCGAATGACTGCATATCCAGTTTGATACCTGCTTCCAACTGCTTCGTGCGGCCGGGTGGGAATGCCTCGCCAAGGTTGGTGATGTTGGTGCCGGATGCGACAGGCCCTTTAGCCAGACCTTCAATTCGGTTGGCGTAGAGGGAAACCGTGTCAGTCGGTTTGTAGACAATGCCATACACCGGCGTAGTGATGGATTCGTCATACAGCGAAGTGCGGCTGCCGTCGTTGGCCGGGTTGGCTACGCCGTTGGAGGTGGTGCCGTCGTACGAATAGTTCTCCACGCGTAGCTGCTGACGACGTAAGCCGTATGTCAGCAGCAGGCTGTCGTCGAATAGGCCAACGGTGTCGGAAACTGCGAGGCTGCGGTTTCTAGTCTTGCCAGTGACGCCTGGATCACCCATATCACCGCCAGTGAGGGAAACCGCTGTCGGCTTAGGCAGGGTAGGCGTGTTGTAGATGTTGGTGTTCCCTGTGACCGAGCGGTAGAACGTGTAGGCGTTCTCTTGCTGAGTCCAGATAGTCGAGGCACCGATTGCAATTTGATGGCTGACCGGACCAGTTTGCAGATGGCCGTTCAAGCCCGCCGCGAAGCTCGTGTTGTCTTCATTGTGTGGGATTTCCGAACCGCCAACGGTTGCGACACCGTTATTTCCCACCAGCGTCGGTGTGCCGTAGACGCCGGTTTCGCGCGTGTGTTTGGCGCCACCTGCAAGGTATGCGGTCCAGTTTTCGCTCAAGTCCCAGTCGCCACGAATCATGCCGAAGGTATCTTCAGTTTCGGTGTAAGTCCAGTCCTGGCCGTAGTTGTGGCTGGCGTCCGGCGCGGTCGGGATTTTGGTCGCGTTGCCGAGTTGCACAGTGTTGCGCAGGCCGTTGATACGTTGTTTCTGGTAGCCAAAATCGGTGGAAACGCGGAAGTTGTCACCGCGATAATCCAGTCCTGCAACAAACAGTTTGGTGCGCTGGTTTTCGTCATCAATCGCGGTATCTCCTTCGCGCTGGCTAAGGTTGACCCGCGCTCCGAATCGGTTGCCCTCGCCGAAGCGTTGACCAAGATCCAGGTGCTCACCAATACGTCCATCAGAGCTGATGTCTTGGGTGTAGCGACGGGTAGGCACGTCTTCAGCACGTTTTGGCTGCAAGTTGACGCTGCCGCCCAGACCTGTACCGGTAGGACTTACGCCGTTGATGAAGGCATTGGGGCCTTTGAAGACTTCTACCCGCTCAATGGCGTCGGTAGAAAGTATCTGGCGTGGAAGTACGCCGTACAGACCACCATAGGAAATATCGTCGCCAGCGAGCGGCAAACCGCGGATTACAAAAATCTGCGACTGGTTGCCGAAGCCATAGGACTGGCGCACCGAAGGGTCGTTGAGCAGCACATCGCCAACATCCTCAGCCTGCTGATCCTCAATGAGCTTGGAGGTATAGCTCGTCATGGTGAAGGGAACGTTCATGTTGTCCTGGTTACCCAGAACACCCATCTGTCCGCCTCTAGCGACCTGGCCGCCTGCAAATGCGTCCGGCAACGTATTAGAGTTGGCTTTTACAGCATCGGCGTTGACGTCAGTAGCGCCCAGCTCAACGGCCGAATTGGCAGCGTTGGCGATAAAGCTAACAGAACAACAAAGTGCAAGCACGGTGGGGCGAAAGGGGAGCGAGAGGAGCATTAGGAACTACCCGGCAAGATGAATAGAACGAGTGGGGAGCCTCCTTGGCAATGCGAAATATTCGCAGGTGCGAATGATATCAGAGCGCTTTTAGATTTGCTGATTCTGATGACAAATTTTTCACATTGGCTGTGCGCTGTATTTGATAGAGCATCAATTCCTGCTCGTGAGAGCTTGCGAGGGGCGGGGTGCCTATTAGCCCGATGGGGCGACCTAGTCATCCGATCGAGAAGGGCGGGAAGAAATGGACGCTAAGCTTGGCTGTGTGGCAGGTGAGCAACAAAGGCTTGCTCGGTGCGCCATGGACGCGGGGCGACCGTGGCAGTTTCGCGAAGCGGTCAGCGTCCTACGAACCCGCTACGCGGAATTTTCCCAGAGGGCTTCGCCAACACTTAGCAGATAAATAACCTGGCGATTCCGAATTTGATTTGTTCAGGATCATCGTTAGCACTTCGTGACGCGATATTGTCTTGGCCGCCTGCATTTTATTAGGTCCAAAGTGGTTGCATGATCGTTTGCTCTACCGGCATGCTTGCCTTGAAGTTGGCCAATAGAGCCGACAAAGTGGAGTCAAATGCAATGGTAAACAGCGTGGATGCTCATGATTTTGATCATTGGTGGAACACTCGCGGGCCGTGGGTAGAGGAGCCCAATGTTCGGCGCAGTGGCACCAGCGGCGTCCAGAGAGTGATGCAGGACGGATCATGTGTCTATGTCAAACGCCAGACCGGCCATACCTATCGCAGTCTTCGTTTCCCTCTGGGTCGACCTACCGTGATAAGGGAAGGAATGGCCCTGGATAGACTTTTCAAGCTGGGTGTCAGGGCGCCTCAGCCCATTTTCTATGGTGCTCGCAAGATCAATGGCACGTGGCACGGTCTGTTAGTCACCCGCGAGTTAGCAGGCTTCCGCGATCTTGAGACCTGGTTGGGCGATCAGGCACTGAACGGGCTGTCGCAAGAAGATCACTTGGTCGTATTGAAAAATCTTGCCGTGTTACTGGCAAAGCTTCACCGAGGACGTCAGCAGCACGGGTGTATGCGCGCGAAACATGTGTTTATCAATTCAAGTGCGCAACATAATGGTGGAGTCAGTTTTGATCTGGCATTGCTAGATCTAGAAAAGTCTCGGTCCAGGGTATCCATGTTGCGAGCTGCACGACACGACGTACGCCAGCTGCGCCGCCATTCTTCGTGGAACAGCGCGCAGTGGGATTATTTCCTTGAACTCTATGAAAAGGAACTGGGCCGCAGCTTTCCATTCAGGTAGGCCACTGTGCAGTGGTAGCCCGGTGCCTACTGGGGCTAAGGTCGCTCCAATGCTGTATGTGATACCAGTCGGAGTTGCCCAGTTATCAGTCACGTTCCCTCAACCGCTAATTGTCGGTGGTCGTCCTTGCATCTGATGACGCCCTCCATCACTGCTGACCAGGCGCCGCCTGCTAGAATGCTATTCAGATAAAAACAGACATTTTCATTAGGCGATACATATGTCAAAGCTCGCCGAGTATCGTCAGCTTGAGCAACACCTTGCAGAGCAGCTGGCTGCCCTCGAAGCGTTAAAGGGGGACGCAGGTCTCCAGCAGGAAATTGAGTTTGAGACCAAACTCCGCAACCTACTCGCCGAGTACGGTAAAAGCTTAAAAGACGTAGTCTCGATCATCGATCCCAAAGCTGCGTCCAAAAGCGCATCTAAAGCAGCTCCAGCGCCACAGAAAAGTACCCGTCGTGCCCGAACGGTGAAGGTTTATAAGAACCCGCACAATGGTGAAGTGGTTGAAACGAAAGGCGGCAACCACAAGACCTTGAAGCAGTGGAAAGGCGAATACGGCAGCGATGTCGTTGAGTCTTGGGTATCGTAAATTGATACTCTAATCAGATCGAGGCAGGGTAGGGGGGCTACTTCCTATTCTGCCTGCACCTACGACGTCACTAGTACCGCTGCTAGGTGAATGGTTACAAAGAGACTACAGATGAGTGATTTGGAAGAAGAAATGCGGCGCGCGCTTTTTGGCTCATTGGGGGAGCCTGCGCTGACGCCACCGCTTACTGAGCGGCCTGTTACACCCAAGCCGAAGGCCAAATCGCTGTCGCCCAAAATTAGGGTCACATTGAAAGTTTCTAAGGTGTTTGAGGGGGCGACCGAGCTTTTCATTTATGAGGCAGACACGCTGAGCACACTCACCGCCGAGATTGATGCCAAAGCGGCTGCGCGCAAGAGCAAATTCAAATACTTTGAAGTGGTGTCTGTTCAGACCGTCTGACCACCATCGCGTTGCGATAAAAGATCCCAAGCGGGTCATGCACTTGCAAACCAGCGCCCTAGGCTAGGTGTAGTTCATCTCGCTGGTTTACTGAGCGGTGAGGTAGGATGATCCAGGTGTCCTGAAGACTGCTCGTGAGTGAGGGATGCCTCGTATGCACACTCCCACGCCTAACGTCGGGTGTGCTCATTTCAGAGGGGGGGATGTGAATGACCGATACGCTTAAGGTCGAAGACCTTTCCCAGCAGGATGTTGGCGAATCCCTGAAATTGATTCTGGAAGATATCGCTGCTAATCCGGACACTCTCAAACCACTCGACCCTGGTTTGGTGGAGAGGGCTCGCAGCCTAGTCGAGGGAGTGGAGGTTGATCTTGATGCCCCACTATCTCCCTTGGATGAGTGACAAGCTGAACTGCGAAGAATCTCGAATATTGGTGATGCGAACGTTGGTTGCGATGGAAAAATCCACTGAGGTACCTCCGCTGGTGGAGGAGAATGACCATTGGGGATGCTTAGGGCACGAAGGTGCCTCGCCCCATCAAGCCCGAATCTGCGCTTTAGTGCGGCATCGCCACGTCGCAAGACAGCTTGAGATTCCCTGGGATAAGTACAAAGCACTGAATGGCATCCGCGAATAAGCTGATTATCTCTCGCGGGACGTTTGGCGTGTCCCAAGCGCGATTGATAGATTTAGATCACAACACCAAATCGTGGCGCTAACAGCTCAAACTACCGCAAATCGGCGGCAATAAAGTCCCAGTAGGCAAGGAGCTAGAGCAATGAATGTAGATCTCACCGCGATCCAGCGAAACGTCCGCCTGTTTGCTTTGCCGATCTCACTGATCACTGTCGGACTGATCGGAATGCTGATTTGCGCCGGTCACGATGACCAGACTACCCCGTTGGCAGCAATGATGACCACAGTCCTACAGGTCGCGTTTTGGGCGGCTTTAACCCTCGCCGCGATAGGAGCTTCATGGCTGGCTCGAAATACCTGGTTGCTGTGGCGATGGGAGAGCGGCGAGCTGGTTGGCAGCTGCACAACATGCGGCGGGGTGATGCAGCACAGGAATGGACGTTGGAGCCAATACAGCCGGTGCAATATGTGTGGCTCGACGCGGCAGGGCTGGCACTGATCGATCCTCGGGGGCGATAGTTCCAAACGGGGTTGCCTTCTTTTTGGTAGCGCGAGCAGCCTTCTGAGCTTCTGAAGCTGCATGGGGCGAATCTAGACGAGATGTGACGGCTTTTAGTCGCACAAACATAGCAAGCGCGAGCGCAACGACCTCACTATCAGTCATCTCACCCGGAACACATTCTCGTGCCTGCCGCCATAACTCGTCATCAATCGAGATATCGTGATCCATTGGTATCCCCTTAGGGACGCACATATGGGAGGCACAAACCATGCTTACTACTTTGGCCTGTGGTCAAGCTCGCAGACGACTGCGTTGGCTGCTCAGGGAAACACCTTTGTGATTACAAAAAATGGGCGCGCAATGTGCGAGCTTGGAGGCGTGGCGAGTCAAGAACTGAGCCGAACTCATTGAGTGGCAGCTATCCACAACCAAGCGGACGTTGATGCGAAGCGGGCGGACGCCGGTGGCGCTTACTGAGAACGCTGTATCTCAAAAGCTAACTGGGCAGCTTTTTGTCGCAATTCTTGAAGGTTTAGCAGCCTGCCACGGGCCAAGCCATCGGCGATGGCAGCAAGTGAAGCGAACGGTCACCGCTGTTCTTGCCTATGGGTGATAATGTCCATTACCACTTGTTGGAAAGGAATGATCCGATGGCTCGTGCGAACACTACGAATGGCAATGTCGCTACCAAGCTGCAATTGAGCCCCTCGGCGATCAAACGAGGCATTGAGCGACTGAAAGAGCGCATTACTGAGCTGGCGTCTTTCGACGCTTCAGAAATCAGCGACGAGGGTGACGCCCCCAAACTGCTGGCCCTTTCAGCCGCAATAGAAGACACACTCGTGCGATGTTTTGGTGAAAACACATCGGCCTATTACCGTTTTTCACCTGCGGTAAAACTACATTTCTCCCCTGGGGTATGGACAGATAACTACCCGCAGAAGCACCACTACATAGAAGGTACGCGGGAAAATATTCTCCAATCGATGTGCTTGCTTGAGGAAGCACAGCGAACGCTGAGGGAAGATCTTGCCGACTACGAGCACGAGGTCATGTCATACCCTGATGCCGCCGATAAAAGCGGTCGACCGCTATCTCGAAAGGTTTTTGTTGTGCACGGGCATGATGAAGGTGCGCGAGAAATGGTAGCTCGGTTCCTCGAACGGCTTGGTTTCCAATCCATCATTTTGCACGAGCAAGCCAACCAGGGCCGTACGGTTATGGAGAAAGTCGAAGCTCATGCTGACGTGAGCTTCGCCGTTGTGTTGTTAACGGCCGATGATGAGGGTTACGCAAAGGGCGGTACGCCGCAGCCGCGGGCACGACAGAACGTACTGCTCGAATTGGGCTATTTCCTCGGGCGTTTGGGGCGCGACAAAGTATGCGCGTTGAAACGCGGAACCGTGGAGATTCCCAGCGATTTCGCTGGAGTGGTTTGGGAGTCCATGGAAGGTGATAGCTGGAAGCAAGCTTTGGGCCGTGAACTTGAAGCCGCTGGCCATCAGATCGATTGGAACAAGGTCATGCGAACGACTGTCGACTAACACTATCAGGGCAAAAGCGTGTATGAGCTGCTGGCAAACTCATACGCCTGACATCTAGGCCGTTGGAGCCAGTGCATCACCAGTTGATGACCGTTTGGAGTGTGTGACGTTGAGTTTTCACACGTCAGTGGGCCGACTATTCAGAACACAAGAAGATTCATCGAACCTGACGTTCTCAAGCTGAAGCTGCCTTCGACATCGATCGGCTCCTGCTCGATTGGCAGCGGGAGGGCATAGCCAATTGTAGAGATGCTCAGAAGGCCACCGCTATGAAATAGGAGCAAGTACATCCGTGAAGTTCTGGCAGATGGAAAGTGTTGCGTTACAACTACAATTTGGGAGGGAATGACGGAAGACTGAGTGCATCACGGCTGAGCAGCAACTGGCCTATGACCAGCGCACGATCAATCAGTAAGAACGTAGATCACCATGTGAGGAGAGCTAGGAGGAGCGGGGCGCGCTATGATCTCAAACCCTTAAGCATGCCACTATCAGTCATTCTCAGGGACAGAGGGCGTGCCACCATTAACATAGGAAAGAAGAGTGGCGTTTTTTCAAGTAGACAGAAGTCAATATCCAATCGGTCAGGGCGGTTTTCATTCGACTGTTGTGCATACCTCAGCGAAGAGTCGGCTAAGCATGGTGGTCGATTGTGGAGGATCTGACGCGGAGCATCGCGGAGTTCTGATCAACGCATTTGCAGGACCACCTAGCCAGCATGACATTCTTGCGATTAGCCATTTTGACGATGATCATATCAACGGGATTGAAGAACTGCATGAAGCGGGCGTCAGATTCAAATCTGTGTTCTTGCCTCACGTCGAAGCTCAACACTATCTGCTGTGGATGACGTTGCGGTTCAGTGTTGAAGAAACGAATAGCTACGAACTCTCTCGGCTCGTCCAGCTTGGTGGTCGCCTTTACGGTGGAGATTTTGGGCCTGTCGTGCTTGTTGGATCTCCGGATCCCACAACAAGTGATGATCAGAGACGAGGCGACGCTGCTGACGAGAACCTAGCTGCGCATCTGACTAAAGACGCCTACGACGCTGTGATGAAGGCCAGAGGCGTGGGTGGACAGATTTTCCCATGCGCGCAATCCCTTACTTTCAAGAATATCGACTGGTTAGTCCGTTTCTATTCTCGTGAATGGAAGTTTCCTGCCGAGGTACAGACCATTTGGTCCCTTCCATTGTTCGCAAGCTTGAAGGCCATAGTAGATCGCACAGCAAAGCCGATGTCTTCAGCGGATTGGGCTTCGTTCGCAACGGATTTAGAAACTCAGCTTTCCGCCAAAATCAAGCCTGGAGATGCAGCCCAGGTGAGAAAAATCTTGGGAGCAAAACCGAGCAAGGCGGATCCCCGCCTTAAGGCTGTGCAGAAACTCGTTCGAGATATTCAGTCGAAACCGAATGGTTTGAGCTGCAAGAACGTGCTGAGCCAACTATATCTGCTTAGTGACTCTCTAAAGGACTATAACGACGCTTCAATGTGCATTTATTCTGGACCCGCACAGCGCAGCGTTGGCACGCGGCGTGAGCGATTTTCCCGTCTAATTCACTTCGGTCGTCGAGCGCTAAGCGAGCACAAGCTAAAAGACGCCCCTAGCCGTGAAGTGGGCTGGATTACCACTGGGGATGCAGATTTTTCTACTCCGACAAAATTGAAAGATTTCTTAACTCATTTTCACTGCGAAATGGGGCTGACGACGGTTTTCGTCCTACCCCATCATGGATCGCGAATGAGCTACGACCCCAACATGGATCGTCTGCGAGAGCTGATCGCTCATCTCTGTGACAGGCCTTTGTTCATCGCACCGGCGAATCCTGAACACAAAAAATATCACCATCCACACTGGCAAGTTGAATCAACGTGCCGTAGGTTCGGAGATTTCTATGTCGTCGATCAGGGTTTCGCTTCGAGCTATGCAGAGTCTTTGAGAGTGGTGCGAAACCTAACAGGTTTAATGATCTTAGATTCCGAATAGACCTCACCGAATTAGATCGATACGAGCGCCTCATCTAACTCTGCCATTGCACGCCGCCGTTGCATCTCAAGCAACGCGGCGTCGTCTTCCGAGAGATTAGAGCCCGGCGTGGGAAAGGCAGCAGCGGAGGCTTGGCTCCAACGATCAAACACCTCACAGCGAGAAAATGACGCCCCATGGGTCTTTGTTGCCATAGCAATCGCTCTCTTCTGAGCGATCTTTGGGATGACGGTTGAGTATTTGAAGTGCGAGGAGGGATGGTGCACCACCGCTACTGGAACATCCCCGGCGAGCGAACAAACTAAGTCACCATTCCGCTGGCTCAGACATACGATCAAGTCCGGCCTTAGCACGTCTAACACGTCACAGAGCGGAGCTTTACCACGAAGCCACGCTTCCTTGGGGGGCGCGCGCCTCTTGGTAGGTATGAATTCCTGGATGAAATTGTAGTAGGCCACACGTCCCCAGAAGTCAGCCTTTTCAGCACGAGTGGCTGGGCGCCTGGAGCTGGTCACAGCTCTCATGATCTTGGTGAAATGCGGGTGTTGACGAAGACGCTTTGTGGCGAGTGGATGCCGCTCGCCCAGGGCTAGGGCTTTCACAATCTCAGGCGTAACCGTGGGGCGTTCATGATGGTTCTCGGCGTAGTGAGATTCTCCCATGAGCAAAATCCTTAGGCCGTCCCAACCCTCCGAGTATTGGCTGCCAACCCAAGGTGCAAAACGGACGGTGGTATTTTTCATCGTGATCCTTTTGATGGACATCTTCCTGATCTGCCGCATCAGCTCTGCCTCGATTGGAGCTAGCGGGCATTCACTGATCATCAAAAACCATAATTCTGGCCAGCGAAGATGAAAGGAAGCTGAGGGTTCTGCAAGCTGATTTGGTGATGGTCGATCTGAGCGAGCCTCGATCCGCATGAGGATACGGTGCCTTGGTGCCCGCGGCTCCAGAGGCTCGTGCGGATTGTGAATCCTATGCTGGTATCCATCGGCTAACAAGCAAGGGAGGGAACAGTAATTTCCCGCTGGCGATCTTCGCGAAGTGGTCAGCCAACTGTTGCATGCGCAAATGGACGCGACTCCAGGATGTCTCCGGCCTGAGCAGCTAGCTGGTTGAGAGGAACTCGACAAAATAAGCCATGCTATGAACTCTGCGAATTGGGGAAGCAGAACCAAGCTTTCGAGCATCAGCAGATCATCGTTTTATCGAAGGTCGAGACATCACGTTTAGGGGCAACCCAACAACTACAATGCTACTGAGCACGAGCAGCCGCTGTCGTAGCGCTGATACGGCATAGGACATGAAGGCGGGATTATTCGGATGTACAACCTAATCATGCAATACGTCGGTTACGAGGAGGGGCTCGAATCAATCTCCGAGTCTCGTGTCTTCGAACATCCAGATACAGACATCCAGCGGGCATTTACGGTCAATGATGGGCTAGACCTCGAAGCACTGAGCAGGTTGCCAACGCTTTTCGCCCCTGAGCAACAAGGAGTAGAACCTCAATTCGCACGAGTCGGAAGGATTCTAAATCCACGAAGGCGAGGGCGTGACATCGATTTTGACGTGGTGTTCGAACGAGGCGTGCCTCCAATCGCCCTAGCGGAAATAATCAGGCTCGCACGTCACCTCCATATTTCAACCAGTGGAAGGGGATTGACCGAGATGAACAGAATTCACTGGGCAGTTAAGGACGTGGATCTTTTCCGGGTTTTGTACACGGAAGTGCAGCCACCCACCCGTTCGCCGAACGTTTTGAGAATGCCGATTCATCCTCAAATCGAGCGAAATCTGGTGTCCGTGATGATGCCTTTCGCTCCCGCATACAATCCTGTTTTTCATGCGATTCAGACCGCTTGTGTCGCGAATCAGCTCGCGTGTACACGAGCCGACAATATCTGGGACACCCCCGCGGTGATCGATGATGTGGCCAATCTCATTGATCGGTCAGCGGTCGTGATTTTTGACTGCTCTGGCAAGAATGCCAATGTTTTCTATGAGCTAGGGCTCGCTCATGCTTGGGGCAAGGAAGTGGTCATCCTGACCAGCGACCCGGCTGATATCCCTTTTGATCTGAGACACTTGAGGTTTCTCCAGTACGACATGGGTAACCTGGCTCTGCTCTCAACGCAGCTCTCCCTGCGACTGAGAGAGTTGACTGTGTAGGAGGGTAGAGATTGCTGACGTTTTCCGAACAGAGGCATGTGATCAAGGTTTGCATTTTGCACAGCTAACCTGCTGGATTCAAAGGCACAAGACAGCACAAGATCTATTGATCGCTCCAATCTACTGGGGATGGTGTTTTGGGAGTATGGCCGCGTGCACAGCATCCGCTCAAATTGCACGGTGACGCAAATAGATTGTCAGGAGTACAAATGTACTCTTTTGCGATTGAAGCGTATGCTACGCACGAAATCACTGACTCCAGCAGCGGCCCGTCATCTCACCGACCTCAGCCCTGCATGCTCAGGTTGCTGGTTGTAGCTCTCTCAGCAGAGGCTCCAGTCAGTTACAGCTTTTCATTTCGCTGGCGTGCGTGCTGGTGGCAATACCGATCAAGCTCAGTAAGGAATGTGTATGAACAGCGGGTACATGAAGGATTTTGAACGTAAATTCCAGAAGGGCAGCGAGAGCGTCAACAAGCGGGTTATTTTGACATTTCGAGGGCTGTTCAACCGTATCGCCCGCAGCAGCAAATATTCGGATGAGCTTGTAGAGGTCGAGATCCTTCGAATCAAATTTGGAGCAGGCCTTTTGCAGGCTGCTATCGATAATAAAGAGATTACAAGGAAGGAATTGGGAGTGCGTAAGGCGGCTTTGAAGACCATAAACGCAAAGCTAAAGCACCGGAACGACTTCATTGTGCTTGCCTCTGGTGCATTGGCTGTGTACGGATTAACTTCTTTGAATCCTAAGGAACACACGTCGGTATTGCTGGATCTCTTTCCCAGTCTTTCGGCTACCGCTCTAGGTCAAGTACCGTCGCTTTTTGTCCTATCAATGCTCGTCCTCACAGGGGTACTGTTGATTGAGAGGGCGGCGATGCTTTCAGCCGTTGCGAGAAACGAGGAGATTGTGAACGTCATAGATTCGTTATGACGCAACGGAGTGAATGAATCGCCTCAAGGGCAGTTAGAGATGATGCCAAGTTGATGCTCAGCCACGAAGTCACCACCCATCATCCAGCTCACGTAGCGTCTAACGAATTGAAGGGGTGAAGACCGACACCAGATTGGTGACTAGCTGAACTCACGCGATCACGAGTCAAATGACGCATCCTGGCAGTACATCCGCTGGCACCGTTCGCGTGGCGGTTGCGAAATACCCGCTTCACGGAAATGGACCAGGGTAGTGCCGTAAGCAAGTAAGGCTATTGCATGGGTTCGTTAGGGGCAGCTAAATCAGATCGGGAGCCGGAGGAAATCCCCCCGGAAAGTCAGCGATCAATCACCAGACGACTATGGGTACCGAGGTTAGGGGGACCAGTGCGTCAGAGATGCGGCTTGAAATCGCACGGGGCCGTTCCGTCGTGCGCGACCCTGCTGCTCTTGGGATCCAACTGTCAGAAAAATAGTGATATTGTTCTGAGATTACCCGAAGGAGTGATGACTATGCTTAAAGGACTCGACCAGCTTCAGCGGCAGCTCAAAGAGGCAGAAGCAGTGCTGAAAGCTCTCGATGGCGATTTGTGCACGGTAAATTTCGACCCCACCGATCCTGCGAGCATCGAGGAAGCAGTCCAGCAGGTCGAGGCAGTAATTGATGAGCGCATTGGCCGTTACGCCTCCAATCCGATCATTGAGCCGCTTGCAGTCGAAATGAAAGAGCGCTACCGCTCTGAAATCCTGGAACGTGCTTCGGCCGCGAGACTGGAAGCGGGTGAGTAATGCAGGCCGATCTGTTCAAGCAACTGAATAATGCGCTGCTCGACCTACAAGGCGCGAATCTCCAAACCTTTGAACGGCCTCTGAAAAAGATTTCGGCTCTCCTGAACAGCCCCGATCTGGAGGCCATCAATACCTCCCTTGTGCAGGGCGTCGATTTGGACGCGTTTTTAGAAGCCAGCGAGAGTACGACGGGGAGCATGGTTGGTAGCGCGGCGCTTCTTTGGCCCGATGATCATAGAGAGACGCTGGGCCTGACGTTGCTTTTGATCGATAAGCTTGCAGCAGACCCGGGGTTTGCAACCGATTTCGGGTATCACTTCTTCTACGCTGGCAGCAAAGTAATTGCGGGTGTTCGAGAGCTAACCAAGCAGCTTTTGATCCCCTTCATTCGGGACTACAAGCTGTACGTAGAATCCAATGGAAACGTTGAGCCGAAACTGAAATCACCCATGTCTAACAAAATATTCATCGTCCATGGTCACGAAACCGGAGCCCGGGAGACGCTCGCGCGCTTTCTTGAGCGAATTGGCTTTGAGGCCATTATCCTGCACGAGCAAGCGAATCAGGGGCGAACGGTCATTGAGAAGGTTGAGGCCCATGGAGACGTAAGCTTTGCCGTCGTGCTCTTGACCCCAGACGACGAAGGCAGAGTGAAAGGCGGTGAGCTGGAGCCTAGGGCTCGACAAAATGTGCTTCTGGAGTTGGGATATTTCATTGGCAGGCTCGGACGAAACAGGGTTTGCGCTCTCAAGCGAGGCGCGCTGGAAATCCCTAGTGATTTTGCAGGTGTAGTTTGGGAGCAGATGGACGAAGGCGGCGGCTGGAAGCTGTCTCTTGGACGTGAGCTAGAGGCGGCGGGACATGTGATTGACTGGAGCAAGCTCTCACGAGCGTAAATCCACTCCAGGACAATGCGGCGCGGCCTTGCGCGCTTCCGGCGTGCCCCAAGAATGGACCCTTGGCCAGATTCAGTTGGCACGACACAGTTGTGGATTGTGTCCAGCCATTATGAATGGCATTGAGTTCATGCACAGTTAGTCCAGCTACGAATCAGGAGCACTAACGGTGGAGAGTCAAACTCAAATATTGTTGTTTCCCGATTTGGAAGCCGCTTGCTCCTCAGAATCAGACCCGGGGCTCGGTGATCTCGTTGTGATCGAGACTCCAGTGATTGCTGGGGACTTTCTCATGCAAGGCGACACGTACGTCACCATCGAGTGTGATAAGGCTTCCATAGAACTCCCGTCGCCGCTATCTGGTCGCGTGCTCAAAATGTTCGTAAAAATCGGTGACAAGGTGACACGTCAATCACCGATCATGGAAATCGAAGTACTGAAAAACGTTATCCGCGATGACCTTGGAGCGGGTAAGCAATCCCAGATCAGTCGAAGCCCAAGTACGGTATTCCTGGCTCACGGCCACGATGAAGCCATCCGAGAGATGTCAGCTCGATTGCTTGAGAGGCTCGGCTTGGAAGTGATCATTCTCCATGAGCAAGCTAGTGGCAGCGACACTGTGATCGAGAAGCTGGAGCGATATGCCAACGTCCATTTCGCCGTAGTGCTCATGACAGCTGACGACATAGGCGGAAAGAAGAATTCAACAGACAACGCGCTGGTTGATCGAGCCAGGCAGAACGTGGTCCTTGAACTCGGATATTTCATGGGAAAAATAGGCCGCAGGCGGGTATGCGTTCTCTACGAAAAAGGAGTGGAGCTTCCTTCGGACTACTACGGGGTCGTTTACATTGAGCTAGACAATTTTGGAGCCTGGCGCTATTCGCTCGCCAAGGAGCTGAAAGGCGCTGGTCTTGAGGTTGATCTCAACAAGCTCTAAGTAGATGGCGCTTATCAGCTTCGAGGCTCGAAGATTGGCCGAAATCTTTCACCGATATATTCATTTAGACGAACATGAAGCTTTGTAATGTAGCCATCAATTAAAATCATGGATTTGGTATCTCCAATTTCTGAATATGCTCCGTCAGACAAGGCATCTCGTAATTTGCCAAGTAGACTCACGAAATCAGCTCTGAAAGATTCCACATCAGCATCAAAAAACCACATCCTGGCGCATCGTCGTACAAGCAATAGCATGGCCGACTCTAACAAGTCGCAACGCATGCTGCACATCAACTCGTAGGTCATATTCTTTTTATTCAATGCAGACTTGACGGTTTGTTCCTCCACAGAGGAAGATGATGAAATATCCAAAAAATAGGAATGAGTAGCTTCAGAGATTTCTTTGAGATAATCCTGCATCAGCGTAGTCTGATGATGGGCCTCATTCCTCACACTAGCAGATGTCGTTGACATGATGGCCGTAATTATAGCCGTCACGCTGACGATGAGTGCAAGAAAATCCATATTCTAAAATTAGTCCCTTAACAGATGGTTTTCGGCTTCTAGGATGTATTTTTTTACGTTATTTTTGACACTTTCAAATTTATAGATAATCGGCACGCGTACCGCAAGGTCGGCTGCATTCAAGTAACGTTTACGAATTATTCCGCCAAACACTTCTTCAAGAAATGAGGGGGTAGTCCCAAGAGTTCCATTGAAATCAACATTAACTATTGTGTATTCCTCAAGCGCCGGAATCAGATAGTTGTCACGGAAATCTGCACCATTTTTAGGGCCGTCGAGTTCGTTTCGACCTATTGGCATGTCTGTGTAATCAGCTACCATTAGTGTACATTCAGGCTTCATCTGTTTCACCGCCGTTGCTCAGAGCAATATTCCACTGCACCAATGTTCCTGGGAAGCTGGCTGCTAAATCAGACCATTCTTCCGTGTTATTTCTAGAGCCAAACCTGTACATGCCTTTACCGGACATAATCCTCAATGCGCCGTCAGGATTGATTTCAACAAGTTTTTTCATTGTTGGAAGGCCGTTGCCACGGCCTTGCACCTTGTAGCGAGAGTTTCCGTACTCCAATGCGGTATTGATGTCCTGATTGTCCGGGCTTTTCCCTGTTAAAAAGCTAACGAGATCTTGTTTTACCGCGCTATACCAACCTTTACGTCGAGTGCTTGCAGGTATGCCCACACCTACATCATATACAGCCATAAATAACTGCCCATCGATGTGCCTTAATGCAATCCACCATTTCTTTAAAGTTACGGCCCCGCTAAGTGTGCGGTAGTGGGGCTGGAGATCTTCAGCATACGCATGTTGCCAAACGTTAGTGAATGATTCTGAGATGGCCCCGAAAGCTGCGTCACCTGCTTCTTCTAAAATCTCTGTGGCCTGAAATTGAGCAATAGAGTTTTTCGCATACGTAATGGCGTCACGGAGGGGCTGTTTTTTGTCACTCTGATTCTGTTCGTACGAAATAGAGCAAATTCGAATAGTGCTCTCTTGAGGTTTGAAGTCTTCTCCAAATAAAGCCCAAACTCCTAGCTCTGATAAACTTGCGTTGATGCGTTCATCAGAAGGCTTAATCCAAAGCAATTTCGAGACAACTCTGCTCTCCAGCATTATTTCCAGATGAGCATAGAGGACTACGATTGCAGCGATCTTTATGGTCTTTAGATTTCGGAAATCTAGAGTCAACTTGGATCGTGCGGGAACTGAAGCTAGCTGCCTTAAGATGACGTAAAGACGGTCTCGCCCCTCAGTCGGAAAGAGGTTCAGTTCTTCTGGGATTACCACGGTGTGTCGCCCGAGGATGGCTGGGGTCGCGTAGAGATCAGGGCGGTACGATGGTCGACTCAGGCTAGCCATGGCGCGTTTATGAGAATTTCTTTCTCGAATACCGTTAGATTTCCTTCGCTTTTTCAAACAATCTGTTTCCATTCTGTGCTAGCACACCGATCAGCGCTGGGTCTCACGAAGAATGAAAGTCGCACGGTGATCGCTAAAGAATAGCGTCATCGCACGCGCTTGCACACTGCTGGGGCTAGGCTTTTCAACGGTAATTTCGTGCCACAGGCGCGGACGTGACCAGACCTAGCGATTTGGGTGAAATCTCCGAACATGTTCGAACCTACGCGTGGCATTGATTTTCTCGGAGCATGACCAGAATGAGTGCCCTAAGTGTCGGCTTGCGTGTTAGCTGGCGAGAGATACAACGATTTACGCTGTCTGGTTCGACGCCGGTCTAATCGTTACCATGCATCGCCCATGGCCTCTATTTGGCCATCATCAGCCCATGCCCTTCATGCGCTGAATCGAGCCCCAAAATCAATAATCTCCAGATGGAAGTGGCGATGCAACACGCGAAATTTCAGGTCGATCCCAGACTGGCGACCTTGCTTGGCCAAGATTACTCAACCACCGAGAAAGCCCTTAAGGAGCTGATCGATAACGCTTGGGATGCTGATGCCGAACTCGTTCAAGTGACCTTGCCCGAGCCTCTGACCGATGCACCAATAGTCGTTCAGGACAACGGAAACGGTATGACGCGCCAAGAGCTTGAGTTTCACTACCTCAAGATTGCATCAGATCGACGAGCGAGGACAGGCGAGCGTACGGCCAAGAAGCGCCGGGTTATCAAAGGTAAGAAGGGCATCGGCAAATTTGCTGGCCTGATGTGCGCCTCGACGATGGCCGTCACCACGAAGGTCCGCGGAGAGCAAATTTCCTTCTCTCTAGACGTCGAAGATCTCAAGACTGCCTCGGGCATTGAGCACCTGGAACTGCCGTTAAGTATCGGTACTTGTGCGTCGGATGACCACGGTACATCGGTGACACTCATGCACCTGCGGCAAGGGCTTCGGTATCCGAGTGCAGATAGACTCCGTCAAGAGCTAATCATGGAGTACGGTCGGCAGCGGGACTTCACCATCGTCATCAACGGTAAAGAGCTAGACATTGATGATCTGGAGGGAGATTTCACCGAGATCCCCACAACGCTGCCCAATGCTGGAAAAGTGGTGCTCCGATTCACTATCAGCAACAAAAGGAGCGGATTGCGGCGGCCAGGGCTCAGCTTGATAGTGGATGGCAAGGCCGTCGGTAAGCCTGGATATTTCGGGCTGGAACAAAGCGATGAAGTGCCAGCTCGTTTGCTAAAGAAGCTCTACGGTGACGTAGAAGCGGACGGGATCATGGAATACGTCACTGCTGGTTGGGACTCAGTGATTGAGAACAGCGAGTCGTACACTGAGATCATCGCGTTCGTCCAGCAACACCTCCTGGAAGCTTTCCGTGCAACGCACGGGATGGAGATGCGACTCGCCCACGCCAGGTTGAAAAAGGCTGTGGAGGGGAGGCTGCAAAAACTACCTGAACACAAGCGAGAGTTCGCGGATCGGGCGATCAAGAAGGTGCTGAAAAAGTATTACGATGAGCCCGCTCACAAAGTCCAAGCCCTTGCCTACGTCGTCCTAGAAGCGGTAGAGCGCAGCGAATATCGACTGATCATGGAACATTTGGCAGAGGCGCAGCGTGGTGACGTTAGCAACCTCGCAGAAGCGCTGGAGAGATTCGGTCTCGCTGATATGGCCGTACTGGTCGATCAAGCAAAAGCACGGCTTCAATACTTGGATGATCTTGAGCAGTTGATTCGCGACAAGTCATGCCTAGAGATCACCGTCCACAAGGCCATTGAGTTTAATCTCTGGATATTCGGAGCGGCTTTTACCATTTTCAGCTCCAACATCACGCTCAAGCGCCAGGTCGAGCAGTTGCTGAAAAAGCAGTACGAAGGTCGCGAACCCTCAAACAGGCCGGATCTGCTCCTGAATGAAAGCCTGACTGGGGATCTGCTGCTCATTGAGTTCAAGCGACCATCGCATGGGCTCAAGTACAATGACTACCAACAAGCCACGAGATATCGGCATCACTTGGGTGAATACACCGCGAAGTCGATCAACGTTCTGGTCATCGGCGGGAAGGTGGACGATTTCCCAACCAAAGATAAAGAGCCGAACGTCAACCATCTCCTGTTCACCGACATCATTTCCACCGCACGCCGCCAAATCGAATGGCAGCTTCAACGAACGCCAGAGTTTCAACGAAGCTTATCGCTGTAGCCAAATGCACTGCATGGCTGACTCCACCACGTTGGTGGGGTCGTGGCCATTGATATTGGGCGCTACGTCTGGGGCAGCCAAGCAGTTTCGGCCGACCGAGTCTGATACCTAGAAATTGGTGACTATTCGAAATCATCTTCATCCTCATAATCGTCGCCAGTCGCATCGCCTGTTGTGAAGTTGAAGCACATTCTGGTACTCCTCAGATCGACATCGAAATACACGTCGGGGCCTTCAATGTCTACGAAATCGGCGGAGGTGAAATATGATGCCTCGATCTGGAAGGTCTGCTTAACGAGTGCCGCCAGCTCGGTAATCATTTCTTCCTTCTGCTCCAAATCCCGAACGCCGGTAAACATGTTGCGAAACAGGTAGAACCCTGCTTGAGGTATGCGCACCCGATAGGTCTTCATCAGTGCCCTTGTGAGGGGATGGTGATTGTCGAGCAGCCATAGCCAAGAGGTTCCCCCCCTTGTACCGGTCGCGCGAGGCGGATGACGATCTTGGACGGTCTGTACAAGGGCATTGAAAGATGCGGTCATGTCCACGGCAATTTCATCATTTACGTCTGCCAACGCAGCCAAGTCGACGCGGTGCTTTGAGACCAGCGATGTGAATGCAACTGAGTCATTCACGTCGAAATTTGATGGGATTTGGTCCAACGGCAGAACAAACGCAAAATGATCGAGGTCCGCTTCATTGCGTTTGATCAAATCTCTATCGACCATCGTGAGGAGATCACGGCAGATCCAATCTGCTTCCGTATGGGTTCGCACAACGACGCCAATGCCTTTCAGCGCTTTTTTATCGAGTGGCAGGCCAGGCATCATTGACGGTTCAGGGAACTGGGCATCTTCATCGAATGCACGAAGCGCACTGCGGCTTGCTTTACACGGCAAGAACCACCCACCAGGCGTAGTAGATGCTTCCGGAGCCGTGGGTGGATCACGTTGCGCTACGTACAACTTTCCTGAGTCATTGTCCTCGTTAGGGGACTCCTCTTGATTGTCCGAATCATAATCGCCCCAGGTAGGGTGGTAAGCCGCGCCAAGCCGCATCGCTCCTTTACGGGGCAGCAGCAAGCAGTACTCAAATCCAGCGGTGCCGAGAGCATTGGAAGGAAGAGGGGATAACTGAGGCTCGGAAAGGTACACGCCCAAATCATAGAGTACATTGCTGCTGGACCATTCGCCGAGGTCGGCCCATATGGCTTTTTCGCGAATGGCCATACGAAGGCAAAAAAATGCCGGAGCATAGTCATAGTCGGAATCTGTGTAGTTGCCCAAAGTCAGCCGGTACGGCCAGAGATGGTTCTGTCTATTGGTTTCTGTGATATCTTGAAATGAGCAGGCTAAAAAGTCGCTGATCCGCATTTGTTTCATTTCAATACTCTCGCCTCGTCGGTAGAAATAGAAAAAGATGCTAATTACTGGAGTCGCTCGCGCAGCAGTTCGCAATTCAGATCCTAAAGCTGATCAGGAGCTAGGTAGTCGAAAGTGCCGCTCTGCAATCACCATAGTTGCGGAATGTAAAAACATGCCAATAGATTTGATCGATCATGTACGTATTACGCCAGGTGAAAAATCTATGCTAGGCGAATTTCAAAAGAAACAAAGAAAGCCAACGTGAGGGCGATAGCTTGCCGGTTGAAAAAAATAGAAAGAAATATCTAGAGGGTAATCATAGTCGATTTAGAGAAATTGCAAATAGCGTAAATATGTACAGAATAAAAACCATTATAAAACATAGGATTGTGATTGCATGACAAGATTTTATTAGGTGTTAATTAATATTGAATTTGTTGAATTGATGTCAATAACATTTATTTTGCTAAGTCGCCCTTGCGCGGAACTGACTCCTGAGCTAGTCCTTAGTCTTTGTCTGCTGATCGGATGGAGTCCAACAATCCAAGCGGCAGATTTCTTAATTCTGAGCTGTGCAGGTGAGTTATAACTACCACAAGACGGAGCTATCTGAGATTTAGCGCAGAAAAATCCTAGAAGCGCTTCGCAAAAATTGGAAGCCTACACCGGTGATCAAAGGTCCGACACAACTGGACCGTATATATAAACCGTTGCCTCAGTCTTATGGAGGAGGACGATCCCAACGATGATATCGAGCACCCATAGCGCGGTAGCTGGGGCGGTGGCAAACGCAGGATAACCAACGTACGGGTGGAATATGAAAAAGCAAAAACGGAAATTGACATCTGAAGATCATCTGCGAATCACAAGGGCTTGGAGATCAATCAAAGGCGATGCAAGCTTTATGCATCTTCCAGCGCTGACGGGGCGCAGATCCATCGAATTGATGTATTTGTACACGTAGTCCTATGTTGCCCCCTGAGATCTGGGAGAAAGCACGCCGAAATGATGGCGTAGGACGTTTTAGCTACGCGATTTGATGCTGGAGCTATTGGAAGCGCCCTGACGCTCAGGGCACTCCATCCTAGGGAAGGAAGCGCCTCACCTTCACGTCGGCGTGTAATTAGCAGCTTTACTCAGCTAGCACAGGACTTTCCTGCGTAATTCAATCGCAGGGGAGATTGGAGACTGTTCCGATTCGACTAGACGTGGTAAAGGATGAAGAAGGGGCGAGGCGTCCCCTAGATCAGTGTTTTGCGTTCCCGCATCAATCAGCGGGATGGTCAGCCGAACCGTCCAGGAGCTACCTGGCGGGCGTCGAATGCAACGAGCGACCAACCGCATAAACAGCCACTGCTTGGGATCTTGACAGGCTTGGAGAAGCAACCCTCAGGGGCGTGGGATGGAGCTGTGTGTGCCTTTTTATCGCAGAGCGGGTGATGCGCGAGGAGGGCTCACCGATCTCAAAGCTCGATTAACCTTAGTGGTAGAGCCTATCAGGCGGATGAGTCGATGACTCCGAGGGTCGTCATCGAACTCACCTGGGAGTCGGAGATCGATAAAGTAATGGAAGTCCTGATTGAGTCTCCGGTGGCTTCTGAAGATCAGCCTTCATTGGAGATTGCGCAGAATCGGAGTGCTCGCTCCTTGAGCGGTCAAACAAATGTGGGGCGACAAGGTGGATATTGAATGGCTGAACTGTCGTCCCTTGCCCCGTAGATCTAGGTCGATCAGTATCGAGTGCCTGAGTAAACCCCGTCGCTCCGTAAGACCATTGAGGGGGGCTTCGCAAGGACGCCTACCCGCGTCCCTTCTGGTGCAGCGTCTAGCGCGCGTACACGGCGTCCTATGATCAGGCCGTCACATTCGTGACCGAGTACTGAAGTTAGCCGATCAGCATCATCACGCGCAGCATGCAGACTTTGAAGGAACATCCAATTGGCACCTCTAAGGCCGTCTGATGGTGTGGCCGATACACCGTGGCCCGGTGTTGGCCAATGACGCGGATTTAATCAATGAAACTGCGGCAGCGGAACGGAGGATTTCCGCGAGTATCATTAATGCACGTAACCCTGTACCGTAAACCGAGCGATAGCTGTGGGTTGAACATCGGCGCGTGTGGTGGATGTTCCCAAAAAAACATGTCACACCGTAGGCTCAGCGGCCTGATAGGAAAGTACACGGTAAGACTCTGTGTTTGATGGTGATATCGGTCCTAATCAGCTATGTAATCGCCCAAATCGCGCTTGGTTGCTAGTATGAGGGTCTTCAAATAACTGTGAAACTCGCTAACGGTCATTGTTTGAAAATTTGTGTAGAGTTTCTCCAGAACTTCAGGTAGGCAGCGTAGGGCTTCTTCACGAAGAATATTTCGCTCCGAAAGTGAAGTCTTCGAAATTTCATCATCAACTTGCTGGAGATAATGGCGAAGCGAAGTTATGCGCTTGTGGCCTGACTCTTGGGCTAGCTTAAGCAAAATAACGTGCGCTTTGTGTTCGGACGTTAGCCCTGTCGACTTTGCACCGAGGTCGATTAATAGGTCATGGGTGACCTTGCGCGTTTGAATGAAACGATGGCGGAGTTGATGGGCATGAGCCTTTTCTTCTAATTTCGCAATTTTTCTAAGATTTATGAAAATATTTGTGATGTAGTTCGTTGATAATGGCTTGCCAGTTCGTTCGGATACAAAAAGATATCCATGGTCAAGTTGCGAGCTTGATCTTGAGGGGGGCGCATTTGAGGTATGGCGCTTTTGCTTTCCTAGTTTTTGTTTGATGATTCGGCGTCGAGACATGTCTATATGGTCTTTTGCTTTTTCAAGAATAGTGCTTGTGGCGGCGACCTCTCTGAATTCAAGTTGACCATGCTTGAGCGTTCGAAGTCGTAAGCTGTTAGGCGCTTCTTCATCCGTCAATGCGTCAAGAATGTCTACGACTTTGATCGGGACCGTTTCGCCCCTGCGAGGGCCAGTTGCATTCATCAGGTCTATCATCAAATCATTACGCTGGGCCAGAAAGGGAGAAAATTGTGTCGTCGCCTGCTTCAACGCGGCGAGTGCCTCATCTCCCATCGCAACTCCGTGGCCACCACTTTTGGATAATGGAAGGTTTTCGCATTCCCACCCATTTGAAATAAACAGGTCTGGGTGTTCTGTGCTTGGACTGCGGCCCGCACGCACAGCCCTGATAATACCATTTTTTCCTACATAGTTCTGCAAACCAACCAGCTCACCTATGTAAAACAGAAAATCAAGGCTCTTGAAGATGATTTTCCGTTTGTGCTCATCACCCTTATCATCTTCAATGCCCACTTGAACATTGAGTGAGGCGATAAATTGCTGAAACAAACTGTCAGTGAACATCGCGAACGACAAATTGTTATTATGTGCAAATTTAATTAGATGGCTAAGCAGAGAAGCATATGCTCGAATTGTACCACCCCTGTTGGTGACTGATTTTCCTCGTACATACTCTTCTAGAACATACATGTTTGCTAGATAACAGATGGTTCCATCAGGAAATCTAATGATGGGTAGTCCGCCTGCGTCTCTCATTGAGACACTACCGTCTGGAAATACCACGTTGGGAAGTTGAAAATCGTCTGAGAGAGAAGTAACGATAGTTTCAGGGCTGTGGCTCATTTTGTCGTCCAGAAATCTGAAATATCTAGAACACGCATTAATGAATACAACTCATCAAGGTCTTTTTCGAATGCTAGTTTGATCTGATTGGGAGGAAGGTCAGATATGCGCTTGTATTTCTCCATCGTTTTTCGTTGAAGGTATGTGAGACGCATGATGTGTGCTTCCAGAGATCTTATGTTGTGTTTAAGCTCATCTACTTTAGACTTAAGCGATCTGACCGTGTCAGTGCGTTCCTTTGGCGGTATTTTTTCGGTTAAAACAGCAGCGGCTTTTATACGGTTATGTTCCATAGCTTTAAAACCGCCTGGAACTACTGCATTTGTGGCTTGCTTGAACGTGTTAAGATGGCACCCAGTTATGTCTAGTGAGACATCGGAATATAGAGAGAATTTTGATTGTGTTGTAAGCGCATTGCGCAACTCAACCGCATCAAGGTAATCGCCAGGTCGATTGATAATGTCGATGAGTAATTCAAACTTCTTGGTAGCGGAATGTAAGTTTGTAGATTTCATGGCTATATTTCAAGTTCATGTACGGTTAAGACTAGCGTGAAGCGGTGAATGATTTCTCCTTTCTCGTTTTTTATATCAAAAAATTTGGGCTGAAATTCAATTTCACCGCTTTTTAGGTAGTCCAGTATGTCATGTTCTACTGTTTCTCCGCGAAGATACTCTTCAAAAGTAGGCTCCAGCGAAATGAAATTTTCTTCGGATAAGTATTTCAAGTCATCTGTTAGGTCAGATGATGTTCTGACGAATACTTGTTTTGTCTCGTAATCGTCCCGAAGTTTCTCTACAAGCTTTTCTAATTGCTCAACTTGGGGTGCATCTTCATTCGCTACGGCCTTGCGCAATACGTTGGCTTTTGCTTCATTCATTGCTCGGCCGCCAGTTACTTCAGTTACATATCGATAGAAGCTATGCAAGTCTGTATGACCTAGCATCCAGCATATCGCCCAGAGCTTTTCAGGAGACGCAGCATAGAAAAACAACATAGCGAAGAATCGACGCAATTGATGAGGGCGAATATAATATCTGCGGGTGACCTTGTCAGGGCCTACGATTGTGGGGAATTCGAAGTAGTCAGCAGCCAGTGCCATGTAGTTGTACAATCCGGCTTTAGATAACGACTGGGATTTTCCCGACAAACGACTAATGCCAACCAGCAGTTTTGGTGAGGGATTAACTAGGTTAAGCTTTTCCAATTTCCGATTGAATGTCTTTAGCTTGTATATCGCCTTCGCTAGTACGCGGGGAATAGGTCGCTGCAAAACTTGGCGTTTAGCCGCTGCACCAGTTTTTGCTCCGTGAAATCGCAGTTTGTACTGAATTGCCTGATGTTTAGCTAGCTGAGGATTATCCCTCGGCACGAGACACCACTTTGATTCGAGGTTCAATAGCTCTATGCTTCGGCGTGCTACTAGTCCGCAGGTGCATATGCCAATAGCGCCCAGAAGGATTTGATAAAGCTCGCAAAGACTTACGCCCCGTCTCATGTCGGCGTAAAATTCCACTTCGCTGCGTTCCAATGACCATCTTGCAGGCAATACGCCAGCTTTAAAAGTATGCCGGATGTGCTGATACCTTAAATATATCCCTTCAGTACTACTTTTGGTTTCTTGGTAAGTCTTGAGAGTGTGAAGCATCATGTCTAGGATATTGTCAGTTTCATTAATTACGAATTCAACGCATTTTCTCAGAGCAACGCTTATGACATCGATCGGAACAGTCTTGTAACGACCCTCAGGCTTGACTCTGCCTCTCGCTACTACGCCTGGCACTGTAAGCGCAAAGATTGCTTTGCGGTCGATATAGAAATCTTCATCCTCAAAGATCGTCATCTTGCGCAGCGTTCCTATATAAGACTTTAAGTTCCTTATAGACAGGCCTTCACTGTATCCTGAACGGACCTCAACCGACTCGAATTCAGTGCGATAGGATTCAATACCCATATCCAGATCAGTGATTCGTCTGGGGATTTGTGAAGCGCCTTGTAGAGTATTTTGATAAAGATCTGCAAGTAACCGCGGGGTTTTGAACGTCAAGGCGCCGTGTTGCCGATAATACCACCCTCTTTTCCAAAACAAAAACCGTCCTCGGATAAGCTCATCATCTGTTAGGTGGAGCTGTCTTAATTCATCCGGTGGTAGTTCGCTCAATTCAGGCATTGTGTGCAAGACATTTTGAAAATCTTCTTCGTCAATAGAAGCAATATTTTCTTTTATGTAGTTTTCAGTCTTCGACGTAAGTTTATAGATGCCTTCGCTCACGGGAAGGTCTGAAACAGTTGTCAAAAAATATTTGAAATCGTTATCAGACATCAACAGCATTCCCAGCTCCAAGATGTGAAGACGTTCGGAGTTCAGGATCAGCCAATCCAATGCGTATAACACGATAGCTAGCTGTGAGTGAGCATAGGATGGCTTGAATTCTGATCCATTGTACCGAGGGTGAATCTGTATTGCGATCGTATGTTTGATGAAACTGAGCAGCTTTCTGTGCTTGCGGTGTGTAAGATATTTCCCATCGTGGAGTCGAATATTGAAGTCGATAGTTCGCTCATAGAACCCTCCATTCCCATCATCAATTTTCTGATACCAAATGTTTTGAGAGTAGGCGGTGGAATCGGAAAACCAGTATGGTTCGAAAACGGAAGAGCCTACTGTTAAGGTCGAGAATACTCTGTCGCGAATGTCGTCGGTCGTAGTCCAATTCGACTCGGTTTCAAGCAACTCAAGCAGCTCTTTGGCTTCTTCCTGAGAAAGGTTGGAAAGTGTATTATGCACTCTGACTGCCATATATAAGCCCTCGCAAACGGTTTGATAATTCTAATGAGTGCTCTGTGGAGCGAAGCAAATAAATGGCTCCCTGTGAGCAAATTCCGGACATTTTTCCTTCATTCGCTAGACTTTTAGCAGTCACGACCAGGCATGCAACTCGATACCACTGAAGTATTACTTCAGGTATGATTTTGCTAAGAGTGATAGCCTCTTTAACCAGTTCGTAGATCGAGAGCAATATCAAGAGCTTTGATCGGTTTAGAGCTATGTAGATTTTATCGCTTTTACGTATGTCGCTGCTGACTGACTCGATGGTGGCGGGATTTCCATCCATATGGAAATCATAATCTGGTCTAATATTTTTAAGGAACGCGTCTAACTCTTGCTGACTATTGAAATCTACGCTTTGCAGAAGATGAGGACTGTCCTTCATGATGTCGTATAAAATTGCGTTCTGGAATTGTCTTAGCCACCGGTCTAGTAGGAAATGCCGAATTTGCAATGGGATATATGTATAAATCAGTTTGCTGCTATGCTTCGAATGTCCCGCAGCTTTAGCAAACTCCTCGCGGCTGAGAGTGTCTAAGTACCGAATGACCAGTTGGTCTGCACGCATTCGTTTTATAGTCAAGCTTTTAGTTTCAATAGGGCGATTTTTGCTTTTTCGTAACTTTTCTAGTTTAAGTAATTCATTTCTGAACTGATGTTGCTCAGTTAATTGTCGAATGCTTGGGATGGCATTCATCCGGGTTGGATAAGTCATTCCTTTATCAGAGGTGAACAACAAGCAGCGCCAATCATCTGATCCTTGGTCTCGAAGATAACTTCGAGCATCTTTGGTAAGCATAATGATCCGCTTAAAAATGCGCACCGATTGCTTATCTAGCGTGATGATTTGCTCTTTATTTGCACGCTTTTTTCGGCTCTTTGCTTTATACGTTTTGCCGGACTGCGTAAATCCAGTCATCTGCCCTTTTTTATTATAAAGCTTTAGATCGATCAACCAGCTTGGTGTTATCTGCGGGTTAAGAATGGCTAGATGATAGATTAAGGGCAATAACGTGTCGGCTCGAAGGGTGTATATTGACTTAAGTAGTGTTTCCGACCCGTATTTGGATGAAAAGATTATGTCTTGTGATTCATAAGGAGCAGAATTCCAGGTGGCGCAAAGGTCCGCCATGTTATAGTAGGGTCTGATTTTCTGGTCACTAATGCTTGTTAGTGGTTTCCCATTCTTGGCGAGTTTTTTTGCCGAATAATATCTGCGAAGTTCGTGATAAGTGGATTGTCTACAAGCTTTGATAATGTCATTCTTGTTTTCAACTAACGTTTGGCGAAGTTTTGCTAATGCTTCATCATCTTTGATTTGAAGCGGGATAGGTGTAAATGTGTTATCATATTTTTTACGAGATTCATAAATTGACGTCGAGAAATGTGGTGCGAAAATCGCGTATGCAGGTTCGGCAGCAAAATAAGAATTGCAAAAAACCTTTTCGAATATAGTTGCGGTTTTTTTCCAGGTTTGGTAGTAGGTCTCTATGTCGTTGTCGAGTGCTATTGTTCTTAACAACCCGTGGCTAAAACATTTTTCCGCAAAGTCGTTAACTTTTGGTGGCTGATGCAGCATTTTTAATTGGAGCGGTGTTTTAAATTCCCGACATAGTTGTTTGATAATGGCGCGAATGCATGCTGTATATCCTGTTCCGGAAAAATGTGAATATTTGCTCAGTTTCGTATTTATCTGCGTTACAAGAATTTCAGCATGGTTTCTTCCAAACTGGATATAAAAACGAGAGAGATCTATAAATACCCTTGTCTTTCCTTTGGTGTTTAAAAACCAACCTTCATAATACTTTCTTTTATCTTGGTCCTTTGCGCATAGTGCGTAGTGACTGATCGATTCTGCTGTGCGCAAACCCGATTTAGCCTTCCTCACCTGTGAACTTTCGAGCTTGAAACCAAAGCTGAGCGACATTATCCTCAAGATTTCACTGTACTTTGATGCAGCAACGCGCTTTGAGATATCTGTTTCTGATAGTAAAAAACCTTCGAAACCGGATAGTTTTATTTCGGCAGCGCTTTGAGATTGCATATCTTCGATGGAGAGATGCCGTCCCGTAATATCGCAAAAGGCACTGACCATGCTAATCAACCTAGGCCAGTTTCTACTCACGCCGGCTCGCCGCTTTGTGCTTGCTTGGAGAATAGCTACCGCCTCACCGTCAATCGCGGCTAGCGGGAATTGCGTGATGAACTTAGTCGCTATCATGGATATGTTAGAATCATTGGATTATTTATGTAATCCGACTGTGGCAGTCCCGTCAATAGCCTTTAAAAATATTTCCGATTACCTTGTTTTTGGCAAGTTAGTTGCACTGGTGTGTTCGTTTTCAATAGTTTTGATATTATTATTAATTTCTTTATTTGTAAGCTGTTATTTTGTATTGCTGAACGGTTTTTAAGTTGCTGATGAATAAGGGTTCGCTGTTTTGTATTTATAACAGTCATCTGGGATTTAATTTTTTGTCGCGGTAGGACAGTTTTTTTACGGAAATAATTTAGCTGTAAGCTTCGCGATGAATTTGACGATCGTCAATTTTTTGAAAGGGGTCTTGAAACGCTAATGCTCCGAATTAGCGGGTAATTAGGTCGTTTTGACGACCGTCGTAAATGGGGAAATGTGCAATGTCGAGAATGTCGCCGATCAGCTCCAGCAGGTCCTTGGCGGAGCTGTACGCCACTTCAATGGCAGGACGGTCGAGCTGACCCTGGTCCGCGCGTTTGAGGGCCAGTTCGAGCATGCCAATGACAGCGTTCATCGGTGTCCGGATTTCATGGCTCATGGTCGCCAAAAAAGTACTCTTGGCGCGGTTCGCGTCGTCGGCCTGTTGTTTGGCGGTCTGCAGTTCCTCGATCAACTGGCGGCGTTCGCTGATGTCGATCCAGCCGCCGATAATCCCTTGTACCTTGCCGAGGGAATCCCGGAACGGAAGAATCCAGTGGTAGATGGTTAATGAGCGATCACCGATGTGCAGAGAACGGTCGAGGATCAGCGGCGTGTCGTTCTGCATGACCTGTTGATAGTCGGCAACGTACTGCCGGGCTTCCTGGGCATCGCTCAGCACCCCGTCAAGGATGCTCTTGCCGATCACGTCTTCGCGGTTAGCCGAAAAGGCGGTCAGGTAGCTGTCGTTGCACAGTTGCAGCAACCCGGCACTGTCGCGCACATAGATGGGGTGGGGCGTGCCGTTAACCAGCGCGCTCATGAATTCGAACTGGTCACCTAGCGCACGTTCGGCACGTACGCGCTGCTTTATCTGACGACGCATCCAGGCGTTCCAGGCCAGCAAGCCGAGCAGCAACAGGCCCGCACCGATGACGATCTGGTAAATCAGCAGTTGATAGTCCTGCCAGGCGCCACCTCCTGAAGGGACGTATGTGCGCCAGCGGTTGTTGATCACCGCCAGGTCTTCCGGCGCAATGCTCGACAGCGCCTTGTCGATGATGCCGCTCAGTTCCGGGGCGTTGCGCGACGTTGCCATGGCGATGCGCGCCGGGTCACGGCCCACCGTCACCCGCATTTGCAAGGCATCGCTCAGCCCCCGCGATGAGATGAAATAATTGGCGCTGAACAACGACGTGACAGCCCCTTCCACGCGACCATGGGCCAGCATGTCGAGCGCCTGGGCGGGATTGTCGACTTCCACGGGATAAATGCGCGGGTACGCTTGCTGGAGGTATTCCATCACCGGGCTGCCGAGGGTGAGGGCAATGCGTTTGTCTTCCAGTTGATCGAGATTGGAAGGGCTGGACGTTTCCTTGCGGGTCACCAGCACAAAGGCGTTGTCCATGTAGGGGCGACTGAAGTTGAAGCGGTTTTCGCGTTCGTCGCTGGGCACCATGGCGCCGATAAGGTCGGCCTGCCCTTGGGTCAGCCGGTTCATCATGTCGCGCATGCTCGGCGCGTGACTGACCTCGAAACGCAGCCCGGTGCGCAGCTTGACGAGGTCCAGCAGGTCCGCCGTCACGCCGCGAAAGTTACCGTTGACGTCGAAGAAAGTCAGCGGTGCGTAAGCGTCGTTGATCACCACCCGAACCGTTGGATGCTGGGCGATCCAGCGTTCCTCGCGTTGGGTCAGTTGCAGTTTCTGGTCAGTGAGCAGCAGGTCGGCGCCTGCACCCCAGCGTTTGGAAATGGCGATGCGTTCCTCGATGGGAATGCCTTTGAGGACCAAATTGACGATCTCCAGAAGCGCTGTGTTGTCGCCTTTGACGGCAAAGCTGAACCCGTTGGGCTCGTGCTTGCCAAAGTTGGCCATCTGAACGTTGTTGAGGTAACCCTTGTTGATGACGTAGTGGGTTGAAATGGCGTCGCCCAGAAAGACGTCGGCCTGATTGAACGCGACCGCATTGATCGCGCTCTGGAATGACGGGAATGTCTGCAAGCTCGCCTTGGGGTAAAGCGCGCTGATTTCGTCCGGAGGCAGGTAGTGATAGACCATGCTCAGGCGCAGGCCATTGAGACCATCGGTCAGACTCCGGTTCTCGCCCGTACGCGTCACCAGTACCGGCTGGTCAACGGCGTACGGAGACGAAAGCTTGAGTTCGGACGCAGCGGCCTCGTAACCGTTGGCGCTGCCCAGCAGGTCGATTTCCCCGCTCAGCAGTGCGTCGATGGCCGCGTTCCTTGAGTCATAGCGCAGGACCCTGATGGGCAGGTCCAGTGCCCGCCCCAGAATACCCGTGTAGTCGGCGGTGAAGCCTTCGTAATCACGGCCGGTGAGGGTCATGTCGAAAGGGGGGTAGTCCGGAGCGGAAGTGCCCAGAACCAGCTCGCGCTTGTTGCGCACCCACTGCCACTGCGTCCGGTCCAGCGTCACATCCATGTGCGCCGGGTTGGCACGGCTGAGCAGGGTATAGCGTTCGGCCGCAGCCGATCCGGCATGAATACCCATGCTCAGGCACGCCAACACGCATGCTATCCAATAGTCCTTTAGCCCCTTAGACATCCTATCTCTCACACTAGCGAATTGCGTTTTGCCATCTCGATAAGTTCTACGAGCGTCTTGACTTTCAATTTTTGCATCAGACGGGTTTTATAAGTGCTCACCGTCTTGTTGCTGAGAAACATGCCTTTGGCGATTTCCTTGTTTGTCCGCCCCTGGGCAAATAGCTGAAGGACCATCAGTTCTCGGTCATTGACTATTTTGAAGCGCTCCAGTTCTTCGGGAATTCCGTCTGTCTGCAACCTTCCCAGCGCCTGACTTGGGAAATAATTGTAGCCAGAAAGTACCGCTTTCACCGAGCTGACAAGTTCGCTGAGGTCTTCTTGCTTGCATACATAGCCAGCGGCGCCGTTTTGCATGCAACGGATGGCGAACAAACTGGGTGCTTGTCCCGTCAACACCAGAATCTTTGCTGGCATGTTCATGGCGTTGAAGCGTGTCAGAACCTCAAGACCGTCGAGTTTGGGAATGCTGATGTCCAGAATGATCAGGTCCGGCATGCATTCGCGGACCATCTGCATGGCGTCCACCCCGTTGTCGGTCTCGCCGACGATCTCGTAATTCTCATTCTCAAGCAGCATCCGGATGGCGAGACGAATCACAGGATGATCATCGATGATAAAAACTGTTTTCATAATTCAATCCATAACGAGCAACGAAGAAAGCGCGCACCTTATCTCAGAAGCTAGAGGGTGCGCATGAGCTGAAAGGGCTCATGGCTGTATATAGGAAATGTCCTACAAAAAATGGCGTATTGCCGTACGTCACTACTCAAGCGGCACGAAAAAGTTTAAAAAAACGAGCGTTATAGTCGTCGAAAAAAAGTTATCAGGCGTATGGCGTTTATTGAAAATCGGAATGATCCTACATTGAAGTCAGGCACTGACTACATATTTAAACCACTCAAAAAGGTGATGCAGCAACGCGTACCCTCAAAATGGGGTATTCATTAACGACTGGGCAGCGTGATGTTATTAACTTGCCAGCGATGCAAGTGCCAATAAGATGCCGCGATAGCGTCAGCAGTCACCGGGAATGGAAGAAATAAGTCGGAACAGTTCCAGCGTGTTCAACGGTTTGATCAGGCAACCGAGTAATGGAATGCCGTTTCTGATGGCCTGAGTTTCGATATCCCGCAACTGTGACGGTTCCAGACCACTCAGCAAGACGGCCTCTCTTACCAGGCACCGTCGGCTTGCCCGTTCGATCAATTCGATGCCGCTCATGTCCGGCAGGCGTTGATCGCAGAGCAGGAGGTCATAAGGGATGTCGCTGCGCTCCATTGCCGCCAGCGCTTCGCTGGCGGTCAGGGCGGGGGTCACGCGGTAGAAGCCGTGGTTGTTGAGCAGGATCTGCAGCGCGAT
Organism: Pseudomonas sp. NPDC088368; assembly: GCF_044753445.1. Taxonomy (NCBI): domain Bacteria; kingdom Pseudomonadati; phylum Pseudomonadota; class Gammaproteobacteria; order Pseudomonadales; family Pseudomonadaceae; genus Pseudomonas; species Pseudomonas sp. NPDC088368. Next base: position 91,400 of record NZ_JBIVNG010000002.1, read on the forward strand.
GAGCTGAAACGGATGATCCTCTACCAGCAAAATGCGAAGGGTGTGTCTGGACATCGTGGGTACCTGGCAGAGCGAGGGGGTTCGCACCGATGCGCAGCCCTGGCGCAATAGATGGGAACACACAGGATTGAGGCGCTTTGGCGGGCGAAGAAGCGGCGCCGCCAGCGTTTGAGGGCTGCCGGATTATTCGGTAGCGGTCTGAGGGCTGCGATAGGGTGTTTCCTGTTCGCGTGTAGGACGCTTCCGAAGATTCTGTTTTCTTTTCTGTTGAGCACGCAAAGAAAAGCCCGATCTCCAATAGGATTTCGGGCTGTGAACGCAGCGTCCGGTTCGTGGGATCAGTGGATCGGGTTCGAGCGTCCGGTCATTTCCCTCGCCATCTCGCTGGCGTAGCTGTCGGTCATGCCCGCGATAAAGTCGATGACCCTGAGGAACGAGGTGTGTAGCGACCAGTCGGGATCAGGCGCGTTGTTGCCCAGCAGGTCGAGGATGCGGCGGCTCTTGAATGACGGCGTGTGGCCACCGAACTGTTCCAGCGCGGCGCCGCAAAAAGCGTTCAGCAGGATTTCCAGCGTGGTGTAGGCGCCGATTTCGTGGAGGGTTTTGCGTTTGTCCTGAAAGATCTTCTTGCGGGCCATGTCCTTGGCGCTGAGTACGCAACGTTTGGCAGGGCCGTGCATGTGCTCGACCAGATCGCCTTGCAAGGTGCCTGCGAGCAGGGCGTCCTGCTGTTCGACGAAGGCACGGGCTGCGGCGTTGGTCAGGTGTTCGATCGCCTTGCCGCGCAGGATCGCCAGTTTGCGTCGGCGCGAGTCGTTGGGCCCCAGTTGGCGGTACGTCTCCGGCAGGTCATCACCCACCAGCCCCAGCAGCAGGGACTCGACTTCCGGGTAGCTCAGCAGCTCCATCTCAAGGCCGTCTTCAAGGTCGATGAGCGCGTAGCAGATGTCGTCGGCCGCTTCCATCAGGTAGACCAGCGGGTGCCGCGCCCAGCGTTGTTCTTCCAGTTGCGGCAGTCCGAGCTTATGGGCGATCTGTTCGAGGATCGGCAGTTCGCTCTGGTAACACCCGAATTTGTGTTTTTTGTAGCCCAGCGAGTCGGCGTGGCGGGCGGTCCACGGGTATTTGAGGTACGTGCCGAGGGTGGCGTAGGTCAGCCGCGTGCCGCCTTCGAACTGGTGGTATTCCAGTTGCGTCAACACGCGAAAGCCCTGAGCGTTGCCCTCGAAATTGAGGAAGTCATTGCGCTCGACGTCGGTCATCGCGTCAAGCCAGCCGCGGCCCGCTGCCTGTTTGAACCAGTTGCGGATGGCGTCTTCGCCGGAGTGGCCGAACGGCGGGTTGCCGATGTCGTGGGCCAGACAAGCGGATTGCACGACCATGCCCAAGTCGCTTGGCTCGCACCAGTCGGGCAGGGCGCCGCGCAGGGTTTCACCGACGCGCATGCCCAGCGAGCGGCCCACGCAGCTGACCTCCAGCGAATGGGTCAGGCGCGTGTGGATATGGTCGTTGCTGGTCACCGGATGGACTTGGGTCTTGCGTCCCAGTCGCCGGAACGCCCCGGAAAAAATGATGCGGTCATGGTCCTTGTGGAACGGGCTTCGCCCCAGTTCTTCAGGGCTGTGCAGGGTCTTGCCGAGGCGCTCGCGGGTGAGCAGGGTCTGCCAATCCAAGGCCGGTACTCCATCGAGTGATTACCGGGCTAGCTTCCCGGTTCGTCTGTCGGGCTGCAAGCAGAACATCATGGAGCCGATGAATCAAAAGCCGGCGGCGTCGACGTCAATCAGCAGTAAGCGCTGGCCGTTATTGAAGAACTGCCCGGCGGTCAGGCAATACTGATTGCTCGTGGCGTCGCGGTAGGTGTTGGAGAGGGTCAGACGGCGCTCATGCCAGCCCTCGGCGAGCAGGTGATAGAAGTATGGCCGCCACGACCAGTTGTGCCCCATGTAGCGGGTGTCGGCGATCCATGCGCCTTGGCGCCATTCGAGGTTGGGGGTGAGTTGCGTGCCGTGTCGGTCGCATTGGTAAAACCGCAGCAGCCAAGGGTATTCCTGCACGTCCGGCAGATGGCCCAGCGGCTCGTCGCCCTCGGCCCAGGCCTGCAAGCGCTGCATGAGCTGGCTGAGCTGTTTGCGCAGATTCATCCAGCGTTCGCGGTCCACCACCTTTTGCATGACGTAGCGGTCGCGCAATTCGGCGAAGCGCTCGACGAAGGCGTCGGCGGCGAAAAAGTTTTCTTCGGCCTGGGCGAACAGGAAGCCTTGAACGTAACGGGAGCCGCATTCCAGCGCGAAATGCAGTTCGGCTTCGGTTTCCACGCCTTCGGCGATGATCCAGCAACCCGTCTTCTCCGCCATCTGCGCCAGGGCCTTGACCACGTCGCTGCTGGGGCCGCCACGGGCCGCCGCCTGAAACAGACGCATGTCGAGTTTGAGGATGTCAGGTTGCAAGGCCAGCACCCGGTCCAACTGCGAATAGCCCGCGCCAAAGTCATCAATGGCGATGCGCGCGCCTGCTTCCCTGTAGCGCGCCACCACCTCGCTCAAGCGCTGGCCGTCGCCGCCCAACTCGGTGATCTCAAAAACGATGCGTTGTGCCGGGATACCGTGTTGCTGCAATTGTTTGAGGCTCGGCAGCGGCTGGCCGGGGCGCAGTCGGCTGATCCAGCGTGGGGAAATGTTGATGCTCAGAAACCAGTCATTCGGGACTTCATGCAACCGCCCCAGCGCGTTGTCGCGTATCAATCGGTCCAGGCGGCGGAGCTCGGCCGCAGGCCTTCTCGGGTCGGCGAACAACGGGCCTACGGACTGCAGGCGCCCGTCAGATTGACGCAGACGTCCCAGTGCTTCGATTCCTGCAATACGGCCGGTGGCGGTATCGATGAACGGCTGAAAACACGCTAGCGGTTGCCCATCGATCACATGGCGTCCTCAATGATTATTGGCTTTATGGTCAGGCGTAGGCGCGCCTTTGCCCCGTGAAAAAACACGAGGCAAAAGCGCAGACAGGATTTGTTGCAAGAATGCAGCCAAATGGTCAGCTCAGGGGCGACGCCCCGAGGTTTGGAGGATGAGACGAATGATTGGCATCACACTGGCGCTGAGTTTGATCAACCGCGTGACGCTGCCGGTGCGTTTGCTGCGGGCGCCTTTGCCGGTCAGGAAGCCCAGCAGCGAAACGATGCCGACACCCCATAGCGGCGCGTGTTTGATACCAAGGGAGCCGGGCAGGTCGTGGGCCATGCCGCGCATGCGGTGGAGGGGGCGTAGCAACTGTGCGGATTCGTGGCGGATTTCCTGGCGATGCATTTCCATGCGCAGGCGGATCAGGGCTTTGCGCAGTTCCCGACGGTTATGAGTCTGGGGCGAATCGGGATTGCTCATGGCATCAGTCGCTCGCGGTCATTGGCCAGTTCTTCCAGGGTCGAGTGGAAGGGCGAGGATTCATCGAAGATCGCGGACCGCAGACGCATCGCACAGAACAGCGCAGCCAACGTATAGAAGACGCACAGCCCGATGATGCCGGTGAGTCGATAGCTGTCCCACACCAGAATCAGCAGCAACGCCGAGAGCCCGATGAGCAACAACAGCGCGAACACCAGCGCCAGACCCGCGAACAGCAGAAGGCTCACGGTGCGCGCTTTCTGCTCCTGCAATTCAATGCCGAACAGCTCGACATGGCTGTGAAGCAAGCCGAGAAAGGCCGCTCCCAGTCGACGAGGCGAAGACGTGTTATCGGTCTCGGATGGACCTGTTCCTAGGGTCATATCAGTCAGCGCCTTGTAGCCAGCAGACCCAGCAAGAAGCCGACGCCAGCGGCAATGCCCACGGATTGCCATGGATTGGCTTGCACGTATTCTTCGGTGGCGACAACGGCTTCCTGGCTGCGGTTGCGCAAGGCTTCTTCCGCCAGGGCCAAGGTTTCGCGGGCACGTACCAGGCTGTCGTTGATCTGATCACGCAGGACGTCAGCTTGCTCACCGGCCAACGACGCGGTGTGCGCTAGCAGCTTTTCGGTGTCGGCCACCAATGTCTGGAAATCTGCCATCAAAATGTCCTGGGCTTTCTCTGCGGTCGGGCGAGCCATGGGTGTTCTCCGTAGGGGTGGCAATATTGGCTTTCGAGTATGGCCTATTCGCGAAGGTTCATTCCAATTGCCCTGCATTGTGATCTCTTTGGCTGGTACAGGTTTTGCTTTGTGTTGGTGCGCCAGGGAGGCAGCGCGCTCCATCGCGGAGCGCGGAAGTCGGTGAATGCGCCGACACGTTGATCCAAAACCATAAAACCGAGAAAAACCCTTAAGCGTTCAATTTTCCTGTCGATAAGCGTGCGCCAAACCGGTTCGCGCAGCGGCGTTCGTGCGCCAGATTGGTGCCGTTTGCCGAGTGCGATGGAAACGTTGTACCGCTTTGGTGCTTTTCATCACTTGCAGGCCTGCCTCTCGATGGAAAATGTGCAAAGTGCGGTGGACACCCTGATCCACAGCTCTAATACCCTGTTCATTCTGATCGGCGCGGTCATGGTTCTCGCCATGCACGCCGGTTTTGCCTTTCTGGAAGTCGGGACCGTCCGGCAAAAAAACCAGGTCAACGCGCTGTCCAAGATTCTCAGCGATTTTGCGGTCTCGACCCTGGCGTATTTCTTCGTGGGGTACTGGATTTCCTACGGCGTCAGCTTCCTGCAACCGGCGAATGTGCTAGCGACCGACCATGGCTACGGCCTGGTGAAATTCTTTTTCCTGCTGACTTTCGCGGCGGCCATCCCGGCGATCATTTCCGGCGGCATTGCCGAACGTGCGCGATTCGCCCCGCAATTGTGCGCGACGGTGTTGATCGTTGCGTTTGTTTACCCGTTCTTCGAAGGCATGGTGTGGAACGGCAACTTTGGCCTGCAGGCCTGGCTGTTGAAGTCCTTTGGGGCGAGCTTTCATGATTTCGCCGGCTCAGTGGTGGTGCACGCGATGGGAGGCTGGCTGGCGCTGGCAGCCGTGACCCTGCTCGGCGCGCGCCACGGCAGGTATCGCGAGGGCAGGCTGGTGGCCTATCCGCCGTCGAGCATCCCGTTCCTGGCGCTGGGATCGTGGATTCTCATCGTCGGCTGGTTCGGCTTCAACGTCATGAGCGCCCAGACGCTGGACGGCGTGAGCGGTCTGGTGGCTGTCAATTCGCTGATGGCGATGGTCGGCGGTACAGTGGCGGCGTTGATCGTCGGCCGCAACGACCCCGGCTTTCTGCACAACGGCCCGCTGGCCGGGTTGGTCGCCGTGTGCGCGGGTTCCGACCTGATGCACCCGGTAGGCGCGCTGGTCACCGGCATCATCGCCGGTGCCTTGTTCGTCTGGTGCTTCACCGCCGCGCAAGTGAAGTGGAAGATCGACGACGTGCTGGGCGTGTGGCCGTTGCACGGTCTGTGCGGCGTATGGGGCGGGATCGCCTGTGGCATTTTCGGTCAGACGAGCTGGGGCGGTATCGGTGGCGTCAGCCTGATCAGCCAGTTGATCGGCAGCGCGCTGGGTGTGGCGATTGCCCTGGTGGGGGGCTTCCTGGTCTATGGCGTGATCAAACTGTGCCTGGGGCTGCGGCTCAGTCAGGAACAGGAGTACTACGGCGCCGACCTGTCCATCCACAAGATCGGGGCTGTCAGTCACGACTGAAGCGTGATACCCACCGTTGGCTATGCTTGTTCCCCAATGGGGCAGGCATGGCCAAAAGCGCCTGCCCCCGACATGCCGGATTTGTCGCGATCCTTGAGGACCGCGTCCGCAGTAGGAGCAGTCGATGGAACGTATCTATTCCCTTCAGGGGTTGAGGGGCGTGGCGGTGTTGGGTGTGGTGCTGTTCCACATGACCGCCGTGGAGCACAAATATTCGGGCGGCGACATTCTGCTGCCGCCGTTGCTGGATTTCTTTCAACTGGGCGTGGACCTGTTCTTCATCATCAGCGGTTTCGTGATGGTGATCGTCAGCCGGGGCCGATTTCAGAAAGCCGCCGAATCCAAGCGCTTTCTGTTCAATCGCGTGTCGCGCATTTATCCCACGTACTGGCTCTATTTCTTCCTCACCCTGGCGGTGGTGCTGGTGCAGCCGAACATGGTGAACAGCACCCACGGTTCGTCCAACCTGCTGATGTCCTTCCTGCTGCTGCCCAACGACAAAGTGTTGCTGGTGATGGTCGCCTGGTCGCTGCTGTTCGAGCTGTGGTTCTACCTGGTCTTCACCGGATTGATGCTGTTTCGTGAGCGCTGGCTGCCCGGGTTTCTGGCGGTCTGGGCGCTCGTCCTGATCGTGTTCAATGGCGTCCAGGACTGGCGGGACTACAACGCGGCGCTGAGGATCATCCTTCATCCGTACTCGCTGGAATTCATGGTCGGTGTGGCGCTGGCATTGCTGTTTTACGGCCCGCACAGCGCACGCATTCCAACGCGTGCCGTTGTCATCGCGCTGATCGCCGCGTTGCTGCCGGGCATCGGGCTCATCGGTTACTACCGGCTGTTTGACGATGACGGCCTGCTGCGCATGTTCGCGGTGGGCGGGGTGTTTGGCACGCTGATCCTCGGGTTCGCCTTGCTGGAGCGCCGCCGTCACCTGCGCATGCCACCGTTTCTGGTTGCAGTCGGAGACATGTCCTACACCGTTTACTTGTCGCATCTGCTGGTGCTGGGGGTGATCGGGCGCGTTTGGCAGATCGTGGGAAGTCGGCCTGACAGCCTGTGGGACAACGTGCTGTTCACCCTGCTGATGCTGGCCGCAGTGCTCTGCTACGGGTGGGTCGGGTATCGCTGGTTCGAGAAGCCGGTGCTGGACCGTTCCAACGACTTCTCTCGACGTCGGTTCCGGCTCGACGGCATTTCAGGGCGGGCCTAAACTGGCGTTCAGCCGTTGAAATCCCCATGCAGAGGGCCACGACATGCCGCCAGAGTGCCAACTTTTCGGGACGTTAGGGTGTCATTTATGCGAAGTCGCCGAGGCCGAGCTGATGCCCCTGGTAGAGCACGGCTTGTTGGTCGAGTTGGTCGATATTGCGGAGAGTGACGCGCTGAATGACGCGTACGGTTTGCGCATTCCGGTGTTGCGGCGCACTGACACCGGTGCCGAACTGGACTGGCCGTTCGACACCGGGCAGGTGGTGATGTTTTTGCGTGACTGAGGCCGGGCGGTCTCTCAGTCCGGGGCGCTCAATCCAGGTCGGTCAATCAGAGATATTGCGTGTCCACGACCATCGCTTTCGCAACGGCTTCTTTCTGCGCTTCGCTCATGCCATCCCAGACGTGCACTTTGGCGTAGTAGCCAAGGCCCGCGACGATGTACAGGCTCAGGGTGAAGACGATGAACACCGACATGAAGGTCCAGCGACCGACATCGCTTTCTTCGTCCTGAAAGGATTGCGAGTAGCGCTCTTCGCTTTCGGCCGATGTGCCGGTGGAAAGACGTTTGATCCATTGAAACAGTTGAACCAGCATGGGTGTCACCTCAAAGTTTGAAATACAAAATCTGTCGTGGGCAGTGAGAACACCGCGGTGTCCTGGGTCTTCAGTGCCGACGTTGCGAGTCCGGCGGTCGCGCTCGATGCGCGGAACAAACGCTGAAAACGAAAAAAGCCCGTCGAGGACGGGCTTTCTTTTTATGAGTTCAGGTCCGGCAGGCGTTTTCGGATTCGGTCATCGGGCGGGTCTGTGGAGGCCCGGTTGATGTCGATCGGTGTCGCGCCTGCTTGCCGATTTGGAAACATTTTAGGACAAATCAGTTGTCGCTTCTACCGCTGTCATATGGATGTCTGACAACTGGTACTGAATCGGGCTGCGACAAATCGTCACGGCCATGCTATTGCGACCGTCACCGCCGACAAGCGGAGCGGCTTCAGTTGAAGTGACGCTGCTCGCGCAACGCCATGGGGCTGGGCGATAATGCCGGCTTGTCGTGTCAGTCCGTCCGATCACAGATTCTGAGCCCCCCATGTCCGAACCCGCTTTCATCGCCGCCGAACGCCAGGCCAGCACCCTTTATCTTCCGCCGGGGCCGTGGCTGACGGTGGTCGATTGTCTGTGCGAACGCTTCAGCGCCATCAGCCGGGAGCAATGGCTGGACCGTATTACCCGTGGTCGAGTCCTGGACGGCGAAGGACAGCCCATCGCACTGGACCTGCCGTACCGCGAAGGCCTGCGCATTCATTATTTTCGCGAAGTGCCCAATGAAGTGCCGATTCCCGTGCAAGAGACGATTCTGTACGCCGACGAGCATCTGGTGGTCGCCGACAAGCCGCACTTCCTGCCGGTCACGCCTGCCGGGGAGTACGTCGAACAGACGTTGCTGCGGCGCTTGATTCGCACGCTCGACAATCCCAATCTGGTGCCGCTGCACCGTATCGACCGTCACACCGCAGGCCTGGTGCTGTTCTCCGCGAATAAAGACAGCCGCTCGACGTATCAAGCGCTGTTTCCCACCCGGACGATCAACAAACGCTACGAAGCCATCGCTCGCGCCTTGCCTGAGCTGGAATTTCCGCGGGTGCACAAGAGCCGTCTGGTGGATGGCGAGCCGTTTTTTCGCATGCAGGAAGGGGAAGGGCAGAGCAACACCGAAACCCGCATCGAAGTCTGTGAGCGCAAGGGCGACCTGTGGCGTTATGGCTTGTACCCGGTAACCGGCAAGAAGCACCAATTGCGGGTGCACATGGCGGCGCTGGGCGCAGGAATTTGCAATGACCCTTTCTATCCCGAGGTGATCAAGGACGCCGTGGATGATTACGACCGGCCGCTGAAATTGCTGGCGCAGGGATTGCGGTTCGTCGATCCGGTGACGGGGGAGGAGCGGGTGTTCCAAAGCCGCATCAGGTTGGAGTGGTAAATGAAACGGGTGCAATCAACAGCGCCCGCCTGACGTTGTGCGTTAATCTACGCCCTCAACCCGACCCCAAGAGCCCCCATGAGCGAAGACCTTCTGCCATCACCTGATGCGCCGCCGATGCAACCGGCGCAACGTCGCGAGATGATCATTCGCAGGCTTCGGCGCGAGCAGACGTTGAGCGTCGTGCAGCTCACGGAAATCTTCAATTGTTCGCACATGACCGTGCGCCGGGACATCGCGCTGCTGGAGCAGGAGGGACTGGTGTTTTCCGTGCCCGGTGGCGTGCGTCTGGCGAGCCAGATGGCCAACGAGCCGAGCCACCATAAGCGGGTGATTCTCGAATCCGAGCAGAAGCAGCGCATGGCCGTGATCGCCGCGCAGTACCTCAAGCCGGGCATGGTGGTTTACCTCGATGCGGGCACGACGACGCTGTGCCTTGTGCCGCACATCATCGCGCTGGAGGGCATCACCGTGGTCACCAACGATTTCAGCATCGTCATTGCCCTGTCGGAAGCGCGGCACGTCAAAGTGATTCACACCGGCGGCGTGCTGGACCACGACAACATCACCGGCATCGGCACCCTCGCTGCCGACACCCTGCGCAATCTCGCCACCGACATCGCTTTCATTTCCAGCAGCTCTTGGGACTTGCAACGGGGCATCACCACACCGTCAGAGGCCAAAGTCGAGGTCAAGAAAGCCGCCATGGCGGGTTCCTCCCAGGTGGTGTTGATGGCCACCAGCTCCAAATACGGCACCTTCGGCATGTACCGCGTAGCCGGTCTTGACCGCTTTGATCCGATCATTTCCGACGACGGGCTGACGACCGATTCCGCCGCTGGCATTCGCCGCTCGGGCATCGAACTGATCCTCGCCTGATCGCCGTTGACGTCGCCCTACGGTCAGCGGCTTCCATCCAGAGCCGTGCTGACCCGCATCCAGGCAAATTGGCCATCGCGCACCATCAGCACCTGGTCCTGCGGGATTTCCAGCAGCGGCACCTCATAATCCCGCACCTCGGTGAGCAACGCCAGGCAACTGCGCAGCACCCCGGCGTGGGCAACCAGAACCGTGTCCCGCTGCAATGAACCCAGCAGGCTGCCGACGCGCTCGAACACGTGGGGGTAACTCTCGCCCTCGGTGGGAATAAAATTCAGCGGATCAGCCTGCCGTGCGGCGTAACGCTCCGGCTGACGCTCGGCGATCTGCTGCCAGTCCAGTCCTTCCCACTCGCCAAAGTTGATCTCCACCAGCCGTTCATCGGTCTGGTAATCCTCGGCGTCCAGCCCCATTCGCTGACGGATGATTTCCATGGTCTCGCGCGTGCGGCCCAGCGGGCTGGCGATGAAGTCGGTGTGTGACGCGTCTGGCAGCAGCCACTTGAGACAGGTGCCGGACACTGCGGCCTGGCCTCTACCCAACGCGTTCAAGGGGATATCGCGGCGCCCCTGCAACAAGCGTTTGGCGTTCCAGTCGGTTTCGCCGTGGCGGATCAGGTAGAGCGTGCGGTGGGTCTGTTCATCAGTGTCCATCGAGAATCCTGAGTGTGAAAAGTGATAACTCGTTTTGTTAAATTTTAACGCATATTGCTTGACAATGTGAAAAAATAACAAATACTGTGAGCTGCTCACATGCAAAAGCCACACGACACAATGCGTTGCTCATGACAGAGCGCAAGCCCGACGGCCTGAACAGGCCGTTCCGCGCGCTTTGCCTACCCCAATAAGAATAATGGAGGCAGCTTCATGTCTACACTCGACGGCACCTTGGGGGGCAGCTCCTCTGCACCCAATGCGGCACCCACCACCGAGCCGGTTGCGCATTCGGCGCAACCCACCGCGCACCAGCTCAAACAGCGCCGCCGGGCTTCGGTGGGCAGTCTGATCGGCACCACCATCGAGTGGTACGAGTATTACATCTACGGTGCGACGGCCGCGCTGGTGTTCCCTCTGTTATTTTTTCCCACTCATGATCGGCTCGTCTCATTGATGTTGTCGTTCGCCTCCTTTGCCATCGCCTTCGCGATTCGCCCCATCGGCGCGGCAGTTTTCGGCCACTACGGCGATCGCGTCGGGCGCAAGACCACGTTGATCGTCACGCTGGTGATGACCGGGCTGGCGACTTTTCTCATCGGGTTTTTGCCCACCTACGAAAGCATCGGGCTGTGGGCGCCGGTGATTCTGATCATCCTGCGTCTGGTCCAGGGTTTCGGCGTGGGCGGTGAGTGGGGCGGTGCGGCGTTGATGTCGCTGGAGTGGGGCGATCAGAAGAAGCGCGGTGCGGCGGGCGCCTGGCCGCAACTGGGCACGTCCATCGGCCTGATCCTGTCGACCTCGGCGGTGATGGGGTCGAGCTATTTCACCGGCGAGCATTTCCTTGAGTGGGGCTGGCGCATTCCGTTCCTGCTGTCGGGGATTCTGGTGGTGGTCGGCCTGCTCGTGCGTCTCTCCATTGAAGAGACGCCGTCCTTCGCGGCGAAGAAGCAGAACCAGCAAATCGAGAAAAGCCCCCTCAAGTTCGTGGTCAAACACCACTGGCGCGAGATCATCAAAGTGGCGTTCCTGCGCATGTCCGAGCAGATGCCGTTCTACATCTTCACGGCGTTCATCCTCGATTACGCGACGCAGACAGCTCACGTGTCGCGCACCTTTGTGCTGCTTGGGACGTTGTCCGCAGCGATCCTCGACCTGATCCTGTTGCCGATTTTCTCCAACCTCGCGGACCGGGTAGGTCGCCGCAACATGTACTACTTCGGGTGTGCGGTGCTGATCCTCATGGCCTTCCCGTACTTCTGGGTGCTGAATTCGGGCAACGAAACCTGGATTTTCATCGCCATTACCCTGTCGCTGGTGCCTCATGCCATTCAGTACGGCGCCCAGGCGTCGCTGATCTCCGAGCAGTTTCCGGTGCACGTTCGCTACACCGGTGCGGGGGTCGGCTACCAGATGTCCTCGCTGGTGGCCGGGGGTCCGGCGCCGCTGATCGCGTCGTTCCTGCTGGTCAGCTTCGGTTCGGGGTATGCGGTGGCGGCTTATCTGGCGGCAGGCGGCGTGATTGCCGCACTGGCTTTGTCGAGTCTCAAGGACCGCAGCGATCAGCATCTCTGATCACCGGGTCTGTCATTCAAGAATAGGAGTTGCAGTATGACGATCAAGAAAGTGGCAGTGGTCGGTTCGGGCTACATGGGCGGCGGTATCGCTCAAGTGCTGGCCCTGGGCGGCGCGCAGGTGGTCTTGGGCGATGTGTCCGCCAGCGTGGCGAAGGACAACCTGGAGCGCCTGCTCAAACAGGGCAAGGCGTTCGCCGAAGCCGGGCTGTTTCCGGAAGATGCCCATGCACGGCTGAGTGCAAACCTGACCGCCGCAGGCTCCATCGAAGAGGCGGTCGAGGGCGTGGATTACGTGACCGAGGCGGTGTTCGAATCGATGGACGTCAAGCGCGATGTACTGGGGCGCGTGTCGGCGGCGGCCGCAGCGGACACCATCATCGGCACCAACACCTCGGCGATTCCGATTGGCGAACTGGCGAAGTTCGTCACTCACCCGGAGCGTTTTCTGGGCGTGCACTGGATGAACCCGGCGCCGTTCATTCCGAGCGTCGAGCTGATTGCCAGCGAACACACATTGCCCGGTCATGTCGACACACTGGAAGCGCTTATTCGCGCGGTCGGCAAGGTGCCTGCGCGGGTCGCGGACACCCCGGGCTTCGTCGCCAACCGTTTGCAGTTCGCGCTCTATAAAGAAGCGGTGATGGTGGTGGAAGAGGGGTTGGCGACGCCGGAACAGGTCGATCTGGTGGTGAGCAATGCCTTCGGTTTCCGTCTGGCGCTGTTCGGGCCGTTCGCGATTGGTGACATGGCCGGGCTGGACGTTTATGCGTCTTCCTACAAAACGCTGTCGGGCACCTATGGCGATCGTCTGGCCGCGCCGAAAGCCTTGCAAGACCTGGTGGACGGCGGCAACTACGGCCTCAAGTCCGGGCACGGTTTTCTCGATATCGACCCGGAAAAACGCGCCGAACTGCTGGCGTATCGCGACAAGGCCTATGCAGCGTTGAGCAAGTTGCGTGCGGAGCTGGGGCCTGCGCCGGGTTTGGTGAGCTGAGGTCAGTCAGTGGCAGTGGTGTCTCAGATAGGTCGCCATCGCTGCCGTCGTCCCTCCGGCGTCTCCCACGGGAACCGTGTTGAACCTTTGTTTATGGACATCCTCACGTCCGCGATGGTGCGCCGGTCCCCTCCAGGCGGAACGAAGGAAATCCTGTGGGAGCAGCCGGAGCTGTGCGACGGCCGCGAAGGCGGTGTGTGAGGCGCCCCATTCAGCGCTGACACACCGCCATTGATGCCGTCGTTTCACTCCGGCAATTTCGCAATCACCTTGATCTCGAAATCAAACCCGTACAACCACGTCACGCCGACTGCCGTGATGGTCGGATGCGGCGCAACGCCCCAGAATTCGGGCACGACTTCCCAGATTTCCTCGAATCGCTTCTGCGGGTCGACGATGAACACGGTCACGTCGATGACGTCGTCGAAGGTGATGCCAGCCTCTTTCAAAATCCCGTTGAGGTTCGTAAAAGCCAAGCGCACCTGCGCCTTCAGTTCAGGCTCAGGCGAGCCGTCTTCGCGACTGCCGACCTGGCCAGACACGAACAGAAAGCCATTGGACTTGATGGCCGGGGAGTACCGATTGCGCTCATACAGCGCTTGGCGTCCAGGTGGGAAAACAACGTCGCGAACTGTCATGTGCAACCTCCATCGGTGGGTCAGTGATGACCCGTAATTAACGATGAAGTGACTGTAAAGCCCTTGCACGCCACCGATAAACGAGCAACCTTGTTCAGCACTGTTTGGTAATCCCAAACAATCTCTCTCGTTTTCGGAGTCGTCATGGACCGTTTCGACGCAATGCAGGCGTTCGTTCGTGTGGTCGAAACCGGCAGTTTCACCAAAGCTGCCGGGACGTTGCACATGAGCAAGACCACCGTTACACAGCTCGTTCAGCAACTGGAAGCGCGCCTGCGGGTGAAGTTGCTCAACCGCACCACGCGCAAGGTGAACGTCACTGCCGATGGCGCGGTGTACTACGAGCGTGCGGTGCGGGTGCTGGCCGACGTGGACGACGCCGAGACCAGCCTGTCCGGCGCTGCCACCGTGCCCCGAGGCCGGTTGCGGGTGGACGTCCCGAGCCCGTTTGCGCGGTTCATTCTGATCCCGGCGCTGCCCGGGTTTCAGGCGCGCTACCCGGACATCCAGATCGACCTGGGCGTGAGCGATCGCATGGTCGATCTGATCGGCGAAAACGTCGATTGCGTGGTCCGCGGCGGCGAACTCACCGATCAATCGTTGATGGCCCGCCATATCGGCGACCTGCAATTGGGTGTCTACGCTGCGCCGGATTATCTGCAACGCAACGGCACGCCCACCCACCCCCGGGAGCTGGAAGAGGCGCACCACCGCATCGTCGGGTATCGCTGGGCGCGGACGGGCAAGCTGTTTCCGATGACCTTGCAACGGGGTGACGAAGCCGTTCAAGTGCAGAGCCGCCACGGCTTGGTGGTGGACGACGGCAACGCGTACATCACAGCCGGTCTGGCCGGATTGGGCGCACTCTGGTTGCCCGTCTACATGGCGAAAAAATCGCAGGCGCAGGGCGAACTGATCCCCTTGTTCGAGGACTGGACGTTGAGCGTGATGCCTATGTACGTGGCCTATGCGCCCAACCGGCACATCAGCCTCAAGCTGCGGGTATTCATCGACTGGATTGTCGAATTGATGGCCGAGCAGGGGGGACTCTCGGGGTGACTGGACGTAAACCGTGAGCCCCATTTCCCTCATCTTTCTCGCCCTGGCCATGTCCACGGACGCTTTCGCAGCGGCCATCGGCAAAGGCTCCAGCCTGCACAAACGTCGCCTGATCGAAGCGCTGCGCACCGGTCTGATCTTCGGCGTCATTGAAGCCATTACCCCGGTCATCGGCTGGGGCATCGGTCAGGTCGCGACCCGTTTCGTCGAGAGCTGGGACCACTGGATCGCCTTTGTGCTGTTGCTCGCGTTGGGCCTGCACATGATCTACAACGGCTTCAAACACGACCAAGAAGACGAGCAGAAGCCTGACCAGCATTCGTTCCTCATCCTTGCCGTGACCGCGTTCGCCACCAGCATCGATGCCTTGGCAGTCGGCGTGGGCCTGGCGTTCGTTGACGTGAACATCATGGTCGCGGCACTGGCCATCGGCATCGCCACTACCGTGATGGTGACGCTGGGGGTGATGCTCGGTCGGGTGCTGGGCACGGTGGTCGGCAAGCGTGCCGAGATCGTTGGCGGTCTGGTGCTGATCGCAGTGGGCGCGACCATCCTCTTCGAGCATTTGTCGGCCGTCTGACGCAGGCGTGCGCTTGGTAGACGTCAGCGATTCTCGGTGATTGCGTTGTCGTGAAGGACGTCATCGCCTTGGCCAACCGAGCCGGGGGAGGGCCTCGCGGAGTCTTTCGCTTTCTCCGCCTGCCGAGCCTCGGCGCGCACCACCAGCCAGATGCCCACTGCGGAAATCGCCATGCCCGACGCCATCTGCCAGGACAACGGTTCGTCGAACATTGCCCATGCCCAGAGCAGGGTGATCGGCGGGCTGAGGTACAGCACGCTGGCGACCCGGGTCGCGGTGGTCCGACGCAGGCAAATCCAGTACAGCCCGTAGCCGCCGAGGGTCGACAGGCCGACGGTCCATACCACGCTCAGGACGAAGCCCGAGGTAGGGATCGGCGCCAGGCTGCCTTGACTGCCCTCGATGGCGGCGAAGGCGAAGCTCGACACGAAACACTGCAACCACAGGTTGGGCAGCAGACCGATCGACTGCGACGTGGTGGCGTGTTTTTGCCACAAGGTCGCCACGGCGAGGGAGAACATGCCCGCCACCGGCAAGCCGTAGGCCCAGAGCGGCGCATCCCCCAGCACCAGCGCGCCATGGGTCACCCACAACACTCCGACCAGCCCGACGATCAGCCCCAGCCAGACCTGCCGTGCCAAGCGCTCGCCCAACGCCAGCGCTGCCAGCAATGCCATGCCCAGCGGCAGCAAATCAGCGCACAACGCGGCCAGCCCGGCGGGCACCCCGATCGCGATGCCTTGAGTCACTCCCGTCAGATAACCCGCCATGGCCAGCAGCCCGATCCCGGCGTTGGTCAACAAAACGGAAACCGGCGTCTTGAGCAGGGCGCGGAAGACGAACGGCAGCAGCAGGAGGCATACGACGACGCAGCGCCAGAACACCACCAGCAGCGCCGGGGCGTAATCAATGGAAAAGCGTGCGCCGATGAAGCCGGAACTCCAGGTCAGCAGCAGCCCTGCTTCAAGCAAGGGCAGTGGCAGGGTCTGACGCCAGTGGCGGCGCGTCGGTTGGTCGTGTTGAAGCGGAATTGGCTGGCTCATTTCCACAGACTACGGAAAGGGCGTAGTCTAATAAATCAAAAGATCATGCAGCAGTTGTTCATCAGGATTGAACCATGACAGCCATTCTCGACATCGACCTGTTGCGCACCTTTCATGCGGTGGTGCGCATCGGAAAATTCAGCGCGGCGGCCGAGCAGCTGCATAAAAGCCCGGCCGCGGTGAGCGTTCACATTCAGCGTCTGGAGCAGGTGGCGGGCGGCCGGTTGCTGAACCGCGATAACCAGTCCATTTCGCTGACCGTGCTGGGCAAGCGGCTGCTGATTTCGACCGCCGAGTTGCTGCGCACCCACGATCAGGCGCTGGCCGACCTGCACGGCACTGACCTCGCCGGGCGCATTACGCTGGGGGTGCCGGACGAATACGCGACCCATGTCATCCGCGACATCCTGCCGACCTTCGCCGCCGCCTGGCCGAATGTGGTGCTGGAACTGAAAACCGGGCCGAGCTATGCGCTGAGAGAACTGGTCCAGCGCGGCAAGTTGCAGACGGCCGTCGTGGCGCAGCGCAAAGGCGACATCGGCCCCGACACCCAAGTGCTGATGTCGACCACGCCTGTCTGGGTCGGCCCGACGAGCACGACAGTGGCGCTCAACGATCCGCTGCCCTTGGCCGTTCACGCGCTGCAATGCCCTTACCGCGAAGCCATGACGGAGTCGCTTAAAGCCTCGGGTCGCTGCTCACGCATCGTCCTCGAAAGCCCTTCCAATCAAGCGGTCAAGGCCTGTGTGGAAGCCGGCATGGCTGTCAGTCTGATTGATCGCGGCAAGGTCACCGAACAGATGCAAATCCTCGACGGCCTGCCGGTCATTCCCGATCACGACATTGTGTTCGTGCGCAGCGCGGCTTCACACGGGGATGAAGCCGTGGACCTGCTGGCACAGGCGATGCAGCAATCGTTTCGGTTGTAGGCCAGGCACGGTCGGCGGCCGATAGGTCGCTGTCGCTGCCGTCGTAACCTCCGGCGTCTCCCACAGGAAATGGCGTTGAAGCGAGGACCCGCGTAACGACGCGAAACCTGTGGGAGCAGCCGGAGGTTACGACGGCCGCGAAAGCGGTGGCAGGCCGGGCTCACGGCGCAGACTCACTGCCGCCTGCTAGGCTGTTAATCCCGTGCGATCCCCTCGGGAAACCCGACAACCCTAAAAAGAGGATGCCCGCCATGTCGCTCAATACATCTGAAAACACCCACCCTCACGACCTGATCATTTCCCGCGTGCTCAACGTCCCCCGCACCGCGCTCTGGCGTGCGTGGTCCGACCCCGATCTGCTGAAAGAATGGTGGTGCCCCAAACCGTGGGTCACCGAGGTCAAGGCGTTCGATCTACGACCCGGCGGTGCCTTTCATACGCTGATGACCGGGCCGGACGGTGCCAGCAGCGGCAACCCCGGCAGCTTTCTGGAAGTGGTGCCACAGTCGCGGCTGGTGTTCACCTCCATGCTCACCGCCGATTGGCGCCCGGCCACGCCCTGGCTGGGGTTCACCGCCATCGTGACGATGAGCGATGAAGGTGGCGGCACCCGCTACACCGCCCACGTCATGCACCCCGACGAAGACACGTGCGAGCAGCACAAACAGCTCGGCTTCTTCGACGGCTGGAACGCAGTGATCACGCAACTGGAGGCGTTTGCCGCGGGGCTGCGCTGAGTCTTCAAGCAGCCTTCACGCCGCCATCAGCTCGTCACGGCCTTGGGCATCGCTTTCTGCTCCCGCACCGACAGGATGGTCACTGCCGCGATCAGGCACAACACGCCGCCGGTGAAAAACGAGGGCAGATAACTCAACAGCGCTGTGCGCGACCAGCCTGCGCCAAATGCCGCAACGGCGGCGCCGATCTGGTGCCCGGCGAAGATCCACCCGAACACCAGCCCGGCGCGTTCGGCGCCGAATCGGGAGGCCGCCAGGCGGACAGTGGGCGGCACGGTGGCGATCCAGTCGAGGCCGTAAAACACGGCGAACACCGACAAGCCGAAGATCGAGAAGTCGGTGAAGGGCAGTGCGATCAGCGACAGCCCTCGCAACCCGTAGTACCAGAACAGCAGCCGACGATTATCAAACCGGTCCGACAGCCAGCCAGACGCCACCGTGCCGATCAGGTCGAACACCCCCATCGCCGCCAGCAACCCGGCTGCCTTGACCTGTGAAATGCCGTAATCGCCACACATCGGTATCAGGTGGACTTGCACCAGACCGTTGGTGGTGGCGCCGCAGATAAAAAAGGTGCTGAACAGAATCCAGAAGACCCGGGTCTTCGCGGCGTCACGCAAGGTGTTCAAAGACGCGGCGAAGATCGACGCCGCACTGACAGGTGGCGTGGCAAGCGCAACGTCGCCGGTGTCGCCATACGGGCGCAGGCCCATGTCGCCTGGGCGATCGCGCATGATCATCAGCACGGCTAAACCCGCGACCGCGAGCATCACGGACATCAACATCAATGCCCAGCGCCAACCGTAGTGATCGGTGATATTCGCCAGAATTGGCATGAAGATCAGTTGCCCGGTGGCCGTGCTGGCGGTGAGCACGCCGATCACCAGCCCTCGCCGGTGGCTGAACCAGCGTGAGGCAACCGTCGCGCCCAGGGTCAGCGCGGTCATTCCTGCGCCGATGCCGACCGCGACGCCCCACAGCGCCACCAGTTGCCAGACCTTGGTCATGCTCAGCGACAGCAGCAGCGCGACCATGATCACCAGAATCGCGGTGATCGTGACGGTGCGCAGGCCGTAGCGGTTCATCAGCGCAGCGGCAAACGGCGCCATCAGGCCAAACAGCACGAAGCGAATCGACAACGCCGATGAGATTTCCAGCGTGTTCCAACCAAATTCCATTTGCATGGGCACGATGAAAATTCCCGGCGCGCCCACCGAGGCCGCCGTGATCAGGGCCGTCAGAAACGTCACCGCGACCATTGCCCAGCCATAATGAATCCCGCGTCGGGCGAGCACCCCGCAAAGCCAGTCAGAAATCATGGACACCTCCGCTTAGCTGTCGAACGGCGCGTTGTCGATCAGGTCGCACACGTTCGGGCAATCGAAGCCGTGGATGTGCCGTCTTCCCACGTCCGCGAGCCCGGTGCCGATGGCCGTGTGCGGTTTCTTCCGCGCGACTTCAGCGACGGCCTGGGTGAACGCCGCCTTCATGCCCAGGCGCGGGTACAGCGCCAGGGTGTCGTCGATCAGCGACGGGGTGATTTCGTCGATGAACAGGCCCATGACGTCGACGTGGGCCCCCATGTAGATCAGGGCAATTTCCGGTTGTTTACGGTCGGCGATCCCGGCGCTGGAGTGCAGGGCGATAGCGTCCCAGACCAGTTGCGCCTTGGCCTCTGCATAGCCGTTGTCGAGCAGGAAACGGCTGGCGGCATCCGCCCCATCCACTTCGAAACGCTGGTCGGCCGCGAAGGCTTCGGTCAGCCCGAGGTCGTGCATCAGGGCGGCCAAGTAAACGACTTCGCGGTCGTATTTCAGGCCACGCTGTTGGCCGAGAAAATCGGCGAACCACCAAGAGCGGTGGACGTGGTTGAGCAGGGCCTTGGAATGCACCCGCTCGACCAGCGCGCTGGCTTCGCGAGTCAGGTCGGTATCCGGGGCAATGATGCCACCGAGGGTGATGGGAGAAGTCATGGCGCTTACCTGAGAAGTGGGTCTGCCGCTGAGTCTAGGGTTCTGCCATCGTCAGAATTGACTGTTTTCAGTCGATTCGTGCCAAGATCGTGTTCTTCATCCATTCAACCGGAGACGTCCCGTGACCACCCCTACCCGCCGCCAGACCCGGGCCTTGCATACGCCGCAGAAACGGGTCGTCATTCTGTCGTTGCCCCCGGTGGACGCGCTGGACGTGATCGGACCGGCTGAGGTTTTCAGTTTCACCAACAGCTTGTTCGCTGCCGACGCGCCCCCTTATCGGCTGGAACTGATCTCGTCGAGCGCTGATGTGCAGATGCAAAGCGGCACCGGCATTGGCCTTCTGGCCCACAAGACGCTGGAACAGGAACGGCTGGATGACCTGCCGATTGACACCCTGATCGTCACGACCGGCTGGAAGACGCTTGGCCATCTGGATCAGCCCGCGCTGACATGGATTCAGCAGCGGTCAACGGACGTGCGCCGACTGTGCTCGATCTGCGTGGCGGCGTTCGCGTTGGCCGCGGCGGGGGTGCTGGACGGCCGGCGGGCGACCACGCATTGGGGCGTGGCGCGGGAGCTGACGGAGCGTTATCCCAAGGTCAACGTCGACCCGGACCCGATCTGGATCAAGGACGGACACGTCTACACCTCGGCGGGGATCTCGGCAGGGATCGATCTGGCGTTGGCACTGGTCAGCGAGGACCTTGGCGACGCGATTGCCATGGAGGTCGCCCGCAACCTGGTGCTGTTTCTGCGCCGTCCCGGCGGGCAGGCGCAGTTCAGCGTCACCCTGCAATCCCAACGCACTGCGGGTTCGGGGCTGGAAGAACTGTGCGTGTGGATCAGCGAGCATTTGCACACCGAACTGACCGTGGAGATGCTCGCCGACCGCATGTCCACCAGCGTTCGTACGTTGATTCGCCAGTTTCAGAAAGGCCTGAACACCACCCCGGCGAAATACGTCGAAGACGTCCGTCTTGAAGCCGCGTGCCGTGCGTTCGAGATGGGCGGGCGCTCCATGGAAGAAATCGCCCGCCGCTGCGGGTACAACAGCGTCGATGTGTTGCGCAAGGCGTTCGTTCGACGGTTGGGGGTGACGCCGAAAGAGTACGCGCAGCGTTTCGCGCCGTCACCCAGACTCGCGACGGCAGAGGCCTGACTTCGCCGTCAGTCTGTCCGCAGGTCGCGAACGACTTCGGTCAGCTCGCCGGTGTCGGTGTTGTAGAACAGACCGAAGATGTTGACGTTCTCGGGTGTGCCGGGATGGGTGCGGACCATGGCGGTGTCGTACGCCAGCGACTGTTCATAATCGACGATGGCGACGCTGCCGTGGTCGTAGCACGCTGAAATATCGGCGCTGTGCTCATGATTGAAGTTGCGGACGAAGCCGTCTTTGGAGAACGAGGTCGCACCGCAGTTGGAGTGATGCACCACCACTATGTTGCGAATGCCGAACAGGTATTCGGCCACCGTGATCGAGCGCAAACCATCGACGGCACGTCCCGCCGCCACCGACACCGTGGCCAGCGTGGTGGTCGAACCGACGCTGCTACCGTCCTGATCGCGAATCACCTCGCCGGGATAGACCTCACCAAAATGCCGGGCGATCGCTTCGGGAATGTCCCGCACCCGTGGGTCGTAACAATAGATCACCACGGTGTTGAGCGGAACGGCTTTGGCGAACGCCTCGCGCATGACCGGCTCATCGAAACCCGGCTGTGCACTGAACACGTATTCATCGAATCTGGACATGGTCGTCTCCTGTGGGCAGGGGCGGGACGTCGCCCCACCGTTGGCTGACGACTGTAGGTGCCCACCGGATTGCGCATGTGACAGATTTGCAGTGTTTCTTGCCAGATCCGAGGACTAAACGCTCCCTTCGCTTTCCACCACTAGAATCCGCGCCACTCCCAGTGGGTGGGCGACGTGGGCGGTGCCGACCGAGGCGTAGAACACGTCGCCGGTTTCCAGAATCGTCGACTGCTCGACGCCGTCTGCCTTGAAGTGCATCTCCACGCGACCGTCCAGCACGGCGAAGACTTCCTGACCGTCGTTGACGTGCCATTTGTACGGCCGGTCAGTCCAGTGCAGGCGGGTGGTGATGCCGTTCATGTTGGCGATGTCCAGTGCTGCCCAGGCGCGGTCGCCGGTGAACGCTTTACTGCGAATGATCTTCACGAGGATTACCTTTGATCAATCCAGCCGTCGGCACACGTAGGCCTGGGTCTGGTAGGGAAAGTCGATGCTGTCGCGGCCGCGCAGGGCGGGATGGGTTTTGATCAGCTCCCGCAGCTGTTCGGTGACCACGGCTTTCTCTGCTTCGGGCAGCGCGGCGATGAAGCTGACGGACAGAAAACGGTTCATGATCACCGTTTCCGCAGGGCCGGAGTGGCTGTAGTTGAAACAGGTGAGTTCGGGGTGGGCGAAGTGCGGGCCCCTGAAGGGCTGGCGCCATTGGCCCGTGTGAAAGCGCGGGGTATCGCCTTCGTACGGCGTGATGATGCGGGTGATCTCGGCGACCCAGTCCACGGACTCGTCGCGCACGTTCCAGATCAATCCCAGACGACCCTCCGGTTTCAGCACCCGGTGAATCTCGGCGAGCACCGCGTCATTGGCGAACCAGTGAAAGGCCTGGGCGCAGACCACCGCGTCAACGGCGCCATCTGTGAAGGGCAGGGCATCGGCCGTGCCGGAAACGATGTTCGTGTCGGGCAGGCCCTTGGCGAACTCCCGACGCATCGCCTGGACCGGCTCGACGGCGGTGAGGTGGTCGGTCAGGGGGGCCAACAATCGCGTGAACTTGCCGGTACCTGCACCGAGGTCGACCACCGAGGCCTGCGCCTCGATCCCCACCGTGCGCCTGAGCCAGTTGCTCAGTTCATCCGGATAATCCGGTCGGCCCTGAGTGTAGGCCCCCGCTTGCGTCGAAAACCCCACTTGAGCCGCTTTATGAACGACTGACATCTCAGAGACCCTCATCGTGGAAACGTGGCGGGCGCATTATGCGCGCAATCGCAGTGATCGATCAGCTGCCGCGGTGATTCCTGACGCAATCTTCATCGAGGTTCCCAAACGCAGTGCTCCGTCCCACAATCAGGCGCCGTCCGTCGTGACTGCTGCACTGAGTACGAGGTTTACGTTGCCCCATTCCCTGCAAGACATCCTCGCCGAGCACCTCTCGGTGATTTTCTGCGGCATCAATCCGGGCCTGCTTGCGGCAGCCCAAGGGCATCATTTCGCGGGGCGGGGCAATCGTTTCTGGCGCACGTTGCAGTTGGCGGGTTTCACGCCGGAGTTGCTGCGACCCGAAGATGATCGGACGATTTTGCAGCACCGCTGTGGTCTCACGGCGGTGGTGGACCGTCCCACGGCGCGGGCCGATCAGTTGTCGCGGCAGGAGTTCGATCTGGCCGCCGTGGCCTTCGAACAGAAGATCAGGCTGTACGCGCCACGCTTCGTCGCCTTTCTCGGCAAGGCCGCGTATTCAGCGCTGTCGGGCCGCAAGGACATTCCGTGGGGGCGTCAGGCGGACACGTTCGGCGGGGCAATCGTCTGGGTATTGCCCAATCCCAGCGGCCGCAACCTGGCGTTCTCGCAGGAGCAACTGGTGAGCGCTTATCGGGCGCTGTATCAGGCGACGCTGGACGGCCCGTTTTAACCGCTCATTTCGGGATCGGTTCGGCCTGCATCATGCGCAGCAACGGCGCGTATTCGGCGTGGCTCACCGGCGCAATGCCGGAGGCTTTCTGTGATGCCAGAAACCCTGCCAGCCCTTGCTGATCGTTCAGCATCGCGGCGCGAATCTTTTCCTTCAGCGGGGGGCAGACACTGCCGCTGAACACGAAAGGGTCGTAGTAGATCGGTTCCGAACGCCACAGCACCTTGAAGGTGTCGCGCTGGATCAGGCCATTGATGAGGTATTCATCGGCGCGCACGCTGGACACGAACGCCGCGTCGGCCTTGCGGTTGATCAGGGCGTCCAATGACTTGTCGTGAGAACCCGAATAGGCAATGGAGCCGAAGAACTGCGCCAGCGGAATCCCGGTCAATCGGGAGAATTCAGTGTTCGGCACCAGGCTCCCGGAGGTGCTGGCGGGGTCGGTCAGGACCACGCGTTTGCCGCGCAAGGCGTCGAGGCTGCTGGCGACATCGCTGCGGGCCAGCAGCAGGGCCTGATAATGATGACCGGCCGGGGTGAAGAAGCCGTTGTTGATGGTCAGGCTGGCAAAGGGTTCGATGCGCGGGTCACGCTGGTACGCGAGCATGTAGGACGCAGGGCCCAGCCAGGCGATGTCGACGCCGCCCGAGACGATGGCATCGACCACGCTCTCGTAGGACGAAGAAGGCACGATTTCCACAGGAATGCCGGTGGCACTGCTCAGCCGTTCGATCAGCGGTTTCTGTTCCTGGAGCAGTTCGTCCATGCTCTTTTTCGGAATCACCGCGATGCGCAGGCTGTGTTGGGTGCACTGCGCGGTCGAAAAGGGCGGTGCCGGAGAGGGCGCCGTCGGAGCAGGCGCGGCCACGCAGACGTTGAACATCAGGCCTGCCAAAACAGCGCTAAGGCATTTCACTGCGTGCATGTGTTTTCCGTCGCATCCCTGTGAGTCGCGTCCGTTGGAGCCGAGTGAATGAAGGGCGGGTATTCGGCCAGTTGTGCCGCTGCCAATGGGCGGCTGAAGTGGTAACCCTGCGCCACGTCGCACCCGGCGATTTTCAGGCACACCACCTGTTCGCGGGTTTCCACGCCCTCGGCCACCACCGTCAGCCCCAGGCGCTTGGCGAGGATGATGGTGGACGACACGATGGGGCTGTCGTCCGGGCTGTTGGACAGTGGCGCGATGAGCGTGCGATCGATTTTCAGCTTGGTCAGCGGCAGCGCTTGCAAGTGAGCGAAACCGGCATAGCCCTTGCCGAAATCGTCGAGGCTGATGTGCATCCCCGCTTCGCGCAGACGCTGCAGGTGCTCCACCGCGCGGCCTTCCTGATCGAGCAGCGTGGTCTCGGTGATTTCCAGTTCCAGCCATTGCGCAGGGATGCCGTGTCGCGCCAGTTTGGCCAACACCCGGTCGCTGAAATCGGCCTGATGCAATTGAATGGCGGAGACGTTGACCGCCAGGCGCAACTGACGGCCTTCCTTGAGCCACTGTTCGAGGGTTTCGCAGGCCAGCCGCAGCACTTCCCAACCCAGCGCGATGATGAAGCCACTGCGTTCGGCGAGGGAGATGAAGCGGTCCGGGTACAACAATCCGAATTCGGGGTGTTCCCAGCGCACCAATGCCTCGTAGCCGTCGACAATCATGGTGTCGAGGCGAATCTGTGGTTGGTAGTGCAGCACGAATTGCCGCTCGCTCAGGGCATTGCCGAAAGCCTGTTCGAGCATGAACTCTTCAACGTCGGCGACGTTCAGGGACGGGTCGAAGAAGCGATACTGGCCGCGGCCCGCACGCTTGGCCGAATACATGGCGGCGTCGGCGCTGCGAATCAGGTCTTCGACGTCCTGGCCGTCCCGCGGGCAAATGCTGACGCCGACGCTGGGACTGGTGGTGACTTCGTGATCGCCGAGGGAATAGATCGCCGAGAGCTTTTGCACCAAACCCCGCACCCAGCTGTCGATCTGTTCTTCAGTGCGTTCACCGGCCAGCAGCACGACGAACTCGTCACCGCCAAAGCGCGCCGCTTCGTCGTCGGGTTCCAACATGCGGCTGATGCGCCCGGCCACGGCTTGCAGCAGCATGTCGCCGACCTTGTGGCCCAGGGAATCGTTGATCGATTTGAAGCGGTCCATGTCGATGAACAGAATCGCCATCAGACGCCGCTTGCCCCGTTGGCTGAACAGCGTGCGGGCCGCGACTTCCAGAAATTGACGGCGATTGTGCAGGCCGCTCAGATGGTCGGTGGCGGCAGCGTGGCTGCTGCGCCGATGCTCGTCTTCCAGGCGATCGATCAACTCTTGATTGACCTGTTGCGCCTGTTCCAGCGCGTTAAACGCCTCTTGGCGCTTGCGCAACACCCGCAGGGTCCAGATCAGGCTGCCGAGAATCAGCAGGGTCATGCAGAGGTTCAGCCACAACTGGCGTTCATAGGTCCGACGGGACGAAGCGAGGATTTCGTCGTCAGCCTGGCTCACCACGACGCTGAAGCCCCGTTGCGGCACGCGCAGGTACATGCTCTGGTACGGAGTGTCCCGGGACATTTGCGTCAGCATCCCCGTCACCTCGTTGCCGGAAGACAGCTCCGGGATCATAGGGACACCCGACACCATCACGCCGCTGCTGCTGATGCGCAGGCGTTCGTGGCCGTCGTTGTCGAGCAGGCGCATCATGCCGCTCTGACCGAGGTCGATGTGTTCGAAGAGGGCGGCGAGGTAGCCGACGTCCAGTTGCACCACCAGAATGCTGTCCATCTTGCCGGTCGCTGAATCCACCAGTGGCAGCAGGAAGGGCAGGCGCCAGCTCGGCAGCAGCGTATGGGTCTGGGTGGCAGGCGCGCTCGGCAACAGGGCCTTGTGCCCGTAGTGCTCGGCATGCTGCTGCATTTGGCTCAGCCATTCCGGCGGCAGTTGACGGAGCTCATCGAAATGGCTGGCGGACAGCAGCGTACCGTCGCTGCTGTACAGGCTCATGCGCTTGAACACCGGGTCTTCGGCCAACATGCGGACCAGCCCTTGGTGGCGTTGGCCGAGGTCGTCCATATCACCTCGCGTCACCCGGCCAATGGCCTGTGCCCGGTCAACCAGCTGGCGCAGGTTTTCGGCTGCGATGGTGGCCAGATTGAGGTGTTCCGCTGATTTGGCGGCGAGCGCTTCGTGGCGCGAGGTGGCTTTCTGTTGGCCATAGAGCGCCCAGAGAAACACCAGCGTCGCGGCGCAGAGCGTCATCAGCAGGCGTTGGAGGAAACTGAGGGAGGAGAACGATCGGCGGACCACTGCATGTATTTCCTGCCGCGAGGTGATGGCAGAATAATACTGCTTTATGACGGTCTCGTGACTTGGCGTGTTCTCTGGCGGCGCCGGCCCGCAACAAACCGGCTACCACCGGTTTCAGCGCCGGACGACCAGCCGATGAGCCCTGAAACGATGGTCCGGCGTGAACAGCCGCCGGAACGTCAGCAGCACCGCGCACACGGTGCCCAACGCCGATCCCGCCGCAATCAGAAACATGATCATGATCTGGTAACGCACCGCATCCACCGGGTTTTCACCGGCCAGCACCTGACCGGTCATCATCCCCGGCAGGCTGACGATCCCCACCACCGACATCTGGTTGAGCGTCGGCATCATCCCCGCACGAACTGCTTGCCGCGCCGCGCCCTGAGCGGCTTCCCAGCGCGTGCCACCCAGCGCCAGGATCATCTCGATGGTGTTGCGACCGGAGGTCAGTTCCTGAGTCATGCGTTCGATGCCCAGCGACACCGCCGTCAGCGTGTTGCCCAGAATCATCCCGAGAATCGGAATCGCGTACTGCGGCTCGTACCACGGCCGAATGCGGATGATCACGAACAGGCCGATGGCCGCCACCAGCCACGAGCTGCTCCACACCGAAGCCACGCTGTCCATCAACTGCCCGGCGTACGTGCGCTTGCCCCGGCCCGCCGCCGACACCCCGGCCACCAGCGTCATCAGGCACATCAACGGCAGCACCACGTACCATTCGGCGTGGGCGAATACCCAGCCCAGCAGATAACCCACCGCCAGCAACTGCACCACCGTGCGCACCGACGCCCACAACAACTGGCGCCCCAACCCGAGCTTGAGCACCAGCGACAACACGCCGTTGATCAGGATCAGCGTGGCCGCGATGGCCAGGTCCACATACGACAGGTTCTGGTAATTCATGCGTCGTCTCCCGATCGCAACACGCCTTGATTCATCGTCAGGTGTTGAGTGCTCATTCGACGCGCCTGCTCGGGGTCATGGGACACCCAGATGTAGGCCCGCGTCCCCGCACCTTCCTCGAACCAATGCAGCACCAACGACTCGACTGCGGCCGCCGAGGCCGGGTCGAGTGCGGAAGTGGGTTCATCGAACAGCATGACCTGCGGCGCCAGTTGCAGGGTGCGGATCAGCGCGACGATCTGCGATTCGCCACCGGACAAATCCCCGGCAGGCTTGCTCAGAAAAAGGGTGTCCTTACCGGCTTTCACCAGCAATTCAGTGGTGTGAGCCAAGTTGAACGTGCGCGTGCGCAGGGCGTTCAGGGTGAACGGGAACTGCAGATTGTCCAGCACCGAACCCTCGATCAACGCCGGGCGTTGCGCCACGTACGCCACGCATGTGCGGAAGTGCGGAATCGTGTCATTGGAGAGCGGGTGTTGCTGCCACAGAATCTCGCCCGTGGACGGCGCATCGAGCGACGCCAGGGTGCGCAGGAACACGCTCTTGCCCGAACCGGACGCCCCGGTGATCGCGACCTGCGCACCAGGCATCAGGGAAAAATCAGTGGGTTTCAGCAGTTGCGTCGTGCCGCTTTGATCCAGACGGCTCAGTTTCCTGACCTCAAGCAACGCAGGGGTTGAACCGTTCGACGACACGAAAATTCCTTCTGGGTGGGCGCGGAAAAACGTCGTGCATTATTGCCCAGTCGAAACGGGTCGGCTACAGAGCAGCGTCCATTCGCAGGACTTCGGCATGCCGCCAGTCACTGTGGGAGCGAATTCATTCTGGGCGGCATTCCGACGAAGTGTCGGGACATCCCACGCAACTCGGTCGCCTGGCCGATTTTCGCGAATGAATTCGCTCCTACAGGTGGCTAACTGGCGAGCCGCTAGACCACTGCCGTTTTGGCGATCTCCGCCGCGCTTGCCAGTTTTTCTACCGACCAGCACGTTTCGATGAGCTTGCGGATCTGGGCATCAGGCAGGATGCCTTTCGCCAGGTCGGTGAATTTGGCCTCCAGTTGCTGATCGGTCATCGGCACTTCCAGGCTGCCGATGGCGTGTTCGATGAATTTGTGCAGCGTGCGGCCGTCCTTGAGGGTGATGGTCATGTCCACCTGCTCGGGCTTGATCGCCGGATCGATGGTGGCCGTCACCTTGTCGCGCAGGGCGATGACCTTGGGATCGTTGACGGCGCGGTCGCTGTACTGACGTTCCCCTGCCGCGCCTTCGATGATCGCCACGGCCACCGAGTGGTAAATGCTGAACTTGCCTTCCAGCCCGATCTTCGGCGTTTTCTTGCCGGTGAGTTCGATCACCAGCGGGTGCACCTTGAGGTCGATGCGGGCGATCTGGTCGTCGGTCAGCTTGTTCTGATTGCGCAGTTGAATCGCCGCGTCCAGTGCCGGGTGAATCACGATCCCGCAGGCGAAGGGCTTGTAGGTGTTCAACGCCGCCTCGTAGCGGGTCCCGAGGCCTTCGGTGATCTCGCGGTAATCCTGCTTGGTGCTGATGGTGTTGGCCCAGCCGCGCTTGGCCTCGATCATGCCGTCGGAACTGGTGTAGTCCTTCGCGGCCAGCAGCGCTGCAAACAGGCCGTTACTGGCCGCACGGCCGGGGTTGAAGCTCTTGTTCATCGAGCCGAACGATTCGCGCAGCCCCACCGGTTGCGAGGCCGCCAGGCCCAAGGCCCAGACCATTTGCTGTTCATTCAGCCCCAGAATCTTGCCCGCCGCCGCAGCCGCGCCGAACACACCGGCGGTCCCGGTGATGTGCCAGCCAACGTCGTAGTGATTGGGGTACACGGCGTTGCCGATGCGGCATTCGGTCTCCACGCCCAGCACCACGGCGTTGAGGAAATCCTTGCCAGACACCGGGTGGTACTCCGACAACGCCAGAATCGCCGACACCACCGGTCCTGCCGGGTGAATGATGGTTTTCAGGTGCGTGTCATCGAAGTCGAAAATGTGGCTGGCGACCCCATTTAGAAAGGCCGTGTTCATGATGTCCAGACGTTCCGATCGCCCCAGCAAACCGGCTTGTGGCGGTCCGGAAAAAGGTTTGAGCGCCGACAGCGCCCGCTCCACCGTTTCATGGTGCGAACCGCCAACGGCCACGCCGACCCAGTTGAGCAGGGTGCGCGTGCCTTCCTTTCG
This sequence comes from Pseudomonas sp. NPDC088368, assembly GCF_044753445.1. Taxonomy (NCBI): domain Bacteria; kingdom Pseudomonadati; phylum Pseudomonadota; class Gammaproteobacteria; order Pseudomonadales; family Pseudomonadaceae; genus Pseudomonas; species Pseudomonas sp. NPDC088368. The sequence continues at coordinate 121,338 of NZ_JBIVNG010000002.1, forward strand.
CACATTGGCGGGCAGGTCTTCGTAGCGGGCGTTCACCAAATAGCGCGCCAGGATATGGGTCACTGGTTCTGGGGCAGGAGCGGGGTCGGCAGGTTTCATTTTTTCCCCTTGCGCGAGAGCGGAGAAGGACAGGCCGGGCGTGGCGGCGGCGACAGAGGCGATGGCTCCTGCCTTGAGCAGTCCGCGGCGATTGATCGTGGTCATGAGGGTGCGCTCCTTCTATTTATGATTGTCTGGTTGCACGTGCCGAGCAGCACCCGGCGATCATGGCGCAGCAGTGGTAGCATTTGAATTGCAACAATCTGATGGATCTATGCATGCCACACATGAATCTGGAAATGAGCGACCTCCGCGCTTTCGTTGCGGTCGCGGAGCTCGGAACGTTCAGCGCCGCTGCGCTGGACCTGCACCTGTCACAGCCAGCACTGTCGAGACGGATCTCCAAGCTCGAAGCGAAAATGGGCGTGCGCCTGCTGGAACGCACGACCCGGCGCGTCGACCTTACGGCCTTCGGTCGTGACTTCGCCCGCAAGGCCCGTGACATTCTCAACAGCCTCGACGAGTCGTTGATCGGGCTGGGCGACGTCGCGGGACGCATGAGCGGCGAAGTCAGCGTGGCCTGCGTGCCTTCGGTGGTGCGCTATTTTCTGCCGCAAGTGCTGCGCGAATTTCACGAACGTTACCCGCGGATCGTCATCCGCGTGATGGACGAAGGCGCCAGCGACGTGCTCTCCAGCGTGGTGCGCAACGAAGTGGACTTCGGCCTGAACTACATTGGCGTTCAGGAGGCCAACATCGACTTCCAGCCCGTGCTCAAAGAAGCCTTCGTCGTCGCCTGCCGCCGCGATCATCCTTTGGCGAAACGGCCAGCCGTGACGTGGACCGAGCTCAACGCGTACGACTACATGAGCGTGGCCAAAGCGAGCGGCAACCGCCTGCTGCTGGACCTGGCCCTGGCCGACGCCCCGGACCTGCCGCGCTCATTCTGCGAAGTGCGCCACGTCATGAGCGTCGTGAGCCTGGTCGAAGCAGGCGTCGGCATCGCCGCCGTGCCACGCCTGGCCATGCCCGCCGATGACCACCCGATATTGGTGAGCGTGCCGCTGGTGGAGCCGGTGGTCAGCCGCACCATCGGCTTGATTCGTCGACGGGGGCGGGTGCTGTCGGCGGCGGCTCAGCAGCTTTACGAGATGATTGGGGAGAGGAGTAGGGGCTGAAGCGTGGGTCCAGTGATCGATGTCTACAGACTCGCTTGGGTGCAGGACTCAGGTGCGTACACCGCGCGGACCAGAATCCAGCCGAGGCCGCTCACCACCATGAAACCTACTGAGAGCACGTATTCGACGTTCATCACGGCCAGACTCGCAAGCCCACTGAACACACCACCCGTGACGAACACGAGGGTATTGAGCACAGACGAGGCAGCACCCGCGTTGTTCGGAAAAAAATCCATGGCCTGCGAAGTGGCCGCAGGACGGGCAATAGTGGTGCCGATGGTGCAGACCATCATGGGTAGCAAAAACGTCAGAAAGCTGCGCTCTGTCGTGACGTGGAGCGCAATCAAGATCACACCCGCCAGACCGATGAGTACCAACCCGGTTTTCAGTTGATGCGGGTGGCCGAGGACCTTCTGCAAACGGCTGGCGACCAGGCCCCCCATGACATAAGCGGCCCCGTAGGCCAGTAATATCAGCGAAAACTCAAAGGCGGAAAGCCCGAAACCGTCGAGGAAGATGACGGGAGAGATGGCGATAAAGGAAAAGTGGCAGGTGAAGGCGAACGCTGCGATCAACGAAAAGCCCATGAATCGCGCATTGGATATCACCAAAACGCATGATTGCCAGAAACGAAGGCTCGAAGCAGGCGCCACAGTGACAGGCAGCACCCATGTTGCGTGGAGCAAAACGAGCCCCGCAATCACGGCAAACAGGCAAAAACTGCCCGTCCACCCGAATGCATGTTGAAGTGCCGTCCCCATGAGCGGAGACGTTGAAATGAACAGGCCACTCGCGGTGGTCATCAAGATTCTCACGCGCTCGCGTTCGTCTCTGCTGAAGAGGTCTTGAACCAAGGCATTGCTCAAGACGAAACAACCGCAACCGGCAGCCTGCAGGATTCTCCACAGAATAAATGTCGAGAATTCTGTGCTGAGCACGCACCCCAACGCCCCGATAATCGCCACGACCATTCCCATGATCAACAACCGTTTGCGTCCCAGCCGGTCTGAAAGCGGGCCCAGAAAGAACTGCGACAGGGAAAAACCAATCGCGAAAAGGCTGATGGACAACGCGATGGTGGCTGACGGGGTGTTGAAATGGGCGGACAGCGCGGGGAAAGAGGGCAGGATGACGTCCAGTGGGAAGACGCCGAGCAGGGTCATTGAAAGCAACAGGAGCAATGTATACCCTTTATAAGGCTTAAGCATACGGAAGTCCCTCGCTCTTGAACGAATCAACATACTGTTCGTTTTCAAAAACACCCACTTTTCTTAAAACTGAAAATGTCATCCCGCCTACAGCGGCCACGCGTTGGGTGAGGGTGTTAGCATCATTTAACCGGCTTGTGATTAGTTCGATTTCCAGAGTCGGAACTTCCGATTCTGTGAGCGCCGAGGTAAGCCATGGAATGTCGCTTGAACAGAATATTTTCAAAATGGCGGGAAAGGCGCCTACCATGATGTTTCTTTGGAGAGTGGAACAGTTAGTCCAGATAGCCTTGAACACGTCTGCGAAGTAAAGAGCGTGTATGGCTTCGTCGCGCAGATGATCGGTGAGCAACGCATAGGCGGGTGCGGCTAGATCCTCTGAGGTGACTCTAGAGATTTCCTTTGCAATGATGGTCTCTGAAACAAAACCTATTGAGAAATAGATGAGATCCCTGTCTTGAATAGGAAATGTGTCGAGGAAGTCGTACAGTACGCGAATTCGATAAGGCAAGATGTCTGGTCGCACAATTTGGTATTCGCCGGCCAGCGCGTTTGATAGTTGTCTCGAGAAGAGCGCGTGGTAGCCTTCGTCCGTGTAGATTTGTAATGCCGCGGTTTTCAAAAAATCAGAAACAGGAACCTTCAATGCGCCATAAATCACAACTTCTAATGATCTGTTGATCATCAGGTGTTCAAGCCGAGTCGTGTAATCCAGAAAATAAATGAGGTGCCGGGCTAATAGCTTTTGAAGTGTCCCATTAGGCATGTTCTCAAACCAAGGCCGTTCCAAAAACGGTAACATTGCTCTGGGATACCAATCTCTTGATTTTTCTGTTGCCGTGCAAAAGTGCTGCAATCCATAGTTGTTAGGTTTGCTGCGCACGGAGGAATACTTATCCCATGACTCAAGCGCTAGACGATCGTTGGGTTTACTCATCTTTTATTTGCCTGGCCAGTTCTGCCTTCAATACTGAGGGTACGGAGGCGTTGCTTCCATACCCTGCACCCACGAAAAACATGACCTCTTCCCGCTCGAATGGGGAGTTGATTAATTGTTCGATTGGCTTTTCGTTAAGCGCACCGGTCAGCCATGTCCGCAAGCCGAACGAGGTGGCGACCAGTTGAAAGGTTTGTGAGAGGTGTCCGATCTCGATCAAAGCCATTCGATAGGCCCTGGAGTGCTCGTACTTCCACCAAAGTTTGTCAAGCCTGGATGTGAAAAAAACCCCAAATGAGATGTCGTTCACGAAGTGCTGCCCATTGAGCATATTCCCTAAGGGTACAACCGGTAACTCGCTTCGGTGTTCAAGTGTGTGATGGGTTGGATTGTAGTAATAAACCCCAGCGGTTACCGATTCTACGTTTGTGACATAGACATAGCCTTCGGTAGCATTCAGTGCGCCGCCCGAAGGACTGCTTCTTCGGTTACCAAAGCGAGGGTGAAGAACAGCTTCGTCCGGGTCCTCTTTTCGGTCGAGGTAGGCAAGCGTGTAATACAGAATGGTCGCGACGCTCTCAAGTGAAACGGCTTTTCTGTTGAATTCTCTTGAAGTTTGTCTTGCTTGAAGTGCGTGGTTTAAGCGAGTTTGATTGGGTTGTGGTTTGGGAAGATCGATGCTGGTTGTTGCGTGTAAAGCCGAGTTCTCCTGCGGGGACGTTTTTGAGAGTGTTTCGCAACAGTGGGTGGTATACGCTTTCGCCCATTCAGCCAAGGTCTCGGGCTGGAACTCGAACGGTATATTTTTTGTACCGACGTGAAATAATTTTGAGAGTATATCCCACCCCCAGTCGTCGGTGGGAACATCGCGATCGATAAGAATACCCGTTGCCAAAAAATCCCTGTCTATCGGGTTGCTGGCTTCAAAGATTCCAGGCGCGTTAATGAGTTCCATTAGACGCTCTTGGTGGGCGACGGATAACTCGTATTGCTGGTGTGATTCGCAGTTCCATACAATCAAATGGGGTGGGCGTGGAATACAGAAAATGTGGGAATTGAATATCATATGCCGATACTCCTGTCATGAAGAGTGGGTAGCCGGCACTCCCCACTCGACAGTTTACTCAGTTACTTGGTTTTCACCAGGCAGTTCAGATTGGTGATTTTTTTGGATTCCAGCGAAATATTTTTCATGTATTTTTTTTCCTTTGTTATTGAGATTGTCAGAATGTTTCTGACATTTCCAGATTAGCTGTTTTATTTATGAGGTCAATGGCAAGCCGTGTGGGAAATGTCCCGTAGGCATGTAGGCTTCGTATTTTGCAAAACGATAGCTTTAAACATTATTGTAGGAATTAGTTGTAGGATCGTTGGTGGTTGGGTTTTAGATGCTGAATTGCAGATGGATGTCCACTCCCATAACGTTGTCATTCTCTTGTCTTTATAAACTCCACAAACGCCCGCAACGGCGACGGCACATACCGGCGCCCTGGGTAATAAAGGAAAGGCCCGCTGAACGTCATGCACCAGTCTTCCAGAATCGGCACCAATGCGCCGCTCTCGATGTGTGGGCGGAGCCAGTCTTCGAACAGGTAGACCACACCCAGGCCATCGACGGCGGCCTGGATGCCGAGGTCGATGGCGCCCGCGATGCGCACCACGAGCGGGCCGGTGGGGTCGACGTGGAGGGTTTCTCCGTCTTTTTCGTATTCCCACATTGGCATTGAACCGCTGGGAAATTTGCCCCGCAGGCAGGCGTGATCGAGGAGGTCGCGAGGGTGTTGCGGGATGCCGCGGGCGGCGAGGTAGGCGGGGGAAGCGGCGGTAGTGAAGCGCTGGAAGCGCGGGCCGATGGGCACGGCGATCATGTCTTGTTCGAGGCGTTCATCGTAGCGAATGCCCGCGTCGCAGCCGGCGGCGAGCATGTCGACGAAGCTTTCTTCGACGATGACTTCCAGCTGGATGTCGGGGTGGGCCTGTAAAAACGGCGTGATGATCGCGGGAAGCACCAGCCGCGCGGCGCTGGCGGGGACGTTGAGTTTGAGGGTGCCGGACGGGCGATCGCGGAAGTCATTGACCACATCCAGGGCCGATTCCACTTCGCCCAGTGCGGGCACAATGCGTTCCATCAGCCTCGCCCCGGCTTCGGTCGGCACCACGCTGCGGGTGGTGCGGTTGAGCAGCCGAACGCCCAACCCCGATTCGATTCGCCGCACGGCGTCGCTCAGGCTCGACGCCGATCTACCGCTCAGCCGCGCGCCTTCACGAAAACCGCCGGCCTTGACCACGGCCACGAAAGCCATCAAATCCTGAATATCCGCTGCCATGGTGTGCTCTTGAGTGAAGGTGATTGTTCGGTGAGCCGTACGACCTGTGCCGATTGCACCGGATTATCGAGCGGTCCGTCAACGCCTATAGTGGCCCGACACCCCTTGACAGAGGCAAACGACATGAGCGATGCGAACAAGGCAGGCACGTTTCAATTGGGCGACCGTACCGTTAACCGCATGGGTTACGGTGCGATGCAGCTGGCAGGGCCAGGCGTATTCGGGCCGCCGAAAGACCCGCAAGCGGCGATTGCCGTGTTGCGCGAAGCCTTGGCGCTGGGGGTGAATCACATCGACACGTCAGACTTTTACGGTCCCCACGTCACCAATCAGTTGATTCGCGAGGCGCTGCACCCCTACGCCGATGATCTGACGATCGTGACCAAAGTGGGCGCCGTGCGCGGTGACGATGCGTCGTGGAACCCGGCGCAGAGCCCCGCCGAACTGGTGAGCGCCGTGCACGACAACCTGCGCAATCTGGGTCTGGATGTGCTGGACGTGGTGAATCTACGAGCGTGGGGCAACTTGCATTCGCCGGGTGATGAGTCCATCGCCGAAGGTTTCAGTGCGTTAGCCGAGCTGCAACAGCAGGGGCTGATTCGGCACCTGGGTTTGAGCAACGTCACCAGCAAACAGGTGAAAGAGGCTCAAGGCATTGCGAAGGTGGTTTGTGTGCAGAACCACTACAATCTGTCTCACCGGGATGATGAACAATTGATCGCGGAGCTGGGCCAGCAGGGGATTGCCTATGTGCCGTTTTTCCCCATGGGCGGCTTTTCCCCGTTGCAGTCGGACGTATTGGCCAGCGTCGCGCAACGTGTGGGGTCGTCGCAATTGAATGTGGCCCTTGCCTGGCTGTTGCAACGGGCGCCGAACATTCTGCTGATTCCGGGTACGTCTTCGGTGGCGCATTTGCGCGAGAACCTCGGAGCGGCGGAGTTAAAGATTCCGGCCGAATTGCTGACCGAACTGGACGCCGTGGCCTAATCACCCCAGGCCATCGGCGTCCGCGTTGCACGTCAGTTGATGACCGTGATTGCGCCGATGGCGATAGCCGCGATCAGCATCACCAGCACGGTGCCGAAGGTCCATTTCAGCGAGATCCGCTGGTTGTCGCCGTAGTCGATGTCCAGCAGGCCGCACAACAGATAGGTCGAAGCCACCAGTGGGCTGAGCAGGTGCACCGGTTGGCCTATCAGCGAGGCGATGGCCATTTCGTGGGGGCCAATGCCGTAGTGGGCGGCGGTTTCGGCGAGGATGGGCAGCACGCCAAAGTAGAATGCATCGTTGGTCAGCACGTAAGTGAACGGCATGCTCAGCAGTGCCGTGATCACCGACATACCGTGTCCGGCCTGCTCCGGCAGGATGGCGATCAGGTTGTCGGAAATGGCCTTGATCATCCCGGTGCCGCCCATGATGCCGACGAAGATCCCTGCCGCGAAAATCAATAGCGTCACGGCCAGCACGTTGTCGGCGTGACGGCCGATGACCTCCTTCTGTTGTTTCAGCGTCGGGTAGTTGACCAGGCAGCCAAGCCCGAACGCGACCATGAACAGGATCGGCAGCGGCATCAGGCTGAGCATCATCGAGCTGATCAGGGCGACGGTCAGCACCACGTTGAACAGAAATTTCGGGTCGCTCAGGCGAATGTGCGCGTAGCCTTCCAGCACTTTGTCTTCGCTGACACTGACGATACCCAGGCGGCGATATTCCATCCGGCCCAGCCACCACGCCGCGAAGATCACCCACACGCCACCGGCGATCATGATCGGCGCCATCTGCAGAAACAGCTCGGTGATGTCGACGTGCATGGCACTGGCCGCCCGCGAGAACGGCCCAGCCCAAGGCAGAATGTTCATCACTCCGATGGCCAGCAGCAACACGGTGGCCATGACCTGCAGACGAATGCCGGTCAGACGATAGAGTGGTAAAAAAGCCGCCGTAGCGATGATGTAGGTGGTGGCGCCGTCGCCATCGAGCCCGACGCACAATCCCAGCACGGCGGTGCCGACGACGATCTTGCGCGGATCACCCTTGACCAGCCGCAGCAACACCTTGATCAGCGGATTGAACAGCCCGGCATCGGTCATCATGCAGAAGTACAGGATCGCGAACGTGAGCATGATCCCGGTGGGGGCAAGCATCTTTACGCCGTCGTACATCATGCCGCCCAGTTGCGTAGCGAAGCCGCCGAGGCAACCGAAGGCAATCGGCACCAGCAGCAGCGCGACCAGCGGCGAGAGGCGCTTGCTCATGATCAGGTACATGAAGCAGGCGATCATGGCGTAGCTCAGAAAGATCAACATGGGCATCCCTTTTATTGGTTTTGTCGGGAGCGAGCGCGGCGGGGCTCGCTTTCTTCAGGCCGAACGAAACCCGTGCGCCTGGCGCACAGGGTTCAGCGGATTAAGGGCCTAGCGGTGCGAGAACATCGGCTGGCCGCTGTGGGGCAAGTCGGCGACCAGGATGGAGCCGGTGGAGGAGTCGGTGATGAACAATTGCCGATTGCCCTCGCCACCGAACGCCAGGTTGGTCAGGGTGCGGCCTTCGGTGCACGAGCGGATGCGGTACAGCGGCACGGCGTGAGGGTCGAACACCCAGACGCAACCATTCCCGGCATCGCACACATAGAGGTTGCCTTCGATGTCCAGTGCCATGCCGTCGGCGCCACTGACGCCCCCGGCCATGGCTGTGAAAATCCCTACTTTGCTGGTGCCGCCATCGCGTTGGATTGGCAGGCGCCAGACCGCATTGCCCCGTGTCATCGCCACGAACAGCGCGTTCTGCGCCAGGTCCATGACCAGGCCGTTGGGGCTGGGACCGTTGTCGATCAGGCGCATGAGGGTTTGCTTTTCCAGGTCATAGGCATAGACGCGACCGGTCGGGTCCTGCTGTCCGGTCTGGCCTTGATCGGTGAAGTACAGCTTGCCGCTGGCATCGAAGAACAGGTCGTTGACGCCCTTGAAGCCTTCGCTGCGGCTGTGGGTGAGGAAGGGGGTCACCGCTCCGGTGTGCGGATCGAGGGTCAGAATCCCTTGCTTGTAATCGGCGATGAAAACCCGTCCGTCGCGGTGGATTTTCAAACCGTTGGGCCAGCCATCGTATTCGGCGATCAGGGTCCAGTGGCCCTGAGGATCGATGCGCAGGATGCGGCCGTAGGGGATATCGGTGACGTACAGGTTGCCGTTCCGGTCGAAGGACGGTCCTTCGAGAAAACTCTTGACCTTCTGCCCGGGCTTGTTGGCGCGCACCCAGTCGGAGTCGCCGTTTCTCCAGAACGCTTCGGGCAGCGTGGTGAACAAGCGAGTGGGCAAATCGCGAGGCGGGGCGTACAGGCTCACAGGATCAGCTCCTACGGGGGCGAACGGGAAACCACCGATCTTGCCGGTGACGAGGCCTTTTCGCCATATCGTTATTGTTCTATCTGACAGAACGTTGTGTTTACTGACAGAACAAGGTTCGACTTTATTTTTTCGGCTGTCAACCCGCCGGGTGGGTCTGGTTTTCATTTCACGAGGCTTGGCTGAACACTCCCGACCGATCACGGAAGCTCTCGCGCAGGGCTCGGGATACGCAGCGTTGACAGTGGGATTTTATCGGCCCATGATTATTTCAGAACATCGTTCTACCAGATAGAACAATCGCATTCTAACACCCGGAGACCCGGCGATGACCCCGAATAACAACGTAGACATCCTGATCAGCGAGGTCGGCCCCCGCGACGGCCTGCAAAGCGTCAGCGCGACCATGCCCACGGCGCTCAAGCTTCAATGGCTGACGGCGCTGGCCGACGCGGGCTTGAAAGAGATCGAGGTCGGTTCGTTCGTTTCTCCGAAACTGCTGCCGCAAATGGCCGATGCCGCTGAGCTGGTGGCGCACATGCGTCAGCGATCTGACGTGTTCGTCACCGCACTGGTACCGAACCTCAAAGGCGCTGAAGCGGCGTTCAACGCGGGCGTGCAGAAGATCACCCTGCCTATTTCCGTCAGTGAACCCCATTCCCTGGCCAACATCCGCAAGACCCACCCACAGGTGTACGACGAAGTACGCGCGGTCATGGCCCTGCGCAACGAGCGCTTCCCTCATGTCGAGGTCGAGGCCGGGTTGTCGACGGTGTTCGGTTGCACGATTCAGGGCGAGGTGCCGGAAGACGATGTGCTGCGCATGGCCCTGACCATGGTTGAGCTGGGCGTTGATGAGGTGGGGCTCGCCGACACCGTGGGGTACGCCAATCCGGCGCAGGTGCGTCGCGTGTTCACGCGGCTGCGCAACGAGATCGGCAGCAAGGCTGGCAGCGCGCATTTTCACAACACTCGCGGGCAGGGCCTGGCCAATGTGGTCGCGGCGCTGGACGTCGGCGTGACCACCATCGATGCCTCTCAAGGCGGCATCGGCGGTTGCCCCTATGCGCCGGGGGCGTCGGGCAATATCGTGACCGAGGATTTGGTCTTCCTGCTCGAATCCATGGGCCTGCGCACCGGCGTGGACATCGACAAGCTGGTGGCCGCTCGGGCCTGGCTGAAACAGGGCCTGCCGGGAGAGCCGCTGTATGGCTTCATTCCGGACGCAGGCGTCGGCAAGAATTTCCACTACGCCGGAGGCGCGCGATGAGCCTGCTCAATCAGAAGCTTCAGGCGCTGCCGCTGGCCGGCGTGCGCGTGGTCGAGTTCGTGCACATGGTCATGGGCCCGACCTGCGGGTTGGTGCTGGCGGATCTTGGCGCCGAGGTGATCAAGGTCGAGCCCGTTCCGGAAGGCGACAATACCCGTCGTCTGACCGGTTCCGGCGCGGGCTACTGGATGACTTACAACCGCAACAAGAAAAGCTTCGCGGTCGACATCAAGACTGAGGAGGGCATGGCCGCCGTGCGCAAGCTGATCGAAAGCGCTGATGTGGTCACCGAAAACTTCCGCCCTGGCGCCATGGATAAACTCGGCCTGGGCTACGAGCAGGTCAAGGCGATCAAGCCAGACATCATTTACAGCTCGATGAAAGGTTTTCTGCCGGGGCCGTATGAACATCGCACCGCGCTGGACGAGGTGGTGCAGATGATGACGGGCCTGGCCTACATGACCGGTCCGGAAGGTCGCCCGCTACGCGCGGGGGCGTCGGTCAACGACGTGATGGGCGGCATGTTCAGCGCCATCTCGATTCTGGCGGCGCTGTGGCAGCGCAAGCACACCGGGGAAGGGCAGTTCGTGCAGACCGGCCTGTTCGAGAACTCGGCGTTTCTGGTGGGGCAGCACATGATGCAGATGGCGACCACCGGTAAGCCCGCCGCGCCGATGCCCAGTCGTTTGTCGGCCTGGGCCATCTACGACGTATTCAATACCTTGGGCGATGAGCAGGTGTTCATGGGTGTGGTGAGCGACAGCCAGTGGGTCAATTTTTGCGAGCGTTTTGGTTTTGCCGAACTGGGCCGTGATCCTTCGCTGGCGAAAAACACCCAGCGCGTTCAAGCCCGAGCAAGGATCTTGCCGCCGGTCCGTGAACGGCTGGCACAGATGACCAAGCAGGCGGTCATGGACCTGTGCGAACAGACCGGCCTGCCGTTTTCACCGATCCAGCGTCCGCAGGATCTGTTCGAAGATCGGCACCTCAACGAATCGGGTGGCCTGGCCCATCTGACGCTGGAAGATGGCGAGGCGGTCAAGGTGCCGATGCTGCCTTTCGAGATGAATGGCCGTCGCTTCGACGCCCGCCTCAATGTGCCGTCGCTGGGCAGTCACTCCGCCGAGTTGCTGGAAGGAATGGGCTACGCCTCGGGTGACATCGACGCGCTGCGCGGACGTGGCATCGTTCGCTGACACTCTGCTGGAACGGATTCCCTGATGCCTGTCGCTGACGGCCATTCCCGCCGTCAGCCTTATAAAAATAATTGGTGAGGAACCCCGTCATGGCCATCGTCACGACACCCCCGCACAGCAGCGACGTCGCCAGCGTGCGCCCCTTGGATGCCGAACAGACCCGCGTCCTGCATAAAGCCGCCTGGCGCTTGATCCCGTTGCTAGCGCTGGCGTATTTCTTCAATTACCTGGACCGCACCAGCGTCGGCTATGCCGCGTTGCAGATGACCGAGCAACTGGGCTTGACCGCCACGCAGTTTGGTTTGGGCGCGGGCATCATGTTTTTCGGCTACTGCCTGTGCGAAGTGCCGAGCAACCTGGCGATGTACCGTTTCGGCGCCCGCTTGTGGATGGCGCGGATCATGATCACCTGGGGCCTTGCTGCCGCCGCGACAGCGATGATTGTAGGGCCGTACAGCTTTTATATCGTGCGCCTGATCCTCGGCATCGCCGAAGCGGGTTTCTTCCCTGGCGTGATCTTCTTTCTGACCCTCTGGTTCCCGGCGCAATACCGCACGCGGGTGCTGGCCTGGTTTACCGTGGCCACACCGATCTCGTTCCTGGTAGGCGGGCCGCTGTCGATCTGGCTGTTGCAAATGCACGGTTTGCTGGGGCTCGCGGGCTGGCAGTGGATGTTCCTCATCGAAGGGGTTCCGGCGTGCATCCTCGGGTTGATCACCCTCAAGGTGCTGACCAATCACCCGGCCGAGGCCAAATGGCTGACCGCCGATGAGCGCGAGGTGCTGACCGGGATGTTGGCCGAAGAGCAGGGCAAGGGCCAGCACAGCCACGGCTTCAAGGCGGCGCTGAAAGATCCGCGCGTGTGGATTCTCAGTTCGATCACCTTCAGCTTCACCCTCGGTTCCTACGGCATCGGCATCTGGTTGCCGCAGATGCTCAAGGCCCATGGCGTGGAGGTCAGCATGATCGGCTGGGTGGCGGCGATCCCGTACTTCTTTTCCACCGTGGCGCTGTTGATCTGGGCCAAACACGTGGACCGTACCGGCAAGGGCATTTTCAACCTGACGCTGGCAATGTTGCTGGCCGGCTTTGCGTTGATCCTGGCGCTGCAGATGGACGCGCTGATTCCGGCACTGGCGGGCATCACCCTGGCCTTGATCGGCACCATCGCCGGCAAAACCATTTTCTACACGTTGCCGGGCAAGTTCCTGCGTGGGCAGGCAGCGGCGGGCGGCATCGCGCTGATCAATTCCATCGGTGCCTTTGGCGGTTTTGTCGGGCCGTACCTGATGGGCTTCTTGAAGGATTACACCGGTTCGTTCACCGCGGGTCTGATGGTGATGGGCTGCATCATGTTCATCGCCGCGGCCATGGTGGTTTCGCTGCGATTGTTTTTGCGCGAGGCGTGAGGCGGGCTGCACTTTTTTCGAAAGGTATCCGGCTGCTCTGATATTGTCTTGCGGGTCGGCGGGGTGGTTTGCGAATCACCTGCCGCCCGCGAGCGACGAATCGACAATGAGTGTCTATGAATACCGAATCCGAAAAGAACCTCCCTGAGCAGGCCCAAGCAGAAAGCGGGGTGGCGGCCGTCGACCGCGCGTTCGCCATTCTGTCGGCCTTCAACATTGAACAGGATTGCCTGACCCTGGCCGAGATCGCACGGCGCACGGGTTTGTACAAAAGTACGATCTTGCGTCTGATCGCTTCGCTGGAAAAAGCCGGGTTCGTCCGTCGTCTCAGCGATGGTCGCTATTCCGTGGGACCTGAGCCGCTACGTTTGTCGCAGCTGTACCAGACCTCGTTCCGGTTGCGCGACGTGATTCATCCGCTGCTGGAATCGATCACCGAAGAAAGCGGTGAGACCTCTTCCTTTTATGTGCTGGAAAACGGCAGCCGCGTGGTGCTGTTCAGGGTAGAACCCAAGCGGGCGGTGCGCGTGTCGGTGCTGGAAGGCGCGCGCTTTCCGTTGCAGGCGGGTGCGTCCGGCAAGGTACTTCGGGCGTTCTCGCGCAATGTCGACCCTGCGCTGACAGAAGTTCGCGAGCGTTTTTGGGCGTGTTCCTACGGCGAGCGCGACCCTGAGACCACGGCCGTGTCAGTGCCGGTGTTCGCCATGGGGTATGAATTGAAAGGGGCGTTGACCTTGTCCGGCCCGTCCGACCGTCTGCTCAAAGAACACATCGAACACGCCGCGTCGATACTGCTGCGCAACGCAGCCATCGCCACCAACGCGCTAGGGGGCAATGATGCCGAGTTGCGCGAGGCTCTCAAGCGGTTGAACCCCTGACGGCCGAGGCAAGTCGATCGTCAGCGCACACGCTGATGAATCAGCCGGGCAGCGATTCCCGGCTGAACGCCTCCACTTCCTTCACCAAGCCCTTGGCCGCCAGCCTCACCAGTTCTCCGCCTTTTTCCGGGGTCGCCAGCGCAGGGTCCGAGCCCATGCGGCCGTCGGGAAAGCGTGCGCGGAAATCGCCGGCCTCACGGATCGGACCGGTCGGCGCGATTTGCGGGGAGTAGTCGGCCGACTTGATTGCGTCGGGATAGGCCCATTGCGTCACGGCGATTTCCGATGGCGTTGCGTGGGAGCCATGGCCCACCGGAAATTGCGCGTGGGCCAGTTTGCCGACGCCTTCCAGATCCCACCAGTTGCACAACTTCAGCGCAAAACCTGCGGGGCGTCTGGCAAAGCTGGCTTCGGCGTACAGCTCGGAGAACGCCGCTTCAATCGATGCGATGTTGCCGCCATGGCCATTGAGGAAAAGGATTTTTTCGAAGCCGTGGCCCGCCAGCGAGCGAGTCCAGTCACCGATGGCGGCGATGAAGGTCGAGGGGCGTAGGGAAATCGTGCCGGGAAAACCCAGATGGTGCTGGGCCATGCCGATGTTGAAGGTCGGCGCGATCAGGATGTCGGCGTCTTTTTGGGCTTCTTCGGCGATGATCTGCGGGCACATCCAGTCAGTGCCGAGCAAGCCGGTGGGGCCGTGTTGTTCATTGGAGCCAATGGGAACAACGATCGTGCGGCTGCGCGTCAGAAAGTGTTCGATCTCGCGCCACGTCGACAGATGGAGAAGCATGTTCAGGTCCTCGTTCAGTTGAAAAGCGATGGCAGAAGCGGTGGAGCGCCGCTGTAGCCGCACGGCTTGTCGGCGGCGGCGATTTTGAGATCGCCACCGCCGACTAGCCGGACGGCTACAAGGGGAGCGGCATCAACCTGCGTTTCGCTCCAACGGCGGCGTGCGCGGTGGCACCTGGCGCTTGCTGCCTGTGGACTCGAACGCCGAGGCCAGTCGCAGCAATGCCGAGTCGTCGTAGGCGCGGCCGGCGAAAGTCAGGCCGACGGGCATGCCGATGTCGGGCATGACGCCCATGGGCACGGTAACGGTGGGCACGCCGAGGTGGCGGATGGCGAGGTTGCCGTTGGCGACCCACACGCCGTTGCTCCAGGCGATGTCGGCCGACGCCGGGTCAACGTCCGAGTTGGCCGGCGCGACGTCGGCGACGGTCGGGAACAGCACCGCATCCAGCCCCAGTGTGTCCATCCAGTCTTCCAGGTCCTGCTTGCGGGTCTTCTCCAGCCCGCGCAGGCCGTCCGGCAACGTCTCGATTTCATTCCACGGCGTGATGCCGCGCTCGGCCATGCGCACGTACTCGTCCATGCCGGCCGCCAGATCGCCCTCGCGGTTGGGCAGGGTTCCGGGGTCGTGGGGGAAGATTTTCGGGCCGTCGACGTCCACCAACTGGTTCAGTTGCGGATCGCCGTTGGCGCGCAGGAAGTCATCGAACGCCCAGGCGGTCAGTTCCCACAATTCGTGGTGCAGGAATTCCTTGGAGACGATGCCGCGATTGAACACGGTCGGTGCGCCGGGGCGATCGCCTTCGCAGTTCGACACCAGCGGGAAGTCCACTTCGATCACTTGCGCGCCTGCGGCTTCGAGGGCTTTGCGTGCGGCTTGCCACAGGCCGATCACCGAAGGGCGGGTGTGAATGCGTTGCCCGGTGGGGCCGCCAATGCCCGGCGCTTCGCTGGTGCCAGCGTCAGCATCCGCATTGATGTACATACGCGGGATGCCCAGACGTTTCCCCGCTAATGCATCGGCCTTCACCGCCAATTCGGCGTAGGAGGCCGGACGCACCGACGCGACGGGCGGAATCGGCACCCACGGCTGCAACCGCCACAGGTCGCCACGGGTGTCCGGGTCTTCCGCGACCACCACGTCCAGCACTTCCAGCAGGTCGGCCATGGTGCGGGCGAAGGGTACGACCACGTCCATGGTGGGCGTTAGCGGCCAGTTGCCGCGCACCGAAATCACGCCGCGCGATGGGGTGTAGGCGCACAGGCCGTTGTTGGACGCCGGGCCACGGCCGCTGGACCAGGTTTCTTCCGCCAGCCCGAACGCCGCGAAGCTGGCCGCCGTTGCGGTCCCGGCGCCGTTGGAGGAGCCGGACGCAAACGGTGCAGTGAGGAAATCCGCGTTGTACGGGCTTTCCGCGCGACCGTAGACGCCGCGCTGCATGCCGCCATTGGCCATCGGCGGCATGTTGGTCTTGCCCAGGCAGATCGCCCCGGCTGCACGCAGGCGTTCGATGGTAAAGGCGTCGCGATGGGCGACCAGATTCGCAAAGGCCGGACTGCCCGATGCGGCGGTCAGGCCCTTGACCAGATAACTGTCTTTGGCCGTGTACGGGATGCCGTCCAGCGGACCAAGGGTTTTCCCCTCGGCGCGTCGCTGGTCGGCGGCTTCGGCTTCTTTGAAGGCATCAGGATTGCGCACGACCACGGCATTGAGCGCGGTGTCGGTCTGCGGGCCGTCGTAGGCGTCGATGCGCGCCAAGTACGCCTTGACCAGCTCGACCGAGGTGGTCTGACCGGATGCCAGTGCAGCCCGCAGGTCAGCAATGGAAACTTCGGTGACTTCGATCATGCTGCCACCGCCGAATGAGGAAAAAGAGGGGTCTTCAATGGGCTTTTCATCGTGCTTTCCGTTTCATGGCGCGCGTCCAGACAAGGCTTGGCGCGCTGTACGTGTAATCCGCGTGCTGTATTTAACACCAACTCGGGCAACGGAGGCAGAGGCGGTTCGCTGTAACATCACCTTAACATCACATTGCTAATGTCCCCGCTTCCGTCCGGCGCAGTGGCCACGAGCATGCAGGCAGAACACTTCACTTTCACCCGGCCGAAGTTGCCCAGGGACCACCGCTGTGCCGGTGACCTGTGCAATGAAGTGCCCGGTATCGAATCCAACAGCACCAATGACCGGGTCATGGAAATCTTCAGCGCCCACCGCGAACGTGCGTGTCTGGCTGTGCTGGAAGGCGAGCGCCCGATTGGTCTGATCAACCGCAACATTTTTCTGTCGCAGATGAGCAAGCCGTTTCATCGTGAGCTTTACGACAAGAAAAGTTGCATCGCCTTCATGGACAAAGAACCGCTGATCGTCGATGCACTGATGAGCATCGAGGACCTGACGTTCAAGACGGTCGAGTTCGGCGAAAAGGCCTTGGCGGACGGTTTCATCGTCACCCGTAATGGGCGCTTTGCCGGGTTGGGCAACGGTCTGGAACTGATGGCCGTGGTCGCCGCCATGCAAGCCGAAAAAAATCGCCAGATGATGCAAAGCATCGAATACGCCAGCGTGATTCAGCGGGCCATGCTGCGCGCCTCTCGCGATGCGCTGGCGTCCACGTTGGGCGACGCCGCGCTGCTGTGGGAACCGCGAGACGTGGTCGGTGGCGATTTCTACCATTTCAGCGCCTACCCCGAGGGTTGGTTTGGCGCGATTGCCGACTGCACCGGCCATGGCGTGCCGGGCGCATTCATGACGCTCATCGCGTCTTCCTCGCTGACCCAGTCGCTGGAGCGCTTCGGACCCAGTGACCCCGCGCAGTTGCTCGCGGCGGTCAACCGCAGCGTAAAGGAACTGCTGGGGCAGGTCGATGGCCAGGACGACACCCCGGAATCCGATGACGGCCTTGATGCGTCCTTTTTCTGGTTCGACAACGCCAGCCGCACCCTGAGTTTCGCGGGCGCGCGCATGGCCTTGCAGGTGTTGCACCCCGACGTCGATCAGGTCGAGACCATCGCCGGTCAGCGCATGGGCGTCGGCTACGTGGGCAGCGATTTCGATTACCAATGGTCGGTCAGCACGGTTCCGATGCAGCCCGGCAGCCTGATGTTTATCGCCACCGACGGCCTGATCGATCAGATCGGCGGCCCGAAACGCATCGCCTTCGGCAAACGCAAAGCCTTCGACGCTCTGCTGCAACACCGCCGCGAATCGTCCGCTGCCATCTGTGAAGCGTTGCAAGGAGCGCTGGCGCTGTGGCAGGCGGACCAGGCTCGGCGCGACGATTTGACCCTATTCTGTGCCCGCATTCAGGAATGACGATGTTCAACTCAGAAACCGCCCAGCAGGACTGCACGTTTTTCGACCTGGCCCAACAGCGAAACGTGATTTTCTATCACATGGGTTATTTCTCTCATCACATCATCTCGGCGATGGCTGAGGTGGTGAAGCTGCAGCTGGAAATCTCCGGGGTCAGCGGACCGACGCGGCGCAAGCTGTTTTCCTCGTTCGTCGAGCTGTCCCAGAACATCATCCATTACTCGTCCGACGCCTTGAGCGGTTCGGCCCCCGACGAGTCCGGCCTGCGTCAGGGCGCGGTGTGCATCAGCACCGATGGCGAGCGTCATCAGATGCTTTGCGCCAACCCGATCGCCACCGCCGACACCGAACGTCTGCGCGAAAAGCTGGAGCCGCTGCGCAACATGACGATCGAGGAAATCAAACAGGCCTACAAAGTCACCCTGCGTGCCGAGACGCCGGAAGACAGCAAGGGCGCCGGTCTGGGCTTTCTGACCATGGCCCGGGACGCCAGCGCGCCGCTGGAGTTCGGGTTTCATCCGCGCGCCGATGACCCGGACACGACGCTGTTTTGCCTTAAAGCCACTATTTGAATTGAGCGACGCTTAGCCATGGACAACGTCTACATCGAAGCAACGGCCACTTCCCCGGAAATCGACTTTCGTTTCGACCAGAACCTTCTGTCGATGAAGGGTGAGTCATACCCGGAAAACGCAGCCGCCTTTTACTCGCCCATCGTGGAGCAACTGCGCACCTACCTGGCAGGCAAAGAAGGCGCAACGATCACCGCCAACATCGCGCTGGCGTATTTCAACAGTTCCAGTACCAAGATGCTGTTCAGCATTTTCGATGCCCTCGACCAATGCGCCGAAGACGGCAACGGCATCGAAGTGAACTGGTACTACGACGAAGAAGACGAGACGATTTTCGAATTCGGTGAAGAACTGAAAGCCGACTTCACGTCGATTGTCTTCAATGACCGTCCGATCACGACGTGAAGAGGCTCGTGGACATGGCAGCCTCCGTCGCTTCGCGAGACCCTTCCGGCCAGCCGGCGCCTGACTTGTTCAAGAGCGAGGCCGAGGCCCTTGAACAGGTTCGTTCGGTGCTGGCATTGCCGCATGCCGACGCCGAGGTCTACCGCACATCGTTGTCGGGTCTGGCGACTCACTACGAGCGGCTGATGCGCGATACCCGTCGCCTGATTGGCCGCAGCGACCGGGCGGAGCGCGAAATGAACGCGCTCAACGCGCAGTTGCAGACCCTGGCGCGCCAGCTTGAATACCGGGCCACCCACGACGCGCTGACCGGCGTACTGAACCGCGGCGCAATCATCGACATGACTGCCCAGGCGCTGATGCGCACGGGGGCGGTGATGATCGTGCTCGACATCGACCATTTCAAACACGTCAACGATGAATTCGGTCACCCGGCGGGCGATGCCGTGATTCAGGGCATCGTCGAGTGCCTGCGCAAGATCGTCGGCGAGAAAGGCGCCATTGGCCGGGTCGGCGGCGAGGAATTCACCGTGCTGATCCCCGGTGGCCAACTGGAAGAAGGCCTCGCGCTGGCCGAAGCGATGCGCCAGGCCGTCGCCGAACACGTTTTCGGCGACCCGGTCAATCGCGTCATCACCGCGAGTTTCGGCGTCAGTGCCAATCCCGTCGGCACCAGCTTCGACCTGGCCTACGGCCTGGCGGATACCGCGCTGTACCACGCCAAGCGCCAAGGCCGAAACCGAGTGGAGGTCGCCGACGAGGCGGAATGATTGTTCGGTTATATAAATCAGTTATTCAGGCTAAACAAAAACTAACCGGTTCGTTAATAACGAGCCGGTCTTAGTTCTATTACGTCGTACAACTTTCCAATAACGACCTCGCCCAGAGACTCACCCGTCATCTTTTATAACGCTGCGCTTTATATGGTTGCGGAGTTGAAGGAAGCAGGTATATGCTGGCACATAGATATCAAACTAATAATAGACCTGGCAGGGCTGCCGCGTGTGCATATTCGGACAGTCTTGCCGACTGACTTTTTATGCCATCCGAGAACCTTCATGTCTAACCGCTCTTTACACTTCAAACTGTTCTGGACCGCGCTGATCGGCGCTGTGGCGGTCCTGCTGCTGTTGCTGGCGTCCGTTGCCTACGTGGCTTACGGGTCGGCGGTCAAAGAAAATACAACGCTGGTCGATACCCTCGTCAAAGAAAACGCGAGGGCGGTCGAAGTAGAACTTGGCGTGGGCTATTCAATTGCAGACTCGCTTGCCAGTGTTGCCATTGCCATGCAACACGAACATGTCGATCGTAAAACCGCTGATGCCACTTCGCGCGCACTTCTGGAATCCAATTCCCAACTATTGGGATTGGGGCAGTATTGGGAGCCGAACGCATTCGATGGCAAAGACAGCGAATTTGTCAATCAACCCAATCACGATGCAACCGGCCGTTACCTGACGTATTGGAACCGGGCGAGCGGGGTGGTCAAATCCGAGCCGCTGGTGGGCTATGTGCCGGAAAACGCCGACAACCAGTATTACTACCGCCCGCTGCACACCGCCAAGGCCTGGGCCTCCGAGCCATACGCTTACAAAACCGCCAGCGGCCAGCAATTGATGCTGACCTCGATCATGGTGCCGCTGGTGCAGGGCGGCAAAACGCTGGGGGTTGCGGGGGTCGATATTCCGCTTGAGGGCATCAATAAACAGCTGTCGACCATCAATGTGTTCAAGGGCTACGGCGCGTTGGTGTCGAGCGACGGTCTGTACGCCAGTCACCCGGATAGCAAACGTTTGGCGCAGCTCGCGGACGACCTGCCTGTCGCGGCGAGAGAGGCGATCAAGGCCGGTCAGCCCTACAACTTCGAAAGCAATGGCTGGACCTACGCGCTGCGGCCGGTGCAGATCGGTGAAGCACCGAACCATTGGTCACTGATGATTGCCTACCCGCAGGCCGAGGCCATGGCGGGCATCAACCGCTTCCTCTACGTCGCCGTGCTGGTGGGGCTGGCGGGGTTGTTGGTGCTGGCGCTGGTGCTGTGGAACCTGCTCGGTTGGCAGATTCGTCCGCTGTCGGGGCTCACGGTCGGTATCCAGGGATGGAGCGGCGAACTGGGCCTGCGTTTCGAACAACGCAGCGGCGACGAGACCGGCAAGCTGGCGGGCGCCTTCAATCAGTTCATTCAGCGCCTCGGCGGGCTGGTCGGCACCATTCGCCACAGCAGCGGCGCGTTGATGCAGATTTCCACGCAACTGGGCGACACCACCCAGGCCGTCGCCGAGCGGGCGACCGCGCAACACACGGCCACGGAAGAAATGGCCAGCGGTGTCACAGCCCTGGCGCACTCGGTGACCGAGATGGCCCAACAGGCCGAGGACGTCGAGCAACTGGCGCGCAACACTGAAGCGCTGACGACGCACATCTCCGATGACATGAGCCAGACCCTGGCGGGCATCACCCACATCGACCAGACCATGGACGTTGTGGCCGGTGCCGTCGGCGATCTGGAAAAACGCTCCCAACAAATCGCCGGCATCATCGCGGTCATCCGCAGCATCGCCGACCAGACCAACCTGTTGGCGCTCAACGCCGCCATCGAAGCGGCGCGGGCAGGGGAGCAGGGCCGAGGATTTGCGGTGGTGGCCGATGAAGTCCGGCAACTGGCCGAACGCACCAGCCGCTCGACCGGTGAAATCGGCGAGATGATCGGCGCCATCGGCTCGGACGTGCGTAACACCGTGGCCAACGTTCAACAGGTCGGTGAAGCCGTGCGCACCGGTGTTTCGCAATTGACCACTTCCTCTGAAGGCGTCGTGCAGATCCGTCAGCACGCCCGCGACATCCTCACCCGCATCAGCGAAGTCGCCCGCCAGACCCAAAGCCAGGCGGCCACAGGCGAGCAACTGTCGGTGGCGATCCAGGGCGTGAGCCGCATTTCCGAACAGAACGATCAGGCGATCCGCGTGTTGCTCGATCAGTCGGTCGAACTGCGCGACCAGGCCGGGTCGCTGGACAAGCAACTCACGCAATTCCGCGATTGAAAGCAGACGGGTCAGCGCTCGTCCGGCTGACCCTCTCTCGCGTTCGCTGTTGTGACGGGCGGGACTAGACTGACCTTTCAATTCTTCGTTTCTGGAGAACCGACATGGTCAGCAAAAACACCCTTTGCCTCTGGTACAACGGCGACGCCCTGGAGGCCGCAGCGTTCTACGCCAAGACGTTCGTCGACAGCGAAGTGAAGGCCGTCCATCACGCCCCGAGCGATTACCCGTCCGGCATGGAAGGAGACGTCTTGACCGTGGAATTCACGGTGATGGGCATCCCCTGTATCGGGCTTAATGGCGGTGCCGAATTCACACACAGCGAGGCGTTTTCGTTTCAGGTCGCCACGGACGATCAGGCGGAAACCGACCGCCTGTGGGACGCGATCATCGGCAACGGCGGCGAGGCCAGCGTCTGTGGTTGGTGCAAGGATAAATGGGGCCTGTCGTGGCAGATCACCCCGCGTGTGCTCACCAAGGCGTACACCAGCACCGACAAGGCCGCAGCCAAACGGGCGTTCGCGGCAATGATGAACATGACCAAAATCGACATCGCCACCATCGAGGCCGCCGTTCGGGGCGACTCGGCGTAGGCGTTGCCCGAGCTTTCGGCTAATCTCCCGCCTGCCCCACGGGCGCAGGCGGTCTGCGCAGGCCTGCTCCCCTCATCCTGCATCGAATCGGAATCCACGCCCTCACGTTATGGTAAAACACATCGATCCGGATATGACGCTGCTGAAAATGCCTTCGCTGAAAGCAGTGAAGTCGTTCGTAGCGGCGGCCAAGTACCAGAGCTTCACCCGCGCTGCCGAGGCGTTGTGTGTCACGCAAGCGGCCATCAGCCGACAGATTCGTGAGCTGGAAACCTACCTCGGCGTCGAGCTGTTCAAGCGGGTAGGGCGCGCCGTGGCGCTGACCGAAGCAGGGGCGATCTTTTTCGACGCGGCGCAGATGTCCTTCGTCAACATCTCCCAGGCCGCCGAACGCATCCGCAGCCACAACGCCGGGAAGCGTGTGTTGACCCTGTGTTGCTCGCCGGCTTTTTCGGCGTTGTGGCTGTCGGCCAGACTGCCGACGTTCTTCAGCGAGAACCCGGACATCGACTTGAACCTGATCACGACGCAGAACTTCCTGTCGATGGAGCCGGGGGTGCGGCCGGATATCTTTATCACGAAAATGGCGAAAATTCAGGACGGCTACCGCAGCTATCCCTTGTTCCACGACGTGATTTATCCGGTGTGTACGCCGGAATACCAGGCGGCGCACCTGGAACTGGCGTCGCTGACGGGACTGCGCGACAGCGGGTTGCTGAACCTGAGCCCCTATGGCCGTTCCCAAGTGGCGGAACATGTGGATTGGGGCGTGTGGTTTGCCTTTCATGACGTCGACATCGATGAACGCCCCCATGACAGCCCCCATCTGCTGAATGCCAACGACTACAACTTGATCATCAGCATGGTGCTCACCCATCAGGGTGTTGCCTTGGGGTGGAACCATCTGGTCGCGGCGCTGGTGGAACAAGGCCGGTTGGTGCGGCCGGTGAAGGAGGAAGTGGTGTTGACGGAGAGCCAGCACTACCTGACGTTCCGCGAAGACCGAGAGAAAGACGAGGCATGCTGCCGCTTGCGGGATTGGGTGTTGGGGCAGTTTTAGTGCTGGAACAGCTCGCTCCGATGCCGTGCACAGGTCTTGACCTGGACACTTTTCAGCTGTGGGAGCGACGCATGATGTTCTCGCGTCAAACGCAATACCGCAGAAGCCGTGCGGGGGGCTACCTGGAAATAATGCATGGCAAAAAAACCTGAGATGCTCTAACCGAATCTTTTGCCCTTCATTTACCCAGAATTCCCCCTCAAAAACCCCCAATCGATAACATCAGCTTATGGATTGATGAGCGTAAAAGTTTCTTGTTCCCAGCCTCAAACGCCACGTAATCTTCACCCAAGCCGCCAGCCATCACCGGGACGAAAACCGGGATTCGAGACGTGCAAAAAGACCGCCGGGGCTGCCCCGGACGGGCTTAAAACAAGAAACCGTCGTCACTGCCAATTGGGATAGATACGGTCCATGCTCCAGATGATTGAGTGACCTCTGCCCACTGTCGAACAACGCCTTAGTGCTTTTCCGGCGCTGTCCCGACGACATGAATGCTAAAGACCTAGTTCACCCCATCGCCCGAGTAAAAAGGACGGGCGTGGAATAACGGTTCGCTCGCGCTGCTGACAAATTGTTGAGGCCAAACGGCCGAACACCCCGCTCAAGTTCCGACTCGAGCGCACGGCACCCCTGCGTCCGTACACAACCGAACATGTTTCACCACGGAATCTTCCTCTTGTTTATCCGGGGATTGTTTTGTGCTGCTCATTGAACGCTCGCGCCCTACTTATTCGGAGAAGACGTCTTGAAATTCGAAGGCATATATACACCGGCGGTGACGCCTCACACGCCTGATGGTGAAATCGACTGGAGCGTCTTTTCAGAAGTTCTGGAATCGCTGATTGAAGCGAACGTCCACGGCATCATCATTGGTGGCTCCACCGGCGAGTATTACGCCCAGACCGCCGAAGAGCGTCTGAAGTTGGCGGCCCACGCCAAGGAAGTCATCGGTTCCCGCGTGCAATTGATCGTCGGCACCGGCGCCATTCGCACTGAAGACGCGGTGCTGTACGCCGAAGACGCCAAGCGGATCAAGGCTGACGCGATCCTGGTCACGACCCCGCCGTACGCGCTGCCCACCGATCAGGAAAACGCCATCCACGCGCTGACCATCGACCGCGCCGCCAACTTGCCGATCATGTTGTACAACTATCCGGGTCGCATGTCCGTGCAAATGAACGAGGATTACCTCGCGCGCGTCGGCAAATCAAAGAACGTTAAAGCCATTAAAGAAAGTTCCGGTGACATGGGCCGCGTGCACTTATTGGCCCGTGAATTTCCGCATATTGCGCTGTCCTGCGGCTGGGACGATCAGGCATTGGAGTTCTTCGCCTGGGGCGCCAGAAGTTGGGTGTGTGCCGGTTCCAACTTCCTGCCTAAAGAACACGTCGCGCTGTATGAAGCCTGCGTGCTGGAAAAGAACTTCGATAAAGGCCGGCAGATCATGTCGGCGATGATGCCGCTGATGAACGCCCTCGACGGCGGCAAGTTCGTGCAATGCATCAAGTTCGGCTGTGAATTGAACGGCTTGAACGTCGGGGATGTGCGTGCGCCATTGCGGCCCCTCAACTCCGATGACAAACGCAGCCTTCAGACCGTTATCACCAACGTGAAACGCACCGTCGCACACATCACCTCGGGAGCCAGCAATGCGTGATCTTCTTACCGCGGCCGAATATGCCGCCATCGCTCAGTCGATGTCGTTTCCGACCAATGCGTTCATCAACGGTGCATTCAAACCGGCGATTTCGGGCAACACCCTCGCCACCTTCAACCCGGCCAACGGCGAACACCTCACCGACGTGGCGGCGTGCAACGCCGATGACGTGGATTACGCGGTGAGCAAGGCCAAGGAAGCCTTCGACGATGGCCGCTGGAGATTGCTGGCGCCTGGTGAGCGCAAGGCCGTGCTGCTCAAATTCGCCAAATTGCTGGAAAACAATCGCCACGAACTGGCGGTGCTGGAAAGCCTCGACAGCGGCAAGCCAGTGCGCGAGTGCCAGTTGGTCGATGTGCCGGACACCATTCACACTCTGCGCTGGCACGCGGAAGTCATCGACAAGCTCTACGACCACACCGCGCCCGTGGGCAATGACGCGCTGACCCTGGTGGTGCGCGAGCCCATCGGTGTCGTCGGCTGCGTGCTGCCGTGGAATTTCCCGCTGCTCATGCTGGCGTGGAAAATCGGCCCGGCGCTGGCCTCCGGCTGCTCGGTGATCGTCAAACCCGCCGAGCAAACCTCGCTCACGACATTGCGCGTGGCCGAACTGGCGTTCGAAGCGGGCGTACCGGCGGGCGTGCTGAACATCGTCACCGGCACTGGCAAGGACGTCGGCGAACCGATCGGCCTGCACAAATACGTGGACATGGTGAGCTTTACAGGGTCCACCGCCACCGGGCGTCGTTTCCTGCATTACGCAGCGGATTCGAACCTCAAGCGCGTGGTGCTGGAGTGCGGCGGCAAGAACCCGGCCGTGGTGATGGACGATGCCGAAGACCTGGACCTGGTCGCCGAGCACGTGGTCAACGGCGCGTTCTGGAACATGGGCGAAAACTGCTCCGCCACCTCGCGTCTGCTGGTGCACGCGTCGGTCAAGGACGAACTGCTCAAGCGCATGGGCGCCTATCTGCGTGAATGGAAAATGGGCGACCCGCTGGACCCGCAAAACCGCGTCGGCGCGCTGGTCAGCAGCGACCATTTCGAGAAAGTGAAGTCGTACCTCGATTACGCCAGCAGCGGCGATCTGGAAGCGGTGTATGGCGGCGACACCCAGGACGGCGCTTACGTGCAGCCCACCGTTATTGACGGCGTGGACCGCGACAGCCGCCTGTTCCAGGAAGAAATCTTCGGCCCGGTGCTGTCGGTCACGACCTTCAATTCGATCTCCGAAGCCATCGCACTGGCCAACGACACGGCGTATGGCCTGGCCGCTTCGGTGTACACCGGCAGCCTGCGCAAGGCGATCAAACTGTCGCGGGAAATTCGTGCCGGCATCGTCACCGTCAACTGCTTCGGCGAGGGCGACGCGTCCACCCCGTTCGGCGGTTACAAGGAGTCCGGTTTCGGCGGTCGCGACAAGTCGGTGTTCGCCCACGACCAGTACACCGAGATCAAGACCATCTGGATCGACGTGTCCGATCGCTCGGTAGACGAGACCGTAAAATGAGCCAGCACACCATCAAGCGGCTGCCGGTGGACACCGGTGTTTCAGGCTGGGAGGCGATCTCCACGCGTTCGACCCCGGTGCGAATGCTTGATGGGAACGTGTCGGCGGACTGGCTGATCATCGGTGCGGGATTCGCCGGTCTTTCGGCGGCCCGTCGGCTGTCCCAGTTGCGCCCACAGGACCGCATCGTGGTGGTCGATGCCCATGAAATCGCCAAAGGCCCGGCGGGGCGTAATTCCGGTTTCATGATCGACGTGCCCCACAGCCTGTCCACTGGCGAATATTCGGTGGGCGGCGAATCGGCCACGGCGCTGGAAATCGAGCAGAACCGCTTCGCCATCGATTTCGCTGCACAGGCCGCTTTCGAATACGGCATGTCGCCGCACACCTTCGACCCGTCCGGGAAGATCAACGCGGCGGCCACCGAACGCGGCCTGAAGCTGAACCTCAAGTATGCGAAATCGCTGGCGGGGATTGGCGAGAAACACGAGCTGTTCGACGCCGCGCAGATGCGTGAGATCACCGGCTCGCGTTATTACCACGGCGGGCTGTACACCCCCGGCGCGGTGATGATTCAACCGGCGCAGTACATCCGCGACTTGGCGGGCGGTCTGGCGCAGAGCGTCACGTTGTACGAACGCTCGCCCATCGTCGAGCTGTCGAAATCCGGCGCGGGCTGGGTGGCGAAATCCCACAAGGGCCGGGTGTCGGCGCCCAAGGTGATTCTCGCGGTCAACGGCCACATCGAGGATTTCGGGCATTTTCAGGGACGGCTGCTGCACGTCTTCACCTACGCGTCGATGACCGCGGCCTACAGCGACGATCAGTTCTCACGCAGGGTCTCCGGTCACGATCGCTGGGCGCTGCTGCCCGCCGACCCGATGGGCGCAACGGTGCGCAAGATCTCGGAAGACGGCCTGTCGCGGATCGTCATCCGCACCAAATTCACTTACGACCCGACCATCACCGTGACCCCGAAACGGGTGGCGCAGGTGGCCATGGAGCAGCGGCAGTCCCTCGACGCGCGCTTTCCGGAACTGAAAGACACCCCCATCGAATTCAGTTGGGCGGGGCGCCTGTGCCTGAGCCGCAACAGCGTTCCGGCGTTCGGCGAAGTGGAAGAAAACCTCTACGCCGCCTGCTGTGAAAACGGCCTGGGCACGGTGAAGAGCACTTTGGCGGGCGTCATGGCGGCGGAGCTGGCGACGGGCATGGGTTCCGACTTCCTGCGGCGCTTCAGCCAGGCACCGGAGCCGAGCAAATTACCGCCGCGACTGCTGACGCAACTGGGGGTGAGTTCGGTGATTCGCTGGCAAGAGTTAAGAGCGGGGCGTGAGGGGTAAACGCGGTATCGGGTTCGAAAAACACCAACACTCAAGTTTCATCAACGTAGATCGGGGAATGCCATGAAGAACATCTGGAAGGCCGTTTGCGCGGTGGCTGTCGTGGGCGTGATGACGCTGCCGGTTCAGGCAGAGGAAAAGACCATCACCGTCGGGACCATGAACTGGGAGGATTTGACGCCCATCACCGGCATCACCAAGAAAGTCCTCGAAGACTCGGGCTACACCGTCAAGGTGGTGGAGTTCTCTGAATGGGGCATCGCTTACGCCGCGCTGACCAAGGGCGACGTGCAGGTGCTGGCTTCCCAGACCGACTACGCCGCGTCCGACTACTGGAACAAGAACAAGAACCGGCTGGAAAAACTGTCGCCAGTGTCCCACGGCCTCTATCAAGGCCTGGCCGTTCCGAAGTACGTGGACATCGACTCCATCGAACAACTGAACGCCAACGCCGACAAGTTCGGCGGCAAGATCATCGGCATCGAGCCGGGGTCGGGCCTGATGAAAGACGCCACCAATGTGGTCAAGGGCTATGACCTCAAGCTGCAACTGGTGGAAGGCAGTACCGCGGCCATGACCGCTGCGCTGAAGTCCGCCGTGGACCGCAAGGAACCCATCGCCGTGACCATCTGGGAGCCGTCGTGGATGGTGCAGAAATACGACGTGAAATTCCTCAAAGACCCGAAAGGCGTCTTCCCGCCGCCACAGGGTTACTACTGGATCGGCCACAAAGGCTTCGCGGCGGATTATCCCCACGCTCGCGAGCTGATGGCCAGCGTCTACGTGCCGATTGCCGACATCACCGGGATCAACACCCAGGTCAAGGACGGCAAGACCATGGACCAGGCCGTCAAAGACTGGACCGACAGCCACGCCGACCTGCTCAAGCGTTGGGAAAACGTCAAGAACTGAGTGAAGAACTGAGCGATTGCTGCACCTTTTTTGCCACTGCCGCCTTTTGATCAATGAGAGAAGTCAGCACCACTGACTCGACGGGTTACGAC
Source organism: Pseudomonas sp. NPDC088368 (assembly GCF_044753445.1). NCBI lineage: Bacteria > Pseudomonadati > Pseudomonadota > Gammaproteobacteria > Pseudomonadales > Pseudomonadaceae > Pseudomonas > Pseudomonas sp. NPDC088368. Next base: position 150,411 of record NZ_JBIVNG010000002.1, read on the forward strand.
ATGACTACGGCTAAAATCGATACGAACGAAGTGCTGGTGGATTGCCAGAACGTCTGGAAAATCTTCGGGAAAAGCGCACCTGCCGCGATGAACGCTGTCGTGCAGCAAGGCCTGACCAAGAGCCGGATTCTGCAAGATTTCAGCTGCGTGGTCGGGGTCTCGGACGTCAGTCTCCAGGTTCGCCGTGGGGAGATCTTTTGCATCATGGGGTTGTCCGGCAGTGGCAAGTCCACCCTGATCAGGTTGCTCAACAAGCTGATCACCCCGAGCTCAGGCAAGGTCATCGTCAAAGGCAAAGACCTGTCGGCCCTGAGCCCGGCCCAATTGCGTGAAGTCCGTGCCCGCCACATCGGCATGGTCTTCCAGAGTGTGGCGCTGCTGCCCAACCGCACGGTGCTGGAAAACACCGCGTTCGGCCTGGAAGTGCAGGGCATCGGCAAGGCCGAGCGCTATCAGGTCGCCGAGCGCGCGCTGGCGAAAGTTGGCCTCAGCGAGTGGTCCTCCCGCTACCCGAGCGAGCTGTCCGGCGGCATGCAACAGCGTGTCGGTCTGGCCCGCGCCATCACGGCGGACCCGGAAATCATCCTGATGGACGAGCCGTTCAGCGCCCTCGACCCGTTGATTCGCCGACAGCTGCAAGACGAGTTCCGCCAACTGACCAAAGAGCTGGGCAAGTCAGCGGTGTTCATCACCCACGACCTCGATGAAGCGATCCGCATCGGTGACCGCATTGCGATCATGAAAGACGGCGCGATCATTCAGGTCGGCACCGCCGAGGACATCGTGCTCAACCCGGCCGACGATTACGTGGCCGAGTTCGTCGCGGGCATCTCCCGCCTGCACCTGGTGAAAGCCCATTCGGTGATGACCCCGGTCGATGCGTACAAGGCGGCCAACCCCGGTTGCGACATTCAGCGCCTGACCAAAACCTCGCCCAGCGCCGACATCGACGAACTGATCGGCCTGACCATGAAGTCCGAGCGCGACGCGCTGGCAGTCGTGGAAAACGGCAGTGTCGTCGGCATCATCACCTCCCGCGACCTGCTGCGGGGCGTGCAGGGCATTCCCAACGAATTCGCGGCCTCGGCGAACGTCGCGGCGCTGGAGGCCTCGGCATGAACACGCCCGATTTTTCCAGTCAATTCGACGAGGCCATCGACTCCGCGCTTGGGTGGCTGGCCGACCACGGCGAGTTTCTGTTCGATGCGGCCAACAGCGCCTTGACCGGTTTATACAAGGCCGTGCTGTGGTGCATCGCCTGGCCGCCGTTCTACGTCGTGGCGATCGTTTTTGCGTTGCTCGGCTGGCGCTTGATTGGCGTGCGGTTTGCGATCCTGTCAGGCCTGGCCTTGGCGTTTTGCGCGTTCATCGGGCTATGGCCGGAAACGGTGAGCACGTTGGCGCTGGTGCTGACGGCGACCTTTCTGGCGTTGGTCGTGGCGATTCCGCTGGGCGTGCTGGCAGGGCTGACTCCGGCGTTCGACCGGGTCGTGGATCCGTGCCTGGACCTGGTGCAAACCATGCCGCCCTACATCTACCTGCTGCCCGCGATTGCGCTGTTGGGCTACGGTCCGGCCACGGCGTTGCTGGCGACCTTCATCGTCGCGCTGCCACCGGCCTTGCGCCTGACCTCGCTGGGGATTCGCATGACCTCCAATCATTTCATCGAACTGGGCGACGCCAGCGGTGTGACCGGCTGGCAGATGTTTTTCAAGATCCGCCTGCCGTTCGCGATGCCGAGCATCATGGCCGGGGTGAACCAGAGCCTGATGATGGCCTTCGGCATGGTGGTGATCGCCGGGATCGTCGGTTCCGGTGGGCTAGGTGAATCGATCTACGGCGCGGTGCGCACGCTGGACATCGCCAAGTCGATCAACGCGGCGATTGCCATCGTCATCCTGACCATGATCCTCGACCGCCTGGCCCAGAGCGCCGCCCGGTCGCGTACGGGAGAAGCCCAATGACTGCGGACCTGCGTTTTTCCCCCGGCGAATTCCTCGCTCCGGCCATCGACTGGCTGAACGCCAATTTGCACGGGTTGTTCGTGTTCATCAGCCAGATCGTTGAGGCGGTATTGGGGCTGGTGGAGCGCGTGCTGTTGGCGCCGCATCCTTACGTGCTGATCGGCATCGTGTTCGTCGCGGCGTTCATTTTCGCCACCAAACGCGTGGCGGTGTTCGCCGCGCTGATGTTGGCGTTTTGTCTGTTTTCCGGGCTGTGGGTGGCGTCGATGCAAACCGTCGCGCTGGTCTCGGTGGCGGTGCTGATTTCGGTGGCCATCGCGTTCCCGCTCGGCGTGCTGGCGGCGCGGGTCAAGCGCGTGGACGACGCGTTCCAGCCGATCCTCAACATCATGCAGACCGTGCCGCCATGGGTGTACCTGATCCCGGCCGTGATTCTGTTCAGCCTCGGCCGGGTGCCTGCGATCATCGCCACCATCGTTTATGGCATCCCGCCGATGCTGCGCCTGACCACGCTAGCGTTCAAACAGCTGCCCAAGGACCTGTTGGAACTGGGCCAAGCCTCCGGTGCGTCGCCCAAGGACATTCTGTTCAAGATCGAACTGCCCACCGCCGCACCGACCCTGTTGGTGGGGCTGAACCAGTGCATCCTCATGTCGCTGGCGATGGTGGTGCTGGCGGGGCTGGTGGGGGCGGGCGGTCTCGGTGCGGAAGTCACGCGAGGGCTGTCGCGGATGGAAATGGGCCTGGGCTTGCGCGCCGGTCTGGCCATCGTCGCCATCGCGCTGTTGCTGGATCGATTGTCCCGGGGCGCCTTGCAGCGGCACTCTCCAACCAAGCTGGTTTAGGCCTTCCAAAACGGTCTGAAGGATTTCCCACATGAGACGTAGTTTTTTCTGTATCGATTCCCACGCCTGTGGCAACCCGGTGCGCGTGGTGGCCGGGGGCGGGCCGTTGCTGCCGTCGGTGTCCATGGCCGAGCGCCGCGAGATTTTCGTTCGCGATCACGACTGGGTGCGCACGGCGCTGATGTTCGAGCCTCGCGGCCACGACATCATGTCGGGCGTGATCATCTACCCCACGGTCCGCAGCGACTGCGACTTCGGCGCGCTGTTCATCGAAGTCAGCGGCTGCCTGCCCATGTGCGGCGCGGGCACCATCGGGCTGTCCACGGTGGTCATCGAAGAAGGCCTGATCACCCCGAAAGTGCCCGGCCAACTGGCCATCGAAACCCCGGCGGGTCGGGTCGACGTGGCGTATGAGGTGAACAACGGCTTCGTCGATTCGGTGCGCCTGCACAACGTCGCCAGCTACCTGCACAGCGCCGACGTGGAGGTGGAGGTGCCGGGCGTGGGCACGCTGAAGGTGGACATCGCCTACGGCGGCAATTTCTACGCAGTGGTCGAACCCCAGGCCAACTGGCGCGGCCTGGAAGGGCAGACCACGGCAGACATCGTTGACCTGAGCGTGAAGCTGCGGGCGGCATTGGCCCACATCAGCCAGCCCGTCCACCCGGAAAACCCACGCATCAGCGGTGTGCACCACGTCATCTGGTGCGACGCCCCGAAAGACCCCACCGCCCACGGACGCTGCGCGGTGTTCTATGGCGACAAGGCCATCGACCGTTCACCCGGTGGCACCGGGACTTCGGCGCGAATGGCGCAGTTATTCGGCAAAGGCCGCTTGAATGTGGGCGACCTCTACCGGCACGAGAGTTTGATCGGTACTCTCTACGAGGGCAAAGTCGAGGCCGCGATCAAGGTCGGCGAATTCGACGGCATGAAACCCAGCATCGCCGGCTGGGCCCGCGTGACCGGCCACAACACCATTTTTGTCGATGACCGCGATCCACTCGCCCACGGCTTCCAGCTGGCGTAGGCGTCGAGTCATCGGCACGTGCGCGGCGCCCGCATCCGGGCGCCTGTTTTCAAGCGAAGAGGCAAACGTTGAGCGAAAGACGCGAGTTCAGTGGGGGCATGAAGGGCAAGAACCTTCGTTATCTGGACGACAATAAAAAGACACCCTCTGCGACCACCCGGGCAGGCTTCCTGCTGCTCGAACATTTTTCCCTGCCGGCCTTCACCCAGTTTCTCGACACCCTCGTCACGGCCAACCTGTTGCGCCCGAAGCTGTTTTCGTCGCGCACCTTCGGGTTGCAGGACGGCGAGGTGACCAGCGACCTGGGCCTGGTCATCCGCCCGGACGCGCGCCTTGAACTGTCGGCGCTCAAGGATCTGGACCTGCTGGTGATCTGCGGCGGCTACCGCACCGAACTCAAGGTCATGGAGTCGCTGAACCACCTGCTGATCACCGCTTCCGACCTGGGCCTGACCCTGGCAGGACTATGGAACGGCGCCTGGTTTCTCGGCGCCGCCGGTCTGCTGGAAGGCTACCGATGCGCGATTCACCCCGAGCATCGCCCGGCGCTGGCGGAGATTTCAAAGGTCACCCACGTCACCAGCGAACCCTTCGTCGTCGACCGCCAGCGACTTACGGCATCCAGCCCGTCCGGGGCGTTTCACATGGCGCTGGAGTGGATCAAGGAACTCCACGACAAGGCGTTGGTGGAAGGCATCGAAGACATCCTGTCGTTCGAAGAATCGCGCTACCGCCGCATCAAACCCAGCCCGCACATCTCCGTCAGCGCGCCGCTCAAGGAAGTCGTCAAACTGATGGACGCCAACCTTGAAGAACCGCTGGAAATGGAGCAGCTGGCGGTCTATGCCGGACGCTCACGGCGGCAGATCGAACGGCTGTTCAAGGAACAACTGGGCACCACGCCCCAGCGCTACTACCTCGAACTGCGCATCACCGAAGCCCGCCGCCTGTTGCAGCACACCGAACTGTCACAGGTTGAAGTGCTGGTGGCCTGCGGGTTTGTCTCGCCGAGCCACTTCAGCAAGTGCTACAGCTCGTACTTCGGTTATCGGCCATCGAAGGAGAAGCGGTTGGTGAAGTGAGCGGCGTGTGTCGTTCCGGGCATGAGCGCAACAGGCCGGGCAGTTGAACCCTTGTGCGTTCCGTGCGGTCGGTTATTCGTGCCTGAAGGACAAATCTCATTTGTGGCCCCCGGCCTGTTCGGTGTCGGGCGACAGGGCGATACTTCGGTCAATTCCAATTCGGCCCATGGATGGCCGCCAAGAGGTTCGAATGATGAAGCCGTCGCAACGCGTTGTACTGCTGATGACCACCGCGGCGCTGTTGAGTGCCTGTGGAGAGAATTCCAAATTGCCGTTTCAGGCCGGTGTCGGGCCCAACCCGCAATTGCCGGAGCCGACCAGCAGCCTGATTCCGACGCTCAAGGTGTCAAAGGCCGTGGGCTGGAAGGGCGATGACACGCCGAAGGCGCCGCAGGGTTTCAAGGTGCAGGCGCTGGCCGACAACCTTCAGCACCCGCGCTGGCTGTACAAACTGCCGAACGGCGATGTGTTGGTGGCCGAGAGCAACACGCCGCCGAAACCGGAAGGGTCGAAGGATGGCGGCAGCGGGTTCATGGCGTGGGCCAAGCGCAAGGCCACCGGGATCGTCATGGACCGCGCCGGAGCCGAAGCGCCGAGCGCCAACCGCATCACCTTGCTGCGTGATGCCGATGGCGACGGCAAGGCCGAGGTGCACACGGTCTTCATCAGCGGCCTGACGTCGCCGTATGGCATGGCACTGGTGGGCAACGAGCTGTTCATCGCCAATGCCGACGCGGTGGTGAAAGTGCCGTACACCGCAGGCCAGACGGAAATCACCGCCACGCCGGTCAAAGTCACCGACCTGCCAGCGGGCCTGAACCATCACTGGACCAAGAACATCGTGGCCAACGCTGACGGCAGCAAGCTGTACGTCACCGTCGGCTCCAACAGCAACGTCGGCGAGAACGGCCTGGAAGCGGAAGAGGGCCGGGCGGCGATCTGGGAAGTGGACGCCAAGACCGGCCAGAAGCGCCTCTTCGCCAGCGGCCTGCGCAACCCCAACGGCCTGATCTGGAAACCGGGCAGCACCGAGTTGTGGACCGTGGTCAACGAGCGTGACGAAATCGGCAGCGACCTGGTGCCGGATTACCTGACCTCGGTGAAAGACGGCGCATTCTACGGCTGGCCGTGGAGTTATTACGGCGGCCACGTGGACGTTCGCGTCCAGCCACCGCGTCCGGACATGGTCGCCAAGGCCATCGCCCCCGATTACGCCCTCGGCACCCACGTAGCGCCGCTGGGCCTGACCTATTCCGACGCCAAAGGCATGCCCGAGAACTTCTCCAACGGTGTGTTCGTCGGCGAACACGGCTCCTGGAACCGCAACCCGCAATCGGGCTACAAGGTCGTGTTCATCGGCTTCGACAACGGCAAACCGTCAGGCATGCCCATCGACTTCCTCACCGGGTTTCTCAATGCCGATGGCGAGGCTCAGGGACGTCCGGTGGGCGTGATTCTGGACCAGCAGGGTGCGTTGCTGGTGGCGGATGACGTGGGGAATAAGGTGTGGCGGGTGAGTCGCACGAAGTAGGCGCACGGATAGCCGGATTCACAGGGCATTGTCCGACGACGTTCCTTTCCTGTAGGAGCGAATTCATTCGCGAACCGGCGGTACAGTCGACGCATCTCCATCGCCTGAACCCCCTTCGCGAATGAATTCGCTCCTACAGGGGAGGGGTGTCGTACTCAAGGTTTGAGACCAACATCGAACCCTGTGGGAGCAGCCGGAGGTACGACGGCCGCGAAGGCGGTGTGTCAGGCGATGAATTTGTCACTGCCTTGACGCAAATTCCCTGTAGGAGCAGCCGGAGGTTACGACGGCCGCGAAGGCGGTGTGTCAGGCGGTGCACCTGTGACTGCCTTGACGCAGATCCCCTGTGGGAGCGAATTCATTCGCGAAAGGGCCGGTACAGCCAATACATCTCCATCGCCTGAACCCACTTCGCGAATGAATTCGCTCCTACAGGGGAGGAGGTGTCGTACTCAATGTCTGCGACCGACATCGAATCCTCTGCGGGCGGCGGCCTGCTTGGACCCGTGGCCTCAACTGTGGTGTACTCCCGCGCATTCCTGCACACCTTTTGACTGTCCGGCGGTTCGATGACTGTTTCTTCCCGTTCCAGCCATGTGATCGGCATGTGGCTGATGGTGGGCGTGGCGTTTGTGTTCGCCACCCACGATGCGCTGTCCAAAAGCCTGATCTTTGTACTGCCGGTTATTTTCGTGGCCTGGGCGCGGTATCTGATTCACACCTTGCTGGTCACCAGCGTGATCATCCGGGAGAAAAGCCGCGCCGCGTTCCACACCAAACGCCCTTGGCTGCATCTGCTCAGGGCCGTGTTTCTGTTGGGCGACAGCCTGACGTTTCTGTTTGGCCTGACTCACGTGCCGTTGGCCGAATCAACCGCGCTGGTGTTCCTGGCACCGGCCTTCGTCACGATCCTTTCGCCGCTGCTGTTCGGCATTCGCGCCGACCGTTTGCAGTGGGTGTCGGTGATCGTCGGGTTCATCGGTGTGCTGGTGGTGATCAACCCGGCCAGTGACGGATTTTCGCTGTGGATGCTGTTCCCGCTGGCTTGTGCGTTCTGCTTCGCGGTGTACCAACTGTTGACGCAACTGGCCGGGGAGTCGGACAGCCCGTCGGTGTGCAGCTTTTATGTGGGGGTGTTCAGCACCGCACTGTTGAGCCTGGTGGTGCCGTTTTTCTGGGTCAGCCCGACGTTGACCCAATGGCTGATGTTGCTGGTACTGGGCAGCCTGGGTCTGTCGGCGCATTTCCTGATCTCGAAATCCTACCGCTACGCTTCGTCGTCCGCGCTCGCGCCGCTGGGCTATTTGCAGATCGTGTTTGCCACGCTGTACGGGATGCTTTTCTTCGGCAATTACCCGGCGCTGTTCTCGGTGGCGGGCATGGCGTTGATCTGTTTCAGCGGGCTGCTGGTGTACGGCAGACGCACGGCCGCAGCCCTGAGCAACTGAGCGCGTTCAGCGAGAGAACCGGCGCGCCGCTGCCACACACAGAATCACCGCGACGGTGACGCCGATCATCCCGACGCTGACCTGTTCATAAAGCAATGTGGCCGCCAGTGCCAGTCCGAAAAACGGTTGCAGCAGTTGCAACTGCCCCACGGCCGCGATCCCGCCTTGTACCAGCCCGCGATACCAGAACACGAACCCGATCAGCATGCTGAACAACGAGACGTAACCCAGGCTCAGCCATGCCGGCCAACTCAGGTGGGCAAGGGTGAGCGGGGCGGTAAATGCAGTCAGCGCCAGCATCAAGGGCAGGGAAATCACCAGCGCCCAGCAGATCACCTGCCAGCCGCCGAGGGTCCGCGAGACTTTCGCCCCTTCGGCATAGCCCAACCCACACGCGAGGATCGCCAGCAGCATCAGGCAGTCGCCGACCGGGGAGGCTTTCAGTCCTTGCGACAGCCCCTGAGACACTGCAAACCCCACCACCAGCGCGCTACCCAGCACCGAGAACAGCCAGAACGCTGGCTTGGGCCGTTCACCGCCGCGCAATACGGCGAAGACTGCGGTCGCCAATGGCAACAGGCCGACGAAGACAATGGAATGCGCGGACGTGACGTATTGCAAGGCCAGCGCCGTGAGCAGCGGAAAGCCGAGCACGACGCCCAACGCGACGATGCACAGCGGCAGGATGTGATGCCGCGCCGGGCGCCGTTCCTTGAGCAACAGCAGCATGCACAGCGCCACGGCACCCGCGATGGAGGCCCGGGCAACGGTCAGGAACACCGGCGCGATTTCCTGCACCGCGATGCGTGTCGCGGGCAGCGAGCCACTGAAGATCACCACCCCAATCAGTCCGTTCAGCCAGCCGCTGGAGGCTTTCACGGGATTGCCGTGTTGCAGTTTCGATGCGTTTTCCATGCTGATCGTCCGGTGCCAGGTTGCAGTTGACGCATCCTAAGGCGCAGTATCAGGACAATCAAAAAATTGTAATGGATACAGCCCCATGCCCCGCGCCCGCTACAAAACCCTCGTCGACACCTTTGCCAGCGACATCGCGTCGGGCGCCTTGCCGCCAGGCACGCGTTTGCCGACCCACCGCCAATTGGCCGAGCAAGAAGGGCTGGCACTGGTCACGGCGTCTCGGGTCTATGCCGAGCTGGAGGCGATGGGCCTGATCAGCGGCGAAGCCGGGCGCGGCACCTTCGTTCGCGAGATTGCGCTACCGCTGAGCCATGGCGTCGATCAACAGGCAGCCGCCGTGGGCGTGCTGGACCTGAACTTCAACTACCCGGCATTACCGGAACAGGCGGAGTTATTGCGCGTGGGGTTGCGGCAACTGGCGTTGTCAGGGGACCTGGAGGCGTTGCTGCGCTATCAGCCTCACGCGGGCAGAGGCCATGAACGGGCCTGCATGGCCCGACATCTGGCGGAGCGGGGATTGCAGGTCGAAGCGGAAGAAGTGTTGATCGTCAGCGGCGCTCAACACGGGCTGGCAGCGACGGTGATGGGCTTGCTCAAACCGGGGGACGTGGTCGCGGTGGATGCGTTGACCTATTCGGGTTTCAAGGTGATCGCCGACGCCCATCGGTTGGAACTGGTGGCGATCCCGCTGACCGACACCGGCCCTGATCTGGAGGCGTTAGAGGCGCTGTGTCGAAAACGCCGGATCAAGGCGGTGTATGCGATGCCGACCCTGCACAACCCCATGGGCTGGGTCATGGATTTGCCTTGGCGCGAGCGTCTGGTCGGCATCGCACGAACACACGGTTTGTTGTTGATCGAAGACGCGGCCTATGCCTTTCTCGCCGATTCGCCCCCTGCGCCGCTGCGAGCGCTGGCCCCGGAGCTGACGGTCTACGTCTCGGGCTTCTCGAAAAACATCGCCACCGGCTTGCGCGTTGGGTTCGTGGTCGCGCCGTTGCAGTGGGTGCCTGCGATTGAACGGACAATACGGGCGACCACCTGGAACACGCCGGGGGTGATGACCGCGCTGGTCTGTGGCTGGATCGAAGACGGCACCGTCCTGCGGCTCGAAGCGGAAAAACGTGAAGATGCGAGGAAACGGCAAACCCTGGCCCGGAAAGCCTTGGAGGGGCTGAAGGTCATCGGCCATCCCGCGTCGTATTTTCTGTGGCTGCCCCTGCCGGAAGAGGTGCGGGCGGATCAGGTCGCGGTGGCGTTGTTGTCGATGAACGTGGCGGTGTCCACCGCCGAACCGTTCGCCATTTCCAGCCCGGTGCCTCATGCGATTCGGTTGGCACTCGGGTCGGTGGACATGAATGCATTACAACAGGCGCTGCATAAAGTTCGGCAAGTAATCGGTAACTTGGCCTTCTGAGTTAGTCCGTATAAGCATAGGGCGAAGTTGCTTTATTCAGTAAAACGTAAAGGACCTTTTCCGTCTGTCTACCATTCGTGAAATCGATAGTGAACATCACCAATCGGGAGTTCTTTTTTTCCAGCAAAGGAGCAGGATAGAGCCATACCGAACTGGCGTTAGAGGACACCCGCGATGAGAATTTCAACCCTGCTGACACTTGTCGCCGTCCTCACTGGGGGCATCGCTGCCACCGCGCCTGTTTATGCGGCCACCGCTGCTGTGGATGAACATTCCTGCCATTTCGTGCCCGTGGCTGACAGCAACATTGCCTTGAGAAAAACTCAGTCGGTGGGCGTTCTTTACAGCGAAAACACCGTCAGCACGCTCGAATACCTTGAGCGTTATCACGCCGTGGCATTGAAGGGCGTCAAAAATGGCGCGCTGGATTCTCGGATTCGTGAGGCGTTCGTCAACAGCTCCGATCCGAAGCTGGCGATCGATTGGCTCAAAGCGTCGATTGCCAAAGAGTTTGCGTCGGTCACTGTTTACGACAATCTCGATGCGTTGATGAAAGCGCGCCCTGATGTGGTGGTCATGCTCGACACCTACAACCAGCTCGTGACCCAGCGTAATAGCAAAGTAGAGGCACGGTTTGTCGCCAAGTTTTATGACGAAAACCTGCAATATATTGGTAAAGCGGAAGGTGCGGGTGCTCAGGAGCTGACATCGGTCTGGGTTCACGACAAGGCCGCCCCTGAAATTGCCGCGCAGATCGATCAACAGCGCGCGTTGCAAGTCCACGCCTTGAAACAGTTCGACGCCTCGCTCAAAGCGCTGGTGACCTCGGGTGAAGTGGCGCAAGTGGCGGGAAATTGAGGCCGCGTGCATCAATCCCGCTTCTGCCGAAGGCGTGAGAGCATTGCTTGCTCCGGACTGCGATCAGCCGATCGGCTGCACAGCAGTCGTAATCCCTAGCGACGCGGTAGTTCTGACACACTGCATGCGCTGAATTTACTGCCGCTTCGCGCCAGATCGTAGGCGAGCCAACTCCCACGGCCTCCGGCCAGAATCAAAAGCTCGGATCGTGCATCACTCCCGCTTCTGCCGAAAGTGTGAGAGAAGGCATGAGAGCATTGCTTGCTCCGGGCTATGCTCAGACGACCGGCGGCGCGGCAGTCGTACCCCTTGGCGACGGGGTAGCTCTGACACACTGCATGCGCTGAATTTACTGCCGCTTCGCGCCAGATCGTAGGCGAGCCAACTCCCACGGCCTTCGGCCAGAATCAAAAACCTAGGTTGCGCCACCGATCTGCCTCTGCCGAAGGAGCGCCCCCACGGCCTCCGGCCAGAATCAAAAGCTCGGATCGTGCATCAATCCCGCTTCTGCCGAAAGCGTGAGAGAAGGCATGAGAGCATTGCTTGCTCCGGGCTATGCTCAGACGACCGGCGGCGCGGCAGTCGTACCCCTTGGCGACGGGGTAGCTCTGACACACTGCATGCGCTGAATTTACTGCCGCTTCGCGCCAGATCGTAGGCGAGCCAACTCCCACGGCCTTCGGCCAGAATCAAAAACCTAGGTTGCGCCACCGATCTGCCTCTGCCGAAGGAGCGCCCCCACGGCCTCCGGCCAGAATCAAAAGCTCGGATCGTGCATCAATCCCGCTTCTGCCGAAGGCGTGGGAGCCGGCTTGCCTGCGATCTGGCGCGAAGCGACAGCAAAATCAAACACCTTCGTTGTTTCAGGCCTGCTGCGTCAGCCGGGTTTACGGCTGTTTCCCCAGCCGATCGTAGGCATGGTAGAGCGCCACACCCGCACTCCCACGGCTTTTGCCAGACGCGGAATGAAGGGGGCTCCGGTCTTTCAAACGAATGTGAAAGCCAACAAAAAACCCGCTGCCACCCATGAGGTGACAGCGGGTTTTTCATGTGCCGCGTTTTATTGGCCGTCCGGCAATCCGTACGCAATCACGTAGTCGCCACGGTCTGCCGACTGGCGGGCGCCGCTGGCGGTGATGACGATGTATTGCTTGCCGGTCTTCGGCGAGACGAAGGTCATCGGGCCGCCCTGGCTGCCGACGGGCAGGCGGGCCTTCCAGGCTTCTTCGCCGTTGGCGCTGTTGAAGGCGCGCAGGTAGTAATCCTGGGTCCCGGCGATGAAGATCAGCCCGCCTTGGGTGGAGAGGGTGCCTCCCAGCGTCGGCATGCCGATGGGCAATGGCAGGTGCATTTTGATGCCCATCGGGCCGGTGTCCTGCACGGTACCGACCGGCACTTGCCAGGCGATTTTCTGGGTCTTCATGTCGATGGCGGTCAAGGTGCCGAACGGCGGCGCCTGGCACGGAATCCCGGCCACGGACAGGAAGCGGTTCTTGTTCACCGCATACGGCGTGCCTTTGAGCGGTACGGCGCCCATGCCGGTGTTCAGCGCTTCACCGCCGCTCGACGCCTTGGCGTCTTTCTGTTGCGGCACCATCTGGCTCCACAGGCCCAGACGCATGTCGTTGACGAAGATGAAACCGTGCACCGGGTCGGTCGACAGACTGCCCCAGTTCATGCCGCCCAACGATCCCGGAAAGCTCAACGAAATGTCAGTGCCCGGCGCGGTGTACAGGCCGTCGTAGCGCATTTTCTTGAACGAGATGCGGCACAGCAACTGGTCGAACGGAGTCGCGCCCCACATGTCCGATTCGGTCAAGGTCTGCGCGCCGATTTCCGGCATGCCCACTGATTTCGGTTGCGTCGGCGAGTACGGTTCGTTCGGGATGTTCGACGGCTTGACCGGGACTTCTTTCACTTCCGTCAGCGGCTGACCGGTGTGGCGATCCAGGACGTAAATCTGGCCGGCCTTGGTGCCGATCACCACCGCCGGGACCGTGCTGCCGTCCTTCTTGGTGAAGTCGATCAGGCTCGGCTGCATCGGCAGGTCGAAGTCCCAGAGGTCGTTGTGGACGGTCTGATAGACCCATTTTTCCTGGCCGGTGGTCGCGTTCAACGCCAGCACCGACGCGCCGTAGGTGTGATCGAGCTGGGTGCGCTCGACACCGTAGATGTCCGTGGACGAACTTCCCATCGGCAGGAACACGGTGTTCATGGCCGGATCGTAAGACATCGGCGCCCAGCTGTTCGGCGTGCTGCGCACATAGGTGCTGCCGTCGGCCGGGGCCTTTTTGTCTTCCGGGTTGCCCGGGTCGAACGCCCAGCGCATCTCGCCGGTGACCACGTCGAAACCCCGGATCACGCCACCGGGCATGTCGGTTTGCACGTTGTCTGCCACGCGAACGCCCACCACGACGGTGGTGCCCGCCATCAGCGGTGCCGACGACAGTTGATAGTAGGAGTCCGGAACGTTGCCGAGACCGGCTTTCAGGTCGATCTGGCCGTTGTCGCCGAAGCCTTTGCACAACTCGCCGGTGTCGGCATCGACCGCGATCAGGCGGGCGTCGATGGTGTTGGTCAGCAGGCGGCGCTGGCAGCTCGCCCCCGCAGGAACACTGACCGGCGCGGCAGGGACGCTGCCATCGGTAGGGGCTACGACGGCGGCGGTGGCATCGAAATACGCCAAACCCCGGCAACGCTGCCAGACGGCGGATTTGGCGTTGGTCTCGTGCTTCCACAGCTGTTTGCCGGTGTCGGCATCCAGCGCGATGATGTTGTTGTGCGGGGTGCAGATGAACACCTTGTCGCCGATTTGCAGCGGGGTCATCTGGTCTTCGGCACCGTTGCCGTCACTGAGGGCGATGTCGCCGGTGTGGTAGGTCCAGACCGGGACCAGCTTCGACACGTTGCCGCGGTTGATCTGGTCCAGCGCAGCAAAGCGGCTGCCGCCTTCGTCATTGCCGTAGTGCGCCCAGTCTTTCTGCGCCTTGGCCGGGTCGACTTTGGTCAGCTCAGGGCCATTGCCGGTGGGCGACACCGAGGCGTGGGGCTGAAACATGCCCCAGAATCCGCCGACCATGGCGAGGGCGAGCAGCGCGCTCAGGGCGTAGCCGCCGCGACCGCTGGCCAGACCGTTGCTCTTGCGCAGAGTCGGGTAGACCAGCGCCACCAAAAGACTCAACACGCCCAGTGCGAACAGGCGTGACACCAACGGCCAGAACACCACACCGGCATCGACGACGGCCCAGATCAGGGTCAGCACCATCACCACCGCGAACAGCCAGGCACCCGCGAGGCGGCGTTGAAACAGGAGAACCGACGAGCCGATCAGGCCGAGGCCCGCCAGCAGGAAATACCAGCTGCCACCCAGGGTGACGAGGTAACCGCCGCCCGCCGAAAACAGTAAGCCAAATACCAGCACGCCGAAGGCGACGACCCAGATGGGCCAGCGACTGACGGATGCCGTAGGTCGAGACGTTGTCATGTTGCGTGATCCTGCTGACGCCGAGGGCTTCAGGTCGTCCTCGGCGGTGGTGGGGGAGAGGTTTTATCCCGTGACGACGCGCCGCAACATCGGGTGCCAGGGCGTGATCACGTGTGTAATTAACCAGTTAGTTAATTGCGCAAAGATACCAAAAAATCCCTTCGCTGCGGCAAATTGTCCTGCGACAGCGTGGATAAACAGTGTTGTGGGTTTGGTAATAATGAGCGGGCCGACCCCAGGCGTTCGGGGCACGCCGCCATTTCACAGGCTGCATTCGGTTCCCCTCTGGCCGCACGGCCCGCAGGGTAACGATTTCACGAACGCCACCGCCTGCCGCGTCGCGGTGAACTAACCCGAAGCTCGTGCGCCCTAACGTCCGAAGGCTGCACCCGCAGCGATAAAAAAAGGGAGCTTCCCATGTCCGAACCCGAAATTCTCAGCCTGTATCGCCGTTACATCGATTGCCTGAACCATCAGGACTGGGCCAACCTCGGCCGGTTTGTCGATGAGGAGGCCCATTACAACGGCCACCGCATCGGATTGGCAGGTTACCAACGCATGCTGGAGAACGATTTTCACGCCATCCCCGACTTGCATTTCGGGATCGACATGCTGCTGGCAGACCCGCCGCACGTCGCGGCCCGCCTGCGTTTTGACTGCACCCCGGTGGGCGAACTGTTTGGCGCGGCGGTCAACGGCCAGCGCGTGCAGTTCACCGAAAACGTGTTCTACGAATTCAGCGACGGGCGGATTCGCAACGTGTATTCGGTCATCGACAAGGCGGCCGTTCGCGACCAGGTGACTGCCGCTTCGCAGAATGACCGCTAGCCCCTGCAGAAACAGCCGGTTACGATAGCCAATCGCAATCATCGGTCGGCCGCAGCGTCTTGCTGACGGCCGGTCCAGACGAGCCGCGGTCGTTACCGTCGATGCATTCAGGTGTCTGCATGTTCAAACCCACACTGACCGACTGGGCCGCCACCCGTCGCAGTCGCCAATTGATCCTGCGCCTCTTTCCGGCGATCTGCGCGCTGTTGCTGCTGATCGGCCTGAGTGGCTACCTGTTGGTGCAGAACGCGCTC
Organism: Pseudomonas sp. NPDC088368; assembly: GCF_044753445.1. Taxonomy (NCBI): domain Bacteria; kingdom Pseudomonadati; phylum Pseudomonadota; class Gammaproteobacteria; order Pseudomonadales; family Pseudomonadaceae; genus Pseudomonas; species Pseudomonas sp. NPDC088368. The sequence continues at coordinate 166,070 of NZ_JBIVNG010000002.1, forward strand.
AATCAGGATCGCGACGTGCAGCAGCGTTCGCGCACGTTCATCTCCCGCACGCTGGATCAGGTGCGCAACGAGGTGGGGCGCAACATCATCAACTACGCCAAGTGGGGCGAGGCCTACAAACACTTGCACATGGTGGTGGACAAACCGTGGGCTGACGAACAGCGCAACGTCGGCGCGGTGCCCTACGAGTTGTACGGCTACAACGGCGTGCTGGTGATCGATGCCAACGACCGCACCAGCTACGCGGTGATCGACGGTAAGCCCTCGATGATTCAGGCCGGCGACTGGCTGGAAGGCGATTTAAGCGCGTTGATCGCTGATGCCCGTCAGTCCACTCAGGAGAACGACGGGCTGGTGCGCGCGTTCAGCGTCGACGGCGTGCCCGCGCTGGTGGCCGCAGCGACCATCAGCCCGGCGTCCGACCCGCTGATCGAACCGGTGCCCGGCCCCATGTCGGTGATGATGTTCGTCACCATTCTCGACCCCGCCAAGCTCGCGCACCTCAGCGACACCTACGGTCTGCCGACGATCTCCGTGTCCCCCGCGCCACGGCAGGGCTATGACCAGATGCCGCTGCTCGGTTCCAACATCGAATTGGGCTGGGTGCCGCCCAAGCCTGGCATGGACCTGCTTCAACAGACCTTGCCGCTGTTCATTTCCGGGGTGCTGGTGCTGGCGATCGTCTTGGCGATGCTGGTGCGTTACGCCCTGACCTCGGCGCGGCAGATCGACGCGCAATTCGACGCCTTGCACGCGAGCCAACTGGAACTGACCAGCAGCGAGCAGCGTTTTCGCCAGCTGTCGTTGCATGATTCCCTGACCGGCTTGTCGAACCGCTTGCGCCTGCACCAATTCCTCGACGAACACCTGGATCGACCGGCGCCGTCAGCGCTGACGGTGTTGAGTCTGGACCTGGACCGCTTCAAGCCGATCAATGACGCGCTGGGCCACGCCATCGGCGACCTTGTGTTGCAGGAAGTCGCCCAGCGCCTGCGCAGCCACGCGCAACCGAATGGCATGGTCGCGCGGCTCGGGGGCGACGAATTCATTCTGGTGCTGGTGGGCGAGTCGCGAAAAGGCGACATCATCGAACTGTGTGGGCGGGTGGTGGACGACCTGTGCCGCCCGTTGGAGGTCGAGGGGCAGACCGTGTTCATCGGCACCAGCATCGGTATCGCTCAGGCCCCGGAAAACGCGCACACCGCCGCAGAGGTGTTGAGCACTGGTGACATTGCGCTGTATCAGGCCAAAGGCGCCGGTCGCAACACGTGGTGTTTCTACGACGACAGCATGAAAGCCCAACTGGTGGCGCGTCGTCAGCTCGAACAGGAATTGCGTCAGGCGCTGCTCGACGGTCAGTTGCGCCTGCATTACCAGCCGCGTTACGCCACCGTTGGCGGCTCGCTGCGCAGTTTCGAGGCGCTGGTGCGTTGGCAGCATCCGGAGCGCGGCCTGCTCCCGCCCGACACCTTCATCGGCCTCGCGGAAGAGACCGGGTTGATTCAGCCGCTGGGGCAGTGGGTGTTGAACACTGCGTGCCGCGAAGCGATGACCTGGCCGGACGACATCGGCCTGTCGGTGAACCTGTCGCCGGGCCAATTGGCCGAGAACGAAGACGTGGTCGCCGTGGTGGCCGCCGCGTTGCTCGACAGCGGTTTGCCCGCCAGCCGTCTGGAACTGGAAATCACCGAGCGCGTGCTGCTCGATCATGCTCACGCCGCACTCGCGACCCTCACGGCGCTGCGTGCCCTGGGCGTGCGGCTGAGCCTGGACGATTTCGGCACCGGCTTTTCGTCGCTGGCGTACTTGCGCAAATACCCGCTGGACGGGATCAAGATTGACCGCAGCTTCATCTCTCACATGACCGAGCGCGGCAACGATCAGGCGATCGTGCAGGCGATGATCGACCTCGGGCGGTCGCTGGGCATGACGGTCACCGCCGAAGGCGTTGAAACCCTGGAGCAACTGGAATGCCTGCAACGGCATCCGTGCGATGAGGTGCAGGGCTTCCATTTCAGCAAGGCGGTGCCTTCGGAGGAATTGGCGGCGCTGTTTGCTCGGGACGCGGCGCGCCCGTTGGGCTAACAGGCTGTTATCGGCCGTCGTTCAGGTACTCGCGTAAACGCTGTTGCAGGCGGGGAATGGCGTCCGGCAGGGCCAGAAAGGCTTCGACTGAGCTGATTATCCAGCGCTGGCCTTCATCGCCGAAGACCACTTGATCGAATGTGCCCGGCGGCACTTCAGCCACGAAAAACCAGGTGTCAAGGCCGTGCATACCCTGGCCTGCGTACAGCCGTTGCCAGACGATCCACGCCGGATCGAGGGTGAGGCCGAATTCTTCATGGGTTTCACGCAAAGCGCATTGCAGCGGGGTTTCGTCCTGTTCCCGGCCGCCGCCCGGCAGGTCCCACAGGCCGGGCCATGGAATCGTGGGGATGTCGTCGCGCAGGTAGATCAGCAACTGGCCTTCACACAGCACGGCGATTTTGGCACCGGAAAAGGGGGCGAGCATGGCGTTCCTGTCGGAGAGGGGCTAGGAAGGGGTGTCAGGTTAAAGCCAAGACGTCGCGATTGAAATGTTCTTGAGCCGCCCCAACGTAAGCGCATACCCTGAACCGCTCTCCATCACGCCCGGTCTGGTCATGGCCCGCAGCCTGTTTGGCGGTGCCTCATGGACCCTTCGCAGTGACTCACTTCAAGAGGTTAGTTTCATGTCGAACGCAGCATACGTACCGCCCAAGGTCTGGAAAAACGATGCAGAATCCGGTGGTCAGTTCTCCAAGATCAACCGCCCGGTGGCCGGTCCGACCCACGAGAAAGTCCTGCCAGTCGGCAAGCACGCGCTGCAACTGTATTCGCTGGCGACCCCCAACGGCGTGAAAGTCACCATCATGCTCGAAGAGCTGTTGGCGCTGGGCAAGACCGATGCCGAATACGACGCGTGGCTGATCCGCATTGGTGAGGGCGACCAGTTCTCCAGCGGATTCGTCGATATCAACCCGAATTCCAAGATCCCGGCCTTGCTGGACCGCAGCGTCGAGCCACCGGTGCGTGTGTTCGAGTCCGGGTCGATCCTGCTCTACCTAGCGGAGAAGTTTGGTGCGTTGCTGCCCACCGATGCGGCGGGCCGTACCGAAACCCTGAACTGGCTGTTCTGGCAGATGGGCGCAGCGCCTTATCTGGGCGGTGGGTTCGGGCATTTCTACGTCTACGCCCCGGAAAAGATCGAATACGCCATCAACCGTTTCACCATGGAAGCCAAACGTCAGCTCGACGTGCTCGACCGTCGTCTCGCTGAAAGCCCGTACCTGGGCGGCAAGGACTACAGCATCGCAGACATCGCGGTGTGGTCGTGGTACGGCCAACTGGTGCGCGGCACCGTGTACAACTCTGCCGAATTCCTCGACGCCGAGAGCTATACCCACATCCAGCGCTGGGCCGAAACCATCGCCAACCGCCCGGCCGTCGTGCGCGGCCTGCGGGTGAACCGCACCTGGGGCGATGAAGACAAACAAGTGCCGGAGCGGCATTCGGCGGCGGATATTCGCTGAGGGATGGGAGAGCGACGCCTTGCCCTGTTTTTCGGGCGAGGCGTATGGTTTCTGCCCGGAGGGCGTGGGAGCGCCACCCCGGCACTCCCACGCCTTCGGCAGAAGCAGGCCGCGCAGGCCGCAAATGTTACATACACCTGCAATACGTTCCGTCAGCATCAAAGCGTATCCCAAGGAATTACCGGATCCATGATCAAAGACACCCCATTCCCCCAGGGCATCGACACGCCCATCACCAGCAGCGCGATCTTCATGGTGGCGACTCTGGCGCCGGGCGATGACGCCATTGAAACCGCCCGAGCCTGGTGCGCCGACATTGCTGGTCTGGTCCGCGCGGTTGGCAAACGGGTGCCCGACGGCAACCTGTCGTGCATCTGCGGTTTCAGCTTCAACGCCTGGGATTCGCTGTTCGGTACCCACCGTCCGGCGGCACTGCACAACTTCCGAGAGTTCGGCCCACCGGAACGTCGCGCCGTGGCCACGCCGGGCGACATTCTGATGCACATCCGCGCCGATCGCATGGACCTGTGTTTCGAGCTTGCCACTCAGCTGCTGGAACCCTTGGGCGATGCAGTGACCGTCGTCGAAGAAGTCCACGGTTTCCGCAACTTTGACATGCGCAGCATCATCGGCTTCGTCGACGGCACGGAAAACCCGGAAGGCAAGCGCGCGGCAGAAGCGACCATCGTCGGTGATGAAGACCCAACGTTCGCGGGCGGCAGTTACGTGATCGTGCAGAAATACCTGCACGACATGACGGCCTGGAACCGGTTGACCGTCGAGCAACAGGAATTGGTCATCGGTCGCAAGAAACTGTCGGACATCGAACTGGGCGATGACGTGAAGCCGACCAACTCCCACAGCGCGTTGACCGTCATCGAGAAAGACGGCAAAGAAGTGAAAGTCCTGCGCCACAACATGCCGTTCGGGCGCCCGGGATCGGGCGAGTTCGGCACCTATTTCATCGGCTACGCGCGCTCGCCCGAACCGCTGGAGCAGATGCTGGAAAACATGTTCGTCGGCCGCCCGGCAGGGAATTACGACCGGCTGCTGGACTTCAGCAAGGCCGTGAGCGGTGCGCTGTTCTTCGTGCCGTCGACGGATTTTATCGAAGCGCTGGGCGACTGACCCATGCTGTAGCAGGCGCAAGCGCTATCCGCCTGAATGCACTCCGGCCGGACAAGCGCGAACCCTGTAGGAGCGAATTCATTCGCGATGCAATCGTACTACCGACAAACACGTGTCGGATGTACCGGCCTCTCGCGAATGAATTCGCTCCCACAGGGGGAATGGATTGTCACCCTTGCGACGTGCCAGATTGTGAGACCAAAGGTTGGCTGCAGCCGCACGGCGTACCGGCGGTGGCGACTGTGAGACCGCGCCGCCGGCCAGTCGGAGTGCTACAGCAACACGCGGCTCAATATGTCCAGGTCACCGACGCGGTCACGTTGCGCGGGGCGCCGTAGTTGGCGCTGGTGGCGCTGTCGTACAGCGACATCAGGTATTTGCGGTCAGTGACGTTGTTGAGGTTGACCGACGTGCTCCAGTGCTCGTCAATGTCGTAACTGCTCATCAGGTCCACCAGGGCGTAGGCGTTCTGGCGCACGTCGCTGTTGGTGTCGCTTTGCACGGCGCTCTGCCAACTGACCCGCGTGCCCACCTTGGCTTTCGGCAGGCCCGGCAGGCGATACGTCGCCATGCCCCGGAAGCTATGAGTCGGCACGAATTTGCGGGCGCGGTCGTCGTTATCGTCGTCGATGCGCACGTAGGTGTAGCCGCCCAACACTTCCAGGCCCGGCATCGCTTCGCCCGACGCTTGCAGCTCGACGCCGTGGCTCTTGTAATCCATGGGGTCGTAGACGAAGCGGCTGCCCTGATACTGCCCGTTACCCGCAACGTTTTCCTGCTTGGTCTTGAATAGCGCGGCCGTCAGGTTGAGGCCGCTGTCCAGACTGCCCTTGATGCCGATTTCCTTGCTGGTGCCTTCCAGCGGGTCGAGCATGCTGCCGTCCGAACTGACCTTGTATTGCGGCGCGTAAATCTTGGTCCAGCTGCCGTACACGCTCCACTGATCGTTGAGGTCGTACACCAGACCGGAATACGGCGTGACCTTGCCGTGCTCGCGGGTGTAATGGTCAGCGCCGTAATCCAGACCGCTGCCATCGGCGCTGAGCATCCGCGCGCCGACGATCCAGTGCAGGTCATCCATCAGGCTGAAACGCGTACCGGCGTAGAGGCTCTTCTGGGTGTCCCGGAAATTCTGGTTGTTGGTGTCGAAGGTGTAATCCAGTGACGGACGGGTAAGCGTGCCGGCTAGCGCGCTGGAGAACGGCACGTCGTAATAGCCGTTGGCGTCAATGTCATGCTCGTTGGCCTTCAAATGCGTGCGGCCGTAGTTGGCGCCGACGGTCAGGTCATGGTCGCGGCCAAATAGGGTGAAAGGACCGGACAGCTGAGCCTCGCCGATCACCTGATCGGTCTTGCTGGTGATGTGTGTCGCATAAGCCGACGCGTCGTCGCCCGTGACGCTGGCAATGTAGAACATGTCGGTGTCCTGGTACTGGCGGATGCCGGTCACGGACAGCTTGCTGTTCCAGCCATTGCCGAAGTCATGTTTCAGCTCGGCGAAGGTGCGCTGAGTGTGCACGTTCCAGTAGGTCCACGGCTGACCGACGTTGGAACTGCGGCTGCCGTAATGGATCGCGTTGCCGTCCGAATCCGACAGCGGCAGGTTGCCCCAGCTGCTGCCGTTTGAATCGCTGTTGTGCTGAGAGAAACCGACGGTCAGGGTATCGGCGTCGGTCAGGTCGAAGTCCATCAGGCCAGCCGCGACGTTAATTTCGTGGCTGTAGCGGTCGAGGTAGGAGTTGCCCTTGTCGTGGGCATAAATGAAACGCCCGCGCACGTTGCCGCTGTCGGTCAGCGGACCGGACACGTCCACGTCCAGACGGCGGTTGTCCCACGCGCCGACGCTGGTGCTGATCTTCGCTTGCACATCCTTCGTCGGACGCTTGCGCACGAAGTTGACCGTCGCGGACGGGTTACCGCTGCCGCTCATCAGGCCGTTGGCGCCGTGCAACACGTCAATCTGCTCGTATTCGGCCAGGTCCTGATCACCCACCAGCAGGTCGCCGGTGAAGGGCATGCCCATGCCGTCGTATTCGAAGGTGTTGATGTTGAAGCCGCGTGAGGTGAACTCGGTGCGGTCGGTCTCGATCTGCTCGACCGTGACGGAGGGCGCCGAACGCAACGCGCTCTTGACGCTGTTCATGCGGAAATCGTCGATCTGGTCGCGGGTCACGGTGGTCACCGCTTGCGGCGTTTCCTTGTCCGATAGCCCCAGACGCGTGGTACTGGTGGCCGTCTTCCCCTGATAACCCTGACTTTGCTCGTCGGCTTGGGCGACGCCGTTGCTCTGGATTTGCGTGGAGGGCAGGGTGATTTCATCAGCGGCGTGGGTGAGGGGCATGGCGCTGCAAGCGCCAGCGAACAACAGGCTGGCAGGGAGGCGGGCTTTCAAGATCGATTTCCTGGGTGGTTGAGCAGAGAAGTAATTGTCAATCAGTCGCAAATGAGAAATATACACAAATGGTAACGGATTTTTTACAATTTTTTCACATCTCGCAACATTCCCTGATCGGTCCGACCTTCACCCTCTGAGCCGACCGCACGAGACTTCCGGCGCAAAACCCGGATAATGGCCGCCATTCCGTTTTTCGCTTCTGGTAAACCCCATGGAAATCAAGGTCAACTTTCTCGACAACCTCCGCCTGGAGGCCAAGTTCGACGACTTCACGGTGATCGCCGACCAGCCCATTCGCTATAAGGGCGATGGCTCGGCCCCTGGTCCGTTCGATTACTTCCTGGCGTCGTCGGCCCTGTGTGCGGCGTATTTCGTGAAGCTGTACTGCCAGACGCGCAACATCCCGACGGACAACATCCGCCTCTCGCAGAACAACATCGTTGACCCGGAAAACCGCTACAACCAGATCTTCAAGATCCAGGTCGAGCTGCCCGCCGACATTTCCGAAAAAGATCGCCTCGGCATCCTGCGTTCCATCGACCGCTGCACCGTGAAGAAAGTGGTGCAGGCCGGGCCCGAGTTCGTGATCGAGGAAGTCGAAAACCTCGACGCCGACGCCCAGGCGCTGCTGATGCCGGCGTCCCTGTCCGGCGAAAGCACCTTCATCGCGGGTAAGGACCTGCCGCTGGAAGAGACCATCGCCAACATGTCGGGCATCCTCGCGGCGCTGGGCATGAAGATCGAGATCGCCTCGTGGCGCAACATCGTGCCCAACGTCTGGTCGCTGCACATCCGCGACGCTCACTCTCAAATGTGCTTCACCAACGGCAAGGGCGCGACGAAAGAGGGCGCACTGGCCTCGGCGCTGGGGGAGTTCATCGAGCGTCTGAACTGCAACTTCTTCTACAACGACCAGTTCTGGGGCGAAGACATCGCCACTGCCGACTTCGTGCATTACCCGAACGAGCGCTGGTTCAAGCCCGGCCCGGACGACGCGCTGCCGAGCGAAGTGCTCGACGACTACTGCCTGAAAATCTACAACCGCGACGGCGAGTTGCGCGGCTCGCACCTGTACGACACCAACTCCGGCAACACTCAGCGCGGCATCGTCTCGCTGCCGTTCGTGCGCCAGTCGGATGGCGAAACCGTGTACTTCCCATCCAACCTGATTGAGAACCTGTACCTCAGCAATGGCATGAGCGCGGGCAACACCCTGGCGGAAGCCCAGGTGCAGTGCCTGTCGGAGATCTTCGAGCGGGCGGTGAAGCGCGAAATCCTCGAAGGTGAACTCGCGCTGCCGGACGTGCCGCAGGAGGTCATCGCCAAGTACCCCGGCATCCTCGCGGGCATTCAGGGGCTGGAAGAGCAGGGTTTCCCGGTGCTGGTGAAAGACGCCTCGCTTGGCGGCGAATTCCCGGTCATGTGCGTGACCCTGATGAACCCGCGCACCGGGGGTGTATTCGCTTCGTTCGGCGCTCACCCAAGCTTCGAAATCGCCCTGGAGCGCAGCCTCACCGAACTGCTGCAAGGCCGCAGTTTCGAAGGCCTGAATGACTTGCCACAGCCGACCTTCGAAGGCCAGGCGGTGATCGAGCCGAACAACTTCGTCGAACACTTCATCGACTCCAGCGGTGTGGTGTCGTGGCGATTCTTCAGCGCGAAAGCCGATTACGAATTCGTCGAGTGGGACTTTTCAGCGGAAGGCGAGCACGCCAATGCCGAGGAGGCCGCGACCCTGTTCGGCATCCTCGAAGACATGGGCAAGGAAGCCTACATGGCGGTCTACGACGACCTCGGCGCCACCGCGTGCCGCATCCTGGTGCCGGACTATTCCGAGATCTATCCGGTCGAAGACCTGATCTGGGACAACACCAACAAGGCGCTGGCCTTCCGCGCCGACATCCTCAACCTGCACAGCCTGAGCAAAGTCGGCCTGAGAAGCCTCGCCCAGCGTCTTGAAGACAGCGAACTGGACGACTACACCGACATCACCACGCTGATCGGCATCGAGTTCGACGACAACACCAACTGGGGCCAACTGACCATTCTCGAATTGAGACTGCTCATCTACCTCGCTCTGCAGAAATACGAAAAAGCCAAAGACCTCGTCGAAGCCTTCCTGCAATACAACGACAACACCGTCGAGCGCGGCCTGTTCTATCAGGCGGTCAACGTGGTGCTGGAAATGGAACTGGACGACGACCTGGAACTGGCCGACTACGAAGTCAACTTCCGCCGCATGTTCGGCAACGAGCGCATGGACGCGGCGATTGGTTCGGTGAACGGCAGCGTGCGCTTCCACGGACTGACGCCGACGAGCATGAAGCTTGAAGGCCTGGACAAACACCTGCGCCTGATCGAGAGCTATAAAAAGCTGCACGCGGCGCGGGCGACGGCAGCCCGATAAACAGAAGAACGTGTCATTGAAAAAGCACCTGAGGGTGCTTTTTTTATAGGCGCTGTCATCTGCCCAGCCGAACACGGCACTGGAGCAAAAGGCTCAGGACTTGCCAGGGATGCCGTATTTGCGAAGTCGCATGGAGATCGACGTGTGCGAGGTCTGCAACCGCGCCGCCAGCAGTCGGCTGGAAGGGTGGCTGGGGTAAAGCTGTTCCAGCAGGTCTTTCTCGAAGCGGGCAACCGCGTCCTCCAGGCTGCCTATCTCGCGGGTTTGCTGCCCATCCACGGCCGTGCGCGCGATGTCCAGGTCGTCGAGGTCCACCCTGGGATGTTCACAAATGGCCGCAGCGCGAAATATCACGTTTTGCAATTGCCGGACGTTCCCCGGCCATCGGTTGTCGAGCAAGGCGGGAAACGTGCTGGGGGCCAGACGGCAAACCGGACGCTGAATCTGCGCGCAGGCTTGCTGCATGAAGTGCTCTGCCATCAACAGGATGTCCTGGCCACGCTCGCGCAGTGGCGGCACGTGCAGGTTGAGCACGTTGAGGCGATAAAACAGGTCTTCACGAAATTGACCGTCGCTGACCATGTTTTCCAGATTGCGGTGGGTCGCGCTGAGGATTCGCACATTGACCCTGATCTCCCGGTCACCGCCGACGCGACGGAAGCATCCATCGCTCAGAAAACGCAGGAGTTTGGCCTGCAGATAGGGTGACATTTCTCCGACTTCGTCCAGGAACACCGTGCCTTGATCCGCCAGCTCCAGCAGCCCGAGTTTGCCGCCCCGTTGCGCGCCGGTGAAGGCGCCAGCGGCGTACCCGAACAGCTCACTCTCGGCAAGGCTCTCCGGCAAAGCTGCGCAATTCAACGGCAAGAACGGCGCGTCACGCCGTTTGCTGATCGCGTGGCAGGCGCGGGCCACCAACTCTTTGCCGGTGCCTGTCTCGCCTTGAATCAGCAGGGGTGCATCGAGCCCCCCCACGCGATGCGCTCGCGCCTTGAGCCTTTGAATGGCTTGAGAAGCACCCAACATCGCGTCGAAGCCACCGGCAGGGTCATGGCGCAGCGCCGACAGCCGCTCGCCGATTCGGCTTGGCGGGTAGAGGGTGATCAGGGCGCCCGCCGCATTGATCGGCATGGCGTCGAGCAGCAGGGTTCGCCCTCCAAGGCTGACTTCTCGCATCGGCAAGCGAAAGGCGTGACTGACCAGCGTGTGCAGCACGTCGTCATCAAACACCTCGGCGAGTGACTCGCCGGCCGGTTCGCGTCCGCACAGGGCAATCAGCGCAGGGTTGGCCAGCAAGACATGCCCTCGCTCATCCACCGCCAATACCGGGTCGGAGCTGGCAGATAACAACGCATCGAGCTGCAGATGCCGGCGCTGGCCCGGAAGGATGTCGACCACCGTCACCGATTGCACGCCTTTCACGTCGAGAAATGCGCCGCGCAACTCTTCCAGCACCTCGGCGCCGAGCGTCGGCGCATCAATGTAGACGTGGGGTGGAACCATCTCCACGGCCTCCAGATTGAAGCGGCGCCCACCCAGCAGGGCGAGGACTTCCTGAGTGATGCCAACGCGGTCGATGAAGGTCACGTGAATGCGCATAAATGCCCTGAGAAACGTGTGTCTGGTCGCGTGAACAGGGCGGTCGATGGTCCGTTTGCGTAACTCACCCGGAGGCTCTGCCCAGCGATGGAACGCTGGACAGGCCACCCGTGGGTACTCACCCCGGCGTCAAAATTCGTTGACAGGGCAGACAATAGCCTATATTTGTACTGGTACATAACAAATGTTGTACCACAAACCTTGATACTGTTGGAGCGAACATGACTATTCCACTCGAGACCCATTTGAAGATCGGCGCCCTGATCTTTCCCGGCATGGATCAATGCGATTTCACCGGCCCCTTCGAAGCGTTGGCACGTACCCCGAACTCGACGTTCTTCACCATCTGGAAGGACAAAGAGCCGGTCCGCGATCTGGCCGGGATGCTGTTGCTGGCCGATACGACCCTGGACGAGGCGCCACAGCTCGACGTGCTGCTGGTGCCGGGCGGCTATGGCCAGCAAGCCCTGATGCACGATGAGGTCGTGCTTTCTTTCATCCGCCAGCAAGCCGCAAACGCGAAGTACGTGTTCTCGGTGTGCACCGGAGCGTTGCTCTGTGGCGGGGCTGGCTTGCTCAAGGGCAAGCGCGCGACGACCCACTGGACAGCCATGGAAACGCTGCCCTTTTTCGGTGCCATCCCCAGCGATGAGCGGGTCGTGATCGACGGCAAGTTCGTCAGCGCTGGCGGCGTGACGTCCGGGATCGATGGGTCGCTGGTACTGGTTTCACTGCTGCGCGGGGAGACAGTCGCCCAAGAGTTGCAACTCTACATGGCCTACGATCCGGAACCGCCTTTCCAGGCCGGTTCACCGAAAAGCGCGCCTGCCTCGATCTTGCGCACGGTAACGGAACGCGCGGCCAACATCACGGCCCAGCGCCTTGAAACCGCACGTGCTTATCACGCCAGCCAAACGTTGGCCCGCGCTTGATTCTGCCGGATCAATCCGCTTTTCCAGCGTGACACGGGACGATCGATGATGGCTCGCAATGGGCCGGCATTGATCGTCCCGGTCTGGTCCTGTCGGCGCCAGACTCAGGCCGACAGTGTGGTGGTCACGGCGTGACGGGCGGCGACGAGCGCCTCCACGAACACGCTGCTTTGTTGCGGTGTCATTCTCGATGATGTGATCCGAATGCCGGACTGGGGTGTGACGCAGAAATCACGCCCCGTGCGCACCAGCCAGCCCGCATCGAACAGGCGTTCGGCCACTGCACGCTCGTCGGGGATGGGCAACCACAGATTGAGCCCGGCGCCGCCTGCGACGTTGAACCCTTTCTTTTTCAGCATCGTCACCAAGGCCGTATGGCGCTCGATATACGTTGCGCCACCGGCGGCTATTTTTCGGCGGATGGCAGGGCTGATGAGCAGCTCAAGCGCCAGACGCTGCAAAAAGGTGCTGACCCACCCCATGCCGACGGCCTGTCTGTTTTCGAGGCTTTCGATGGTCTGGGCGTCTCCGGTCGATACCGCCAGTCGGTAATCAGGCCCCAGGAATTTGGACAGCGACCTGACAACCAGCCAGGGCCCGTTCTCCCGGATGTGCCATGGATGATAATCGGCCAATTGGAGCAGGCTGGAATGATCGTCATCGATGAACAGCACGTCATCGGCATGGGCGGCAATGTCCGCCAGCGCCCGTGCGCGCTCTTTCGACGTCGAAATACCGGTGGGATTTTGCGCACGGCTGCTGAACAGCACCGCCTTCACGCCCACGTCCACTGCCGCTTGCAGGCTGGCGGGGACGATCCCGTGCTCATCGAACGCAAGGGGCACCAGCTCAAAGCCCATCAGGCGCGTCAACGCCAGCAGGCTCATGTAGCCGGGGTCCTCCACGGCCACTTTGTCACCTGCAATAAGCCCGCTCGCTTCAAGCGCGCGCTCGATCAGATCCAGAGCGCCTGCGGAGACAAAAATGCTTCTGTCCACGGGCACGTCGTCCGCCAGGAAGCCCTCTTTTGCCCATTTGACGAACCCTGCGTTGTTTCGCTGCTCGCCATACAAATGGTTGTCGAGGCTCATGCGGGAAAATGCGTCGCGAATGTCGTGGTCATCGGGAAGAAACGCGATGTCCGGATTGCCGTCACGCACCGACATCATCTGGGGCAGGCCGACATCGGCGGAAGGCGCCGACGACGAGGGGTTGGCAACGATCGAACCCCGTCTGCCATCGGACACCACCAGCCCCGTCGCCTGTAGCTGTCGGTAGGCAACCACCACTGTGTTCTTGTTGACACCCAGGTCCGCCGCGAGGTTACGCACCGTTGGAAGGCTTTCACCCGGCTTGAGGCGGTCGTCGAGAATGGCCTGCTCAATGGCACGGCGTATGGATTCTGCCTTGCCTTCGGCAATTTCATGGGGTTGCAACGTGAACATAATCATCCTCAACGGTCTTTGCGACCTGGCCGTGGGTGCGGGAGGGCCATGCCGCGTCCGGCCGGCGCCGGTACAGGGAGACATACTTTAGCTCGAACCGGGACAAACCTGTACCTTCGCCTGGATGTTGCACATGCATAGGGCCGAAATGCCGGGACATACGCCGGGTCGTGGGGCGTTTGTACCAGATGTGAGGGCTCATCAACTCCCTCGCCCTTATGTTTTCGGTTGACGGTCACGCATCGTCATTATAGATTCATCTGGTACAAAATAAGTAACGTACCAGTACATGGCGTTTCAAGACCGCTTTGTCTAGGTGCGACATCCTGCTTCCTAACATAGGAATCCTATCGTGCCCCTAAGTCTGCGTGACCCTATAGCACTGACGCGACACCTGGTCTGCACCAACACCATCAACCCCCCTGGCAATGAAGGCCCCCTCGTCGAAGAGTTGGAGCGGGCACTTAAAACGCTGGGGTTGACCACGCTGGTCCAGTCGATCGCCCCGGGACGGGCCAACCTTTTGGCATGGAACCCTTCGGCGGACGGGTCGAGGTTATGTTTCACAGGTCATCTCGACACCGTCCCGTTAGGCGCGGCTCCGTGGGTTCAGGCGCCGTTGGGCGGGGAGGTGATCGGTGATCGTCTCTATGGCCGCGGCGCTTCGGATATGAAGGGGGGCATCGCGGCTTTTCTTTGCGCGTTGCACACCTTCGCGACGCGGTTCGGGTCGTTGCCTCCCGTTCTGGTTGTACTGACCGCGGGTGAGGAAACGGGGTGTGAAGGGGCCAAGCGCCTGGCCGAGCTTGATCTGTCCGGTCTGGACGTGGGCGCGTTGCTCATCGGAGAGCCGACCGCGAATCAATGTGTCGTCGGGCACAAAGGCGCGCTCTGGCTGACGGGACAGGCCACGGGGAAGACCGCGCACGGTGCCATGCCCGAGCTTGGTGATAACGCCATCTACCATGCGGTCGATGCCATCCAGAAGCTGCGGCAATTTGATTTCTGCACCCCGGTCGATCCGTTGCTGGGCAGTCCCACCTTAAACATCGGCACGATCACGGGAGGCATGAACGTTAACTCAGTGCCGGACACGTCAGCGTTCACGATCGACATCCGCACCGTGTGCGGGCTTTCCCACAAGGAGCTGTGCGGCAGGGTGGGCGACCATATCGGCGGCAACGTGAAGTTGTCAGCGACAGTGGATGTACCCGCCCTTTCGAACGATCTCGCCAACCCGTGGATCCGGCAGGTCACAGAATCCGTCGCGTTTGTCACCGGTGAGCAGTCAGCCGTGCGGACGGTGGCGTTCTTCACGGATGGTCCGGTACTCCGGGAATTGTTTGGCGAAGTGCCGGCGATCGTCATCGGTCCCGGAGAGCCTTCTTGCGCCCATCAGACGGATGAATGGTGCAGCGTCAGACGCGTTCATGAATGCGTCGATATTTATTCCCGGCTCCTGGAGGATTGGCAATCATGAATGCGCTCAAACAACTTCCCGTCCCGCCGCTGCACACGGATGAAAAAGCGTTGGCGATTGAATCTTTCGAACGCTGCATGGCCGCAAAAAACCGAATGCTGGTCACGCTGAGTGCCGTTTTTTTCACCTACTATTTCGCGTTCATTGTCGGGGCGGGGTGGTTTCGCGACATTTATGTATTGCCGTTGATGGGTGGGGTCAATGTGGGGACTGCGTTTGCGGTGTCGCAGTACTTCTTCGTTGCGGGCCTTGCCCTGATCTATGCGTATCGGATGAAAGCCATTGATATTCAAATAACAACGTTTTCCGACGCCTGGAGAAAAGTCCATGAACACTGTTAAGCGCTGCGTCGCGGGGTGTACAGCGATGTTCGCGACCGCCTCATCCCAAGCGGCAGATCTGGTGCCGCAAGCCCACAAACCTTATGCCTTGGCGGCGTTTGTGGCGATTATTCTGATGACGTTGGTCATCACCGGATTGGCTTCGAAAAAGGGCAAGAGCACGCGTGACTTTTATACCGCGGGGGGCGGCATATCCGGGGTCAAGAATGGCTTCGCGATCGCCGGGGATTACCTGTCTGCCGCCGCGTTTCTGGGGGTGTCGGGCCTGATCGCGCTGTATGGTTACGACGGCATTCTTTACCTCATCGGTTTTTTCGTCGCGCTGATGCCTGTGCTGTTATTCGTGGCCGAGCCCTGCCGAAACCTCGGTCGCTACACGTTTGGTGATGTGCTCGCGTATCGCTATGACTTTCGTACGTCCAAGATTCTCGCAGCGACATCGAGTGTCGTCATCGTCATCGCTTATATGATTCCGCAAATCGTCGGCGGCGCCGTTCTGCTCTATGCGCTGTTGGGCATCAAGTACGAAGTGTCGGTCGCGGTGGTCGGCGTATTAATGCTCACCTACGTGACGTTTGGCGGCATGACGGCCACCACCTGGGTGCAAATCATTAAGGCAGGCTTGTTACTGACGGCGTGTGCAGGTTTGACCGTGCTCGCACTCATTCCCTTTCATCTTGATATTTCGGCGTTCTTTTCGTCGCTCATCCATCAAGCCGCACTGTATGACTATCTTTCCCATGGCCGTGCATTGGCGTCCGGTGAGGACCCGACGTTGGTGACGAAAACCTTTTTCGAGCCGGGCCTGTATTTGAAGAACCCGCTGGAGCAAGTGTCGTTAGGCCTGGGACTGACCTTGGGCACGGCCGCCTTGCCTCATATTCTCATGCGTTTCTTTACAGTGAAGGATGCACAAACGGCGCGTAAGTCAGTGTTGTGGGCCATGCTCGCCATCGGCGCTTGCCACTTGCTGATCATTTTTCTGGGTTTCGCGGCGGCTTATTACGTGGGCAGTTCGACGATTATCGCGAGTGATAAAGGTGGCAACCTGGCTGCTCCTTTATTGGCCCAGCTGTTGGGCGGAGGGGCAGACACAGTATCCGGCAATGTGCTGCTGGGTCTGGTGGCTGCCGTTGCGTTCGCCACGATCGTGGCGGTGGTGGCGGGGTTGACCCTTGCCGCGGCGTCGTCGCTGGCCCACGACGTGTATGTGGGCGCCATCAAGAAGGGCGTGGCGTCGGACCGCCAGCAAATGCTGGCCGGGAAACTGGCCGCCATTCTGGTGGGCGCCGTGGCCATTTCTGCAAGTCTGATGGCCAAGGGGCAAAACGTCGCCCAGTTGGTAGGGCTTGCCTACGCCATTGCTGCTTCGGCCAATCTCCCGGCATTGATCGGCACCTTGTACTGGAAACGTTGCAATGTCTTCGGTGTGGTCTGCGGCGTCATCGGCGGGACACTGGCCGCGATCGTGGTAGTGCTTGTCTCGCCCAACATGCAATACCCGATGGCGATTCGCGCAGAGACCACCGTAACGATGACCCGTATCGCGGCGGACATTCAAACGCTGGAAACCCGTCTTGATGCGCCAGGCCTGAACGATGAGTCCGTCAAGGCCTTGACCGCCGCACTCGCCAAAGCCCAGGCGAACCTCCAGACCAACAAAGATAAATACGACGCGACAGGCGCTGAAACCACCAGTCTGGTGGGGTTGGAGCAGCCGTTGATCGGTTTGAAAAACCCTGGGGTGATTTCGATTCCGCTCGGCGCGATCTTTTTGATACTGGGCACTCTTCTCTACCGTAGACGCGTGGACGCCGATGAGAAATGGCGTGCCTTGGTGTTGCGCCGTGACAGCGGCATCGGCATGGAAGACGCGATCAGCCACTGACGCTGAATGCTGGACTCAAAGTGACAGTGTGAACCGCCTTTCCCTTCCGGGCTCCCCGTGAAGGGCGAGGCGGTCACGGCCGAAACCACACCGCGCCAGTACCTTCTGCGACCCTCGATTTTCCTCAAACACATACGCCACCAACCCGGTCAGCCCCCAGCGGCTGTGCGCCTGTTGAATCAGGTGCCTGAGCGCGTGGGTGGCCAAGCCCTTTCCGGCTGCCGTTTGCGCGATTCGATAGCCCACTTCCGCGGTCCCGGACTGCGCATCGATTTGCTTCAAATTGGCCCTGCCCACGATGTGCCCGCTGGCATCTTCGATGACGCACGGATGCCATGTACCCAAGGCGAGCTCGGACAGGCAACGCTCAATGTGTTCGTTCACACCTTGCGGTGAGTAAAACGACGCGGGGCGGGGGTCGATGTGGGATTCGAACCAGGCGCGGTTCTCGGTTTCGAACGCGAGCAGCGCTTCAGCGTCAGTGCCTCGCAGGTCGCGAATGTGAACGCTGTCGGGGAGAGAAGGGGTGGACATGGGCACGATCCTTGTGTCGAGACCGCCGATGATGCCGGTAACACAACGGGAGGGCAATTAGCGCAGGTTGGAAGGGTATGGCAGTGGCAGCCGGAGATCGACTGCCACGGGATTTGATGTCAGCTTCGCAAGTCGGTGTTTTTGTCTTCGCAGGACACTTTCGGCTTGTCGACCGGCCGAAATTCGCCCTTCACGGCGAGTTCGTTGAAATGGCTGCCCAGTTCGTCTTCGATTTTACGGATGGCAGAGGTGTCATTCAGGTCATCGACCACCAGCCACAGGCGCGGCAAGTTCTGGAAGAACGCCTCGTCGATTTCCACGTCCTGGGTCAGCTCGCGGTCGGCGCGCCAGAGGCATTCGCGTTGCGAGATGGCAGGGTCCTGGGGCCAGGTTTCGGACGTGGTGAGCCAGATTTCGTAGAAATCCTTCAGCTCTTCTCGGCCCATTTTTTCTAGTTTTTCCAGCGGAACGAATGTATTCACGGCGTCACCTGTCAGCGATTGAATTCCATGGCACGGCGTCGAGCCGGCGCCTGCCTCTCGCCGCTCAAGGGCGGAGGCCTACTCCTATAGGGCCAGGGTTTGCCGAGGGAGTTCCATCAATCGATGGGTCAGCGCAGATCGGCCCGCAGGTCGCGCACCCCACGGCCCAAGCGTTGGCGCAGCAGCGTGCGCAGGGTCGAACCGTCGGCGTAGCCCACTTCGGTGGCGATGGCTTCAAGGTCGAGATCGCTGCCGTGAAGCAGCGTTTGCGCTCGTTCGACACGCAAGTCCTGAAAATAGGAGAGGGGGGATTTGCCCAACACGTCTTCGCATCGCCGTTGCAGCGTCCGGCGACTGGTGGCCAGGGCTTTGGCAGCGGCGGGCAGCGAGAAGCCTTCTTTGAGGTGCTCGCGGGACCAGCGTTCGAACCGCAGGATCAGCGGGTCGGCCTGGGCCAGATGGTTGGGGATGATGTACGGCGCCTGCAACGAGCGGATGTCCGCCAGCAGGTAGCGCGAGACCATCGCCGCCAGTTCCGGACTGGCCTGGCGAATCAGCCACAGCGCCAGATCCAGATGCCCCAGGGCGGCCCCGGCGGTCACGCCGATGTCGGTCTGCACCAGCATGCGCGATTCGTCGAGGTGAACATTCGGGTAGCGCTGCCGGAACAACGGCGCGAGCCACCAGGTGGTGGTCGCTTCGCGCTGATCCAGCAGCCCGGTTTCCGCCACCAGAAACGTGCCGATGCACGACGCGGCGATCTGCGCGCCTTCGGCGTGCCACTGTTTCAGGTGAACCTTGGCCTTTTTCACGTCGGGGCGTTCGAGGGCCGGAATCAACTGTTCGGGCGACCCGGTGGCCAGCGCCGGGAGAATCACCCAGTCGGGCTTGAGGTCAGGCGTGATCGGTTTGACGGGCACGATCAGTCCTTGGGCGGTCTGCACCTTCCTCCGCACACCCACGAGGGTGACGTCGAAAAATGGGCTGCCGCCTGCTGGCTGGGCGGCCGCGAATTTGTTGGCAAGGCGGAAGGCGTCGAGCAGCACTGACAAGCCGGTGTCGAACAGGCCTTCCAGCGCGACGATGGTCATGCGCATGGCGTAAATGATCCTGAAAATGGCATTCAGGACCATACTCGTTTGTCGCCGACGCCGCCATATTGGGACCTCCGAAACACACCGAAACCGATCTGGAGATCACCCATGAAAGTCTTGGCAGTTGCAACGATCACCCGCCCACTCACCCCGGAAATGCGCCAGCAGATCATGCCCAGCGAAGTCCCGGCCACGCTTCAGCTTTATCTGGACGGCAAGATCGAGCAGTTCTGGTTCCGGCAGGACAAACCGGGCGTCGTGTTCCTGATGAACGTCGAATCCGTCGAAGAGGCGAAAGCTGCCATCGAAGCCCTGCCGCTGACCGCGCAGGGGATCGCGTCGTACGAGTTCATGACCATCGGCCCACTGGCGCCGCTGCGGTTGTTGATTCAATAACCACAGCAATCCCTTCCCACAGGGGGCAGCGTTGCGGCCATATCTGCGGTCTGACTCTGACTCAATCACAGCAACCGCGCGTCGCCGCCACATTTGCGGGCTGACGCCGACTCAACCTGTGGGAGCGAATTCATTCGCGAAAGCGGTACTTCAGACGGTGGAGATGTGTCGCCTGTGCCGAAGATTCGCGAATGAATTCGCTCCCACAGGGGGGGCAGCGTTGCCGCCGTATCTGCTGTCTGACACTGACTCAATCACAGCAACCGCGCGTCGCCGCCACATTTGCGGGCTGACGCCGACTCAACCTGTGGGAGCGAATTCATTCGCGAAAGCGGTGCTTCAGACGGTGGAGATGTGTCGCCTGTACCGAAGATTCGCGAATGAATTCGCTCCCACAGGGGGCAGCGTTGCCGCCATATCTGCGGTCTGACTCTGACTCAATCACAGCAACCGCGCGTCGCCGCGACACTTGCGGTCTGACGCCGACTCAACCTGTGGGAGCGAATTCATTCGCGAAAACGGTACTTCAAACGGTGGAGATGTGTCGCCTGTACCGAAGATTCGCGAATGAATTCGCTCCCACAGGGGGGCAGCGTCGCCGCCATATGTGCGGTCTGACACTGACTCAATCACAGAAACCCCGTGTCGCCGCGATACTTGCGGTCTGACACCGATTCAACCTGTGTGGGAGCAGCAGGAGGTTTTGACGGCAGCAAAGGCGATCCCCTGGTTCACACCGACACTGGCAGCACTACCTTCACGCCCAACCCACCCCCTTGCCGGGCCTCCAGCGTCAGGCTGCCGCCGTGCTCCAACACAATGGCCCGTGCCGCAGGCAGCCCCAAGCCCACACCACCCGTGTGTTTGTTGCGCGAGACTTCGATGCGGAAGAACGGGGCGAAGACCTTTTCCTGAAACTCCGCCGCGATGCCGGGGCCGCGGTCGGTGACGTGGATTTCGACGCTGCCGGTCAGCGCACGCAAGCTGATCCCCGGTTCCGTGCCGTATTTGAAGGCGTTGTCCAGCAGGTTGACCAAGGCGCGCTTGATCCCGATGGGTCGTCCTACGAACACGTAACGTGGCGGGGCGTCGAGCGCCACGTCGATGCCCGCGTCCTTGAAATCATCGACGAGGGTGTGCAGCAGCTCGGCCAGGTCGAATGCGGTAGCCTGTTCCAGTCGCGCATCATCGCGAAAGAACTCCAGCGCCGAATTGACCATTGCCTGCATCTCGTCCACGTCCCGGAACAGCCGCGATTGCTGCTCCGGGTCTTCGATGAATTCGCCGCGCAAACGCATGCGGGTCAGCGGGGCGCGCAGGTCATGGGAAATGGCCGCGAGCATCTGCGTGCGGTCCTGCAAAAAGTGCTGGATCTGCGCCTGCATCCCATTGAACGCCAGAATCGCTTCGCGGATTTCCCGAGGCCCTTCGACGGCAATCGGCGGCGCCTTGAAGTCCACGCCGAAACGCCGCGCCCCCTTGGCAAAGCGCTCCAGCGGCGTCGCCAGATGGCGCGTGGCAACCAGCGCCACCAGCAGGGTCGAGGACAGAATCAGCACGAGAATGATCAGATTGCGCGGCAGCTCCGACAGCCCCCAACTGCGGGTTGGCACCGAAAACAGCACCCAGCTCTTGTCGCTCAGTTCGATCAACAGGCTGTAGCGACTCTCGGCCAATTGCGGGACCCAGTCGGTGGGTTCATAGGCCTCGATTATCGCCGTGGGCCTGTCCAGCAACCGGCGCAGCAGCGGGCCACCGGAGCGGAAGTCCGGGTCGCCAACCGGTGGCATACGGGCGTCTTCGTGACGCGGCAACCACTGGCTGGTGAACGCCTTGTCGCTGGCTGCACTGGCGATCCCTGGCCGTTGCGCCGGGGGCACGGAATCGATGATTCGGGTCACGGCAGCGGCCTTCTCCATCAGGCCGGTTTCGGTGAGCGGTGGCCGGGCCCACACCCCGCCGAGCAGGCTGACCACGCCGTTCAACGCCAGAGACGTGAGCATCGCGGCAACCGTGGTCAAGGCGATCCAGCGTGCCACGGTGTCGCGAGGCAGGCCCAGTGTGGCGCGCACCGCCCGTACCACGTTCATCGACTGACCACGGCAGGGGTGAACAGATACCCCACGTTGCGAATGGTGCGGATCATCGGCATCGCAGTCACTTCCGACTCCAGTTTGCGGCGCAGACGGCTGACCTGCACATCGATGCTGCGATCAAAGGCGTCATGGGTTTCGCCCCGCGCCATGTCCAGCAATTGCTGGCGGGTGAGGACGCGACGAGGATGCTCGGCGAACACCAGCAACAGCTCGAACTCCCCGGCGGACAGCGGAATCATCACGTTATCCGGCGAGCGCAATTCCCGGCGCGTGACGTCCAGTTGCCAGTCGGCAAACATCAAAATCGGTCGTGGCGCCTCGCGGGTCGGGTGTTGGTGTTCTCCAGTCCGTCTGAGCACGGCGCGCACCCGGGCCAGCAGTTCGCGGGCGTCGAAGGGTTTGGTCAGGTAATCGTCGGCGCCCAGTTCCAGACCGACAATGCGATCACTTGGCTCGCCCAGCGCCGTCAGCATGATCACCGCGACATTGTGTTCGGCGCGCACGCGTTGGCACAAGACGAGGCCGCTGTCCCCCGGCAGCATTACGTCGAGGATGATCAGGTCCGGGGCGCGCCGCTCGACGGCCTGCCACAGCGAAGGCCCATCGATGGCGACCTCGACGCTGTAGCCGTGTTGCTGAAGGAATTTCTGCAGGAGGGCGAGGACTTCGAGGTCGTCGTCCACCAGGATGAGATGGCTCACGGTCGGGCACGCTGTCGGGCTGGAAAACAGACGCCTATCTAAAATCATTCAGCGCGCCGCGTCATATATTTCAATCCGGCAACAAAGCGACCGGTTTGCAAGAAACCGGCAATCTTCGGGCAAAAAAGCCTTGGCAGCATCGTCGGCACTTCCTGTCGAGATGCTCCGCATGCCTATCCTCAAACCTGCTGTGCCCTGTGTTCGATTCGCCGCTGTTGGTGTGCTGGCCGTGCTCGCCAGCGGTTGCGCGACGCCGCCTTCCCCGGCGCCCTTTTCGTGTGAGCCGGTGGCCTACCAGATTCATGACCCCGCTCAGTCGGTGAACCGGGGCATCTTCGCCTTCAACCGCACGGTTGACGATTACGCCCTGGCCCCGGTGGCCCGTGGCTATCGGCATTTGCCGGGGTTCTTCCAGAGCGGCGTGCACAACTTCGTCGCCAACTTCGGCGAGCCGAAGGTCTTCATCAACGACTTGCTGCAAGGCAACGGCCGACGCTCGGTTAACACCCTGGGGCGCTTCGTCATCAACACCACCGTTGGCGTGGTCGGGCTGTTCGACGTGTCGGGCAAGCTGGGCATCGAGCGGCATAAGGCCGATTTCGGCCAGACCTTCGGCGTCTGGAGCATCGCCGACGGACCTATCGTCGAACTGCCGCTACTCGGCACCGCCAACCTGCGGGACGCCACCGGCAAGGTATTGAGCTTCGCGGTCGATCCGTTCGGCGACAATAGCGACACCGTCGACACCCTGAGCACGATCAACACGGTGGGCGGGATTGTCGATGACCGAGCGCGCCTGTTACCGGTGACGGACAAATTGCGGCAAGAGCCTGACTACTACGAGGCGCTGCGGGACACCGTGGCGGCGAAGCGGGCAGCGTTTGTCGAAGAGGGGCGGTCAGGGGCCGTCGCGGGTGAGACGGCCGATTGCTCCACCTTCAACCCCGATTGATTCGGTACTCCCCGGGACCATCGCCCGAGCTGTCGATCCTGATGTGTCGGGCCTTGAGCGGCTCCGGCATGCGGTGCAGCAGAAAAACGATCAACAGCCCGTGCTCGAACGTTGCGCCTTGCACTTCAATGTGGTCGGCCAGATGAAACACCATGCGAAACGGGCCGTGGGCGATGCCTTGATGCAGATAAGTCGCGCCCGCATCGGCGTGGCGCTCGCCGCCGCAAATCGTGAGCACGCTTTTTTCCAGTTGAAGGTCCAGGTCGTCGGCGCACAGCCCGGCAGCGGCGATGACGATCCGATAATGATCGTCGCCGTAGCGCTCGACATTGTGAGGGGGGTAGCCCGAGGCTGCTTCGCTGTGGAGGGCTGACTCGAAGACATCATTGAAACGATCGAATCCCACCGATTGGCGGAACAACGGGGCCAAAGAGCTTGCAATGGCCATGTCCAACGCTCCTGAATATAAGGATATGCACCTTAGAGAGTTGAGCTGAAGGAGCGGAAATTACAAGGAGTCCGGCACAGAGATTGGCGTCGTCCGCTAAACACCGTACGCCACAGGAAGACATGCGGCGTCCAGGGATTGAGCTGACGACACAAACCCACTGTGGCACTCCGGCGCGGCAGCCGTGACTCGCGGCCATCGGCAACCCGGACACGATTGTGTTTGAGCAAAGAACGCGAGCACGGCACTGAACCTTGTGGGAGCAGCCGGAGGAACGACGGCCGCGAAGCGGTGGAGCAGACGATTGATCGGCAACGGACCCCACCGCCGTCGCTACCGTCGTCCCTCCGGCGTCTCCCACGGGATTTTTGCCGGTCTCGACACGTCCACACACAGGCAAACCCGTGAGATGAATCAGCACATCAAGGCTTTGGCGCTTCGAGCATCGCGAGCACATCCAGCACGGTATTTTCCAGAAATCTCCCCGCCCGATAATCCGCCTTCACGGCATCGCCGCCGTCCGCCACGGCCTGCGGGCTTTCGACGAAACGCCCCAGCACGTGGAACGCCTCATCCAGCACCAGCACGAACGGGATCGAAATCCGCTCCAGCGCCAGCGGTGCCTTGAGCGCCTGTTCCGCCCGGCTTTTGGTGATCACCGCCAGCTCAATGTTCGGCTGCACGCGATGAAGGTGATCCAGGACGGTGAGGTTGATCTGGCAATCCGGGCACCACATTTCGCCCGCCGCCAGCAGATGAACACGGCCACGGACAGCGCGCAGTCGCTCAAGGGTGGCGGAACTGAGGGCGTTGGTTTCCGCGAGCTGTTGCTGGATGCGGCGAACGCTGGCGATTTCTGCGGGCAGGCCGCGACCGACGAAGGTGTCGAACGCTTCGCCGATGCTGAAAAGGTCCTGATAAGAGGTCATGAGGGGCTCATTTTGAATGGCGATGGGGCATCCCAGCAGAAATGCGGCTGTGCTGCAATCGCGGAGACTGAACCGACCCCGGGACAGTGGTCACGTGCGCCCCTTCGGCTTGACCACCTTCAACCGTGCAATCGCGAGGCTGTGTAGGTACTGGCGCACCGCATCATGGTGTTCGACGCCGACGTGATAGCCATCCAGCAGCCCCAGCAGATACCCTTCCGCCATCCCGTGATACCGCGAAACGCTCTCGCGGGTGTCGCTGGTCTTCAACTTCACGATCAACTCATCGATCCGCGCCCGATGCTCGGCAGAAAACCAGCCGTCCTGCGGCGGCGATCCTGTTTCGTCCAGCGGCGTTGCATCGGCACTCATTGAACCTCCAAAGGGCTCGTTCTCATGTTGACCGGTTTCAATCACCTGACCCTTGCGGTGGCGTCTCTGCCGCGAAGTGTTGAGTTTTACCAGAAAACCTTGGGCTTCAAACTTTCCGCGCGTTGGGCGCGTGGCGCGTATCTCACGCTGGGAGATCTCTGGCTGTGCCTGTCGCTGGATGATGTGTGCCCGGAAGGTGTGCAACTGAACTACACGCACTATGCATTCACCGTGGCGCCGGAGCATTTTGCTGCATTCGGACAGTTGCTTGGGGACCGGAACGTCTCACTTTGGAAACAGGATAAAAGTGAAGGGGACTCGTTGTATTTTCTTGATCCCGATGGCCATCAGCTCGAAGCCCATGTAGGCGATTTGGCGTCCCGGCTGGCCGCTTGTCGGGTCAGTCCGTATGAAGGGATGGAGTTTTTTGACTAGCGCTTGGCGCGAAGCGACAGTGAAATCAGAGACCTTGGTTGTGTCAGGCATACCGCGTCCACCGGGTTTGCGACTGCTGTGGTCGAGCGCGACCCCGGGCCGATCGCGAGCAAGCTTGCTCCTACGCCTTCGGCAGAAGCGGGATCGTGGTGCGCTCGAGGGTTTCGATTCTGGCGGCAGGCCGTGGGAGCGTAGCTTGCTCGCGATCTGGCGCGAAGCGGCAGTAAAATCAGAGACCTTGGTTGTGTCAGGCATACCGCGTCCACCGGGTTTGCCACTGCTGTGGTCGAGCGCGACCCCGGGCCGATCGCGAGCAAGCTTGCTCCTACGCCTGTGGCAGAAGCGGGATCGTGGTGCGGTCGAGGCTTTTGATTCTGCCCGAAGGGCGTGGGAGCGTTGCCTGCTCGCGATCTGCTGCGAAGCGGCAGTAAAACCGGGCAACCCGGTGGATCAGGCTCCCCGCGCGCACTGCATGTTCTATCCCTTCCTATACCCTCGCACATGGTCAATCAACGCCCTCAACTTCGGCGCCAGGTTGTGCCGATTCGGGTAGTACAGGTAGAACCCCGGAAACGGCGTAAGGTATTCGTCCAGCACGGTCACCAACTCCCCGCGTTGGAGGTACGGGCGGAAGGTGTCTTCGATGCCGAAGGTGATTCCGCCGCCCGCCAGCGCTGTGCGCACCATCAGCAGCATGTCGTTGGTGGTGATTCGGGGGGCGACGGCGACGTCGAAGGCGCAGCCGTTTTCGGTGAATTCCCAGCGCCAGGGCGCGACGTCCGGGGCGGGACGCCAGCCGATGCAGCGGTGGGCGGTGAGGTCGCGGGGGTGTTGCGGTCGCCCGTGCTGCGCCAGATACGCCGGGGTGGCGACGGCGACTTCGCGTTGCTCGCCAGTCACCGGGATGGCGATCATGTCCTGCTCGATCACTTCGCCCAAGCGCACGCCCGCGTCGAACCCGCGCTCGACGATGTCGAACTCCTCATCGGTTACTGTCACGTCCAGCGTCACGTTAGGGAAGGCTTCGACGAAGCTGGCGATCAGCGGGCCGTCGAGAAAGCGTTCGGCAATCGACGTCACCGCCACCCTCAACAACCCGCGAGGCGGTCCTTGCAGCGCGGCGCTGTCGAGGGCGATGGCCATAGCTGACAACGCACCCGCGGTCTGTCGGTGCAAGGCTTCGCCCGCTTCGGTCAGGCGCACATTGCGGGTCGAGCGCTGGACCAGGGACACCCCGAGGCTGTCCTCCAACCTGCGAATACTTTGGCTCACCGCTGAGCGGCTCACCCCCAAATGATCGGCGGCCGCCCTGAAGTTGTGCCACTGCGCGACGGCCGCGAAGACTTTCAGCAGATTGAGATCAATGTCCATTGGTAAGCAGCGCTAACCTGTTCGGTCAGTGGAGAGGGAGTTATCGCGACAATGCTTCACGGTTAGTGTGTCCGTCAACGTCACTCACACGAGAACCTGAACATGAGCCTCGACAAAATCATCCTCATCACCGGCGCTTCCAGCGGCATTGGCGAAGGCATCGCCCGGGAGCTGGGCGCCGCCGGTGCGACCCTGATGCTGGGCGCGCGCCGTACGGACCGTCTGCAAACCCTGGTGGACCAGATCAATGCTGCCGGCGGGAAGGCCGAGTGCCGGCGCCTCGACGTGACCGATCCTGCCGACGTCGTTGCGTTCGCCCAAGCCGCACGGGTGCGTTGGGGCAGGGTGGACGTGATCATCAACAACGCCGGGATCATGCCGCTGTCGCTCATGGCCTCAATGAAAACCGAAGAATGGGACCGCATGGTCGACGTCAATATCAAGGGGGTGCTGCACGGTATCGCGGCGGTCTTGCCCGAATTCACCCAGCGTGGCTCAGGGCATGTGATCAACATCGCTTCGGTGGGTGCGTTGAGCGTCGTGCCGACGGCGGCGGTGTACTGCGCGACCAAATACGCCGTGCGCGCCATCTCCGACGGCTTGCGCCAGGAAAGCCCGGACATCCGCGTCACCTGCATCCACCCTGGCGTGGTGGAAAGCGAACTGGCCTCGACCATCACCGACGACGCCGCCAAATCTGCCATGGCCACCTACCGCGCCATTGCCCTGCAACCCGACGCCATCGGCCGGGCAGTGCGCTACGCCATCGAACAGCCGGACGACGTCGATGTGAACGAGATTGTGGTGCGGCCCACACGCACGGTTCAGTGAGCGGCCCCTACAGTCTCCGAATCACTGTCGCCTGACCCATCCTTCGCGAATGAATTCGCTCCCACAGTGGATCGTGTCGCTCACAACAGCACGGCACGCCGCCGTCCCTGGACTATCTGTAGGAGCGAATTCATTCGCGATTGGCCGGCACAGCCGATAAGTCTCTACGGCCCTTTAAGTGTCTTACAGCACAGAAACCCGTGGGAGACGCCGGAGGTTACGACGGCAGCGAAGGCGTTTTATCTGGCCCAACACGATCCCCAAATGCACCCACCTGTTCCTTCGCCGACACCAGCAACCACTCCCGAAATACCTCGGCGCAAGGTGACAGGGCGCGGTGTTTCACGGACACCAGAAACTCCCCGAACCGCGTGACGCACTGGAAGTCCGTGACCCGCCGCAGTTCGCCCTTGGCCACGGCTTCGTCCCCCATGAAGGTCCACGCCAGGCCGATGCCCATGCCTTGTTGCACGGCGCGGAATGCCAATGTCAGCTGATTGAACACCGGGGCGTTGTCGGGCGGTATGTAGTCGTGGTCCAGCAGTTCAAACCACTGTTGCCAGTCCAGGCAACGCCAGGCGGAGGTGTCGATTTGCACGAGGTTGGCCCGTGCGAGGTCTTCCAGCGTCTCGATGCCGGACACGTCGTAGGACGGGTGGGCGGCCGGGTAAACGATCTCCGGGAGCAAAAAGTCGCTGTTCAACGAGGCCCATTGCCCGTCCCCGTAGAGGATGCCAAGGTCGAAATCGTTGAGGCTGGCGTCGTCGATTTCATTGATCGCATGCACGTGCACGGCGATCTCGGGGTAAGCCTTGTTGAATTCGATGAGTTTAGGAAACAGCCAGAACTGCGCCAGCGCATGGGTCGCCAACACCGACACGGCGTTGGTCTGGTGGACGTTGCGAATGCGCGTGACGCTTTGATAGAGGGTCGACAGCATGACGTTGACCGTCATCAGCAATTCCTCTCCCGCTCGGGTCAACGCCACGCCCCGAGGTTTGCGCTCGAACACCGGCACCCCGATGCACGTCTCCAACTGACGCATCTGTTTGCTCACCGCACTCTGGGTGAGAAACAGCTCCGACGCCGCGTGGGTGAAGCTCGCGTGCCGTCCGACGGCTTCGAACGTGATCAGTGTTTCAAGGGGCGGCAGGTTGCGCAGGTAGCGGTTGATGACGGTGTCTCCTCAAGGCTCGATCCTGGGGCTGACATTCCACCGAGGAATGTGTCGCTGAGTTTTTATCGCATGTGCGAAGTATCGGCCATCGATAGAATTTCGCCAAACGGCCTGCCGAGTGGAAATCATGAACAGTGGAATTGTGTACGCGCTGCTGGCCGGGGCCATCTGGGCCGGGGTCATCGTTGGCCCGTCGCTGTTGCCGGACTTCAATGCCGTGCTGATCAGCAGCGCACGGTTTGCCCTGTATGGCCTGTTTTCCCTGCTGGTGGCGTTGCCGTTCGCCCGTCGTCTGTTCGCTCGGCTCACTCGCGGCGAGGTCATGCTGTTGCTGCGCCTGTCGCTGACCGGCAACGTGTTGAACTACGCCTTGCTCGGCGCGGCGATCCAGCTCAGCGGGGTCACGGCTGCCGCCTTGATCAACGGCATGCTGCCCATCGCCATCACCTTTCAAGGGCGCAACGACACCGGATCGCTGCCCATCAACAAGCTCAAGCTGCCGCTGTTGATGGTATTCCTCGGCATCGTCTCGATCTGCATTGAACGCGCCGTGCAAACCGCTTCCGATGTGCCACTGTCCTCGCAACTACTCGGCATCGCCTGCGGGTTGTGCGGCGTGGTGAGTTGGTCGTGGTTCGCCACCCACAACAGCCGCTACCTCAAGCAGAGTTCGTTCAACAGCAGGGAATGGTCGACGTTGCTGGGCATTGTCACCGGCGGCGTGGCGGTGGTGTTTGGCGTGGTGGCGTTGGCGCTGTTCCCGAACCTGATTCCCTCCGGCATCGAACACAGCCGCTGGATGACGTTTCTGTGGGTCAGCCTGTTTCTGGCGCTGTGCGGTTCGTGGCTGGCGAACAGCCTGTGGAACGCCTGTTCCCGGCGTATGGCCTCGTCGCTCAGCGGCCAGATGATCGTGTCCGAAACAGTGTTCGCCTGCATCTACGGCTTTATTTACACCCGGCACTTCCCCGGCTTCGTGGAGTTGGCGTCGATCTGCCTGCTGGTGGGCGGGGTGCTCTGGTCGGCTCGTCGGCATCAGGTGCCGGTGGTGAAGCTGGATCAGCCGAGCTGCTGATCTGTGCTGTCGATCTCCGGCGCTGCATCGACCTGAGTCGTGGCGTAGCGCCCCGGTGGCAGACCGACGTGACGGGTGAAGGCGACCCCGAAGGAACTCACTGAACTGTAGCCGACCCGCTCGGCAATCTCGCTGATCGCCAGCTCGCGCTGGCGCAGCATCTGTTTGGCCAGTGCCATGCGCCACGTCAGCAGGTATTCCATGGGCGGCAGGCCCACCGCACGGCCGAAGGCCTCGAAAAACGTAGAGCGCGACATGCCCGCCGTGCTTGCCAGTTGCGCAACGTTCCACGGCGCGGCGGGGTGCTCATGAAAGCCCCTCAAGGCCAATGACAGCTTGGGGTCGGACAAACCTCGCAACAGCCCCGGCGAGGCCGCCGTTGACCCGCTCGAGCGCAGGGCTTCAATCAGCAACACTTCCAGCAGTCGCGCCATGACCATCTCTCGCGCCGGTCGCTGGGCACGGGATTCGTCGCCCACCAATTGCACCAGCGTTGCCAGCCGTCGTTCGCCACGCACGTGCACCCATCGCGGCAACAAGGGCACCAGAAGCCCGGCATCGGCCGAGCCGAACACGCAATGGCCGACCAGCAATCGCGTGTCGACGTCAGCCAGCGGATCGCCGAGCCGGACACCGCCAGGCATCGGCGTGACGGCGGTCGTGGGAACTTCGTCCTCAAGCGGCGGCTCGCGGTCCATGCTCGACGTGGCAAAGGACTGCGCAGCAGGAATCAGCACGAAGTCGCCTTCGTTCAGGACGATCATGTCACTGCCGTGAGGGCCGTCGATGGCCAGTCGGCATGCCCCTTCAAGCACCACGAAATAAAATGGCTGGCCGGTATCCGCGCGCCTGACGGCCCACGGCGACGAGGCAATGACCAGTTTGGAGAAGGGCGCTGAGGGTTGCAGCAGGCCGACGACTTCAGCCAGTGGATCGACCATTCCGGACGCTCACGACAAAGAACAGGACGTTGGAGTGTAGTTCGTCTGCTGTCGTCGATCTATGGTGGAGCGGTCATTCATTCGCTGGAGTTTCACATGACTCACTCGCCCACCGTTTTGATCACCGGTTGCTCCTCGGGCTTCGGCCTGGAAACCGCGCAATTCTTTCTCGACAAAGGCTGGAACGTCATCGCCACGATGCGCACGCCGCGTAAAGACTCGCTGCCGGCCTCCGATCACCTGCGCATCCTCGCACTGGATGTGACGGACGCCGACAGCATCGCCCGTTGCATCGACGCGGCGGGACCGATTGATGCCCTCGTCAACAATGCAGGGGTTGGCTTGCTGGCGCCGGTGGAAGGGCTGAACCTTGCCAGCGCACGGGAGATTTTCGACACCAATACCCTCGGCACCATCGCCATGACCCAGGCCGTTCTGCCTCAGTTCCGTCAGCGTCGGGGCGGGGTGGTGGTCAACGTCACGTCTACGGTGACGCTGAAATCGTTGCCGCTGTTGGCGGTGTACACCGCGAGCAAGGCGGCGGTGAACGCCTTCACCGAATCGCTGGCGCTGGAGCTGGAACCGTTCGATGTTCGCGTGCGGCTGGTGTTGCCGGGTCGCGCACCGGGCACGGCGTTTGGCGATAACGCTCGGCGGCTGATGGCCGATCCGATTCCGGATGCGTACGTCGCGTTCCGGGATCAGGTGTTCGAAAGCGTCCGTGACACCGAATCGCCCATGACCCACGCGCTGGATGTCGCCGAAGCCGTGTGGCAGGCGGTGACCGATCCATCCGCGCCGATGCGCACCCCGGCGGGGGCGGATGCGGTGGCCGTCAGCGCGGAGGTTTCGAAGGCCTGATCGTCGGGATCACGCGTTTTCGTTGCCCGGTCGGGTGAACGAAAAACGGTCGATATCCTCACGCCGCTTCCAGCCCTGGCCTTGCCAGTAGCGGGCAGCGGCGTCGTTGGTCTTGAGCACGTCTAGGTGGCATTTGCCAATGCCCAAGGCTTCGAGGCTGGACAGGCAGCGCTCTACCAACTCCCGCGCAATACCTTGACGGCGAAGTTCGGGCAAGACCAGCAGGTGCTGCAAATAACCGCGCCGCCCGTCGTGGCCGCACATCACACAGCCGACCAGCCCCGCATCGCTTTGCGCCACGAAGCTCATGCCGGGGTTGCGCTCCAGGTAGCGGGCCGTGGATTCGCGGGAGTCGGCATCGCGGATCGAAATGCCGGGGGTGGCATTCATCAGGGCCAGGACGGCATCGTAATCGTCCATTGTCATCGCACGGATTTTGATCATGGGCAGGTCTGTCCGGAAAGGGATGAAGCAGGGTAGCAGAGCGAGGCCGCGCGAATGTGACACATCCGGACCACTTAAAAGAGCCGCTCTATCGCGGATCAATGCTGCGGCTATTAGACCTCTCTGAGATCAGAGCTATCTTTGATCTGTCGTTGGCTTTTGCCGACGGTTCCATCCCTGATAAGGCGATAAGAATAAGCACCGTCGGTGCTACTGAGTTCACGCGTCTCGGCCGGGCCCTGGATAAATGCGGACGGCGGGATGACCACGATCAAAGGTAGATAACCATGGCAACCGAATCAAAATGCCCCTTCAATCATGCGGCCGGCGGCGGTACCACCAACCGCGACTGGTGGCCCAATCAGCTGAACCTGAAAATTCTTCACCAGCACTCTTCCTTGTCCGATCCAATGGGCGAGGGATTCGACTACGCCAAGGCGTTCAAAAGTCTGGACTTCGACGCGGTCAAGAAAGACCTGCTCGCCGTGATGACGAACTCCCAGGACTGGTGGCCGGCCGACTTCGGTCATTACGGCCCGTTCTTCGTGCGCATGGCCTGGCACAGCGCCGGGACCTACCGCACCGGTGACGGGCGCGGCGGGGCGGGCTCGGGGCAGCAACGCTTCGCGCCGCTCAACAGTTGGCCGGATAACGTCAGCCTGGACAAGGCCCGGCGTCTGATCTGGCCGGTCAAACAGAAGTACGGACGCAAGATTTCCTGGGCCGACCTGATCGTGCTCACCGGTAACGTTGCGCTGGAATCCATGGGCTTCAAGACCTTTGGTTTTTCGGGCGGTCGGCCTGACGTTTGGGAGCCGGATGAAGACGTGTACTGGGGCGCCGAGACCACCTGGCTGGGTGGCGAAGAGCGTTATGGCGCGCACAAGGACATGGAGCAGCCGGGGCAGGGCGATCTGGTCGCGGAACCGGCCAAGCACGGCGAAGAAAAAAGCCGTACGGCCCAAGGGGAACGCAATCTGGAAAACCCGTTGGCCGCCGTGCAAATGGGCCTGATTTACGTGAACCCGGAAGGGCCGGACGGTCATCCCGACCCTGCGGCCTCGGCGAAAGACATTCGCGAAACCTTCGGCCGCATGGCGATGAATGACGAAGAAACCGTGGCGCTGATCGCGGGCGGTCACGCGTTCGGCAAGACCCACGGCGCGGGACCTGCCGATAACGTCGGACCGGAACCGGAAGCCGCCGGACTGGAAGAACAAGGCCTGGGCTGGCGCAATAAATTTGGCACTGGTAAAGGCAGGGATGCCATCACCAGCGGCCTGGAAGTGACCTGGACCTCGACCCCAACCAAATGGAGCAACGAGTACCTGGAAAACCTTTTCAACTTCGAGTGGGAACTGACCAAAAGCCCGGCGGGTGCCCATCAGTGGAAACCCAAGGGCGGCGCTGGTGCTAACACCATTCCTCACGCTCACGACCCAAGCAAGCGTCAGGAACCGCGCATGCTGACCTCGGACCTGGCCCTGCGCTTCGACCCCGAGTACGAAAAAATCTCTCGCCGCTTCAAGGACAATCCTGACCAGCTCGCCGACGCGTTTGCCCGCGCCTGGTTCAAGCTGACCCACCGGGACATGGGCCCGCTCGCCCGTTACCTCGGACCGGAAACCCCCACTGAAGAATTGCTCTGGCAAGACCCGCTGCCTGATGTCACCCATCCACTGGTCAGCGCTGACGACGTGACGGCCTTGAAGACTCAGATACTCGCGTCGGGGCTGACCGTCTCACAATTGGTCTCCACCGCTTGGGCGGCAGCGTCGACTTTCAGGGGTTCGGACAAACGCGGCGGCGCCAACGGTGGGCGTCTACGTCTCGCACCTCAGAAAGACTGGGCGGCCAACCAGCCTCAGCAACTGGCGAAGGTGTTGCAGGTGCTTGAGCAGATTCAGGGCCAATTCAACGGCGGCGCGTCGACGAGCAAGGTCTCGCTGGCCGACCTGATCGTGATCGCCGGGAACGCAGGCGTCGAAAAGGCCGCGCTGGACGCCGGGCAAACCGTGACCGTGCCATTCGCGCCGGGCCGCGTCGATGCCTTCCAAGCGCAAACGGATGTCGAATCTTTTGGTTTTCTGGAGCCTATCGCCGACGGCTTCCGCAATTACCTCAAACAGACCTACAAGGTCTCAGCCGAGAAGCTGTTGGTGGACAAGGCGCAATTGCTGACCCTGACAGCGCCGGAAATGACCGTGTTGCTGGGCGGTCTGAGGGTCTTGGGCAATAACGTCGGGGAGAGCAAGCAGGGCGTCTTCACGAACCGTCCGGGCGTACTGACCAACGACTTCTTCAAGAACCTGTTGGACATGAGCGTGGAATGGAAACCCACGTCGCCCGGCAATGACACCTTCGAGGCCAGAGACCGCAAGACCGGCGACGTGAAATGGACCGGGACGCGGGTGGATCTGGTGTTCGGCTCTCACGCCCAATTGCGGGCGATTTCCGAGGTGTACGGCAGCGCCGATGCCCATGAGAAATTCGTGAAGGACTTCGTGGCGGCGTGGGCCAAAGTTACCCAGCTGGACCGTTTCGATTTGGGCTGATCGGTCTACCACTCTCTCAACAACGCCTCCTTTATGGGGGCGTTTTTACGTCCGGTGGTGCCTTCCATTCCCCGCGAGAATAGGCCCATGAACATCTTGAATTTCCCTTGTTCGCAGGCTTCTCGTAGCGTGTCTGTTCCCTGAAATGGAGATCACCCTCGTGAACGACGCTCGCCTGCGACTCTACGTCGACGCCCAATACACCAGCCCTTACGCCCTGTCCGCTTTCGTGGTCCTGCGCGAGAAGGGCCTCGACTTTGAATGGATTCCGGTGGACCTGGAGGCTGGCGAGCAGCAAGGCCCCCATTACACGGCATTGTCCGTGACGCAGCGGGTGCCGACGCTGGTCCATGGCGATTTCTCCCTGTCCGAATCGTCGGCCATCGACGAATACCTGGAAGAGGTGTTCCCCGGCACGCCGGTCTATCCCCGAAACCCTCAACACCGCGCCAAGGCTCGTGAGGTTCAAGCGTGGCTGCGGAGCGATCTGGCCCCGTTGCGGCAGGAGCGCTCGACGCTGGTGGTGTTTTACGGTCAGCAGGCCCCTGCGCTGACGCCCTCAGCAAAGGCCGCGGCGCGAAAATTGATCGAGGGCGCTCAGGCATTGTTGCCGCAAGGGGCGGACCACCTGTTTGGCGAATGGTCGATTGCCGACGTAGACCTGGCGTTGATGCTCAACCGGCTGATCCTGAATGGCGACGACGTGCCTGATGCGCTGGTGACGTATGCCAAGCGGCAGTGGGCGCGGCCGAGCGTGCAGGAATGGGTGAACATTCTCCGTCCGGCGTTGTGAGGATTTCCATCTGATCCGTATTTTTCTCCAATATCTGGCGCTGTATTGAAACAGTTGTCCGGCCCAAAATAGTCACCATTCCCAGCCACTGAAAAGAGGCTGGCCCCGAGCGATCAGGCGATGTTTGCGCCTGTATCGCACACATTGAGAGGTGACACTCATGGGCAAGATGACGCTGTTTCTGCTGGGCTTCCTGGCGCTGACCATTTCCATTGGCCTGCTGGCAACGATTCCACCGGGCTGATGGACGACACTGACCGTCCCGCTCAGCACGTCATGGCTGACAGAGGGGCAAGGGGGAGCGGAGCGGAGGACGGCGCTGCTCCGGAAAACCGGGGAAGACGATAATGCGTTGGAACATTGCGTTTCTATAATAAGAACCATTATTATTCGCGCCTTCCGCCCCCACATCCCCATCCCCTCATGACCCTCAAGCTGCCACGAAGCAAAGGCTTTCTCGATCATTACGAAGAGCTCGTGGGCACCTGGACCCGCCGTCTGAAGAACCGTCATCAGGCCGAAGACCTGACCCATGACGCGTTTGTGCGCGTGCTGGAATCGACCGGCGGGGCGAGCGTCGAGCAGCCTCGGGCGTATTTGCATCAAACGGCCCGCAACATCGCGGTCGACACCTGGCGGCGTGAAGACCGGCGCAGCGAACTCGAAAGGGAATCCCTCGACACATCGGCCGGTCACACGGATGACCCGGAGGCGTTCATGCATGCCATCCAGCTGGCAGACTCCATCGAACGTGCCCTGGCGGAGTTGCCGCTCAACTGTCGCAAGGTGTTCGTCTGGCAAAAGCTCGAAGGGTTGTCGCAGCTGGAGATCGCCGACCGCCTGGGCCTGAGCAAGAACATGGTGGAAAAGTATATGATTCGCACGCTGCGCCATTTGCGCGACCGGCTGGATGCCCCGGCGCCATGATGCATCGTCACCGGGAACTGGCCCGCCTTTCATTTGCTCAGGAAACACCATGACGACGGACCGTGATTGCCCTTGTGGCCCAGACGCCGTACGCGATCAGGCGGCGTGGTGGTTTGCGCGTGCTCGCGACGGCGAGCTGTCATCGGAAGAACACGCTGAGTTCGAGGCCTGGCTGAACGCCCATGACCCGCACGCCCATGAATACCGCCTGCTGCAAAACCTGTGGGGCGCTGCCGATCTGCTGCCCAGGGCCCGGCTCGAAGCCCTGTGTGAACCGGATGCGCCGACGCCGTTGCCTGCGCCATCTTCTCCCGCTCGTCGAACGTTCACCCGCTATGCGGTGGCGGCCAGTCTGGTGGCGATGGTGGTGGGAACGAGCCTTTACTTCGGCCTGGAACGGCAGCCTGATTACAGCGCGGAATTCGCTACGGCAGTGGGCGAGCGGCGTCAGGTGGCATTGCCGGATGGCTCGGTGCTGGACCTCAACGGCCGCACCCGTCTGAAGGTGCACTTCTTCAGCGCCACGCGTCAGGTCGAACTGACCGAGGGCGAAGCGATGTTCAGCGTCGAACACGACACCTCAAGGCCCTTCGTGGTGCAGACCGGTAATGGCTTGGTGACTGTCACCGGCACGCGCTTCGACGTTCGTCGCGACCCGACTCGCACGCTGGTGGCGGTGGAGTCTGGCACGGTCAAGGTCAATGGCACGGCGGGCGAGCAAGGGAATCAGGTCACGCTCACCGCGGGACTGGGTTCGAGCATCGACGCCAGTGGCAACGTCATGCCGGCATCGACCGTCAACACGGCGGCGATCACGGCGTGGCGTACCGGCAAGCTGGTGTTCAACGACGCGTCCTTGAGAGACGTCGTGCAAGAAGTCTCCCGCTATCGCGCCCAACCGCTGCGGGTCAGCGATGGAAAAGCCGCGAATTTGCGCCTGACCAGCGTGTTCAAATCCGACGACACGGACGCTCTGCTCCGGGCCTTGCCGAGCATTTTGCCGGTGGCCGTGCGAACCCTCGCCGACGGCAGCCAGGAAATATTTTCAAAATAGATTCAGGTTTTTTCGCGGCCCTTCGTCTTCTTGTCCAACTGCGATTGCTTAGCATTCAGAACAACGCAGATGTGCTTCGCATTCTGAAACTTCAGGACAAGACCCGACGTGAAAAACAATCGATTCAACGCGCTTCAACTGGCCGTCCGCCGCACCCTGCCTGCACCGCAATCCTCTCGCTGGCTGCCGTGGGCGTTGGCCCTGGCGGTCGGCACCAGCGCGGGTCACAGCTATGCCGAGGGCGCGCCGACCGCCATTCATATTCAGGCCCAGCCCCTGAGCGCCGCGTTGAGTCAACTGGGTCAACAAACATCGTTGCAGCTGTTCTTCAGCCCGGATCTTGTCGCCGGTAAGCAGGCGCCTGCGGTGGACGGCAACCTGTCACCTGAACAGGCGCTACGTTCGCTGCTCAAAGGCAGCGGCCTGGACTATGAAATGTCCGCCGACACCGTGGTGCTCAAACCTGCTGGGCAAAGTGCCTCCGCGACACCGGGCAGCCTGGAAATCGCGCCGATGGAAGTGAAAGTGGTGGGCGACTGGCTCGGTGATGCCGACGCCGCTGTGGTGCAGAACCACCCCGGTGCGCGGACAGTCGTGCGCCGTCAGACCATGGTCGAGCAGGGCGCGCAGAATGTCGGCGACGTGCTGCGCCGCATCCCCGGCGTGCAAGTGCAGGAATCCAACGGCACCGGCGGCAGCGATATCGCCTTGAACGTCGGTGTGCGCGGCCTGACCTCGCGCCTCTCGCCCCGCTCGACGGTGCTGATCGACGGCGTGCCCGCGGCGTTCGCGCCTTATGGTCAGCCACAGCTGTCGATGGCGCCGATCTCCTCGGGCAACCTCGACAGCATCGACGTGGTACGCGGCGCAGGTTCGGTGCGTTACGGGCCGCAGAACGTCGGCGGCGTGATCAACTTCGTCACCCGTGCCATCCCGGAAAAACTCAGCGGCGACGTCAGCAGCACCGTCGAAACCAGCCGCCACGGCGGTTACAAAAACATGGAGACCATGTTCATCGGCGGCACGGCAGACAACGGCCTGGGCGCGGCGTTGCTGTACTCCACGGTCAACGGCTCGGGCTATCGCTCCAGCAACAATGACAACGACATCGACGACCTGCTGCTCAAGACCCATTGGGCCTTGACTGAACAGGATGACCTGTCGGTGAACTTCCACTATTACGACGCCAAGGCCGACATGCCGGGCGGTTTGACCCAGAAGCAGTTCGACGCCAATCCGTATCAGTCCGACCGTGATCACGACGATTTCAACGGGCGTCGCAAAGACGTGTCGATCAAGTACAAGCGCCAGATTGACGATTCGACCCAGGCCGAGGTGCTGACGTATTACACCGACAGCTTCCGCGGCAGCCACATCGCCAACCGGGACCAGAAAACCGTGTTCGCAGCACCTCGCAGCTATCACACCTTTGGCATCGAGCCGCGCGTTTCTCATGTACTGGACCTGGGGCCGACGACACAGGAAGTCAGTGTCGGTGCCCGTTACCTGAAAGAGGCGATGCACGAGCAAGCGTCCCGTCTGGGTCAGGTGAACGGTGAGCTGGTGCCGATTCCGGGTGCGGACGGCCACATCTATCAAGACCGCACCGGCGGCACTGAAGCGACGGCGTTTTACATCGACGACAAAATCGACGTCGGCAAATGGACCATCACCCCCGGCATTCGCTTCGAGCGCATCAGCACGGACTGGCATGAGCGTTCAGTGATCGATAACAGCGGCGCACGCGTTCCGGAGAAAGACCGCAGCGTCAACAACAACGAACCGTTGCCCGCGCTGAGCGTGATGTATCACCTGTCAGACGAGTGGAAACTGTTCGCCAACTACGAGACATCCTTTGGCAGCCTGCAATACTTCCAGCTCGCCCAGGGTGGCATCGGTAACGAGACGGCCAGCGGCCTGCAACCGGAAAAGGCCAAGACCTACGAACTGGGCACCCGGTATGACAACGGCACCTGGGGCGGTGAGCTGACCGCGTTCTACATCGACTTCGACGACGAACTGCAATACGTCAGCAACGACGTGGGCTGGACCAACCTCGGCGCAACCAAGCACCAGGGGATCGAAGCGTCGGCCCACTACGACCTCAGCGCCCTCGACGCGCACTTGTCAGGTTTGACCGCCAACGCCGGATTCACCTACACCCGCGCCACCTACGAAGGTGAAATTCCTGGCTTCAAAGGCCGTGACCTGCCGCTCTATTCGCGTCAGGTGGCGACCGTCGGCCTGCGCTATGAGGTTGATCGCTGGACCTACAACTTCGACGGCTACGCCCAATCCAAACAACGCGCCCCCGGCACCGGGTCCAATGCTGACGGCAGCTTTACCGGCAACTACATCACCACCCCTACCGCCGACGGTCAGTACGGCGACATCCCCGGCTACGTCACCTGGAACGTGCGCGGCGCCTACGATTTCGGCAAACAGATGTCGAACCTCAAGGTGGGCGCGGGCGTGAAGAACATCTTCGACCACCAATACTTCACCCGCTCCAGCGACAACAACTCGGGGATCTACCTCGGGCAGCCACGGACGTTCTTTGTGCAGGCGAGTGTGGGGTTTTGAGGGCAGGTCATACCGTGTAACCAAGGGCGCCTTCGGGCGCTCTTTTTTACGAATGCGGTTTGTGGGATTGCCAGTGCTCGCCCTTGAGTTACAGTGCGAAGGTTTCAGGAGGGAACATGGAAAAAGAACTGTTCAAGCGTCTGGTGGAAAGCATGATGGAGATGGGCGTGATTGTTCGGGGTGAGAATCAGCCGTCTCGCGAATTTCATGTCGAACCGAACGACGCCAAAGCTGATCGAGAGGTGATACCCCCAGTGCAGCCGAGTGTTTCTCCGGATACTTAATGCGGCGGTTAAATGCAGTAAGTCATGGAGTATTCATTGCCCCTGTCAAGTCTGAGGCGTCAGGGTTTGCTGCCGCTACGCGCCAGATCGCAGGCAAGCCAGCTCCTACGGCCTTCGGCCAGAGGCGGATTGCAACCAGGTTCAGGCTTTTGATTCTGGCCGGAGGCCGTAGGAGCTGGCTTGCCTGCGATCTGCTGCAAAGCAGCAGTAGAACCTGACAACCGTATTGTTCAGATCCCTGCGGCGCATGCCCGTCACTCAATCCACCTCAATATCCAACCGCTTCAACCGCGATGCCAGCGTCGTCGGTTTCACCCCCAACAATTCCGCCGCACCGCCTTTGCCGAACAATTTTCCGTTCGCCGCTTTCAAGGCGGCGTGCATGTTGCTGCGTTCGAGGTCGCGCATCTGGTCTTCGGTGAGGAAGGCGGGAGGGTTGGAGATGTCAGACTTCGCGCTGTTCGAGGCCTTCGGTTCATCAGGCAGATCCATATTCAAATCCGCGCCCGTCGAGGTGATCAGTGCCCGTTCGATCACGTTCTGCAATTCACGAATGTTCCCCGGCCAAGAGTAATTCTGCAGCCGTTCGATGTCGCTGTTGCGCAGCCGCCGACCGGGCATGTTCAGGCGTTTGCCGACTTGTTTGAGAAAGTGCGCGGCGAGTGGGGCGATGTCCATCGGGCGGTCGCGCAGGGCGGGGGACTGGATCGGGAAGACGTTGAGGCGAAAGTACAAATCCTCGCGAAAATGCTTGGCCCCGACTTCCTGCCGCAGATCGCGATTGGTGGCCGCGATGATCCGCACATCGACCTTGCGGGTACGTTCCTCGCCCACCCGTTCGAATTGCCCTTCCTGCAACACGCGCAGTAATTTGCTTTGCAGCTCCAGTGGAATCTCGCCGATTTCGTCGAGAAACAGCGTGCCGCCGTCGGCCAGTTCGAAGCGTCCGACCCGGTCTCTCACCGCTCCGGTGAATGCCCCGCGAATATGGCCGAAAAACTCACTCTCAAACAGCTCCGTGGGAATTGCCGCGCAGTTGACCCGAATCAGCGGGTGCGCGCTGCGGCGACTGGCCTGGTGAATAGCGCGGGCAATCAACTCCTTGCCGGTGCCGGATTCGCCATTGATCAAGACGCTGGCGTCGGTGGGGGCGACCACGTCGATCTGCTTGATGATTTTCAGGATCGGCGCGCTCTGACCGACGATCTCGCGGAAGTTGTGCTCGATGTGAATCTCTTCCTGTAAATAGGCGTTCTGGTCTTCGAGCCGCTGCTTCAGCACCTTCAGTTCGTCCAGCGCCGTTTGCAGCTGAGTCTCGGTGCTGCGCCGCTCGGTGATGTCGCGAAACACCACCACGGCCCCCGCAATACGCCCATCCGAGATCACCGGCGTGCTGGTGAAT
Source organism: Pseudomonas sp. NPDC088368 (assembly GCF_044753445.1). Lineage (NCBI taxonomy): Bacteria > Pseudomonadati > Pseudomonadota > Gammaproteobacteria > Pseudomonadales > Pseudomonadaceae > Pseudomonas > Pseudomonas sp. NPDC088368. Next base: position 207,973 of record NZ_JBIVNG010000002.1, read on the forward strand.
TCCACCGGAAAAAAGCTGCCGTCACGACGCCAGAACACCTCCTGCCGACCTTCGTGTACCACGCCGTCGTGCACGGCCTTGTAGATCGGGCAATCCTCGACCGGGTAGTGGCTGCCGTCTTCGTGGCTGTGGTGGTGAATGCGGTGGATGTTCTTGCCGAGCATGTCCTTGGCGTCCCAGCCGAGCATCCGCGCGCCCGCCGGGTTGACGAAGGTGGCCAGGCCTTCGCTGTCGATGGCGTAGATGCCGTCGCCCACCGAACTGAGCAACAGCTGATTGTCCCGCTCGGATTCCTGGAACAGATTGAGGATGTTGCGCCACTCGATCAGCCCGCCGCGCATGGTGCGCTCGGTGTGGGCCTGATCCTGCTGGTACTTCTGCTGGCTGGCCTCGCGCAGCACCAGAATCAGCTGCGGGCTGCCCTTGATCTGCAAGGTGGTGGCGGAGATTTCCAGCTCGATGCGTTCGCCAGTCTTGATGTTGCAACTCAAGTCGTCGGTCCAGCCACGGCCTTTGTCCATCACAGCCTGGGTGAACACGATCAGGTCCGCCAACTGATGCCCGAACAGTTTGCTCACGGGCAGGGCCAGCAACTCCTGTCGTGGGTAACCGAGCAGCTTGCAGGCGGCGATGTTGAGGTCGCCGAAGTGATCGGCGAACGGGTCGAGGAGGGCGATGGCTTCGGCGCAGTGCTCGAACACCATGTGCCGCGAGGAATAGGCCAGGTCGGCCCAGCCAATCAGTGAGTCCGGTTCGTTCATGACTACGAAATCTCGTGGTTTGTTCGTACGAATATTCGTAGTTCTACGGGAATGCGTAATTTCCCGAAAGCATCAGACGGCAGGCAAAAAACCGGATCAGATGGGGATCTTCCGGTAAATCAGTAGGTTAGCCGCGGGACGAAAACACTTTTATTTTCTGGCACGGCCTTCGCTCTGTCCCTTGTGTCACCCGGTGATCGACTCAGGCCACCGAACACACCCAAGAACGGAGCGACGACATGCCAAGCGTAGACATCAATCACTATCAAGACGGCGACTTCCTGGTCAATTACGAAGAGAAGGTCTTCGAGGACGTCAAAGCCGAGCCGGGCGAAAAAGCCCTGCTGACCTTCCACACCATCGCGTTCGAAGGGTCTATCGGCCTGGTCAATATGCTTCAGGCCAAGCGCCTGCTGCGCAAGGGCTTTGAAACCAAAGTCCTGCTGTACGGACCTGGCGTGCAACTGGGTGTGCAGCGCGGCTTCCCGACACTGGGTGCCGAAGCGTTTCCGGGACACTTGGCGGTGAATAACCAGATCAAGGCGTTCATGGCCGAGGGCGGCGAAGTCTACGCCTGCCGTTTTGCCCTGCAGGCGTTGTACGGCCAGACCGAAAAGGCGCTGATCGAAGGCATCCGCCCGATCAACCCGCTGGACGTGATGGACCTGCGCCTGCTGATGCGCCGTGAGGGCGCGATGATTATCGATACCTGGACGGCGTAACGCCCGACGCCACCGATTGGGCAGGCTGACGCCAATCCCTGTGGGAGCGAATTTATTCGCGATAGGTTTCAGGCGACGCCGATGCGTTGACTGAACGGTCGCCTTCGCGAATGAATTCGCTCCCACAGGGATCGCGCCCGGCGACAGATCAACCGATGCCTCGTGATCCGCACGATCAATGCACGACCAGGACACCCCGACATGACCACCATCCGCGCCGCCGCCGTTCAGTTCAGCCCCGTGCTGTACTCCCGCGAAGCCACCGTCGCCAAGCTGTGCCGCACCTTGCTTGAATTGGGTCGCGAGGGTGTGCAGTTCGCGGTTTTTCCGGAAACCGTGGTGCCGTATTACCCCTATTTCTCCTTCGTCCAGCCGCCATTCGCCATGGGCAAGGAACACCTGCGACTGCTCGAAGAGTCGGTCACCGTGCCCTCCGACGTCACTCGGCAAATTGGCGAGGCCTGCCGTGAAGTGGGCATCGTCGCGTCCGTCGGCGTCAACGAGCGCGACGGCGGCACGATTTACAACGCGCAGTTGCTGTTCGACGCCGACGGCACGCTGATTCAACACCGCCGCAAGATCACTCCGACCTACCACGAACGCATGGTCTGGGGGCAAGGCGACGGTTCGGGCCTGCGTGCCGTGGACAGCGCCGTGGGCCGCATCGGCTCGCTGGCCTGCTGGGAACATTACAACCCGCTGGCCCGTTACGCGCTGATGGCCGATGGCGAACAGATTCACGTGGCGATGTTTCCCGGCTCGCTGGTGGGCGATATTTTTGCCGAGCAGATCGAGGTCACCATCCGTCATCACGCCCTGGAGTCCGGCTGCTTCGTGGTCAACGCCACGGCCTGGCTCGACGCCGATCAGCAGGGCCAGATCATGCAAGACACCGGTTGCGCCCTGGGGCCGATCTCCGGCGGATGCTTCACCGCCATCGTCACGCCGGAAGGCAAGTTGCTCGGCGAGCCGCTGCGCACGGGCGAAGGCTGGGTGATCGCCGATCTGGACTTGAAGCTCATCGACAAACGCAAACGCATGATGGATTCCGTCGGCCACTACAGCCGTCCGGAACTGCTGAGCCTGCTGATCGACCGCACGCCCACCGCCCAGCTGCATGAACGCAGCCCGCACCCGATGACGACTGTCCGCGAGGAGCTGAGCTATGCAGACCAATGAACTGCTCGCCGAATTGCAATGCCACGGCGTGCGCTGGCCGGCCGCCCAAAACGGCCTGTCACGCAAGGGCGGCGCGGGGCCTTCGGATCACAAGGCGCTGACCGTGGGCGGTCGGACCATGATGGTGCCAATCCTCAACCAGGCTTCGCAGACGTCGCCGTACCAAGCGCAACCCAGTGAAGACGGCAGCCTGGCGCTGATCTTTCGTGAAGGCTTGCAGGTCGGTCAGGTGAAGATGCCCGGTGTGCCGAATTTCTACAGCCGCAGCACCGCCGACGGCATCCCGTACTGGAAGATCGCCACGCTGCACAGCGCTGACGTGTTGGCGACCACCGTGTTGCAGCACTGCATTCGTTTCAATGATCGCAGCACGTCCTGCCAGTTCTGCGCCATCGGCCAGTCGCTGGCGGCCGGCAAGACCATCGCCCGCAAACGTCCGCAACAGTTGGCGGAAGTGGCGAAAGCCGCCGTCGAGCTGGACGGCGTGAAGCACATGGTAATGACCACCGGCACGCCCCAGACGCCGGACCGTGGCGCCGCGATTCTGTGTGAGTCCGCCGCTGCCATCACCGCCGCCGTGGACTTGCCGATCCAGGCCCAATGCGAGCCACCGGACGATGACATCTGGTTCGAGCGACTGGCCGACAGCGGCGTGGTCTCGCTCGGCATGCACCTGGAAGCGGTCACCGACGAGGTCCGTCAGCGGATCATGCCGGGCAAGGCCGAAGTGCCGTTGAGCCGTTATTTCGAAGCCTTCGAAGCGGCGGTGAAGGTGTTCGGGCGCGGTCAGGTCAGCACCTATATCCTCGCCGGGCTGGGCGACAGCGAACGGGCAATCACCGACATGAGCGAGCGTTTGAGTGCGATGGGCGTGTACCCCTTCGTCGTGCCGTTCGTGCCCATCGACGGCACGCCGCTGGCTCATCACCCCAAACCCGACAGCGCCATGATGGCCCGACTCTACCCGCAGATCGGCGCCAGCCTGCGTCGCCACGGCCTGCACTCGGAAAACATCAACGCGGGCTGCGCGAAGTGCGGCGCGTGTTCGGCGTTGAAGAACCATGAATGAAAAAGCAGGAATGAATCACTGGGAATAACCCCTTTGGGTTTTCGGGAGACGGATCATGCAGAACCTGGCCTTTGCCCTCGTCGACAGTACCTTCGAACCGTTTCGCGCCGGTGAGCTGGTGGTCAAACCCGCCTCGGAACCCTGGGAGAAACAGGCGTACTTCGCGCTGCGTCGCTCGGTGTTTTCCGATGAGCAACAGCTGCTGCCCCAAGACAAGGACAGCCATGATTTTCAGGCCATCGCCATTGTCGCGCTGGCCGGGAGTTGCGGCATGGCGGATCAGGTCGTCGGTGCCGTGCGCATCTATCAACCGGAGCCCGGTCTCTGGTTTGGTGGGCGCTTGTGTGTCGCCCAGGCCTATCGTCGCCACAGCATGATCGGCAAGGCGCTGGTCAACGAGGCGGTCTCACGGGCCAAGGACCTGGGCTGCGAGACGTTTCACGCCACGGTTCAGGCGCCCAACGAAGCGTATTTCCATGGCTTGCAGTGGCAGACCCTCGAACACCTCGAACTGCTAGGCCAGCCCCACTGCCTGATGCAGGCCGATCTGGCCCGCTATCCGCTGATGCCGCGTCAGGTGTCGTTGCGTGCGTTGAAGGGGGCTCGTCATGGCTGAATCCATCGATCTGAACGCGCTGCTCGACACCCTGCGCCACACCCCGGCAATGCTGTCCAAACAGGCGATCCAGCAGCCTGCTCGGGTGATCGGCACGTCTATCGATCAGCCTGAAAAATCACTGACCCGCGCCGAACTCTATGCGTTGCCCGGCGACGATACAGCCGCCATTGCCTGTGGCGATCATTTCCAGTTGCTGGCCATCGAAGGCATGTTGCCGGCCTTCGTGAAAGCGGCGCCGTGGTTTGCGGGCTGGTCAGCGGTGATGGCCAATGTCAGCGACATCACCGCGATGGGCGGGCGCGCGACGGCAGTGGTCAATGCCTACTGGCACCACGACGATGCCGCGGCGCAGGAAATCCTCGCGGGTATTCGTGCGGCCTGCGACGCCTACGGCCTGATGCTGGCGGGCGGGCACACCAGCCTCGCCGCGCACAATCCCACAGCCTTGGCCGTAGCGATCACCGGCATCGCCAGCCGTTTGCTCTCGACCCTGCACGTGAAGCCGGGGCAAATCATCGCCATGGCGGTGGACCTCGAAGGCTATTGGCACGCTGACAGCACCTACTGGAAAGCCTTCGAAGGCGTGCCTGCCGAGCGCCTGCGCAGCAAGCTCGAAGTGCTGCCGCGTCTGGCCGAAGCGCAACTGCTGCACGCGGCCAAGGACATCAGCAACGCCGGGGTGCTGGGCAGTCTGTTGATGCTGCTGGAAACCACTGGCTGCGGGGGCGACATCGACCTGCAGCGGCTGCCGTGTCCGGACGACGCCGACCTCTTGCGGTGGCTGCAAGTCTTCCCCAGCTACGGATTTCTCATGACCCTGGACGAGGCTGACTGGCCCAACGTTCAGGCGGCGTTCGCGTTCGAAGGCCTGCGCTGCGAACGCATCGGCCGGGTCACCGACAGCGCCGAACTCACCGTTCAGCACGGCCTGCAACGCCGCACCTTCTGGAACCTCAACGAGCAGCCATTCACCGGGTTCAGTTACCCGCACCTCGACCTTTCACCTCTGTCCGCACACAAGGAGCACTGACATGCCCGCCGTCAACTTCCGCATCCGCTGGCCCAATGGCAAAGAGGCCGCCTGCTACTCGCCCTCGACCGTGATCTACGAGCACCTGCAAGAGGGCGCGAGCTACCCGCTGGCGGATTTTCTGCAGCGCATCGAGGGCGGGTTGAACAACGCCTCCGAGCGGGTGAAGCAGGTCAAGGGCTTCTATTGCAGCTCGGCGATGGACACCCTCGGCATGCTCAACGGGCAGGCCTTCGGGCAGTCCGAAGGGGACGTCGAAGTGCTGAGCATGCGCACCGAAGGCGGCGGCCGGGTGACGGGCGCGGGGTGGAGTTCTTTTTGACTCAACTTGGCTCCCACAGAGGTTCATCTACGCTGCGGAGCCTGAGCCAGACGCAAACCCAACTGTGGGAGCGAATTCATTCGCGAAAGCGGTATTTCAGGCAAGGAAGGTGCAGCGCCTGTGCCGACGATTCGCGAATGAATTCGCTCCCACAGAAAAAACGCAATTCTGCCGGCAGATGGCCGTAGCCCATACATTCTGACTTTTATGATTTGCACCACCGGAGACCCCACCATGCCCAGCTCAATCACCCCCATCAAAACCCCGCACCACAGCGTGATCATCGTCGGCGGCGGGCAGGCCGGTCTGTCGGCCAGCTACTACCTGCAACAGCAGGGCGTCGATCATCTGGTGCTGGAAAAACACAGCCTGACCCACACCTGGCGCCACCAGCGCTGGGACGCGTTCAGTCTGGTCACGCCCAACTGGCAATGCGCGCTGCCGGGGTATCGCTACAGCGAAGAGCACGGCGGCACGGACCCCCACGGTTTCATGAAAAAGGACGAGATCAACGCCTACCTGGCGGGTTTCGTCAAAGCGGTTAACGCCCCGGTGCGCGAAGGCGTGACGGTCAAGCGCGTGGCACCTCGTGCTTCTGGCGGGTTCGACGTGCACACGTCCCAAGGCGACTTCACCGCCGATCAAGTGATCTGCGCCTCGGGCGGCTATCACACGCCGATCATCCCGCGCCTGGCCGAGCGCCTGCCTTCGAGCATCACCCAGATTCACTCCGAGCAATACCGCAACCCGCAAGCGCTGCCCGAGGGTAACGTGCTGGTGGTCGGCTCCGGGCAGTCCGGCGCGCAGATCGCCGAAGACCTCCATCTGGCCGGGCGCAACGTCTATCTGGCGGTGGGTGATGCGCCCCGGTGCGCGCGGTTTTACCGGGGCAAGGACGTGGTCGATTGGCTCGCGGAAATGGGCTACTACCGGATTGGCGTTGATACCCATCCGCTGCGTGAAGGCGTGCGCGACAACACCAACCATTACGTCACTGGGCGCGACGGCGGGCGGGACATCGACCTGCGCAAATTTGCCCTGGAAGGCATGGAGCTGTTCGGTCGCCTCGACGGCTTGCAAGGCAAGGTGATGCAGTTCAGCGACAACCTCACGGACAGCCTGAACAGCGCCGATGCGGTGTACAACCGGATCAACGCGTCTATCGACAAGTACATTGCCGAGCAGGGGATCGACGCGCCAGCGGGTGAGCGTTACGAGCCGGTGTGGACGCCGGAACAGGAGCGCGGCGAGCTGAATCTGCTGGAGCAGGGCATCACCAGCATTATCTGGTGCATCGGCTTTACGCCGGATTTCAGCTGGGTCGATGCGCCGGTGTTCAGCGGTCGTGGTCATCCCGGCCATGTGCGCGGGGTGACGGCGCAACCAGGGCTGTATTTCCTCGGGCTGCCATGGTTGTACACCTGGGGGTCGGGACGATTCTCCGGCGTGGCGCGGGACGCGGAGTATGTGGTGGAGCATCTCGTCGGTGTGACGGCTGAAAGAACCTTCGCCAGTCGACACGCCTGACCCGAAACGGTGGAAGCGAATTCATTCGCGAAAAAAAAGCTGCCAGGCAACGCTTCTCCACCGAATCCGCTGGCCCTATGCGAATGAATTTGCTCCCACCGTTCAAAACGCGGTGCCCCTGACGGGACGCCGCTCATCAGACAACCACGCGCCTTACCCTTGACGATCATCTGTAACAGAACAATACTTCGCGCAGATTCATATAGATGACTAGATAACTACAACAGCGAAGCGCCGCCATGAACCGTCTTTCCAGTGATGTCCGCCTGCCGCTTTACCAACGTCTGCGTGATCAATTGGCTGAGCAGATCGCCAATAACCGCTGGCGTCCGGGTGAGGCCATTCCCACCGAAGCTGCCTTGTCGAGCGAGTACTGCCTGTCCACCGGCACGGTGCGCAAAGCCATCGACATGCTGGTCAACGAAAACATTCTCGAACGCCAACAGGGGCGTGGGACCTTCATTCGCCGTCCGCAGTTCCAGTCGTCACTGTTCCGTTTCTTTCGTTTCCAGAGCGTGTCCGGCGAACGTCAGGTGCCGGAGAGCCGCATTCTTTCCATCGAACCGGTCAACGCGCCTTCCGCCGTGTCCCAGGCGCTGGGGCTGCCGCTGGAGGCGCCGGTGATTCGCATGATTCGCCTGCGCCTGCTGGACGCGCAGCCCGTGCTGGCCGAGGAAATCTGGCTGCCGCAAGTGCAATTCCAGACCCTGCTCGACACCGATCTCAGCCGCCATGGCCCGCTGCTTTATCCCATCTACGAAGAGCTGTGCGGGCAGGTGGTCGCCTACGCCGAAGAAACCCTGACCGCCGAGGCCATCGGCGACGTCCATGCCCGACTGTTGCAGGTGCCAGCCGGTAGCCCGGTGGTGGTGATCGAGCGCCTGGCCCGCAACTACGCCGGACAACCCTTGGAATGGCGCCGCTCGCGGGGGCACGCCAGCCATTTTCGGTACAGCGTGGACATCAGATAACCGACGGTTTTCATGGCCCACTGCTGCACTTACTGTGGGAGCGAATTCATTCGCGAGACGCCGGTTCAGGCTACACATCTATGTCGCCTGAACCATTTTTCGCGAATGAATTCGCTCCTACAGGGGATCGGGTCCGTTGTTGAAAGATCCGACAAGCCTGCCATCGAGAGCAGGCGCCATAACCACTGCCGCGTCACACACTTATAAGGACAAGAACCATGTTCAACTGGTATCGCCAAGTCACTCCTCGGGAGCGCAAAACGTTCTGGGCCTGTTTCGGCGGATGGTCGCTGGACGCCCTTGAAGTCCAGATGTTCGGCCTGGCCATTCCTGCCCTGATCGCGGCCTTCGCCATGAGCAAGGGCGACGCCGGTCTGATCAGCGGCGTGACCCTGATCACCTCGGCGCTGGGCGGCTGGGTCGGCGGCACACTGTCGGACCGCTACGGTCGCGTGCGCACCCTGCAATGGATGATCCTCTGGTTCTCGTTCTTCACCTTCCTCTCGGCGTTCGTCACCGGCTTCAGCTCGCTGCTGGTGGTCAAGGCCCTTCAAGGTTTTGGCATCGGTGGCGAGTGGGCGGCGGGCGCGGTGCTGATGGCCGAAACCATCAACCCGAAATACCGTGGCAAGGTCATGGGCACCGTGCAGAGCGCGTGGGCCGTGGGCTGGGGCCTGGCGGTGGGCGTGTTTGCGCTGATCTACACCTTCGTCCCGGCCGACATGGCCTGGCGCGTGATGTTCCTCGTGGGCCTGCTGCCGTCGCTGTTGATCATCTGGGTGCGTCGCAACGTCGAAGAGCCGGACAGCTTCCAGCGCCTGCAAAAAGACAACGCCATCCCGCAGAATTTCTTCAAATCCCTGGCCGGCATTTTCCGCCCAGAACTGCTGCGCGTGACCCTGCTCGGCGGCTTGCTGGGCCTCGGTGCCCACGGCGGTTACCACGCGGTCATGACCTGGCTGCCGACGTTCCTGAAAACCGAGCGCAACCTGTCAGTGCTGAACTCCGGCGGCTACCTCGCGGTGATCATCGTCGCCTTCTGGTGCGGCTGCGTGGCCAGCGGTTTCCTGATCGACCGCATCGGCCGTCGCATGAACATCGTGCTGTTCGCCCTGTGCTGCGTGATCACCGTGCAGTGCTACGTGTTCCTGCCGCTGACCAACACCGAAATGCTGTTCCTCGGCTTCCCGCTGGGCTTCTTCGCGGCTGGCATTCCCGCCAGCCTCGGCGCGTTGTTCAACGAGCTGTACCCGGCGGACGTGCGCGGGGCAGGGGTGGGGTTCTGCTACAACTTCGGCCGCGTGCTGTCGTCGGTGTTTCCGTTCCTCGTCGGCCACATGAGCGAGTCGATGTCCCTGGGTTCGGCCATCGGCATCGACGCCGGTATCGCCTACGGCGTTGCTGTGATTGCGGCCCTGTGCCTGCCGGAAACCCGTGGCCGGAGCCTCGAAGCCACCGCCGCCGCTGCCCAGGGTTCGACCCCGCGCAACGAAGCGGCCAGCGCCTGACGATTCCTTTAGTGCGGTGCCCGGATTTCAACTCCCCGGCACCGCGTATTCCTTCGATAGATGAGACCCATGTCCGAGACCTTTCCCGCGTCGATTCTTGGCATCGACGGCCACGCACACGTATTCAGCAGGGAGCTGGATCTGACATCGGCACGACGCTATTCACCCGACTACGACGCCACGCTGGCCTTGTATCTTCAGAACCTGCAAAGCCATGGCCTGAGCCACGGCGTGCTGGTGCAACCGAGCTTTTTGGGCACCGACAATAGCTACCTGCTCAATGCCCTGAAGCAGGCGCCGGGCCAGTTACGGGGCGTGGTGGTGGTCGAACGCGACATCTCTCGCGCCGAGCTGAACGACATGGACCGGCTGGGCGTGGTCGGCATCCGCCTGAACCTGATGGGCAAGGCGATGCCGGACTTTTCCGAGCCGCAGTGGAAGGTGTTGTTCGGGCATGTGGCCGAGCTGGACTGGCACGTGGAGCTGCACCGCCATGTGGCGGACCTGCCGGGGCTGATTCGTGCGCTGATGCCGTTCGGGGTCAAGGTCGTCGTCGACCATTTCGGTCGTCCCGATGCGCGTTTGGGTCTGGATCAACCGGGCTTTCGCGAGATGCTGGAGTTGGGTTTGGGCGGACAGGTCTGGATGAAGGTTTCGGGCATCTATCGGCTGGAAGGCAGCGAGCAGGAAAACCTCGACTTCGCCCGCGCCGCATTGCCGCTGCTGGTGCAGAGCTTCGGCCCGCAGCGGTTGGTGTGGGGCAGCGACTGGCCGCATACCCAGCATGAAGCACAGGTCAGCTATGGCACGGTGGTCGAACAGTTGCAGGCGTTGGGGTGCTCGCCGCAGGTGATGCGCTCGCTGCTGATCGAAGCGCCACAGGTGTTGTTCGATTTTTCGGTGGTTGAAGCCTGAGGCGCTTTCATCGGCATACGGATACCCCTGTGGGAGCGAATTCATTCGCGAAAAATGGTTCAGGCAACATAAGTGCGTGGCCTGTAACACCTCTCGCGAATGAATTCGCTCCCACAGGCAGAACGCGTAGTACCGTCTCGTCGGAATGCCGCCCAGAATCAATTCGCTCCCTCAGGGTGAACGTGTTGATCCCGGATGTTTTTCAAATCCGCCAGAACAACGGTTCCCGCGCCACCTCGCGCTCCAGAAACTGCTGCATCACTTTCACCCGCGCCAGCTCGCAGGTGTCAGCGTGGGTGATGATCCAGTACGTGCGGTTGATCTTCTGGCTGGGCAAAATCTGCCTCAGCCCCGCCTCGCCACGGGCCATGAAACACGGCAGCACGCCCAATCCCACCCCCGCACGCACCGCCGCGAGTTGGCTGATCACGTTGGAAATGCGAATCCCCGGATGAATCACCGGGATCTGCCCGCGAAAATAATTCAGCTCCGGCGTCCACATCAGGTCTTCCACGTACCCCACCCACTTGTGCTGGGTCAGTTGCGCGACTGAGTCGATGGCGTCATGCCGCGCCAGGTACGACGGTGCGCCATAAATCCCCAATTCGTAATCCACCAGCTTGCGGGCATGCACCCGGCCGTGATCCGGGCGCGCCATGGCAATCGACAAATCCGCCTCGCGTTTCGACAGGCTGAAGTTGCGCGGGTTGGCCACCAGTTCAACTTCCAGTTGCGGATGGTCGGCCATCAGGCGCGGCAAGCGTTCCGCCAGAAACCAGGTGCCGAAACCCTCGGGCGTGCCGATGCGCACGGTCCCCGACACGCTGTGCTGCGCATCCTGCAATCGGGTTTGCAGGCGCAGGCTGATGCTTTCGATGGACTCCGCTTCCTGAATAAGCGCCTCGCCTTCCTGAGTCAGCGTGTAGCCCGTGGCGCGGCGGTCGAACAGCTTGACCCCCAGCGCCTCTTCAAGACTGGCCAGACGTCGGCTCAAGGTCGAGTGATCGAGGTTCAGGCGTTGCGCGGCGACCGTCAGACGGCCTGTGCGGGCAATCGCCAGGAAGGTTTGCAAGTCGTTCCAGTTGAAAGCGTCCATGTGGTTTTTTGCACATCCGGTCGTGGGAAAAGGCTCATTCATCCGCAGAAATACTAATGCTAGATTCGAATCTCCACAAACGGTGACGAGGACGACACCCACCCCGGACACCGTTTACGTAGCGGTCCATAACAACAAAAGAGGACGTACCCCTCATGATGCTGATTGATCAACTGCAACAACGTCAGGCCGACGGCAAGCCGGTTCGTGTCGGTCTCATCGGCGCAGGCAAATTCGGTTCGATGTACCTTTCACAGGCCCGCCGCACGCCGGGCATTCACCTGATCGGCATCGCTGATCTGTCGCCTGAACGCGCCCGCAACGCCTTGGCGCGGGTGGGCTGGAGCCCCGAGCAATACGCCGCGCGCTCCTTCGACGACGCTGTGCGCAACCAAACCACCTACATTCAGGACGACGCCCAGGCGCTGATTTCCAATGGCCAGGTCGATGTGATCATCGACGCCACGGGCAGCCCGGCGGCAGGGATTCGTCACGCCTTGCTCTGCTGCGAACACCGCAAACACATCATCATGGTCAACGTCGAAGCCGACGTGCTGGCCGGTCCATTGCTGGCGCAGAAGGCGGCCGAGGCCGGGATCGTCTATACCATGGCCTACGGCGATCAACCGGCGTTGATCGTCGAGCTGGTGGACTGGGCCCGGACCTCGGGTTTCGAAGTGGTCTGCGCGGGCAAGGGCACCAAATACCTGCCGGCTTATCACACTTCGACCCCCGACACCGTCTGGGGCTATTACGGCTTTACCGAAGAGCAGGTCGGCTCCGGCGATTTCAACGCACAGATGTTCAACTCGTTTCTCGACGGCACCAAATCGGCGCTGGAAATGGCCGCAGTGTCCAATGCCACCGGCCTGACCCCGGCGGCCACGGGCCTGGCGTTTCCGCCCTGTGGAGTGGACGACTTGCCGACGCTGCTGCGCCCACGGGACATCGGCGGGATTCTTTCTCACTCAGGGACGGTCGAGGTGATTTCCTCGCTGGAGCGCGACGAGCGCCCGGTGTACCGCGACCTGCGCTGGGGCGTGTACGTGACGTTCAAGGGGCACAGCGATTACGTGCGCGACTGCTTCTCGCAATACGGCGTGCGCACGGACCCGACCGGCGAGTACGCCTCGCTCTACCGGCCGTACCACATGATCGGTCTGGAGCTGGGCATTTCCGTGGCCCAGGCCGCGCTGCTGGGCCGTGCGACGGGGGCCACCAACGGCTTCCGTGGCGATGTGGTGGCGACGGCCAAACGCGACCTGCAAGCGGGCGAAAAACTGGACGGCGAGGGCGGGCATCGGGTGTACGGCAAGCTCATGCCAGCGGTGGACTCCCTGGCCATGGGCGGCCTGCCGATCGGTCTCGCCCACGGCGTGGTGCTGAACCGTCCGGTGGCAGCGGGCCAACCGGTGCGCTGGAGTGACGTCACGGCGGACCTGTCGATTCAGGCGGTGCGGGTGCGCAAGGAAATGGAGGAAATCTTTCAAGCGACGTTGCGGTAACCGAGGGCGCACTGCATTCAGGCCCGCGTCGGCTGTCAGGCACTCTGTCTGGCCGTCGGCGCACGTGGTCTTCCAACAATAAAAAGATCTTCAGAAAGAAGAGGAATGTATGTCGAATATCACCGAAGCCGTCGTCGCCGAGACGACCAGCCAGACGACTGCGCAGGCCGCAAGCAAGGTCGATGTGTATCGCAAGATCGCCTGGCGGATCATGCCGTTCATTATCTTCTGTTACCTCACCGCGTACCTCGACCGGGTCAACGTTGGTTTCGCCAAACTGCAGATGATGCAGGACCTGCAATTCAGTGACGCCATCTACGGCTTCGGCGCCGGGGTGTTCTTCATCGGCTACTTTTTCTTCGAAGTGCCGAGCAACCTGATCCTGCACCGGGTCGGCGCACGCATCTGGATCGCGCGGATCATGATCACCTGGTCGATCATCTCCGCCGCCATGCTCTTCGTGCAGACGCCGATGCATTTCTACATCGCACGTTTCCTGCTCGGCGTGGCCGAAGCCGGGTTTTCGCCAGGCATCATGCTGTACCTGACCTACTGGTTTCCGTCGAAGAAACGTGGCCTTTCGCTCGGGCTGTATTACATCGCCATCCCGCTGGCCGGGGTCATTGGCGGGCCGATTTCCGGGATCATCATGGCGACGCTGAAAGACTCGACGGTCATGGCTAACTGGCAATGGTTGTTCCTGCTCGAAGCCATTCCGTCGTTCATCGCCGGTATTGCCGTGCTGTTCCTGATGGTCGATAAACCCGCCAAGGCCAAATGGCTGACCGACGCGCAGAAGCAGGAAATACAGAGTGACCTGGCGCGGGAAGACGCGGTGAAAACCGAACACGCCAGCGTGCGCAGCTTCATGGGCGACCGCAACATCTGGAAGCTCACGGCGGTGTATTTCTGCCAGATCATCGGGCTGTACGGCATCAGCTTCTGGCTGCCGTCGCTGATCAAGCAATCCGGGATTCAGGATGTGGCGTATGTGGGCTGGATTTCAGCGATCCCGTACCTGGTGGCGCTGCCCGCGATCATCATTTCCGGCATGACGGCCGACCGCACCGCCAAGCGCCGCCAGCATTTCTCAGGGGCGTTGTTGATCGGTGCCCTGGGGTTCATCGTCTGTCCGTTGGTGGGCGCCAACCCGGTGCTGGTGGTGCTGGCGCTGTGCGTCGCGACCGCCGGGGTGCTGTCCGCGCTGTCATTGTTCTGGGGCATTCCATCCGCGTTTCTTGCCGGGGTCTCGGCTGCGGCGGCGATTGCCGGGATCAACTGCATGGGCAACCTGGCCGGGTTCGTGTCGCCGTATATGGTGGGGTGGCTGAACACCGCAACCGGGCACACCGACACCGGGCTGTATGCGGTGGCGGCGTTTCTGACCTTGGGCGCGCTGCTGGTCTGGCAAGTGCCCAAGGCGTTGGCGGATCGGTAATTTGAACACCACACAACCCTGTAGCAGTCCGGCTTGCCGGCGGTGGCGATTTCAAGGACGCCACCGCCTACAACGTCCGGTACGCGCAGGATCTCTACTGTGGGAGCGAATTCATTCGCGAAGTGGCCGGTACATCCGCAGTATCTCTATCGCCTGAAATCTTTCGCGAATGAATTCGCTCCCACAGGTTTTGTGGTACGCCGAGATTACGTGACCGACATCAATCCCCCTGTAGCAGTCCGGCTTGCCGGCGGTGGCGTCCTTGAAATCGCTACCGCCGGCAAGCCGTGCTGTTACAGTCAGATTGCGATTTGGCTGCTGTAACGTCGATGAGCCGCTCTCACTCTGATTTCCACCCTCCACCCAACGCCACCGCCAACCCGACACTGGCCTGCAACCGGCTGGTGTCCACTTCCTGCAACCGCCGCTGCGCCTGCAAGGCGGTGGTTTGCGCGGTGACCACGTCCAGATAATTCACCGCCCCCGCCTCATAACTGCTGGTCGCGATCTGTTCGGCGCTGTGGGCGGCGTCGACGGCGGCTTGCTGGTCTTGGGACTCCTGCTGCAAATCGCGCAATTGGCCCAAGTTATCTTCCACTTCGCGCACCGCCTTGAGCACCTGGCTGTGGTACTGCGCGGCGGCTTCGTCGAACTCGGCCCTGGCCTGACGCTCGTTGGCGTTGCGGCGTCCGCCGTCGAAGATCGGCAGGTTCACCAGCGGCCCCAGTGCCCAATAACGATTGGCGGCGGCGAGCAGATTGCCGCTGCCCTGGGTCTGCCCGCCGAGCAGGCCAGTCAAGCTGAAATCCGGGTACCACGCGGCTTTGGCGACGCCGATGTTGGCGTTGGCCGCGAACACCCGACGCTCTGCGGCCGCCACGTCAGGCCGTTGCTGCAACAGGCTGCCGGGCAAGGCGTGAGGAATGTCCGGCTGTTTCAATGATTTGGCGTCATGCACGAGGGCGAAGTCGCTCGGAAGGACGCCCACCAGCTCGGCGATGGCGTGTTCGCTCAAATCACTTTGCGCTTTGACATCGTCCAGTTGCGCCTGGGCTTCGGCCAACTGGCTCTGGGCGCGGGTGAGGTCGAGTTCCGAGGCGATTTTGCCTTCATAACGGTCGCGGGTCAGTTGCAGGGCCTGGGTGTAATCGTCCAGCGACGCCTTGAGAATTCGGCTCTGCGCGTCCAGTCCGCGCGCTTGCACGTAAAGGGTGGCGAGTTGCTTTTGCAGGCTGAGACGGGCGACGGCCAGGTCGTCCGCCGAGGCTTGGGCCTGTGCGTCACCGGCCGCCACCTGATTGCGAATCTTGCCCCACAGGTCCGGGTCGAAACTCAGGCTGAACCCGGCCGTGTCGCTGTTATAGACCGAGGGCTGGGTGTCGCCACGCAAGGGTCTGCGATCCGACTGGCGCTGACGCAACGGCGCGACACTGGCGTTGATCTGCGGGAACAGTCCGGCGTGCAGCTGACTCGCGAAGGCCACCGAGGCGTCGTAGTGGGCGAGGGCGGCCGCCAGGTCCGGGTTGGCGGTGAGCAGTTGCTGTTGCAGGTCGTCGAGCTGTTTGTCACCGAAGACCTGCCACCACTGGGCCTGCAATTCATCGGCAGGCTGCGCCGGATGCCAGGGGCCTGCGTCCTCCTTGTAATGCTCAGGCAGCGGCACCGCTGGCGCGTGGTAGGTCGGCGCCAGCGAGCAGCCTTGTAAGGTCAGCGTTCCTGCGATGGCCAGGGCGAGCGCCAGTCCCTTAAGCCTTGGGCGCATGGGCACCTCCCGCGTCCGCGAGTTGCACCGGGTCGTTTTCACGGAGGGCGTCGGGCGGGTTGTCGATGACCTTGTCGGAGGCTTGCAAGCCTTGGTCGATCACCAGCCGATCCCCAAGGTCCATCGCAATGTGAATGTCGCGCAGGTGCACATGACCGGCCACGTCCATCGTCGCGACCTGCGTGCCTTTGGCGCGGAAAATCAGCGCGCTGGCCGGGATGCTCATCCCATGGCTGCCTGCGGCAATGGGCAGGGTCGCGTCGGCGTAATCACCCGGCAGCAGCGCGCCATCGGGGTTGTCGGCCACGAACTGGGCCAGCAACGTGCCGGAGCGCGGATCGACGGCAGTGGAGTCGCCGAGCAGGGTCGCCTTGTAGGTTTGCGCGGGATGTTCGGGAACGCTGAGCTGCACCTGCATGCCGGGATGGATGACGCTGGCGTAGTTCTGCGGAATCGGCACATAGAGGCGCAGTCGATGGGTGTCGGCCATGCTGAACAACGGCGTGCCGCCGCCATCGTCGGCCTTGATCAACTGGCCGATGTCGGTGTTGCGCGCGGTGATCGTGCCGCTGAACGGCGCCCGAATCGTCTTGTACGCGGCCAGGTCCGTGAGGCGCTGGTAGTCCGCTTCGGCCGCCTGCACATCGGCCTTCGCAGCGGTGGCGGCGGAGACTTTCTCGTCCACTTCCTGTTGCGACACCGAATGGGTGGCAAGCAAGTGTTGCCAGCGCTCGGCGGTGGTCTGGGCGATGCGCGCCTGGGCCTGTTGCTGGGCGAGGTGCGCGTGGGTTTGCGCCAGTTGTTGATCCAGCTCGGGGCTGTCGATGTGCGCGAGCACCTGACCAGCCTGGACTTGGGTGCCGATGTCGGCGGCCCAGTCTTTCAGGTAGCCGCTGACCCGCGCGTTGATCGACGCCTTGCTCCAGGCGTCGAGGCGTGCGGGCAACTGCAGCGTGTCACCCTGGGCGTTTTGCGAAGGCGAGACCACCGTGACCACTGGCACCGACTGGCTTTCGGTCCAGTCCGCGACGGCGTGATCGTGGCGGGTGCGGGCGGCCAGGCCATTGGCGACCAAAAGTGCCGCCAGGGTCAGGCCGCCGATGCCGGTGAGCATCAGGCGTTTGCGCGAAGGGGCGTGTTCAGACGACATGGGGTGTTTCTCCATCGGTAGCGCTGGCGGGGGTAATAGCAGAGGTGGGTTTCGAGTGACGGTGTACGAGGCTGAACACCACGGGTACGAACAGCAGGGTGGCGGTGGTGGCGAGGATCAACCCGCCAATGACGGCGCGGCCCAGCGGTGCGTTCTGCTCCTGAGAAATGGCCAGCGGCAGCATGCCGATGATCATTGCCAAGGCCGTCATGCACACCGGGCGGAAGCGGGTGTACCCGCCTTCCAGCGCGGCGAGCAGGGCGTCGCCGTGTTCCGCCAGCCGCTCGCGGCAGAAACTCACCACCAGAATCGAGTTGGCCGTCGCCACGCCCATGCACAAAATCGCCCCGGTCAGCGCCGGCACCGACAGCGAGGTGCCGCTAAGGAAGAGCATCCAGACGATCCCGGCCAGTGCCGCTGGCAATGCCGTGATGATCACGAAGGGGTCGATCCACGACTGGAAATTGATCACGATCAGCAGGTAGATCAGCACTACCGCACCGAGCAGGCCGAAACTCAAGCCGCTGAAGGCTTCGTGCAGCGCGTCGATCTGGCCGTGCAGACTGACCACCGCACCTTTGGGCCGCAGGTGCGCCATGTCATCGATAACCTTTTGCACGTCCTTGGCCACACCGCCGAGATCACGGCCCTGCACGTTGGCGAACAGGTCCAGCGTCGGCTGAATGTTGTAGTGGGTGACCACGGCGGGGCTGTCCACGCGTTTGATCGTCGCCAGGCCGCCGAGGATCTGTGATTGCCCGTCGTTGCCTGTGATCGGCAGGGCTTCCAGCGTCGGCAGGCTGTCCAGCCGGTATTGCGGAGTCGCGGCGACCACGGAATAGGACACGCCGTTTTTCGGGTTCAGCCAGTAGGTCGGCGCCACCTGGGAGGTGCCGGCCAATGAGGCGCCGAGGCTGGTGGTCACGTCTTTTTCGGTGATGCCCAGTTGCTTGGCCCGCAGCCGGTTGACATCCACTTGCAGCGACGGATAGCCCGTGGACTGCTGGATGCGCAGGTCAGCGATGCCGGGAATGTGTTGCAGGCGACGTTGCAGTTCCAGCGCGTAATCACGGTTGGCGTCGCCGTTGGGCCCGGAAATTTTCAGGTCCAGCGGGGCCGGGTTACCGAAGTTGAGAATCTGGCTGCTAATGTCGGCGGGCAGGAAGGCGAACTGGCTGCCGGGAAAACTCTGGGGCAGGGCTTCGCGCAGGCGTTTGACGTAGTCGGCAGTGGGCGCGTGGCCTTCTTTCAGGGTGACCTGAATGTCGCCGTCCTGCGGACCGATAGTGCCGCTGCTGCTGTAGGCCATGTCGATGCCGCTGAGCGGGATGCCGATGTTGTCGATCACCGTGTCCAGCTCATCGCCGGGAATGATCTCGCGGATGCGCTGCTCGATGCGGTCGAAGTCGGCGGCGCTTTCCTCGATCCGAGTGCCCAGCGGCAGGCGTACGTGCATCGACAACGCACCTGCGTCAGTGGCCGGGAAGAAGTCTTCCCCCAGGCTTGGCAACAACGCAAAGCTTGCGAGCACGCACGCCAGAAAGCCCAGCAGAAAGGCCTTGCGCCGCTTCAGCGCCAGCCCCAACAGCCCGTGATAGACGTCGCGAATCGCCGAGAAACGCTTTTCGAAACCCTGCTGAAAACTCAGCGCGCCGCGCAGGATCATGTTGCGCTGACGCCCGTGCTGATCGCCCTCGTGGTGATTGATGAAGGCGTCTTCCGGGTGATGACCGGGACCGGATTCCAACACGTGGGGCTTGAGCAGAAACATCGCGAGGGTCGGCACCAGTGTGCGCGACAGGAGAAAGGAGCTGCCCATGGCGAAGATTACCGCCAGCGCCATCGGCCGGAACAGGTAACCGGCGATGCCCTGCAGCATGAACATCGGCACGAACACGATGCAGATGCACAGCAGCGAGACGAACGCCGGGCCGACGATCTGCTTCGCGCCGTCCATGATCGCGTCCTTCACCGCCTTGCCTTGTTCGAGGTGCCAGTTGATGTTTTCGATGGTCACCGTGGCGTCGTCCACCAGAATCCCCACCGCCAGCGCCAGCCCGCCGAGGGTCATGACGTTGAGGGTTTGCCCGGTCACCGAGAGCAGGGCGATGGCCGACAGCACGGCCAGTGGAATGGACGCGGCGATGATCACTGTTGAACGCCAGCTGCCGAGAAACAGCAGGATCATCACGCTGGTCAGCAGGGCGGCGATGATGCCTTCCCGCGCCACGCTGCCCACCGATTCCTTGACGAACACCGAGGCATCACCGAGCAGCGAGGTTTTCAACTCGGGCGGCAGGGTTTCGTTGATCAGCGGCAGCATGTTGCGGATGTCGTCGACGATCGACAGGGTCGAGATATTGCCGTTCTTCAACGCGGGCATCAGCACCGCACGACGGCCATCGACCCGGACGATGTTGGTCTGCGGCGGTGAGCCGTCCCGCACGTGAGCGACCTGGCCAATGGTGATCAGCGCGCCGTCGACGGTCTTGATCGGCAGGTCGTTGAGCTCGTTGATCGCCTGCGGACTGTTGTTCAACAGGACCGTGTATTCGTCGGTGCCCATCTTCGCCGTGCCCACCGGAATGATCTGGTTGCCAGCGGCCAGCGCGTTGCCGACGTCCTGCGCCGACAGGCCCTTGGCAGCTAATGCCTGCGGGTCGAGGTCGAGGGTGATCTGCCGTTGCTTGCCGCCCATGGGCGTTGGCATGGCGAGGCCGGGCACGGCGCTGAGGGGCAGGCGAATGCTGTTTTGCACGAGGTCGCGAATCCGCGCTTCCGACAGGGTCGGCGGGCTGGAAAAGGCCATTTGCAGGATCGGCACCGTCGAGGCGCTGTAGTTGAGGATCAGCGGCGGCGTGATCCCGGCGGGCATCTGTTTCAGCACGGTTTGTGACACCGCCGTCACCTGGGCGTTGGCGGTGCGGATGTCCACGCCAGGCTGGAAGAAAATCTTGACGATGCCCATACCGGGCAAGGATTGCGATTCGATGTGCTCGATGTCGTTGACCGTGGTGCTGAGCGAGCGCTCGTAGGTGTAGATCACCCGGCCCGCCATGGCGTCCGGCGACAGCCCGGCGTACTGCCAGACCACCGCCACCACCGGAATGCCGATGTCGGGGAACACGTCCGTGGGCGTCTTGACCGCCGCCATCGGCCCGACAATACAGATGAAAATCGCCAACACGATAAACGTGTAGGGCTTGAGCAATGCAGTCCTGACCAGCCCGAGCATGCCTGAAACCTCCTATTCGAATGGGCGGAGTCTTGGGGCCGGGACCTAACAGGCAGCTTTCGCCCAGATGAACAAATCGTTAGTCCCGCGCACAAGGAGCTTTCATGGGGGATTCATTTGTGGTTCATCCGGGCGGCGCGCAGCCTTGAATCGTTGAAATTCACCCTGCACCACAGGGACTTCTTCTTTCCAATGAGGGTTGTGTCATGAACGCCAAATCACTGTTGCTCGTGCCCATGCTGGGGCTGGTGGTTGTCCTGTCTGCGTGTGCGGGTCCTATGCCGAAAGCCGATCCCACCGAGGCGTGGATAGGGTTGCAGGAAGAGCCTTCCGGGGTCTTGATGGCCGAGGACCTGGACGGGAAGCGCCTGAACGATGGCCGTTATTTCGATGTGAAGCCGGGGGCACATAAGCTGGACGTGGATTTGATCGTCGAGGGCAATGGCGACGACGGGCAGATGAATTGCGAAGCGGGGATCAGCTTCAACCAGTTCAAGGCGGGCGAGCATTACAAACTGGTGGAGTCGAGCCTGGGCGAGGAATACCGGGTGAAGCTTGAGGATTCCCAAGGGCACCAGATCGGGCGTAGCCGGGACTTTACGTGCATGCCGGGGTGATGTGAACGACATCATCCCGGTGTAGCACGCCGGCGCACCGGGCTTTTCCTGTGGGAGCGAATTCATTCGCGAACGGGTGGGTACATCCGCAGTATCTCCATCGCCTGAACATCTTTCGCGAATGAATTCGCTCCTACAGGTTTTGCGTCACGACACGATTACGCGATCGACATCAACCCCCTGTAGCCGTCCGGACCTCCACTGTGGGAGCGAATTCATTCGCGAAAGGGCCGGTCCATCCGCAGTATCTCTATAGCCTGAACGCTAGGCCTCCTGCTATCCCATATCCGTGAATGCTCGGCAGCGCATCCTGTTTCTGCGTGTTGCGTCGGATAGGCAGGGTCCGCAGACCTACCAATACTGCGTGCCAATCAAGTGGGTCGACTCATTGAAAGGACGTAGGGGAATATGGATTCAGCCGAACAACAGATTGCGGATGAGGCGGTGGTATTTGCCAAGGCGAACAGGCGGGAGATTGCGAGAAGGCTGACGAGCCTTTCATTTTTCCCACCCGATGATTTTCCCGTGTCCATTTTCATGGCCGGGTCGCCGGGTGCGGGTAAAACAGAGGCGTCGCTGGAGTTTCTCGCTCGATTTGAAACCCCTACGGTGCGGATTGATCCAGACCTTCTCAGAAGCGAAATTCCGTCTTATACCGGGGGCAATTCTTACCTGTTTCAGCGCGCGATTTCCGTGCTGGTGGACAAAGTCCATGACCAGGTGCTTAAGCAGAATCAGTCCTTTTTGTTGGATGGCACATCGGCGAATTTTGACGTCGTCGCGCGCAACATTCGCAGATCCTTGCGCAAACAACGTTTCGTGCTGATTTTGTACGTTTACCAAGATCCTGAACCGGCTTGGAAGTTTGTGGCGGCAAGGGAGCAGGTGGAAGGTCGGAACATTCCTCCGCATGAGTTCATCAGGCAGTACTTCAGCGCTCGAGAGGTCGTTAACCGACTCAAAACTGAGTTCGGGCATGCTGTGACCGTGGATGTCCTCATCAAGAATGAGAACGGGACCACGCGAATGTACCGAGAGAACATCCAGCGAATTGACGATCATATCCCTGAAAAATATGATCAGACTTCGCTGGCAAGGATGCTTAACGCTAATGAGGGAAAAAAATGAGTTCGCCGGAAAAAACAGAAACACCTTTCAAACGCACGCTTTCAGACTTCGTCCGCAACGCCACTTCCGAAGAGAAAGAGCGCGTCTACCAAGAAGTCATGAAGAAAGCCTGGGAGCGTCAGGACCGGATCATCGAGAAGGCCCGCAACCTGTAACCTGAATCCCGCCCGCCAAAGCCGCCCCTCAAGGCGGCTTTGTCGTTTCAGCCCAGCGCCATCACCTGCCGACACTCCAGCACCAGGCTCGCGCCGCCGGAGGGGCTGTTGCCGATGCGCAGTTTGAAGCCGTGGAGGTTGACGATGGCGGCGACGATGGAGAGGCCGAGGCCGAAGCCGCTGTGGTTGTTGCCGGTTTCGCTGCGGTAGAAGCGTTTGAACACGGCTTCGCGTTCGGCGTCGGGGATGCCGGGGCCGGTGTCCTGGACTTCGATGAAGGTGGTGTCGCCTTCGGCCCGGGCGATTATCAGCACCTGGCCACCGGCCGGGGTAAATTTGATCGAGTTGCTGAGCAGGTTCGATAACGCCTCGAACAACAGCGCCCGGTCGCCCACCAGCGGCGGCAGATTTTCCGCGACTTTCAGGTGCAGTGAGACGCGACCTTCTTCGGCCAGCGGCAGGTAGAAGTCGAACAGCTCATGCAACAACGGCACCGGGTCGAGTTGGCCGAAGGCGGAGCGGCGTTGGTGGTCTTCCAGCTCGGAAATGCGCAGCAAACCCCGGAAACGGGCCATCAGGGTGTCCGCATCTGCAATCACTTGCGCCATCTGCTCGCCCTGGGGCGAGTGTTCCGGGGATTGCTGTTGAATGCGGTACAGCTGCGCCCGCAGCCGAGTCAGCGGGGTGCGCAGGTCGTGGGCGATGTTGTCGCAGACGCCTTTGACCTCGTTCATCAGCCGCTCGATGCGGTCGAGCATGGCATTGACGATGTCGGCGAGCATGTCGATTTCGTCCCGACGGTCCGAGACCGGCAGGCGCTTGGTCAGGTCGCCGATGACGATGGCTTCGGCGCTGGCCTGAATCGCGCCGATACGCCGCAAGGGTCGACGGCGCAGCAGGTGCCAGCCCAGGGCGCCAGGGATGATCGTCAGCGAGACGCCCCAGAGCAACGCACGCAGGATAAGCGTGGCCACGGCGAACAGCGAACCATTGTCCCGGACCAGCACCAGCCAGCGGTTGTCCATCGTGTGAATGGCCACGGCATCGCAACTGGCGCGCGGCAGGTTCGGGTCGTCGGAGTCGATGCAGGTGTCCAGTTCCTGGATTTCACCGGTCAGCTTCAGGCCCTCTGGAATCTCGCGGATCGGCCCGGCGATGGGCTGGAGGTCCTTGTCGAACAGGCCATAGGCGTCGACGGTGCGGATGTCGAAGCGCTCGCTGGTGTGCAGCGCGTCGTCCAGTTGGGCGCCTTCGAAGCGCGAGAACAGTTGCTGGCGCTGCATCAGCGAGTGGCGGGCGAGGTTGTTCAGGTAACTTGTGACTTCCCAGTACAGCACCCCCATAAGGATGCTGCTCCAGGCCACGAACAGAAAACTGTAAAGCGCCAGTAGCCGGCTGCTGGAGGAGCGCCAGCCCTTAGACGGGTTCGGCAATGACATAACCTGAGCCTCGAACGGTACGTATCAGCGGCGTCAGGGTAGGGGGATCGATTTTCTTGCGCAAGCGACCAATATGCACATCAATGAGGTTGGTGCCGGGGTCGAAGTGATAACCCCAGACTTCCTCGAAGATCATCATGCGGGTGATGATCTGTCCGTTGTTGCGCATCAGGAATTCCAGCAGCTTGTATTCGGTGGGCAGCAGGTTCAGCGGCTGCCCGGCGCGGCTGGCTTCGCGGGTGATCAGGTTCAGCTCCAGATCGCCGACCTTGAGCATGGTTTCGGCCTGGGTGACGGGGTTGCTGCGGCGCAGCAGGACCTCGACCCGAGCGGCCATTTCGTCGGAAGCGAAAGGTTTGGACAGGTAATCGTCGCCCCCGGCGCGCAGGCCACGGACGCGTTCATCGACGTCGGACAAGGCGCTAATCATCAGGATCGGCGTGGCAATGCCGAGGGCGCGCATGGTGGTGACAATCGCCAGACCGTCCACCTCGGGCAGCATGCGGTCGAGGGTAATGAGGTCGTAATCGCCGCTGACGGCGCGCACCAACCCTTCACGGCCATTGTCGACCCAATCCACCTGGAGGCCATGGCTGCTTAACTCGGCGACGATTTCCCTGGCGGTGACGGCATCGTCTTCGATTGTCAGAATTCGGGTCATTGGAGTGCCTGAACCACGTTGCGACTGGAGACTTGCATTTTGCCTTTAAACGTAGCCGGTATTTCTTAAAAATTATTTAAGTACGAACTGCGGCCTTTATTTCGCAAACGATCTATGACCTGTGGGTGCGAACTCACTCGCGATACGTCGGTGCGGGCAACACATCTCTATCGACTGTACCTACGTATCGCGAATGAATTCGCTCCCACAGATGACTTATTCCGCCTTGGGGTCGCGGTTGCCCTCGCGCTTTTTATCCGAACGCTGTTCTTTCTTCGGCGTCCCGCTCTCACTTCGAATCTGGGCATGGCTGATCAGCGCGAAGATAAAGCTCCCGCCGATGATATTCCCCGCGAGGGTCGGCCCGGCGAACACCAGCCAGAACTCTTTCCACGACAATTCCCCGGCGAACACCAGGTACGAGACCTCCGCCGAGCCGACCACGATGTGGGTGAAATCCCCCAGCGCCATCAGGTAGGTGATCATCAGGATGATCCACATCTTGGCGTTTTCCATGGACGGGATCATCCAGACCATGGTGGCGATCATCCAGCCGGAGACGATGCCCTTGGCGAACATCTGCGTGGTGCCGTTTTCCATCACCTTGCGGCCGATGTCCAGAAAGGCGGCGTCGGTCTTGGTGTCGAAAATCGGCAGTTCCAGCATCACGTATGCCACAAGCAGCGTGCCGCACAAGTTGCCCACCAGCACCACGCTCCAGAGCCGCAGGAGACGGCCGAAATTGTTCAGCGTCGGCTTGCTCATCACCGGCAGCACGGCAGTCAGGGTGTTTTCAGTGAACAGTTGCTGGCGAGCGAGGATCACCGCGAGAAAGCCTGCGCTGTAGCCAACGCTGGCGATCACCTTAAAGGCTTCGCCGTCCGGCAGTCGCGAGTTGAGCAGCCCCATGGCCATCAGCGACAGGCCCATGGTCAGGCCCGCCGCCAATGCCGACCAGAACAGCGCGGCGACGTTGCGCTCCAGCTCCTGGTCGCCCTGCATGCGGATCGTCTCGTGCAGCACGGCGGCGCGGGGTGGCTGGTTCTCGTCGATGTCGCGTTCTTCCTCGGGGGTAAGGCCGGGGGTTTTGCCGTCTTGTTCAGTGTCCATGCTGCTTCTCTTGGGTAGTCTGGCGGTTTGCTGAGGGAGACGGTCAGTTTTTTTCGGTGTACCTGCTGCGCCGTGCTGTTGGTTGAGACACAATCCGCTCCCCGTCGTTCGCCCCTGCGCGGCGGCCTTTTCATTGATTCGGGAGACCCCACCGTGACCCTTCATATTCGAGACGCCACCCGCGCCGATGCCGCCGTGATTCTGGGCTTCATCACCGAGCTTGCGATCTACGAAAAAGCCGAGCACGAGGTCAAGGCCAGCGTCGCTGACATCGAGCGCAGCCTGTTTGACGAGCCGTCACCGGCCAAGGCGCTGATCTGCCTGCTGGATGACCAGCCCATCGGTTTTGCGGTGTACTTCCTCAGCTACTCGACGTGGCAGGGCCGCAAGGGGCTGTACCTGGAAGACCTGTTCGTGTCTGCCAGCCAACGCGGGATTGGCGCGGGCAAGCAACTGTTGCGGCATCTGGCGAAGATCGCCCATGACATCGGATGCGGTCGTTTCGAATGGAGCGTGCTGGACTGGAACCAGCCCGCGATCGATTTTTATAAATCGATTGGCGCCGAGCCGCAGGACGAGTGGGTGCGGTATCGGATGGAAGGGGAAGGGTTGAAGCGGTTTGCGTTGGGTAACGAGTAGGCTGGCACGGTGGATGGTTTGTAGGCGCGAATTCATTCTGGGCGGCATTCCGACGAGAGTCCGGTACATCCGACGTAGATGTAGCGCCTGCCAAGTCTTTTCGCGAATGAATTCGCTCCCACAGGGGTTTGATATCGCCACGAAATGTGCGGTCTGACGCAGGTTTAACTGCGGGATCGTCAGCGCACGCCAGGCCTCAGTCTGGCGCAAAGGCGACGGGTATCCGGTTCAGCCAGTCAGATCAGCACTGTCGATCCGCACCACACCCGCCGCCGTCAGGTCCTGCCACGCCTTTTCCAGCGACCCGCCGAGGTCGATCGCCTTGCACGCGTCAGCGATCACCCACGTATTGAACCCCGCCGTCCGCGCATCCACCGCCGACCACGCCACGCAGAAGTCCAGCGCCAGGCCGACCACGAACACGCTGTCGACCCCTCGCTCCTTCAAATACCCGGCCAGCCCGGTCTGGGTCGTGCGATCCGCCTCGACGAACGCCGAATAACTGTCGATCCCGGCGTTGCAGCCTTTGCGCAGGATCAACTGCGCATGGGGAATGTCGAGGTCGGCGTGCAGTTCGGCGCCGCGCGTGGCCTGAACGCAATGATCCGGCCATAGCGTTTGCGGTCCGTAAGGCAGGTTGATGCTGTCGAACGGCGCGCGCCCGGCATGGCTCGACGCGAACGAAATGTGCCCGGCCGGGTGCCAGTCTTGCGTGATCACCACGTTGCGAAATTGCGCGCCCAGGCGGTTGATCAGCGGCACCAGTTGATCACCCTCGGCCACTGCGAGCGCGCCACCGGGCATGAAGTCGTACTGCATGTCGATGACCAACAGCGCGGCACGAGGGTCTGAAGGCGTCCGGGAGAGGGCGGCGGCCATCAGCCAAACACCCGAATCGGCGAACCCGCGTGCCAGGCCTGAATGTCCTCGATCATCTGGCTGAAGAACATCCGGTAGTTGTTCTCCGTGACATAGCCGACGTGAGGCGTCGCCAGCAGGTTCGGCAGGCTGCGGAACGGGTGATCGGCGGGCAGCGGCTCGATGCTGTACACGTCCAGCGCCGCCCCGGCGATTTTCTTCTGCTTGAGCACGTCGACCAGCGCGTCTTCATCGACAATCGGCCCGCGTGCAGTGTTGACCAGATACGCCGTGGGCTTCATGCGGCTCAGCGAATCGGCGTCCACCAACCCCCGGCTGCGATCACTGAGCACCAGGTTGACCGAGATGATGTCGGACTGCTCGAACAGCGCGTCTTTGCTGACGTAGGTGACGCCATGCTCGGCGGCCCGTTCGGCGGTGAGGTTTTCGCTCCAGGCAATGACCTTCATGTCGAAGGCCAGCGCGTAGCGGGCGATCTTCTGGCCAATGCTGCCGAGGCCGACAATCCCCAGGGTTTTGCCATACAGGTCGCTGCCAAGGCCGATCTGCCAGTTGCCCGCGCGCAGGGAATTGGCCTCGTCGACGATGTTGCGGGTGACACCCATGATCAGCGCCCAGGTCAGCTCGGGGGCGGCGTATTTGTAGCTCTCGGTGCCAACCACCGTGATGCCCAGCCGCGCGGCGGCCTTGAGGTCCAGCGCCGCGTTGCGCATGCCGCCGGTGACCAGCAACTTGAGGTTGGGCAACTGGCTGAGCAGGGCATCGTCGAAAATCGTGCGTTCGCGCATCACGCAAATCACGTTGAAGTCATTGAGGCGGGCGACCATGGTCGCGGTGTCGGCGGGGAAGTCGTGGAGGAAGCTGACCTCGCCAATCGGGTTGAGTACGGTCCAGTCCACCACATTCTGGGCAACGGACTGCCAGTCATCGAGCACGGCAATTCTCAGCGCGGAACCCTGAGTCATTTCGGTTAAGCCTCGTTCAAGAGCACATTGGATTTGTGGAGGCCAACATACGCCTGCCCAACCGTCAGTGGAACCCCATCGCCGCTCTGCGCCGGGTGTTGTTGACCTTGCCCCATACGTTGGAATGCATACCTGTAGGAGCGAATTCATTCGCGAGGCGGCCTTTCAGACCCCGAAAATCGGCCAGCTGTACCGACGTCTCGCGAATGAATTCGCTCCTACAGGGGGATTGGTGTCGATTCTGGGATCAGTTGAACAACCCCGCCGCGATGTTGATCGAAAACCCCAATATCGACGTGTTGAACAGAAACCCGATCAACGACTGCGCCAGCACCACCTTGCGCAAATTTCGGGTCGCCACGCCCACGTCCGAGGTCTGCACCGCCACACTGATGGTGAACGAGAAGTACAGGAAGTCCCAGTAATCCGGATTCTGCTCACCGTCGGCAAACCGCAACGCCGCGTCGTCGCCGTTCCAGGTGTAAAACATTCGCGCGTAATGCAGGCTGAAAATCACCCCGATCAACAGCCACGAACCGACGATGGTGAACCCGGTAAACGCGTAATGCAGCGCCTTGTCGCTGGAAGACATGTCCTTGATGCCGGCCAGTTCCAGCACGATGGCGGCCAGGCTGGCAATCGCCGCCACGCAGACCATCACCAGCACCCAGCCCGCGTTTTCATCCTCGACTTCGGCGATGCGTCGCACCGCTTCGGCGTTGGATTTAAACGTGCGGATCATGATCAGCAGCATGTACACCCAACCGGCGACGTTCCAGGCGATAAGGCATTTACTGGTAACCGTGATGGCAGGGGCGATGAAGGCGGCAACGATGCCCGCGACAACACCGAACGCGATGGCGATGGTCAGGCGAGGGTGGGTCTGGGTCAGATGGGACATGGACGGCTTCACGGCAGTGAGATGCTGGAACCTTAGCACGCCATGAACGGTGGAGCGGATGAAGAAAAACGGCGCGCAAGGGGTTACGCGCCGGTCGCCATATGGCAGTTATCGTGGTTCTGTTTCAAGCAACCCTGCGATTGCGTTTTAACGGACCAGGCAAGGCTGCTTATTGTCGAACTTCCAGTTCGGAATCAGGAACTGCATCGCGACGCTGTCGTCCCGCGCACCGAGGCCCATGCCTTTGTACAGCTCGTGGGCCTTGGCCACCTGGTCCATGTCGATCTCGACCCCGAGGCCCGGTTTCTTCGGCACCTGCACATTGCCGCCGATGATTTGCAGCGGGGCTTTGGTCAGGCGCTGGCCGTCCTGCCAGATCCAGTGGGTGTCAATGGCGGTGATGTTGCCCGGCGCCGCTGCGGCCGCGTGGGTGAACATCGCCAGGGAAATGTCGAAGTGGTTGTTGGAATGCGAGCCCCACGTCAGGCCCCACTCGTTGCACATCTGCGCCACGCGCACCGAACCCTGCATGGTCCAGAAATGCGGGTCGGCCAGCGGGATGTCCACCGATTGCAGCTGGATCGCGTGGCCCATTTCACGCCAGTCGGTGGCGATCATGTTGGTGGCGGTGCGCAGGCCGGTGGCGCGACGGAACTCAGCCATCACTTCACGGCCTGAGTAGCCGTTCTCGGCACCGCACGGGTCTTCGGCGTAGGCCAGCACCTTGTGCTGATCACGGCACAGGCGAATGGCTTCTTTCAGCGACCAAGCGCCGTTCGGGTCGAGGGTGATGCGGGCTTTCGGGAAACGCTCGGCCAGCGCAGTGACCGCCTCGATTTCCGCGTCGCCGCTCAGTGCGCCGCCTTTGAGTTTGAAGTCTTCGAAGCCATAACGCTCGAACGCCGCTTCCGCCAGGCGTACCACGCGCTCCGGGGTCAGGGCTTCTTCGTGACGCACGCGGAACCAGTCGTTGTCGGCGTCTTCTTCAGTGCGGTAGGGCAGGTTGGTTTTCTTCTGGTCGCCGACGTAGAACAGGTAGCCGAGCATCTTTACTTCGTCACGCTGCTGGCCCTCGCCGAGCAGGGCCGCGACCGGCACTTCCAGGTGTTGACCGAGCAGGTCGAGCACGGCGGCTTCGATGCCGGTGACCGCGTGAATGGTGATGCGCAGGTCGAAGGTTTGCAGGCCGCGACCGCCCGAATCGCGCTCGGCGAAGGTGCGGCGCACGTCGTTCAAAATCTTCTGGTAGTTGCCGATGGTGCTGCCGACGACCAGGGTGCGGGCGTCTTCCAGGGTCTGACGGATCTTCTCGCCGCCGGGGATTTCACCGACGCCGGTGTGACCCGCGTTGTCTTTCAGGATCACGATGTTGCGCGTGAAATATGGACCATGGGCGCCGCTCAGGTTGAGCAGCATGTCGTCGTGGCCCGCGACCGGGATGACCTGCATGTCGGTGATGACGGGGGTGCTGCCGGAAGTCTGTGTCGTCATGGCGAAATCCTTGGTTGTACAGGGCGCCGCGAGGGCGCCGTTGAATCGGGGTTCAAGTCGTTACGAATGGCTGGGCGTGGCGTCGGGTTTTGACCCTGCGGTGACGGGCGCCGCGCCGGGTTTCGGTGTCGTGCGCACGCTGAACACCAGGATCGCGGCGATGATCGACGTGGCGGTCAGGCCATACAGCCCACCCTGAATCGAGCCCGTCTGTTGTTCGAGGATGCCAAACGCGGTCGGTGCGACGAAGCCGCCGAGGTTGCCCACCGAGTTGATCAGGGCGATCACGCCAGCGGCGATGCGGGCGTCGAGATAGCCTTGCGGGATTGGCCAGAACAGCGACGAGGCCGATTTGAAACCCATGGCCGCAAAGCAGATGGCGACGAAGGCGAACACTGGACCGCCCGTGGTGGACATGAACATCCCGGCCGCCGCAATCAACAGCGCCGCGGCGACCCAGGCCTGCTGGTGCTTCCACTTCGCCGAGAGGCTGGCGAAGCCGTACATACAGACGATGGCGATGAACCACGGGATCGAGTTGTACAGGCCGACCTGGAAGTCGCTCATGTTGCCCATCTTTTTGATGATGCTCGGCAGCCAAAACGTCGCTGCGTAGATCGTCAACTGAATGAAGAAGTACATCAGGCAGAACAGGATGATTTGCGGGTCTTTCAGCAATTGGCCGATAGACAGCTTCACCGGGCTGGCGGCTTCACGGGCGCGCTGTTCGGCGTCGATGGTTTCGGTCAGCGCATCTTTTTCCGCCTGAGTCATCCACTTGGCGTCCTGGGGTTTCGAATCCAGCCAGAACCAGACGAACACGCACAGTGCAACGGAGAACAGGCCTTCAATGAGGTACATCCACTGCCAGCCGTGCATGCCCAGGCCCTCGATTTGCAGGAGCATGCCGGACAGCGGCCCAGAGATCAGCGAGGCAAATGCCGAGCCGCTGAGGAAGATGGCGATGGCCTTGCCGCGCTCGACGCCCGGCAGCCAGCGGGTGAAGTAGTAGATCACCCCCGGAAAGAAACCGGCTTCGGCCACGCCCAGCAAGAAACGCAGGATGTAGAAGTGGGTTTCGTTTTGAATGAAGGCCATGCCGGCAGCGACCAGGCCCCACGTGAACATGATGCGGGTCAGCCAGAGGCGGGCGCCGACTTTCTGCATGAGGATATTGGAGGGGACTTCGAACAGCGCGTAGGCGACGAAGAACAGGCCAGCGCCGAAACCGTAGGCGGCTGCGCCGATGCCCAAGTCGTGTTCCATATGACTACGGACGAAACCGATGTTGACCCGGTCGATGTAGTTGACGATGAACATGATGACGAACAGCGGCAGGATATGACGTTTGACTTTGGAAACCGCCGATTGCAAGACGGAATCGTTGACGTCATCCACTCGTGATGAGGGTGTGTTCACTCTGTTGACTCCCACTGATTATTTTTATGCGGGGCTTTCGTATGTGTGTGACAAGGTGTGTGCGCCTTGTTGTTAGTCATCATACAAGTACGCGTTATCTCCGCAAGCGGTTTTCATGGGCTTGTGGGAAATATTTCGGTGTCATAGGCTTGCTTGTCTGACAAGTTGGACGAGTCTGGTCAAGCCGTCGAGTGGCCTGTTCCACAGGGATTCTCTCGGGATTTTCTCAAGACGGGCGAGGTGCGTGGCGATCACTCGTTCCGGTCTGTCGGGTTGAAAAAAGACAAGTGCAATCAGGGCAGATACTCCATCATTCGAGGCCACTGTCAGGACAACCTCCATGCAAACACCCTCTCATACACTTCCCAAACGGCGGCAGCACAACCTGGCCACGGACCTGGTCACAGACCTCAGTCAGCGGATTCTCATGGGCAGCATCGCGCCGGGGGAAAAGCTGCCGTCCGAGAGTGAAATCGTGCGTCAGCACGGGGTGAGCCGGACCGTGGTGCGGGAAGCGATTTCCAAGTTGCAGGCGTCAGGGCTGGTGGAAACCCATCAAGGCAAGGGCACTTTCGTGCTGCAACGCACCGAGCAGAGCGGTATGCGCTTGAACGTCGAGACCGCGTATAGCGTGCGTCACATCATCGAACTGCGGCTGGGCCTTGAAACCCAGGCGGTGGCGCTGGCGGCTCAGCGGCGAACCCAGGAACAACTGTCGGCCATGCGTTTGGCACTGGATGACTATCAGGACCTGCTGGCCAAGGAAGACAGCTGCGTGGAGGCGGACCGCCGCTTTCACTTGCTGATTGCCGAAGCGACGGGTAACCCGTACTTCGTCGAGATCCTGCAGAACCTGGGCAACGCCGTCATCCCCCGCAGCCGCATCGCCACCAGCGAACGGGCTGGCACTAGTCTGACGAACCATGCGTATCTGGCGAACCTCGAACACGAAGCCATCCTCGCCGCCATCCGCCGCCAGGACCCCGACGCCGCCCGCGCCGCGATGCTGACCCATTTGAGCAACAGCCGAGAGCGGCTGGCGCCGGGGGAGTGATGTTGAACGGTGACGGCTGTTCAGGCTTCTGACCGAAGGCCGTGGGCGTAGGTTTGCCTGAGATCTGTCGGGTGTGCTTCTGCCAGAGGCGTAGGAGTTGGCTTGCCTACGATCTGCTGCGAAGCGGCAGCAAAATCAGACACCTCGGTTGTGTCAGGCATATCCGATACTCAGGTTTTACTACTGCTTCGCAGCAGATCGTAGGCAAGCCAACTCCTACGGCCTTCGGCCAGAATCAAAAGCGTGTGATCCTGCCTAATGCTTCAGTCGGTCGAAGATACCGCCCCCAACACCCCCATCATCACCCCCATCTGCCACTGGAAATACGGGTTGAACGTCAACCGCGCAAACACCTTGCCCGGCTCGCGATGCCCCCAGTCCGAGTACCACACCGCATCACCCTTCAAACACGTCTGCATGTCCGCCGCTTCCTGCCCGTTCCAGCAGATCCGCTGGCTCCCATCCTGCCCGTACAACGGATTTTCCGGCGAGAACAGCAGGCCCATATGGGAAAACTGGGCAATGCGAAACTCTGGCAGGTAGTCAGTGCGCACCAGCACGCGCGGAGATTGGGCGGCGTTCGCCGGTTGATCCCCGTACCAGATCAGGCGGCTGTCCGGATGGCTGAATCGCGCATTGAACGTGTCCAGCACATACGCCGTGTCGAGCACCGAGTCGTGCTGCGTGATCGCAACGAACACCGGCTTGTCGTAAGGCCGCTCTTGAATACGGTCCTGCGCCAGCAAAGCGCTGCGGTAGAACTGGGCGAAACCGTTGGTGGGCACATTCAGATAACGAACCGGCGTCTGCATCGGTCGGACGCCATCGTCGGGCTTCGCCAGCCACGGCCGGAACCAGCCGATGTATTGCGTCATCCAGGCGTAAGTGTTTTCCGGGCGAAACGCGGGAGAAAACAGCACCAACCCGGCGATGTCCGCATGCGCATAGGCATAATCCAGCACCAGATTGGCCCCGGTGGAAAAGCCCCCCAGATACACCGTCGGCACCTCGCGACGCAGAATCAGCGTCTGTTCGCGTACCACTTGCTGCCACTGCTTGAGCGTCACATCGAGCATGTCCGACGGCTTGCTGCCGTGCCCCGGCAACAACACCGTGCGCACCAGAAAGCCCTGATCAGCCAGCGCCTGCCCCACATCATTGAACGACCAGGGCGAATCCCCCAGCCCATGCACCAACAGAATCCCGCGCTTCGCCACCCCCACAGGCCGCCATTCGCGGGGCGCATTCCACTCCAGCTCGGCAGCGTGATCATCGGTTTGAAAGGTACGGTTCTGCTGGAGCCAGGCCAGGGTCTGCTGGCGATACTCGGCAAAACTCGACTGACCCAACGGCACCTCGGTGGACGCGCAGGCGGGCAAGGTCAGCAGGGGAAGGAGCAGGGCGAGGCGGGATAGGGGCAAAGTGGTGTGACCTCACAAGCATCGGCGATGCTTGGCACTCTGCCATGCTGTCGATGCCTTGGGTATCCGGGGCGGGTGATTGTCATGCGGGAACTCGCGGCAAAAATCAGGCAGACTTCGCAGAACCCTAAAAACAAGATGTGACCTGTATGACCCGTTTAACGCGCCGCTCCCCGGAAGTGCCCCATGTTCGCCCTTGATCACGCGCTGGCCCAAGACATCGTTGATCGGGCGATGGCGATTTTGCCGTGCAACGTCAATGTGATGGATTACCTCGGCATCATCATTGGCAGCGGTGAGGCGGAGCGGTTGTACACGCGGCATGAGGGCGCGCAGTTGGTGCTGGCCAATCGTCGGGTGGTGGAAATCGATGCGCACACGGCCAGGCAACTGGACGGTGTGCGACCGGGGGTGAACCTGCCGTTGATG
The DNA here is from genome assembly GCF_044753445.1 of Pseudomonas sp. NPDC088368. Taxonomy (NCBI): domain Bacteria; kingdom Pseudomonadati; phylum Pseudomonadota; class Gammaproteobacteria; order Pseudomonadales; family Pseudomonadaceae; genus Pseudomonas; species Pseudomonas sp. NPDC088368. The sequence continues at coordinate 243,090 of NZ_JBIVNG010000002.1, forward strand.
CTGGACCAGAAGCTGGTGGGGGTGCTGGGCATCACGGGGGAGCCGGATCAGGTGCGGGTCTATGCCGAGCTGGTGAAGATGACGGCGGAAATGCTCATGGAGCACCGTCGTCAGCAGGCCGACCAGCAGTGGCGGCATCAGCGCAGTGAGGATTTGCTGGCGCGGCTGTTGTGGGGCGACAGCGCCGAGCATCTGGTCGATGAGGCCGAACAGCTGGGTTTGCAGCCGCAATTGCCGCGTCAGGCGGTGTTGATCGAACTGCCTGACGGTGCGGGCTATGCGGGTCCACTGGCGGCCTGGTTGAACGGACGTTACGCCAACAGTTGGTGTGTGTCGTGCGAGCCGAGCCTGGTGTATTGGTGTCGTGCGGCGGGCAAGGATCGCGATGATGCCTTGTTACTGGAGCAGTTCGACGAGCAGGGCTGGCCGGTGTCGCGCATGGCCACGGTCGAGCCGTCGTCAGACTTGACCTCTTTACGCCACGCCTGCACGGCCGCCCGCGATCTGCTGGATTACGCCCGTCACGTTCAACCGCAACACCGGCTGTTGAGGTTGGCGAGTCATCGGCTCGCGGTGCTGTTCTGGCGCAATCGCCATGACTGGCTGGCCGAGGAAATCGCCGAACCGGTGCTGCGTTTGCAGGGTAACGGCCAACTGCTCGACACCCTGCGCGCCTGGTTCGATTACAGCGGCGAAAGCCAGGCCTGCGCCGATGCCTTGGGGATTCATCGCAACAGCCTGCGCTATCGGCTGGAGAAGATTGCCGAGGTGAGCGGGTGTGACCCGTACCGGACCGATGAGCTGCTGAGGTTGTACTTGGGGATGCAGATGGTCCCGCGCTAAGTCATCAGCCCCCGACGCTGCAATCCATGGCATCCCGGGTCCTCTGTAGGAGCGAATTCATTCGCGAAGCGCTGTTTCAGGCGATGGAGATGCGGGGCCTGTGCCAATAATGTCTCGCGAATGAATTCGCTCCCACAGGTTGAGTCCGGTACCCGCCACGCTTCACAAATCCATCGCCTCGACCACCTCAACCCGCCCGCGCACCTGCTTGGCCCGATACAGCGCCTTGTCCACCGAGCGCAACAGGGCTTCGAAGTCTTCCCGGCTGTTCAACGTCGAGGTCTGAGCCAGCCCTGCGCTGAAGCCAATCGGAAACGGCAGCGTCGATTCTCCCGTCGGCGGGTCCAGCGCCTCGCGCAAACGCTTCATGAACATCTGCGCCTGTTGCACATCGGTGCCGGGGAACACCAACAAAAACTCCTCGCCGCCCCAACGCACGAACACGTCCTCCTTGCGCATCAACCGAGTCACGGTGTTGGCGAACAGTTGCAGGGCTGAATCCCCCATTGCATGGCCGTACTGGTCGTTGATGCGCTTGAAGTTGTCCAGGTCGATCATCGCCACGGCCAGCGGGTAGCGTTGCGGCCCGTTCTGACGACGCTCCTGATGAAGAATGCTCGCCACCGCACCGCGTCGGTTCAGGGCGCCGGTCAGGGTGTCGGTGATGCTCAATTGCACGACCTGCTGGCGCAATTGCTCCTGCAACATCAGGGCGAAGCTCAGCGTAAACAGGAACGAGACCATGAAATCCATTGCCAGCGCAGGCAGCGAGAACATGTCCGGTTCGTCGAAGGTCAAGGGCGGCGGGGGATCGACGGCCAGCGTAATCGCGGAATGGGCATGAAAGATCAGCAGCGCGACGTGCCCGGCAAGCAACGCCCAGGCCCCACGAAAGCGTGTTCTCAAAGGCCAGGTCACGTAGAACTGCACGCCGATGGTCAGCACGCAAAACAGGAAAAACCACGACAGCATGTAATCGTTGTGCAGCAGCACTCTGGCGCCGATGCCGTACAGCAGCACCGGCGTGAGCAGCATTCGCAGGTGCCACGCGACACCGTGGGCACGTTCGGCCAGTTGATGCAGCGCCAGGGTGTGGCAACCGATGGCCAGCAACAGCCCTGCAGTGTTGGCGATAAAGGCAGTTTCTGGCGTGAGAATGCCTAGCCAGTCGGGGCCTTGGGGAATGACGCCGGGTTGCAACAGGTCGACCGCGCGATAGGCCGCCAACACCAGATCCCCGGCAATCCACCAGTGCAGCGGCGCGCGGTGACGGCTGGTGCCGACGTAGGACAGGCACAGCATCAACGTGGTCATGAGTCCGAACGGGATGATGATGAACAGCAGGGTGACAGGATCGTTCAGAAGCATAGGGCTGCGGCTTTCATCATGAAAAAACCAAAACGGGCAGACCGGCCATGAGGTGGCGATAACCCGTAGAAAAATAGTGGCTATATAGTGTCATATTCGCCGGTTTGTGTGGCCGAAATGTCTCCGATACAGCAGACGTTATAGAGAACAACCCGCCAACCGTCGACATCTCCGGGCCTTTTGTTCAGATGAACAACACAGCGTCTGACCGCGTTGTGCGAAGGGCAGGCGGAATTTTCCGGCACCCGTGCGAAGATCGCGACCATCGATAAGGAGAACACCATGAACATCGTCATCGCCCCGGATTCCTTCAAGGACAGCCTCAGCGCCCAAGGTGTCGCCCAGGCCATCGCCAGCGGCTTGCGTGAGGTGTGGCCGGACGCGCGGCTGGTCGAATGCCCAATGGCCGATGGCGGCGAAGGCACCATCGAAGCGGTATTGGCCGCTTGTGGCGGGCAATGGATGACCACCGACGCAACAGGACCGTTGGGCGCATCGACCCAGGCGCAGTGGGGATGGCTGCCTGACACCCGTACCGCGATCATCGAAATGGCGATGGCCAGCGGCTTGCAGATGCTGACCCTGAAACAGCGCGATGCCACGGTGACGACGACGTATGGCACCGGCGAATTGATCGCCGCCGCGTTGGACGCCGGTGCGCAGCGGGTCATTCTGGCCATCGGCGGCAGTGCCACCAATGATGCGGGCACGGGCATGCTGTCGGCCTTGGGTGCGCGCTTTCTCGATCAAGAGGGCGAGCCGCTGCCCCCCGGCGGTCTGGCACTGGGCCAGGTCGCACAGATTGATCTGGATGGGCTGGACGCCCGCCTCAAGGACGTGCAGTTCGAAGTCGCCGCCGACGTCAACAACCCACTCTGCGGACTCAACGGCGCATCACATATTTTCGGGCCACAGAAAGGCGCTTCGCCGGAGCAGGTGCTGGCATTGGACGCAGCGTTGGGCCACTTCGCCGAAGTCTCTGCCCGCGTGCTGGGCAAGGATGACAGCGAGTACCCTGGCACCGGCGCGGCAGGGGGAATGGGGTTCGCTGCGAAAGCCTATCTCAATGCTTCGTTCCGTCCGGGTGTTGAAGTGGTTGCTGACCTGACCGGTCTGGCCGACGCCCTTCAGGGCGCCGATCTGGTGATCACCGGGGAAGGGCGCTTCGATGCCCAGACCCTGCGCGGCAAGACGCCGTTCGGTGTCGCGAAAATCGCCCAGCGTCATGGCGTGCCGGTGATCGTGCTTGCGGGCACCTTGGGCGAGGGCTACGCGGACCTTTACGAACACGGCATCAGCGCGGCGTTTGCCTTGGCCAGCGGGCCGATGACGCTGGAGCAGGCCTGCGACAACGCCGCGTCTCTGCTGCACGACCGGGCACGGGACCTGGCGCGGGTGTGGCGCCTCGCCGCGCAGTGACCGAGCGATCGGTCAATCAGTTGTCGCCCAGGCAGGTGTTGCCGCTGGTTTCATAACGCAGGGTGTGGGCCTTGCCCATGTGATCGACGTAGCCCAGGTCCACCGGACGCACGCCGCAGAAATTCAGGTTCGGGGTCTTGGTGACTTCGGCGATATCGAGCTTGGTGCCGTAGGTGTATTCCTGCACCTGCGGCATGTTCTTCATGTCGGCGTGGGCGGTCAGGGCAACGCTGCTCAGCACGGTCAGGGTCAGGGCGATCAATGTGGTTTTCATGGGAGGCTTCCTCATTTCAGGGTTAATAACTTCTTGAGCCCGTATGACGAAGCCGGGGGAGGGTTATTCCCGGAGGCGTGAAAATTCTTTGCCTGATGCAGATTCAACTGTGGGAGCGAATTCATTCGCGAAGGCGGTGGAACAGTCGGTACATCTCCAGGGTCTGGCCCATTTTTCGCGAATGAATTCGCTCCCACAGGGGTTCGATATCGCCACGAGATCCGCGGCGTGACGCAGGAGTAACTGTAGGAGCGAATTCATTCGCGAAGGAGGTACAGCCGACGCAGATATGTCGCCTGTGAACCCATTCGCGAATGAATTCGCTCCCACGAAGGTCTCGTGCCGCAGTCCGATCACCGGCTCTGCAACTGCTCCAACACCTGCGCCGTGGTCCACAACCCATGCGCAATGAACCGGTAATTGATCAACGCCGCCTGATACCCGTCACCCTCCGGCACTTGTGGCGCGGCCGTCGCGTCGCGCACCACGATCACTTCGAAGCCTTGCTCCACCAGATCACGCAGGTGCGATTCGACGCACAAATTGGCCGCCATCCCCGCCAGAATCACCTGCGAGACCCCTTGTTTGCGCAGTTGCAGGGTCAGGTCGTTGGTCTGCGGGCCGTAGATTTTGTGCGGCGAGCAGATGATGGTTTTGCCGTCGAGAATGTACGGTTTGTACTGCGGCATGAAGTCGGCGCCGGAGCCGTCGAAGCCAGTCAGGTCCAGCGGCGATGTCCGGTCAAACATGCCGACGTCGTGCATCATTTTTTCCAGCGGTCCGCCATGCTCCCAGGTGTGGTCACAGGGGTAGTAATAATGAGGGGAAATGACCACCGCGATCCCGGCCTGTTTGGACGCCGCGAATAACTGCTCCAGGTGGCCAACCACGCCATTCTCGGTGACGCTGTTGCCCACCAACGGCCAGGTCACGCCTTTTTCGCTCAAGAAATCCACCTGCGGATCGATCACCACCAGCGCGGCACGCGTGAGGTCCAGGGAAAAGTCGACCTTCGGCAACACACCGTTTTCGGGGTCACGGTAGAGGGAATTGACGTTCGAATCAGTGCTCATTGTGAGGCTCCTCGGATTGGAATAACCTCTTGCGGTCGCCGCCGACCGGGGCGTCGCAAGTGAGGATTATCCTCGTTCTTTACGTCGGAGGGGTTTTGTCCCAACGTCCGCGTTTTTTTCCTGAAGTGACTCAATGGACGCGCTATCCGAGTTTTTCGACCGAATCCACATGAACGGACGGCTGTTCTACGCCGGGACGGTGTTCGACACCCTCGACATCAACAAGCCCGACGGCACGGCGTTCATTCACATCGTCGAACGCGGCGACCTGGCGTTGATTCGTCCTGGCCACCCGCGCATCGCGCTGGACGGCCCCACCGTTCTCCTGTGCCCGAGCACCTGTCGTTACAAGCTACAACCGACCACCGAGCAGGGCGCCGATATCCTCTGCGCCACCTTCGAATTCGGCGTCAGCATGGGCCGCTCGTTTCCGCTGGGCGTCACCGACACGCTGGTGTTTCCGTTCAAGGACATCGAGCCGCTGGTGCCGGTGATCACGGCGCTGCTGGCCGAATTTCGCGCTCAGGGTGCCGGGCATCGCAAGGGCCTGAGCGTGCTCTTCGAATACATCTTCATCGTGCTGGTACGGCGGGCGATGGAGGACGGGATGATTGCGCGGGGCGGGCTGAGCGCGATCCTCGACCCGCACTTGGGCGCTGCGATCAACGCGATTCACCTGAACCCGGAGCAGGACTGGAACCTCAGGCAACTGGCCGAGCTGGCGTGCATGTCCCGCAGCAAATTCTCGGCGCAGTTCCTCAAGGTGGTCGGCGTGTCACCTATCGCCTACCTCACGGCGTGGCGGATGAAGCTGGCGCGGGACCTGATGAAGCAAGGCGTGAAGCTCAAGGTGATTGCCGCGTCGGTGGGCTACAGCTCCCAAGCCGCGCTCAGCAAAGCGTTCGTCCAGGAAATGGGCCTGCCGCCTGGGGAATGGCTCAAACGGCAGGACTGACCCCCTTGGATCAAGGAAAGTCAGGCGGGATTGAGTTGCAGGGCCGGGATGGGTTTGCGCATCAGCGTGCCCACCAACACCGCGCCCACCAGACCAATGCACCCGGCGACCCACAACACCGAGCCGAAACCCGTCACGAACGCCTGCTGCGCCAAGGGTTGCACCACGACGCGGGCGCCCGTGTCGACAGCCTGCAACGCGGCGCTCATGTCACCGGCCACTACGCGAGACGCGATGTATTCGGCCTGGTCGAGCCATTCCGGCGCGAGGTTGAGCAGGCTCAGGTTCAACGCTTTCAACGTGTGGCTGGCGAGCAGCGCGCCGTAGACGCCCACCGCCAGCATGATCGCGCTGAAACGCATGGTGGTGCTCATGCCCGACGCCATGCCGGTGCGCTCCCGAGGCACGCAAGCCATGATGTTTTTCTGGGTGTCACCGTTCAGCAGCCCAGCCCCTGCACCGGTCACCGCCATGGCCAGCGCGAACGCCGGATAGCCGCCCAACGTGGTGGCCCAAGCGCACAGCAGGTTGCCGGCGCTGACCAGCGTCAACCCCAGCGCCATCATCGCGGCAGGCGACAGGTGCCGAGCCAGTTTTGGCCCCAGCCGAGGGAACAGCAGCATGGTGATTGCAAACGGCAGCATGCCCAGCCCCGAGCTGATGGCGCTGAAACCCAGTCCATTCTGAAGATAGAAGGGCAGCAGCGTCATCATCACCTGAGCGCACCCGGCGTAGGCGAACATGCCCAGCAACGCGCCGATGAAGCGCGGGTGTCTGAACAACTGCAAATCCACCATGGGCCGAGGCTGCAAGCGTTCCGCAACCACAAACAGGCCCAGCAACAGTGCGCCCCCGGCCAGGCGGGCGAAGGTCAACGGGTTGTCCCAACCGATGCGATTGGCTTCGATCAAACCCCAGATCAGGCTCAGCAGGCTGGCACTGAAAAACAGACTGCCGATAGGGTCCAGGCGGGCCGATTGTTCATTGCGCGACTCGCCGATATTGCGCGACACCATCGCCAGCAATAGCAGACCGACTGGCAGGTTGAGGTAGAAAATCCAGCGCCAGCCCACCAGTTCCGCGATCAAGCCACCGACAGTGGGCGCGGCGGTCATCGCCACCCCCATGCACGCGCCCCAGAACGCCCAGGCCTTGGCCCGTTCCACTTCGTCGTGAAACACGTGGCCGATGGTGGCCAGTGCCGAGGTCAACAGCAGCGCGGCCCCCACGCCCTTGACCGCCCGGGCGATGTCGAGAAACACAATGTTCGGCGCGGCGCCACATCCGACTGATGCGAGGATGAACAGCACCAGTCCTGTGAGCAGCATCTTCTTGCGCCCGAAGCGGTCCGCCAGACTGCCCGCGGGCAGCAGCAAGGCGGCGAACGCCAGCATGTAAGCGCTGACCACCCATTCAATGTCTGCGAACCCGGCGCCCAGGTCCCGGGCGATACTCGGCAGGGTCACGGCGACGATGTTGGTGTCGAGCACGATCAGCGAGCACACGCCGGAAGCGGTGAGCAGGGTCATGCGGGGGCTGGGATGAGGCATGGCAGCTCCAGTGTTAGGTTTTGACTAATGCTCAGTGAGCGACATTCGGGGCACGATGCGTATGTTTCAGGCTGAGCGCGCACCTCCTGTAGTGGTCGGGCATGCCAACGCAGGCGCACCAATACTCGCACTCCCGGCACGCCCCACAGATAGGGGGGCCGGTGACATTCAGAATATCGTCGAAAGGCGTATGCTTCGTTACCTGACTCCCACGAATCAATTACCTGCCAGGTAACGTGCTATGGAAATCCGTCATTTTCGCTACTTCCTCGCCGTTGCCCGGCACCGGCATTTCACGCGCGCCGCCGAGCAACTGGGCATCGCGCCGCCGACGTTGACCCGGCAGATTCAGGATCTCGAAAGCGCGTTGGGTACACGGTTGTTCGTCCGCGAGCAACGGGAGGTTCGTCTAACCGATGCAGGCCGCGCCTTGCAAATCGAGGCCGAGCTGGCGGTGCGTCAGTTCGAGACCGCGCAATACAACGTGCAGCGGGCCGGACGGGGCGAAGCGGGAAAGATCGAATTGGGGTACGTCGCTTCGGCCGTGTTTTCGGGCGTGTTGCAGCGTCAGGTGGGGGCGTTTCGCCAAGGGCATCCCGACGTCGAGTTCGCGATCACCGAATACCTGATGCCGGCGTTGCCGAGGATGATTGAAGAGGGGCGGCTGGACGTGGGCTTCATTCGTTCACCCATGAACCTGCCGGAATCGGTCAGCGCCGTGAAGCTGCTGACCGAAGGGTTTGCCCTGGCGCTGCCGAGCGCGTCGTGGTTGTGCAAGCTCAAGGTGATTAACGCGATGCACCTGCAAAACGAGGCGTTCATTCTGCCCGAGCAGATTTCCGGGACATTGGAGGTGGCGGCCCAAGGCGGCTTTGCGCCGACCCTGGGGCCGCAACCGGGCGGTCTGGTGTCCGTGGTCGCGCTGGTGAGCCTGGGGCAGGGCGTGGCAGTGGTCCCAGAATCGGTGGTCGATCACATCCAGTTGCCGAACGTGCTGTATCGACGCATCGAAGACTGTCAGCCCACCTCATACCTGTCGCTGATCCATCGCCGCTACGAAAAGGCCCCCGCGGTCACGCGCTTCATCGAACACGTGAAAAACTCGCGGGAGGCCTGATCGCCGCTTAGCGCGCCAACAGCCCGGCCAGCACGGTTTTCAGCGTCACATGGCCCTTGCGCGGCAGCCCTTCGAAGCGAATCCAGCCTTCGTTGAAGCCGTCGAGCATCTGCATGCGCGGCAGCGGATTGCTCATGCCTTGCGAGGTAAACAGGTCATGCCAGGTGTCGCGGGGCACCACCTGCATCGACACCGGCTTGCCCAGCAGTTCGCTAAAGGTGTCGGCGATCTGGTTCGGCGTGACGTGGCGCTCACCTTCCAGCTCGACGATGCGCTTGCCGAACCACTGTTCCTGCAACAGTTCGGCGGCGACGCGTCCGACGTCCGCCGTGGCAATCATCGGCACCGGTTTGTCCAGCGGCTGCAAAAAGCTGGGAATCACACCGGTTTCTGTCGCAGGCGCCACGTCCCACAGGCAGTTTTCCATGAACCAGCCCGGACGCAGGAAGGTCACCGGGAGCTCCAGCGTGCTCAGGCTTTTTTCCAGCAGTTGCAGCTGATTCAGCAAGTTGGGCTGCGTCGCCTGAGCGCCGATGGTGGAGATGCACACCACTTTGCCGGGGGCCGCCGTGGCCAGTGCTTCGTGAAGGTTGGCGATGACCTTGCGGGTTTCCGGAAAGCCTTCGGTCGGCGAGAAATTCGGCGGCAGCAGAATGAACACCGCGGTGCTGTTCTGGAAGGCAGTCGTCAACGCCGACACGTCGTCCACATCGGCGACCGCGACCTCGCAACCTTGATTCGCCCAAACCTGACCTTTCTCGGCGCTGCGCACCACTGCACGCACCGGTTTGCCCGCTGCCAGGAGATTGCGCGCCACTTCACTGCCCACTTGCCCGGTTACACCCATGATCGTGTACATGAATCCGTTTCCTCATTCGGGGCGACCTGATGTCGCCGTTGCGAGAATTATCGCGCCGGGCGGTTTGATTCTCCGATAGCATGGGTGTCATTGCATCCATGCTGGAGAATCATCAATGAGTTTCGACGGACGTTTAGCCAGTGGCATGGGCGTGCTGTCGGCGGTGGTCGACAGCGGCAGCTTCGTCAAGGCCGCCGAAGCGCTGGACATGACCCAATCCGGTGTCAGTCGCGCAGTGGCCCGGTTGGAGGCGCGGCTGGGGATTCGCCTGTTCGACCGCACCACGCGCTCGGTCAAGCTGACCGACGAGGGCCGTCGCCTTTACGAAGAGATTGCGCCGCTGCTGGCCGGGCTCGAAGAGGCGGCCACGCAGGCGTCCGGGAGCGCCATGGCCGTGCGCGGGCGTTTGCGGGTCAACGTCGATCCGTATTTCTCCCGGCTGATTCTGGCCCCGGCATTGGGCGACTTCATGGCCACCTATCCTGAGCTGGAACTGGACCTGGTGACCCGCGAGCAACTGGGCGATCTGATCGCGGACGGCGTCGACCTGGCCGTGCGTTTCGGGGAGCAGCCGTCGTCATCGCTGATCGGTCGCCAATTGCTGAAAACGAGGGTGTTGACCGTCGCGTCCCCGGCGTACCTGAAAAAGCACGGCAGGCCGCACCACCCGACTGATCTGCAAAGCCCTCAGCACGTCTGCATCGATTTTCGCGACTCACACACCGGGCGTCCGTTTCCGTGGGAATTTCATCGGGGTGATGAGCGATTGTTCGTCAACACGCGTGGGCGGCTGATGGTCAACGACGTGGGAACGATGCATCGCATCTGCGAGGAAGGGCAGGCGGTGGCGCAAGTGTTGGCGTTGGGCGTGGAACCGGCGCTGCGGGAGGGGCGACTGGTGGAGCTGTTTCCCGACTGGCCGGACGAGTATTTCCCGCTGTATGCGTTGTACCCGTCCCGCCATCTGCCACCGGCCAAGGTGCGCGCCTTTCTGGAGTTCGTCGTTGCGCTGAGTCGTTAGCCGACTCAGCGCAGGACGAAGTCAGGGTTTGCTGGCCGCCAGTTCGGCTTCTTCGTCCATGCGGTCGGACTCGAACAGCTCAGCCAGTTCGGTCCGGGCTTCCAGTGCGCTTTGCATGACCTTCGCCGCGTCGTCGTAGATCAGGTGCTGACGGTTGAGCACCTGTTCGTCGTGACGCTTGAAGCGATTGATGCGCGCCGCCGCCTGCGCCTCGGTCAAGCCCAGACCAATCAGGGTGCGGCGAGTCATCTCCAGACTGGAATAGAAGGTCTCCCGAACCGCTTGCGCGTCGAGGTCCAACAGGCGATGCACGTGCTGCCGGTTACGGGCCCGGGCGATGATTTTCAGGTGCGGGTACAGCTTGCGCACCAGCTCGGCGGTCTTGATGTTGGTGTCCGGGTCGTCGGTGGCGATCACGAAGTATTCCGCCTGATCGACCTTGGCCGCGCGGAGGATTTCCGGGCGCAGCGGGTCGCCGTAAAACACCGGGACATTGCCGAAGCTGCGGGTGAATTCGATGGTCTCCACCGAGGTGTCCAGCGCAATGAAAGGAATTTTCTGCGCCCGCAGGATACGCGCCACGATCTGCCCCATCCGGCCCATGCCCGCGATCACCACGCGAGGGTTGTCCGAATCGATGTCCCGGTATTCCTCGGGCACTTCCTTGACCACCGCCTTGGGTTTGAGCCAGCGCGACATCACCAGCAACAGCGGCGGGGTGAGGGCCATGGAGAGGGTGATGGTCAGCACCAGCGTGTCGTACAGCGTGGCATCGAACAGGCCTTGATCGCGGCCAATCTTGAACACCACGAAGGCGAACTCCCCGCCCGCCGCCAACACCAGCCCCAGGCGCAAGGCGCTCTGTTTGCCGAGGCCTCCGGCGAACCGGCCAACGAAGAACAGCAGCGGCAGCTTCAGGCCGATCAGCAGAACGGTCAGGGCCAGCACGGTGATTGGCGAACTCAGCAACAGACCCAAGTTGGCGCCCATGCCGACGCTGATGAAGAACAGGCCCAGCAACAGGCCCTTGAACGGCTCGATCTGCGATTCCAGCTCGTGGCGGTATTCCGAATCCGCCAGCAGCAGACCGGCGAGAAACGCGCCCAGCGCCATCGAGACGCCGACCAGGTCCATCAAATAGGCCGTGCCGATCACCACCAGCAACGCGGTGGCCGTGGACACTTCCTGCAGCTTGGTCTTGGCAACGATGCGGAACACCGGCCGCAGCAAATACCGCCCGCCGACTACGACCACGGCAATGCCGCCCAGCACCTGCAAACCATGGCGAAGGGAATCGCCGGACGACGCTTCGTGATCGCCGCCCGCCAGCATCGGCACCAATGCGATCAGTGGGATGGCCGCGATGTCCTGGAACAGCAGAATCGCGAAGGCCAGGCGACCGTGGGGCGCGTTCAGCTCCTTGCGTTCGGCCAGGCTTTGCAGGCCGAAGGCCGTGGACGACAGGGCCAGACCCAAGCCGAGGACCACGGCGCTGTTCAGCGGCTGGCCGAATCCCAGCAGCGCCACGGTGCCAATCACCAGGCCCGTCAGCAGCACTTGCGCCAGACCCACGCCGAACACTGATTTGCGCATCACCCACAGCCGTTTGGGCGACAGCTCAAGGCCGATGATGAAGAGCAGCAGGACCACGCCCAGCTCGGAAATATGCGCCACGCTCTGCGGGTTACCGATCAGGCCCAGCCCCGACGGGCCGATGATCACGCCAGCGATCAGGTAACCGATCACCGCGCCCAGTTGCAGGCGTTTGGCCAGGGGAACCGTTAGAACGGCGGCGAGCAGAAACACGACTGCGGCCTGCAACAGGCTGCCTTCATGGGGCATTGGGGACTCCTTTCAACGACGAAAAATTGCGTACAACGAACGTAAACTGCCGGTATTAAACCACGGCAAAGTGACAGGGTTCAGTCACCGAGACGCTTCGCCGCAGTATCGAAGGCGCAGGCCCAGGGTGCTATCACCTTTGTGACGGCGTAAGATGTCGGGCGCGTTTGCGGCAGTGCAAACGATCTAGACCCGTTTTCAGGAACCTCCGTAATGACCAACAAACAGCGTCTGATTTATTCGATTCTCATCGCCCTGAGCGTGCTGGTGATCATGCTCGGCCTGTCGCACCTGCAAACCATCGGCGTGCTCGACGAGAAGAAATTCCAGTACATCGCCATTTTCGTGGCCGTGGTGGTCGTGGTGCTGAACGGCATCCTGCGTCGCAAGGTCAAGCGCTGATTGATGTGGCTCCCTGCAACACCGGCTTCCCGGCGCTCGTCATCCCAGGATGATGTTCGCCGGTCGCCGTGCAGCACCCCGTTACAAAACCTCGCCTGAACCATCCGTCTTTCGACCGACTCCAACCCCCTGCAAGTCAATAGCCCGCAAAGGGAAATGGAGTTCAAAAATGATCAAGACACTTACCGCTGTCGTCCTCGCCACCGCCGCTCTGGCCACTGCCCCGTTCGCCCTCGCGGACAAGCCCGGCCCAGGCTGGATCACCATCGAGAAGGCCATCGAAAAGGCGAAGTCGTCCGGTTACACGGAGATCTACAAGATCGAGGCCGATGACAAAGGATACTGGGAAGGTGAAGGCCGCAAGGCCGATAGCCTGACGTACGAATTCCGCATAGACGGCACCTCCGGCAACATCCTCCGCGACCAGAAAGACTGATCCACCCCACCGGGAGCCTCCATCCGGCGGCTCCTTCTGTTTGCTCCCGCTTTACTCATTCCGCCAAATCCCACACGCTTGCGTTCCTTTTCCATGTCAGCAGGAAGCGACGCATGAGCGTGCGAATCGAATTCAAGAGCAACCCCAGCGAAGACGAACGTCTGCAGATTCTCGAACCCCTCAAGGCCTACAACGCGGCGAAAGCGGGGGATGGCCTGTCGGAAAAGTTCGCGTTCTTTGTCAGGGATGAAACCACCGACGCAGTGATCGGCGGGCTTCACGGTCGGGTTCTCTATCGCTGGTGCTTCATCGAACTGCTGGTCGTGCCCGAGCAGGCCCGTGGGCAGCGGATGGGCAGCCAGTTAATGGAAATGGCCGAAGACTATGCCCGTGAGCGCAACTGCGTGGGCGTCTGGCTGGACACCTTCGACTTTCAGGCCCCCGAGTTTTATCGCAAACACGGCTACGCCTCGTTCGGCCAGCTCGACGATTACCCGCCGGGGCATCAGCGCCTGTTCTTCCAGAAACGGCTGAGCTGACCTCCTTACTGAAATCGCGCGGGGCTGTAAGGGGTCGGGTCGGTGAACGTCGGCGCGCCGGTCATCATCTCGGCCAACAGGCGTCCGGTGACGGGGCCCAGCGTCAGCCCGTGATGGGCGTGACCGAAGTTGAACCACAGCCCCGTGTGACGAGGGGCAGGGCCGATCACCGGGCGCATGTCTGGCAGGCAAGGCCTGCGCCCCAGCCACGGTTCGGCATCCAGCCGTTCGCCCAATGGGTAGAGCGTACGGGCGATGGCTTCGCAGCGACGCAACTGGATTTCATTGGGCGGTGCATCGCTGGCGTCGAACTCGACACCCGTTGTCAGGCGGATCCCTCTCGCCATCGGCGCCAGCACGAAACCCGCCTGAGCATCGATCACCGAATGTTGCAGCTCGGCGCCCGGCAGCGATGCGTAATGCATGTGGTAGCCGCGCTTGATGGCCAGCGGGATGCGGTAACCCAGCGTCGAGAAGATCTCGGCGGATTGCGGCCCCATCGCCACCACCACGTTGCTGGCACTGATTCGGCCCTCGACACTGTCGACCTCCCAACCATCGCCCTGTTGCTTCAAGGTCCGCGCATCCCCCTTGAGCACCACGCCGCCGCGCCGGGCAAACAGCGCCGCGTATCCCCGCACCAGTGCACCAGGATCGGTCACGCTCTTCGGATCGTGCCAATGAATGCCGCCGACAACGCCTTTCAGGTCCGGCTCGCGGTCGCGCAGTTGGCTGGCGTCGAGAATCTCGAAGCGCAGTCCGTATTGCTCGTAGGATCGGGCGTCAGCGGATGCCAGATCGAACTCCTTCTGATCGCGGTAAAACTCGATCCAGCCCTTGGCGCGCATCAAGCCGGTCATGCCCGACGCCTCGGCCAGCAGGTCATGCTCGGTGACACAGCGTTCGATAAGCGGCTGCATGGCCTGGCTGGCACGGGCCAGGTTTTCCGGCGAGGACTGCCGCCAGTACTCAAGCAGCCAGGGCGACAGGCGAGGCAGAAACACCGGGTTGAAGCGCATCGACGATTGCCGGTTGAGGCCATAGCGAACCAGACGCATCCATTCCCGGGGGAAGGCGTAGGGAATGATGCTGGAGCGTTCGATCAGCCCCGCGTTGCCGTGACTGGTCCCGGTGCCAGGCTCATCGCGGTCGAGCAATACGACGCTCTGGCCTGCGGCTTGCAGGTGCAGGGCGGAACACACGCCGACGATGCCGGCGCCGAGAACGAGGGTCTGACACTCCATGGAACGATCCTTGATCAGTTGAAGCGAACGAGGGGCAAGATGCAGGCGCGCAGTTTACCCGGTTGCTCGCCCACAGTACTCTCAGGCGCTGATTTACGTTCTGTTCGGCTTCCACTTCCAATAATCACACCGGAGCTTCAGATGTCCTCACCCCGCGACGCGGTTGACACCCAGACGATTTCCTTCAGCGACCTGACCGAACTCCTGCGCCAGATCTTTCTGCGCCATGGGACCTCGGCAGACGTAGCGCGCGTGCTGGCGGAAAATTGCGCCAGCGCCGAGCGCGATGGGTCGCACAGTCACGGCATCTTCCGCATCAAAGGCTACCTGTCATCCCTCGCAGCCGGTTGGGTCGATGGTCAGGCAGTGCCGAACGTCGAGGATGTTGGCGCGGGATTCGTTCGGGTGGATGCCGGTGGCGGTTTCGCACAGCCCGCCATGCAAGCCGCCAAGGCGCTGCTGATCGAAAAGGCGCGCACGGCCGGGATCGCCATCCTCGCGATTCGCAACTCCCACCACTTTGCGGCGCTCTGGCCCGACGTCGAGCCTTTCGCTCAAGAAGGGCTGGTGGCGTTGAGCGTGGTCAACAGCATGACCTGCGTCGTGCCCCATGATGCGCAAAAGCCGCTCTTCGGCACCAACCCGATCGCCTTCGCGGCGCCGCGTGCCGGTGGCCAGCCGATTGTGTTCGACATGGCCACCAGCGCCATTGCCCACGGTGACGTGCAGATCGCCGCAAGGGAAGGGCGCCTGTTGCCACCGGGCATGGGCGTTGATCGCGCCGGTGAACCGACCGAAGACCCCAAGGCGATTCTTGACGGCGGCGCGCTGCTGCCCTTTGGGGGTTACAAGGGTTCGGCGCTCTCCATGATGGTGGAACTGCTGTCAGCGGCGCTCACGGGGGGCAATTTTTCCTTCGAGTTCGACATGTCCACCAAGCCGGGCGCCCAGACGCCGTGGACTGGACAGACGATTATCGTCATCGACCCTGACAAGGGCAGCGGACAGGCCTTCGCGCAACGCAGCGAACAGCTGGTGAGACAGATGCACGGGGTGGGTCAGCAGCGGATGCCGGGGGATCGCCGTTATCAACAGCGTGAAATATCGCTCGCGGAAGGCATCGTTCTCACGGCCGAAGATCTCCAGCGTCTCAAGGGCCTCGCCGGGGTCTGACCGTTTCGCATCAGCGCGCGGTTCGTTTCAAAGACGACCGCTCGTCGAATCAAGGCTTGCATTTGGTTGTCCAAGAAAATACTGTATATCCACACAGTGTTTAGTGAAGAGGGATCGACCATGCAAATGAACCAAGCCGAAACCACCCTGGCTTTCCCGGCCCAGGCCCAACCCTCCCAAGTGCGCGAAGCGTCGTTCAGCAGCGTTTGGGGCAACGAGATGCAGCGTGAGGATTTTCTGGCGCTGGCGGCAGGGGTCCGCCAGTTCAGCATTGGCCTGGAGCAGATGGGCTTTGCGACAGGCCCGTTGTCCTACTCAGGTGAACAGGCGCATTGTGCCGTGGAGTGAGCCTTCGCCTCGAGCGCTGCGTGACGCAGAGCGAAGGACGGCTTAGCGGTCGTAGGACGCAGGCGTAGCGACAGGAACAGCCTCGGTGGCGGGCTCGTCATCGACTTCGGGCTGGCGCTTCTTGCCCGCTCTGATGAGACCGACTGCGATCACCGTTCCCACGACCGAAACGGCACACCAACCCAGCAAAAATGTAATCACGTCTGGTACTCCGAACTGCAAGAATCGGGTTGCCACATCAATGACAAGCTGTCCATCCGAGTTATCGGCCGCGTCGAGCGTTTCCTTGAGCCGAAAAGCGCGAAGCTTGAACAATTGTCGGGTGATTCGCAACTCCCCTCGACCAATGGGGTCTTGGTTTAGACACAGTCACATTCGAGGCCCGCGTTTATGAAAGATCTTGGTTCACGCCTGAAAGAAGAACGCAAACGCCTCGGTCTTTCGCAACAGGAATTCGGCACCGTCGGGGGCGTTGAAGCCAATGCCCAAGGGAAATACGAAAGCGGAGAGCGCATTCCCCGTTCCGATTACCTGGCCGCCCTGGATAAAAAGGGCGTTGACGTACTTTACGTTCTTTCCGGCAAGCGTACGCCGATGGCCGCTGAATCGTTGAATGAGGCCGAGCGCGCGATCATCACTCACTACCGCGCTTTGAGCGAGGACGATCAGGAGGCCATTTCTCAGCTGGCGACGTCGCTCTCGGAATGTGCGATGGATGCGGCTGCCCAGGCGTCGGCGTGATGCGAGAACAGTTCTGCGGCTTGCGTGAAAATATATGAAACATATATGCTTCGTATATCGAACGCGAGGTAAGTCATGGGACTGGTCAAGATTTCCGAACAGATGCACGCCAATATTCGCTCGGCCAGCGCCGCGCTAAGCCGCTCAATCAATGCCCAGGCCGAGCACTGGATGCGGGTCGGCATGCTCGCTGAGCTCAATCCGGGGCTGAACTACTCCGATATCTGTCAATTGCTGATCCGCGCCGAGGCTTCCGGAAATACATTGTTGGGTGCCTTGCCTGACGAGAGCGCGGCTGTCGAGACTCAGGTCAGGGTGGTGTCGCAATGAGCGTGAGTATCAAGACCGAAGCCGATCTGGTCGGACTGCGCATTGCAGGTCGTCTCGCCGCAGACGTGCTCGCCATGATCGGTCAGCACGTCAAACCCGGTATCAACACCGAAGCGCTGGACGACATCTGCAACGATTTCATCGTCAATGAACTGAAAGTCATTCCGGCCAACGTGGGTTACCACGGTTTCACCAAGACCACCTGTATCTCGCCCAACACGGTGGTTTGTCACGGCATCCCGTCACCAGACGACATCCTCAAAGAAGGCGATATCGTCAATATCGACGTGGCGGTCATCAAGGATGGTTGGTACGGCGACACCAGCCGGATGTATTACGTGGGTGAGGTCAGCCCGCTGGCGAAACGTCTGGTCGAGACCACCTACGAAGCGACGTTGGCGGGTATTCGCGTGGTGAAACCGGGCGCGACGCTGGGCGATATCGGCCACGCCATTCAAACCGTTGCCCACCGTGAGGGATTCAGCGTCGTGAGGGAGTATTGCGGCCATGGCATCGGCCGCAAGTACCACGAAGAACCTCAGGTCTTGCACTATGGCGCAGCAGGCAAAGGGCTCAAGCTCAAGCCGGGCATGGTCTTTACCATCGAGCCCATGATCAACGCCGGCAAGCCGGGCACCCACGTGTTGAGCGACGGTTGGACCGTGTTGACCCGTGATCAGTCGCTGTCCGCACAGTGGGAGCACATGGTGGTGGTCACTGAAACGGGTTTTGAGTTGCTGACGCCCTGGCCGGACGGCACGGGCGATTATCCAGCGGTGTGATGCGGCTTGTTCGACTAATTAAGTCACAATTGTCTGAGTGACTGAAAACAGACGTAGCTTGTAGGATTCTTCTCGTTCCCCTGTAGTGCTGCTACCCGACCGGCTCATGGATGATCGGGTCTGCAGCACTTGGGGAGAACACCAGCATTCCCCCCTTTTCGATACCGACGGTATTCAGGTCAAAGCTGCTTGGCGGCTTCTACGCCAGCGGAACTCAACTTCACCGGGTAATTGAGCGTTCGCTCACCTTTTGCCGGGCTGTCGACACAGCCGTGGTGAATCAAGCCGGCTTTCTGCAAATGCTCGAGGGTATCCGCAACCGCGTTTTCCCCTCGATAGTTGTCCAGAACTTCTTTCCCCAAACCCGCAGGGTGGGCGTGCAAGAGTCGAGTCAGAACCTCGTGTTTAAGCGCGTTATCAATGGACATATTTACCTCGCGTTGCTGATTTAATGAGCGCTGCAGTAAATACCGACCACTTGATTCGCGGTTTGTTTGGAGATTTGTGGCGTCAGGTTCGCTTCCACTGAACCTGAGTCACGCCCAGCCCTTCGGCATAGAGCATGGCCAAACGCATGGGGCCCGCAGCGACACCGCCATCCAGATTGCCCACACCCGCGTGCAAGGTCGCAAAGTGCAACGCCTCGCTTTCACACAAGTGACTGGCATGGTGGCAGAAGTGCCGGGGTTCGCCTCGGAAACGGTAATGAATTTCAAAATCCCTGGAATCATTCATCGTCATGGGCCTGTTGGGCGTCGAGTACGCCGGTCTGAAATTGAGTACGTCCTTATGTACCTGACAGGGTGTCCGCGGAATGCATCAGCGGTGCTGTCACTTCATTTCGAGATCGATACAGGCTGCAAAAAAACAGGATTCCGGCCATGGATCGTAATGCGTGTTCTCTGCCTGAGACGAGTAGCCTTCTGCAGCTGCGAATGGCTACCGACCGAGAGAGAATTGCATTGTTTCATGGCATTTTGAATCGCTCGCCGATAAGCGGCCATGTGCCATATCTGTTTGAGTGTCCATGTGCCCTTGATGCGATGCATGGCCTCAAATCCATGCGCTTTTGGGTGTACGAAGAGCGACAGGGACCCGGTGGGCAGCGACCGTAGAGCCAACAGAAGCCTTCCCGCATAAAAAAGGCAATCTGATGGCCCGCAGGGCGTGGGTTTTCTGGAAAAATCCTTTTCTTTCAAGTGATTCCGGGACGAGGGCGTATGCGAAAGATGGGATTGGGCGTGACGGCCTTTGTTTTGATGATGGCGGCACTCCCTGTACAAGCGCGTACTGTCAGTAAGCAGGACGTACAGGTGTGTAAATGGGGAGCGGGTATGGCTGGCGTCGCGCAGCAATCGAAGCTGTCCGGGAAGACTTTATACAGCCAGCGCCGGAAGCTTCAGGCACAGAAGTTTTCTCAACCCTGGATGCGCAAAATGGCGCTAGGCATCACCGAACAGACGTATAAGAGTCCATCGCGATTGAAACCGGCAGCCGTCAAGCGAACGTATTATGACGGCTGCATCCAGCACGATCTGGCACGTCGATAAGCCAGGCCAGGGGCGCCACCTGATATCAGGCGCGCCCTTCACGACGAGGTCTCTATCAGCGGCAGTTGCCCGCCAAATGATAATGCTGGGCTTCAGCAGCGGCGGCGTTGGCGAAATCGATACGGTTCTTCTCTGAAACCGAGTTGTATGACGGGCAGTCCGGGCGATGGTAGATCATGGTTTTTTTGTTCCCGCGAATCGCCACGGTCAAGTTTTTTCCGCTGGAATCCGGCGACGCCGGTTTCATCGGGTTCGGCAAGGATGAGCTCGGCGCCGCAGACGCTGCCACCTGACGGCCCCCCGTAAAGCTGGCGCGGAAGAAGATCGGCGCATGGTCCGACACGCTGTCACGGCCTTTTGCGTTGGTCATCCCCAGGTACTCTGGATATTTGAAGACTTTGATCTCGCTGGCCTTGATCGCGGATTGCCTGCTCACGAAGACGTTGTCGTAAAGGTTGGCGAATTTGCCGTCGACGGTGGACAGCGTTGAGGCACCTTCCAGCATTAATGGCTTCGCGCTGGCGTCCAGGTTGCTCCAGGCCGGTGCGTTCGGCGGCGTGTTGAAGTCGCCCATCAACATGATTTGGTTGTTGCCAGGGTACGTGTCTTTCAACCACGCCCAGTAGCTGGACAGCGCGGTGATTTCCGAAGCGCGGTCAGCCTGATTCTTGCCGTAAAGAATGTGCACCGTGGCGACCACAAAGGTCGTGTCGTCCTTGAGCGATCGGAAGCGGGCGGAGTAGGGCTCGCGTTCGAAGGTGTCGCCGCGATCCAGATAAGTCACTGCGCCGTCTTCGTAGGCCACGATGTCATCACGCCAGACGAAACCGTACATTTCCTTGTAGGTCGATCGACCCACCGCGTGTGACGCCATCGCGCTCCAGTGTTTACCCGTCTGCCGGGTCAGTTCCTTGGCGAGGGTGTTCAGTGCGTCTTCGCTCATGAGTTCTTGCACCGCAAGAAAGTCCACGTTTTTCGCGACTTTAGCGATGCTCTGGAAATCCTTGTTGGGCCGCACACTCAGGTGCTCCAGGTTCCAGGTGCCGATGTTGACGTCGGCGAGTGCGGTTTGCAGGGAGGAGATAAGCAAGAGGCATGACACGAAAAGTCTGAGCATTGAATCCAACTACGGGCTGATTAGCGCGGGGCGAGGCACAGTTGTGACTCGCCGATAGGGCGGGTATGTGGCTGCAAGAGGGGT
The DNA here is from genome assembly GCF_044753445.1 of Pseudomonas sp. NPDC088368. NCBI lineage: Bacteria > Pseudomonadati > Pseudomonadota > Gammaproteobacteria > Pseudomonadales > Pseudomonadaceae > Pseudomonas > Pseudomonas sp. NPDC088368. The sequence continues at coordinate 264,157 of NZ_JBIVNG010000002.1, forward strand.
CAGGTCAGCTCAGTCCTCTTTGGGCACTGTCCAGAAAATCTGCACGCCACCGTCATCACGCCATGCGAGGGTCACGTTGTCGTTCTCGGCGATCTCCTCAAGCAGTTGATTCCAGTCCTCTTCGAGTTCGTCGGTCAGGCGAAAGATCAGGGCAGAGCGCGATTTCTGTGCGGTCGGGGCATTGATGATTTTCTGAATGCGGATGGCCATACGTTCGTACGGCGCAGGGGCTGTAGCGGCGGTGGTAGACACGAGAGTGATCCCTTGTTTTAGCTGTATGCGCATACAGTATTTCAGTGTGGGACGTTTCGCAACCGTGCAGTAAGAAGAATATTCATCGCCACCCAAGTCGTTGATTTGTCCGACCAATTCTTTTCTTCGCGAACCAAAAGCGATTGCGTCGATCAGAGTCCCTATTGGCGAATCGGTTCGCAATGACCTGGAAAAATAGAGGAGTCGGCATGAAGATCAGAGGGTTGGGGCTGTCCTTGGCGCTCGTAGGTTGCGTGGCGTTGGCGGGGTGTTCGACCGCGACCGTGGTCACGTTGCAGAACGGCACGCAGTACATCACCGAGGATGTGCCCAAGACCAAGAGTGTTGACGGGTTTTATGAGTTCAAAGACATCTCTGGCAAAACTGTCAGAGTGCGCGCCGATGAAGTGGCGACGGTGAAGAAGGAGGATTGAACAGATCCTGACCGAAAGAGGCGATCAGGCCTGGTGGGGTTTAGGCGATCGGTCTAAACCCAAGATGAGGGCCGCGGATCAGCCGTGGTCTCTGAGCCTGACGGATTGCGCTGACACGGCGTTGGAGCGACGGCCGAATTGCTCCCTGACCTTGGCAATTTCTTCTCGCAGCTTGTCACGGACTTTCATTTGATCTTCTTCGGACAGCGATTCATACCACTGCCGGTGAGCTGCGCGGCTTTTTCCTACAGGACCCACACCGGGTAAGGCGGAAATCATCGACTGGATGAAATCCGAAGCAGGGTCGTTGCCTTGCTCTGCGAGGGTGTTCTGTACGGCCGGGTCTATCATTTCCACTCCAACGACGTTCTTATGTGAGTGACAGCGACATTGGCGATGCGCGATGTCAGATCGCCGTCATATTAGCGCAGCATTGAGGGGTGCAGCGGACTAAATAGCGTATTTAATGCGGTATTGCGCACGTTTAAGCCATCACATCGTGGCCTGTGAACGGGGAATAATCCATCCGGCGGTTGTAGGGCAAATCTGAAAAAGCCTGTCGCCAGGGTTCAGGCTGTTGACAAACGATGCAACCATTCTCATAGTTTCGTTCACGCAAACGTTTGCGATTGGCCGGGTGTACCCTGACCTCGCGGACGATGCCGATACAATAATCATAATGTCGGAGTGATTCCATGAAGCTGCCATTCGCTGCACGTCTTCTTGCTGTTGCCATGCTCACCGCCAGTGCGGTAACCCTGCCTCTCTCTTCTGCCTACGCTGACGACGCCAAAAAGCCCACCGTCGCGCTGGTAATGAAATCCCTCGCCAACGAGTTCTTCCTGACCATGGAAGACGGGGCGAAGCAGTACCAGAAACAACATTCCAGTGATTTCGACCTGATCTCCAACGGCATCAAGAACGAGTCTGATACGGCCGCGCAGATCGATATCGTCAACCAGATGATCGTCAAGAAAGTCGACGCGCTGGTGATCGCACCCGCTGACTCGAAGGCCTTGGCATCGGTGATCGACAAGGCCATGAAAGCGGGAATCAAGGTCGTCAACATCGACAACCAGCTCGACGCGGACGTGCTGAAAAGCAAAGGTATCGAAGTGCCGTTCGTAGGCCCGAACAACCGCAAGGGCGCCAAGCTGGTGGGTGACTACCTCGCCAAGCAACTGACGGCGGGCGATCAGGTCGGGATCATCGAAGGTGTGCCGACCACCACCAACGCGCAGCAACGCACCGCGGGCTTCAAGGACGCGATGGACGCTGCACAGATGAAGATCGTCTCCACGCAGTCGGGTAACTGGGAAATCGACAAGGGCAACGCCGTCGCTTCGGCCATGCTCAACGAATACCCGAACCTGAAAGCCCTGCTGGCCGGTAACGACAGCATGGCGCTGGGTGCAGTATCGGCGGTACGTGCCGCAGGCAAGGCGGGCAAAGTGCAGGTCGTGGGCTATGACAACATCAACGCCATCAAGCCGATGCTCAAGGACGGTCGAGTGCTCGCTACCGCTGACCAGTTCGCTGCGCGTCAGGCTGTATTCGGCATCGACACCGCGTTGAAGATGATCAAGGGCGACAAGCTCGACATCAAGGACGGTGTGATCGAGACCCCGGTCGAGCTGGTCACCAAGCCGCAATAAGCCTGACCCGTCAATCATCCGTACATACCGCCTGCTCCTCACCGGGAGCGGGCGCGTGGAGAGCGTTATGTCAGCGTCTGCTCAGGCCGCTGTTCTGTCTGTCAGCAACATCGGCAAAACCTACGCCCAACCTGTCCTCGGCGACATCGACCTGACGCTGCTGCGCGGGGAAGTGTTGGCGCTGACCGGTGAAAATGGCGCGGGCAAAAGCACCCTGTCGAAAATCATCGGTGGACTGGTTACCCCGACCACAGGTGACATGCAGTTTCAGGGGCAACCCTATGCACCGGCCAGCCGCACCCAAGCGGAAAAACTGGGCGTGCGCATGGTCATGCAAGAACTCAATCTGCTGCCGACGCTGTCGGTCGCTGAAAATCTGTTTCTCGATAACCTGCCCAGTCGGGCCGGGTTCATCAACCGCAAAAAATTGCGCGAAGACTCGATCAAGGCCATGGCGCAAGTGGGTCTCGAGGCCATTGATCCCGACACCCTGGTCGGTGAATTGGGCATTGGTCATCAGCAAATGGTCGAGATCGCCCGCAACCTGATCGGCGATTGCCATGTGCTGATTCTCGACGAGCCGACCGCGATGCTGACGGCCCGTGAAGTGGAGATGTTGTTCGAGCAGATTACCCGGCTGCAGGATCGCGGCGTTTCCATCGTTTATATCTCTCACCGCCTGGAAGAGTTGGCCCGTGTCGCTCAGCGCATCGCCGTGCTGCGCGATGGCAAGCTCGTGTGTGTCGATGCCATGGCCAATTACAACAGCGAACAACTCGTCACGCTCATGGTGGGGCGCGAGTTGGGCGAACACATCGACCTTGGCGAGCGCAAGATTGGCGGCGTCGCCCTCTCAGTCAAAGGCCTCAGCCGCTCGGACAAAGTGCGGGATGTTTCTTTCGATGTCCGCGCCGGTGAGATTTTTGGCATTTCCGGGCTGATTGGCGCAGGCCGCACTGAACTGTTGCGTCTGATCTACGGAGCGGACACCGCCGACAGCGGCAGCATCCAGGTGGGCAGCCCATTGCAAACCGTGCGCGTCAGCTCGCCAGTGGACGCCGTCGGTCATGGCATCGCGCTCATTACCGAGGACCGCAAAGGCGAAGGTCTGCTGTTGTCGCAGTCCATCAGCGCCAACATCGCCTTGGGCAACATGGAGGCGATTTCCAGCGGCGGCGTGGTCAACGGCAACGCCGAAATGGCTCTCGCCCGACGTCAGGTCGAAGCCATGCGCATTCGCAGCTCCAGCCCAACGCAACTGGTTTCGGAGCTGTCGGGTGGTAACCAGCAGAAAGTCGTCATCGGCCGCTGGCTGGAGCGCGACTGCCAAGTGATGCTGTTCGACGAGCCGACGCGAGGAATCGATGTGGGCGCCAAGTTCGACATCTACGCGCTGCTCGGCGAGTTAACGCGACAGGGCAGGGCATTGGTGGTGGTCTCCAGCGATTTGCGTGAACTGATGTTGATCTGTGATCGCATCGGCGTGTTGTCGGCCGGTCGGTTGATCGACACATTCGAGCGCGACAGCTGGACCCAGGACGAACTGCTCGCCGCGGCCTTCGCTGGCTACCAAAAACGTGATGCGCTGCTCTCTGAAGCCGCGCCCAGGAACGACTAATGAAAACCTCGACTACTCCTGCCGCACTGCCTTCGCCGGGCAAGCGCGCCGGCAATTATTTTGGCCTTGGCACGTACCTCGGTCTGGCGGGCGCCTTGTTGGCGATGATCGTGCTGTTCTCCTTTCTCAGCGATCACTTTCTGTCTTACGAAACCTTCAGCACGCTGGCCAACCAGATCCCGGATCTGATGGTGCTGGCTGTTGGCATGACCTTCATTCTGATCATTGGCGGTATCGATCTGTCTGTCGGCTCGGTGCTGGCGTTGGCTGCTTCCGCCGTCAGTGTCGCCATGCTGGGTTGGGGCTGGGGCGTGTTGCCTTCCGCGCTGCTCGGTGTGGCGTGCGCAACAGTGGCAGGGACCGTGACCGGCTCGATCACCGTGGCTTGGCGCATTCCGTCCTTCATCGTATCGCTGGGTGTGCTGGAGATGGCACGCGGCGTCGCGTACCAATTGACGGATTCGCGCACGGCGTACATCGGCGATTCCTTCGCCTGGCTGTCCAACCCCTTCGCGTTCGGCATTTCGCCTTCGTTCGTCATCGCATTGATTGTGATTTTTGCCGCCCAGGCCGTGCTGACCCGAACTGTCTTCGGCCGCTACCTGATCGGCATCGGGACTAACGAAGAAGCCGTGCGTCTGGCAGGGATCAATCCGAAGCCCTACAAGATTCTGGTCTTTTCCTTAATGGGACTGTTGGCAGGTGTCGCTGCCTTGCTCCAGATTTCCCGTCTTGAAGCGGCTGACCCCAATGCCGGATCGGGCCTCGAACTTCAGGTCATCGCGGCGGTGGTGATTGGCGGCACCAGCCTGATGGGCGGGCGTGGGTCAGTGATCAGCACGTTTTTCGGTGTTCTGATCATCTCGGTGTTGGCGGCAGGCCTTGCGCAAATTGGCGCCACCGAGCCCACCAAACGCATCATCACCGGCGCTGTGATCGTCGTGGCCGTCGTGCTGGACACCTACCGCAGCAACCGCGCACGGCGGCGCGGCTGATATGGCCACCATCAAAGACGTGGCCGCCATTGCCGGCATTTCCTACACAACTGTGTCCCATGTCGTAAACCGGACACGGCCGGTGAGTGACGAGGTTCGCAAGAAAGTCGAGGCGGCAATCGCGCAGCTGGATTACGTGCCCAGCGCCGTCGCCCGCTCATTGAAGGCCAAGTCCACCGCGACCATCGGTTTGTTGATTCCCAACGGCATCAACCCGTACTTTGCCGAACTGGCCAGGGGCATCGAGGATTTCTGCGAGCGCAACGGTTTTTGCGTGATCCTCTGCAACTCCGACGACAACCTGGAGAAGCAGCGCAACTATTTACGCGTGCTGCTGGAAAAGCGGGTCGATGGCCTCATCGTGTCGTCGGTCGGCGGGGGTGACAGCCTTGTCGACAGTTTGTCGTCGGTGCGCACCCCGATGGTCATTGTCGACCGCGATCTGGAAAACATCAGTGCCGATCTGGTGCGAATCGATCACGAATTGGGCGCTTATCTCGCCACTTCGCATCTGCTCGAATTGGGGCATCGCCACATCGCTTGTATCTGTGGTCCGGCTGAAACCAGCGTCGCGCGGATGCGTCTTGCCGGTTATCACCGGGCGATGCAGGAAGCCGGCGTGAACGTGCTTGACAATTGGGTAGTCGAGAGCGACTTCACCGGTCCCAGCGGTTACCAGGCGGCGAGCCTGTTGCTGGACGGTGATCGCCCCACGGCGATTTTCGCGGCCAACGACATGGTCGGCATCGGCGCATTGCGTGCGGCGGCCGAGCGCAATGTGCGCGTTCCAGCGGATCTGTCGGTCATCGGTTTCGACGACATCCAGATGAGCCAGTACGTTTATCCTGCGCTGACCACGGTCGGACAATCGATTCTGCAACTGGGGGAACGCGCCGCTGAAGTGTTGCTGCGACGAATTTCGGCACGGGGCGACAGTCCGGTGCAGCGGATGATCGTGGCGCCGAGCATCGTATTGCGCGAATCCACGGCGCCGCCCACCAACGCATTCAATGAGTTTCGCTGAGCCGGATCGAAGGGTCCGGATGGAAGAGTACAACGTCATGCAAGCAAAAGTAGTGATAGTGGGCAGTCTCAATATGGACCTCGTCACGCGAGCGCCAAGGCTGCCGAAAGCGGGTGAAACACTTGCCGGCCAGTCGTTCGTGACCGTGCCTGGGGGCAAGGGCGCCAATCAGGCAGTGGCGGCAGCCCGCCTCGGGGCCAGCGTGGCCATGATCGGTTGCGTGGGCAGCGATGCGTATGGCGAAGAGTTGCGTTCAGCGCTGCTGGCCGAAGGGATCGATTGCCAGGCCGTGACCCGGATCGAGGGCGAGTCCTCGGGGGTGGCTTTGATCGTGGTCGATGACAGCAGCCAGAATGCAATCGTCATCGTGGCCGGCGGCAATGGACACGTGACTTCGGCGGTGGTCGACGGATTCGACACGCTCTTGAGCCAGGCCGATGTCATCATCTGCCAGTTGGAAGTCCCGATGACGACGGTGGGGTATGTGCTCAAGCGGGGTCGCGAACTGGGTAAGACGGTTATCCTCAACCCGGCTCCAGCCAGTGGCCCCTTGCCCGCAGAATGGTACGGCTGGATTGACTACCTGATCCCGAACGAAAGCGAAGCCACCGCGTTGACAGGCTTGCCGGTCGACAGCGTAGGCAGTGCCGATGCCGCCGCCACGGCGTTGATGAAGGCGGGCGTCAGGAAAGTGATCGTCACATTGGGCGAGCAGGGTGCGCTGTTTGCCAGTCAGGCCCGTTCTCAGCACTTCCCGGCGCCCAAGGTCCAGCCGGTCGACACCACGGCGGCGGGCGACACATTCGTCGGCGGTTTCGCGGCTGCGTTGGCTGAAGGGAAATCCGAGTCGGACGCCATCCGTTTCGGACAGATTGCAGCGGCACTGTCGGTCACGCGTTCAGGCGCCCAGCCTTCCATACCCACCGTCGTCGACGTTCAGAGTTATCAACCATGAAGAAAACACCGTTGCTTAATATCGCACTGTCCCGCGTGGTCGCGTCCCTGGGGCATGGGGATGTGCTGTTGATCGTGGACGCGGGGATGCCTGTCCCGCCCGGTGTAGAGCTCATCGACCTGGCGGTCACGCACGGCGTGCCGGATTTCGTCAGTGTGCTGAACACGGTGCTGGCGGAAATGCAGGTCGAAAGCCACGTCATCGCCGATGAAATGCGGGATAAGCAGCCCCCGGCCTTGTCGGTCATCGATCAGCTCAATGCCGCTGGACACTTGGGGCAACAGCGGCTGATGAGTCACGAGGCGTTGAAACAACTGAGTCGCAACGCCCGGGCCGTCGTGCGCACGGGAGAATGCCAGCCATACACCAACGTGGCGTTGATCGCGGGCGTGGTCTTCTGATCGCTGGCGATTCGCGTCACATTCATGAAACAGGGAGTTTCCTATGCACCTTTGCCGTCACTTTCTCCTTCGCTTGATCAGGAGCATTGCACTGTTGGCCATCTTTTCCACTGCTGCCCACGCCGCCGAAAAACGCGACCTGATCATCGACACCGACCCAGGGGCAGACGATGTGGTCGCGCTGCTGCTGGCGCTGGCGTCGCCGGAAGAACTGCACATCCGTGCGATCACCACCGTCGCCGGTAACGTGCGGATCGACAAGACCTCACGTAATGCGCGTCTGGCCCGGGAGTGGGCGGCGCGTGAAGAGGTTCCGGTCTATGCAGGGGCAGGCAGGCCGTTGGTACGACCACCGATCTACGCCGAAAACATCCATGGCAAGGAAGGCCTGCCGGGCGTCGACGTCCATGAGCCTAAAAAGGGGCTCGCCGACGGTAACGCGGTGCAGTATCTGATCGACACGCTGAGCAAGGCCGAGCCCCACAGCATCACCATCGCCATGCTCGGGCCGCAAACCAACCTCGCGCTGGCGTTGATTCAGGCACCGGAGATCACGCAGGGCATCAAGGAAGTGGTGGTCATGGGCGGGGCACACTTCAACGGTGGCAACATCACGCCAGTGGCTGAATTCAATCTTTACGCTGATCCGGATGCCGCCAAAGTGGTATTGGCCAGTGGCGTCAAGCTGACTTACGTGCCGCTGGACGTGACGCACAAGGTTCTCACCAGCGATCAGCGTATTCAGCGGATAGAGGGGCTGAACAATCACGCGGGCAAGTTGGTCAGCAGCATCCTCAACGAGTACGTCAAGGCCGATATGGTGCATTACGGTTTGCCGGGTGGACCGGTGCACGATGCGAGTGTGATTGCCTGGCTGCTGAAACCGGAGTTGTTTAGTGGCAGGCTGATCAATGTGGCGATTGACAGCCGGGAGGGGCCAGGCTTCGGTCAGACCGTGGCCGACTGGTATGACACGCTGGGACAGCCTAAAAATGTTTTCTGGATTGAGAACGGCGATGCACAGGGGTTCTTCGACCTGCTGACGCAGCGTCTGGCACGGCTCAAATAACGCCAATCATGCGCTGCTCAACACCTCGGTCGAGTAGCGCAGAAATACCTGGTTCATGAAATTCTGGGCGCTTTCAGTGCCCAGTTCCTTCACCAGCAAATCGATTGCAATGATTGCCAATTCTTCAGGACTGCCCGGGCTGTGGGCGCATTGCCCTTGCGACCACTTGGCCTTGATATCAGCATCGATGGACACGAGTGCCATGGTGAAACATTCCTCTGCGAAATAGGTGTTGGCGCTGCCCTGACGCGCGGGTTACCCCTGGGCGGGCGTGCAGTAAAGCATCCCGGACAACGTTGCGCACTGCGACTTAGGCATGACGGTTAATTTGCGCAATGAATACACAAAATGGCTTACGTTTTGTGACGATTTGATTGCCCGCAGGGGATCGGGATCGGGCTCGGGCAGACTCCAGCGCATCCCGACACCGTCCAAGGGCCTGTTCTGCCTGGGCTTGCGAAACCAAGCCGTAGTGACGCTGTCGCAGAAGTTCTGGTTTTCGTTAAACGTAAGGAGTTCGTATGCCCTGGAAATATGCATCATCGGGATTGATTCTGGCAGTGGCGCTGCTGGCGGGATGCAGCACCACATCAGAGTCTTCATCCCCCGCCAAAGGTGCGGCGACGTCAGACTCCAGCCAGTCCCGTTGTGATGCGGCCGCGGCACAGTTCGCGGTCGGCAAGCCAGCTTCACCTGCGTTGCTCGATCAGGCCCGGGCGAAAGCGGGTGCCCAGACGGCCAGGGTGCTGGGGCCAGACGACATGGTGACTCTGGAGTATCGCTCCGACCGACTGAACCTCAATACTGACCAAGGCGCCACGGTAACCCGCGTAAATTGCGGCTGATGGCGCCAGGTTGTTTGCAGGCATAAAAAAACCCGTCAGAGACGGGTTTTTTTTAGCGCGCTCGGATTACTCCGCGCGAACCTGAGCGGCTTGCATGCCCTTTTGGCCTTTCTCAGCCACGAAGGAAACAGTCTGGCCTTCTTTCAGGCTTTTGAAACCTTCGGATTCGATAGCCTTGAAGTGTACGAACAGGTCGTCACCGCCACCCTGTGGAGTGATAAAGCCGAAGCCTTTTTCATCGTTGAACCATTTTACGGTGCCGGTTTGGCGATTAGACATGGTGTATCTCCAGAAACATAATATTCAGTAGTGCTGTGCTGCTCAGGCCAACTGGGCACACGGGGGCTATCATAGTCGAATTGTGTCGATGCTGGACTTTTTCGATTAGAACTTTGCGCCAGTGCCGCAAATATATAGGGAAAATTCGCGTGGGATCAGCCGGATCACCGGCGCTCAACTGAAGCCTTCTCATGCCTTTGAAGTGGCTGAAGCCCACGAACGGCGAGGGCTTCAGAAGGTTGCGCTGAGCATTACCTACCCAATGCCTCTGACCCATGACTGCAGAATGTAAATTTTTTATTTTTTGCCCTTCAGGCAGTTTTCGCTCACGGCTTTTTGCAGTCGAGCGGTCATTTCGGTACTCGGAGGCGTCGTTTTGTCATTCAGTGACGCAATTTCCTTGTCCGAGAAATTCTTGTTGATCTGCTGTGCGCCACATTCGCAGTGCGCCTTGACTGCATTGGTATCCATGCCGGGATTATTTTGAGTCGCTGCGGCGGCACATTCATTCATATAGGTGGTCTTGGTGTTCGCATCCATGGCGGCATGAGCGCTGATCGGAAGAGCCAGCGCCAAAGGTGCGAGGAGGGCGGCAACACGTAGAAGCTTCATGGTGGTTTCCTTCTTGTCGATGGGCCCCGAGAGTCAAGGGCCTGGAACGGTGATCTCGGATTATCTGACGACAGCGAGATGTCGCAGTTCAGTTCCGGACAATTCTCACGGCAATTGTCAGCATCTTTATTCACAACTCGCCGGGGTCGGCCTGACGTAGAGCTGTCAGGCTGTGTTAGGATGCGCGTCCTGCAGATTCGCTCGCGTCTCGCGGGTCAGGTTTCGCCGAGTGCGCACCTGTCGATTTCGTACATTCCAGTCACTCTGGTTCGGTCAAATGGTTGGCCCTTGGGCTCCTGCCACTGTGAGGCAGGTACACCGCCGAATCGCGTACTGGCTCTATCCCAACCCACGTGACCTTTGGTAGGGGTCACCACTAGGAGAGGAGGCGCCATGCCAACTATTACTCTTCCCGACGGCAGTCAACGTTCTTTCGATCACCCGGTCTCCGTCGCCGAGGTCGCCGCGTCCATTGGCGCAGGTCTGGCCAAAGCTACCATCGCCGGTAAGGTCAACGGTCAACTGGTCGATGCCAGCGACCTGATCGACGCCGACGCGAGCCTGCAAATCATCACCCCCAAAGATCAGGAAGGCGTCGAGATCATTCGTCACTCCTGCGCGCATCTGGTGGGTCATGCCGTCAAGCAGTTGTATCCGACAGCCAAAATGGTGATTGGCCCCGTCATCGATGACGGCTTCTATTACGATATCGCCTACGAGCGCCCGTTTACCCCTGATGACCTGGCGGCCATCGAGCAGCGCATGCAGCAGCTGATCGAAAAAGATTACGACGTCGTCAAGAAAGTCACTCCGCGTGCCGAAGTGATCGAAGTGTTCAAAGCGCGTGGCGAGGATTACAAACTGCGTCTGGTCGAGGACATGCCGAATGAAAAGGCCATGGGTCTTTACTACCACGAAGAATACGTGGACATGTGCCGCGGCCCGCACGTGCCGAATACCCGTTTCCTGAAGTCGTTCAAGCTGACCAAACTCTCTGGTGCCTACTGGCGCGGTGATGCCAAGAACGAACAGTTGCAGCGTGTTTACGGCACCGCCTGGGCCGATAAAAAGCAGCTGGCGGCTTACATTCAGCGTATCGAAGAAGCTGAAAAACGCGATCACCGTAAAATCGGCAAGCGCCTTGGCCTGTTCCACACCCAGGAGGAAGCGCCGGGTATGGTGTTCTGGCACCCGAACGGCTGGACCCTGTATCAGGTGCTTGAGCAGTACATGCGCAAGACCCAGCGTGAAAACGGCTACCTTGAGATCAAGACCCCGCAAGTGGTGGATCGCTCTCTTTGGGAAAAGTCGGGTCACTGGGCGAACTATGCCGAAAACATGTTCACCACTGAATCCGAAAGTCGCGACTACGCCATCAAGCCGATGAACTGTCCTTGCCACGTGCAGGTGTTCAATCAAGGTCTGAAGAGTTACCGCGAGCTGCCGATGCGCCTGGCCGAATTTGGTGCCTGCCACCGTAATGAGCCATCAGGTGCATTGCACGGCATCATGCGTGTGCGTGCGTTCACTCAGGACGACGCCCACATCTTCTGTACTGAAGAGCAGATGCAGGCCGAGTCCGCAGCCTTCATCAAGCTGACCATGGATGTCTACGCCGATTTCGGCTTCAAGGACATCGAAATGAAGCTCTCCACTCGTCCTGAAAAGCGCGTGGGCTCCGATGATCTGTGGGACCGCGCCGAATCCGCGCTCGCCGCAGCACTCGATAGCGCCGGTCTGCCCTATGATCTGCAGCCGGGCGAGGGGGCGTTCTACGGTCCGAAAATCGAATTTTCTCTCAAGGACTGCTTGGGTCGTGTGTGGCAATGCGGTACATTGCAGCTCGATTTCAACCTGCCCATCCGTTTGGGCGCCGAATACGTTTCGGAAGACAACGGTCGCAAGCATCCGGTCATGTTGCACCGTGCGATTCTCGGTTCCTTCGAGCGTTTCATCGGAATTCTGATCGAGCACTACGAAGGTGCATTCCCTGCGTGGCTGGCTCCAACCCAAGCAGTGATCATGAATATCACTGATAAACAGGCAGATTTTGCCCTTGAAGTGGAAAAAACTCTGGCTGAAAGCGGGTTTCGTGCCAAGTCCGACTTGAGAAATGAAAAGATCGGCTTTAAAATCCGCGAGCATACTTTGCTCAAGGTTCCCTATCTCCTCGTCATCGGAGATCGGGAGGTTGAAACGCAAACTGTCGCTGTGCGTACCCGTGAAGGCGCAGACCTCGGCTCGATGCCGGTCGCCCAATTCTCGGAGTTCCTCGCACAAGCGGTTTCCCGGCGTGGTCGCCAAGATTCGGAGTAATTATTATTAAGCGTGAAATGAGACAAGATAAACGAGCTGCACCGAAGGCCCCGATCAACGAGAATATCTCGGCACGCGAGGTTCGGTTAATTGGCGCTGACGGCGAGCAGATTGGCATCGTCTCGATTGATGAAGCGCTTCGTATAGCTGAAGAAGCCAAGCTTGATCTGGTAGAGATTTCTGCCGACGCAGTACCACCTGTCTGTCGCGTGATGGACTACGGCAAATCGATCTTCGAGAAGAAGAAACAGATTGCTGCGGCGAAGAAAAACCAGAAGCAGATTCAGGTTAAAGAAATCAAGTTTCGTCCAGGGACGGAGGAAGGGGATTACCAGGTAAAACTACGCAACCTGGTACGTTTCCTGAGTGACGGGGACAGGGCCAAGGTATCGTTGAGATTCCGCGGTCGTGAGATGGCCCACCAGGAGCTGGGTATGGAGCTGTTGAAGCGGGTTGAGGCTGACCTGCTCGAATACGGCGCCGTCGAACAGCATCCTAAGATGGAAGGACGCCAGCTGATCATGGTCATCGCCCCGAAAAAGAAGAAATAACCACCAGGGCACGGCAGGCCTTGCGGTTATGTTTATCAACTGAATGCGGAGTATCCGAACATGCCAAAGATGAAGACTAAAAGTGGTGCAGCTAAGCGGTTTCTGAAAACCGCGAATGGCATCAAGCACAAGCACGCTTTCAAGAGCCACATCCTGACCAAAATGTCGACCAAGCGTAAGCGTCAACTGCGCGGAAGCAGCCTGCTGCATCCGTCTGACGTCGCAAAAGTCGAGCGCATGCTGCGCCTTCGTTAATTTTGATCAAGAATAGAGGAAGTAACTCATGGCTCGTGTAAAGCGTGGCGTCATTGCCCGTAAGCGTCACAAAAAAATTCTGAAACTTGCTAAAGGCTACTATGGCGCGCGTTCACGCGTATTCCGTGTTGCCAAGCAAGCGGTAATCAAGGCTGGCCAATACGCCTACCGTGACCGTCGTCAGAAAAAACGTCAGTTCCGCGCTCTGTGGATCGCTCGTATCAACGCTGGTGCGCGTATCAACGGTCTGTCTTACAGCCGTTTCATCGCTGGCCTGAAAAAAGCGTCGATCGAAATCGACCGTAAGGTTCTGGCTGATCTGGCAGTGAACGAAAAAGCGGCGTTTGCTGCGATTGTCGAGAAAGCTAAAGCCACTCTGGCCTAAGTCCCCGGCAATCACCGGGCCTCGTTTCGGGGTTCGGTGTTAAACGTCATAAATAGGGGAAGAGCCTTGTAAGCTCTTCCCCTATTTCGTATCTGGAGTCTGTACATGGAAAACCTGGACGCGCTGGTCTCTCAAGCACTTGAGGCTGTGCAAAGCGCCGAAGATATCAATGCCCTGGAGCAAATCCGGGTTCACTACCTCGGCAAGAAGGGTGAATTGACTCAGGTGATGAAGACCCTGGGGAATTTGCCGGCTGAAGAGCGTCCGCAGGTTGGCGCGCTCATCAACGTTGCCAAGGAGCGTGTCACAGAGGTTCTCAATGCGCGAAAGGCGTCGCTTGAGGAAGCGGATCTTGCCGCGAAACTCGCTGCCGAATCCATTGACGTAACCTTGCCAGGCCGTGGCCAAACGACAGGCGGTCTGCACCCGGTTACCCGGACTCTGGAACGCATCGAACAGTTCTTCACCCACATCGGCTACGGCATTGCCGAAGGCCCTGAGGTCGAAGACGATTACCACAACTTCGAGGCGCTCAACATCCCAGGCCATCACCCGGCCCGGTCGATGCACGACACCTTCTATTTCAAAGCCAACATGCTGCTGCGCACCCATACCTCGCCGGTACAGGTCCGCACCATGGAAGCGAACAAGCCGCCGATCCGCATTGTCTGTCCAGGCCGTGTGTACCGCAGCGACTCCGATATCACTCACTCTCCGATGTTCCACCAGGTCGAAGGCCTGCTGGTCGACCGCGATATCAACTTCGCCGACCTCAAGGGCACCATCGAAGAGTTCCTGCGCGTGTTCTTTGAAAAAGAACTGGCAGTGCGTTTCCGTCCTTCCTATTTCCCGTTCACCGAGCCATCCGCTGAAGTCGACATGGAATGCGTGATGTGCAGCGGTAAGGGCTGCCGTGTCTGCAAACAGACTGGCTGGCTGGAAGTGATGGGCTGCGGCATGGTTCACCCGAACGTGCTGCGCATGTCCGGTATCGATCCGGAAGAATTCCAGGGTTTTGCTTTCGGCATGGGCGCAGAGCGTCTGGCCATGCTGCGTTACGGCGTCAATGACTTGCGCCTGTTCTTCGACAACGACTTGCGGTTCCTCGCGCAATTTCGCTAGGTCGCCCGTAACGAACTTTTTAGGAGAGCAGGATGAAATTCAGTGAACAGTGGTTGCGCGGCTGGGTAAGCCCGCAAGTGTCCCGTGACGAGTTGGTTGCCCGTCTATCGATGGCAGGTCTGGAGGTCGACAGCGTGACCCCGGCCGCCGGTGTTTTCAGTGGGGTCGTGGTGGGCGAGGTGCTGAGCACCGAACAGCACCCGGATGCAGACAAGTTGCGCGTGTGTCAGGTCAGCAATGGCTCGGAAACCTTTCAGGTGGTCTGCGGCGCGCCCAACGTGCGTCCAGGCCTGAAGATTCCGTTCGCCATGATCGGCGCAGAACTGCCGGGCGACTTCAAGATCAAGAAAGCCAAGCTGCGCGGCGTCGAGTCCAACGGCATGTTGTGCTCTCAGGCCGAACTGCAAGTGGGCGAGGGCAACGACGGTTTGATGGAGTTGCCGGTCGATGCGCCAGTTGGCAAGGATTTCCGTGATTATCTGGAGCTGGATGACGCCAGCATCGAAGTCGACCTGACGCCGAACCGTGGCGACTGCCTGTCCGTTGCAGGTCTGGCTCGCGAAGTCGGTGCGCTGTACGACGCCAAGGTCACTCGCCCGTCAGTGGCGGTCGTTCCTGCCGTGCACGATGAGGTGCGTTCGGTGGAAGTGCTGGCACCGGCTGCCTGCCCGCGTTACCTGGGCCGTGTCATTCGTAATGTCGATCTGTCACGCCCGACCCCGCTGTGGATGGTCGAGCGCCTGCGTCGTTCGGAAGTGCGCAGCATCGACGCCGCCGTCGACATCACCAACTACGTGATGCTCGAATTGGGTCAGCCGCTGCACGCGTTCGACCTCGCCGAGATCAACGGCGGTATCCGCGTCCGCATGGCGGAAGAAGGCGAAAAGCTGGTGTTGCTGGACGGTCAGGAAGTCAGCCTGCGCGCCGATACCCTGGTCATCGCCGACCATCAGCGCGCCCTGGCGATCGCTGGCGTGATGGGCGGCGAGCACAGCGGCGTGAATACCGCGACCACCCGTGACATCTTTCTGGAAAGCGCGTTCTTCGATCAGATCGCGGTCGCCGGCAAGGCTCGGTCCTACGGTCTGCACACCGACGCGTCGCATCGCTACGAGCGTGGCGTTGACTGGCAGCTCGCTCGCGAAGCCATGGAGCGTGCCACTGGCCTGTTGCTGGAAATCACGGGCGGCGAAGCCGGTCCGGTCATCGAAACCGTCAGCGAGCAACATTTGCCGTCGATTGCGCCGGTCATCCTGCGCGCTGAGCGCATCGAGCAAATGCTCGGCATGACCATGGATGCAGCCGAAGTGGAGCGTCTGCTCACTGCGCTCGGCCTGAAAGTCTCCAATGAAACGGCTGGCCAGTGGCGCGTTGAGGTGCCTAGCCACCGTTTCGACATCAGCCTCGAAGTCGACCTGATCGAAGAGCTGGCCCGCCTTTACGGCTACAACCGTTTGCCGGTTCGTTACCCGCAAGCGCGTCTGGCCCCGCAAGCCCGCGCCGAAGCCCGTGGCGATCTGCCTGCGCTACGCCGTCTGCTGGTCGCGCGCGGTTATCAGGAAGCGATCACCTACAGCTTCATCGATCAGAAATGGTTTGAGCTGTTCAATCCGGGTGTTGAGCCATTGTTGCTGGCCAACCCGATCTCCGCCGACATGGCTGCCATGCGCTCGTCGCTGTGGCCCGGCCTGATCAAGGTGCTCCAGCACAACCTCAATCGTCAGCAAGACCGTGTACGCCTGTTCGAAAGCGGCCTGCGTTTTGTCGGTCAGCTGGACGGTTTAAAACAAGAGCCTATGCTGGCAGGTGTGATCTGCGGCAGTCGCTTGCCGGAGGGGTGGGCACAGGGTCGTGAGCTAGTGGACTTCTTCGACGTCAAAGCTGACGTGGAGGCGGTACTGGGCTTCGCGGGCGCACTGGATGATTTCCGTTTCGTACCGGGCAAACATCCTGCACTGCACCCAGGCCAAACTGCCCGCATCGAGCGCGAAGGCCGCGAAGTCGGTTACATCGGCGCACTGCACCCTGAGCTGGTGAAGACGTTGGGTCTGGATCGTCCGGTGTTCGTGTTCGAGCTGGTGCTGGCCGATGTGGTCGAGGGGCGTCTGCCGAAATTCCACGAGTTGTCACGCTTCCCGGAGGTCCGTCGTGACCTGGCGTTGCTGGCGGATCGTGATGTTGCAGCAACTGCGGTAATGGACGTTATTCGTGAAAATGCAGGGGAATGGCTAACAGACCTCAGGCTCTTTGATGTTTATCAGGGTAAAGGCATTGATCCGCATAGAAAAAGCCTTGCAGTTGGCTTGACCTGGCAACATCCATCGCGCACTCTTACTGACGATGAGGTAAACGCTTCGACGCAGCAAATTCTCACCTCGCTAGAGGAAAGGTTAAACGCCACGTTAAGGAAGTAGCGTATGGGGGCTCTGACGAAAGCTGAGATGGCCGAACGTCTGTACGAAGAGCTAGGCCTGAATAAACGAGAAGCCAAGGAACTGGTTGAGCTGTTCTTTGAGGAAATCAGGCACGCTCTGGAAGATAACGAGCAGGTCAAATTGTCCGGATTCGGCAATTTCGACCTGCGAGATAAACGCCAGCGACCGGGTCGAAATCCCAAGACAGGGGAAGAAATTCCGATTACAGCTCGCCGTGTGGTCACCTTTCGCCCAGGGCAGAAACTGAAGGCCCGAGTTGAGGCTTATGCTGGAACCAAGTCATAACGACGAGCTACCGCCTATTCCCGGCAAACGCTACTTCACCATCGGTGAGGTCAGTGAGCTCTGCGCGGTAAAACCGCACGTTCTGCGTTATTGGGAGCAGGAGTTTCCTCAGCTCAACCCGGTCAAGCGCCGCGGGAATCGTCGGTATTATCAGCGACAGGACGTGCTGATGATCCGACAGATCCGCGCGTTGCTGTACGACCAGGGCTTCACCATCGGTGGCGCGCGCCTTCGTATGTCCAGCGATGAGGTCAAGGACGATTCCCTGCAGTACAAGCAATTGATCAAGCAGATGATTGCTGAGTTGGAAGACGTGTTGGTCGTTCTGCGCAAGTAGGCCGATGACTCAAAATACTTCCATCATTCAAATGCTTAGGGTATATTTCTCGACGCTTTCGCAGGAAGACCAATAGATTCACGCCTAGTCGGGGCGTAGCGCAGTCCGGTAGCGCACTAGCATGGGGTGCTAGGGGTCGAGTGTTCGAATCACTCCGTCCCGACCAACTTATTTTTCAATGACTTAGCCCAACCTTCTCAGGTTGGGCTTTTTCATTTCTGGATGCTTGAGGCGGTGCCTAATCCAGATGTTTCCTGCGCACCGGAATACTTCCCCGTTGATACTGCTGATAACCGGTGTACGGAATGACCAGCGTATCTGTAATGCTGGACAGCGCGATGTCGATGACCATCCCGGTGGCTGAAGGTGGTTGTCCATGTCGCTCCGGGCCATTCAGCGTGCAGAAATCGTAGGCCACGCCGCTGTAGGCGCGGGGAATGGTCTGGCAGTGCGAATGCCAGCTGGCGAGTTCGTCGGCCGCATCTTTTTCGTTGGTCAACGTCGCGATCGTGCCGCAGCCGGACATCGATACGGCTATGGCCAGACAGCCTGCAATCCTTGGGTTCATGTGAGACTCCTTATTCAGCCGTAGCGCCGACTCGCGAAAAGTCGCCGGACACCAACGCGCCAATGGCCGGGCGTGCCAGCAGATACCCTTGCATCAGCGAAATGCCCAGCCCCCGGAGCGCCCAATATTCTTCAGGCGTTTCGATCCCTTCGGCGATGACTTCGATGTTCAGGCGTTTCGAAACCAGCACGATCCCTTCAACGATGGCTTTTCTCACCGGGTCAGCGTCGATGCCTCGGGTCAGTGCCATGTCAATTTTCAGCACGTGGGGCTGGAACATGGCCAGGAAGTTCAAGCCTGAATAGCCTGACCCGAAGTCATCGATCGCGGTGGTGAAGCCGTGACGCTCGTACGCCTGGAAAATGGATTTCAAGTGATCGGGATCATCGACGCGTTCGCCTTCGGTCACCTCGAACATCAGCCTGTCCAACGGGAAGTCGAACAGGTGGGCTGCCTCAAGTGTCGCCCGGATGCAAGTCTCGGCCCGGTAGACGGCATTGGGCAGGAAGTTGATGCTGAGCTTGCACCTGGGCTGCTGTAACAGCCCCAGCGTGGCCGCCAGTTCGATGGCTTTGACACGACAGGCCTGATCGAAGCGATAGCGATTGGTGTCATCCACTTTGCTCAAGATGCTCGCAGCCGATTCGCCATTGATGCCGCGAACCAGAGCCTCGTAGGCATACGCTGTCTGGGTGTGAACGTTGAAAATCGGCTGAAAAGCCATGGTGAAGTCGAAGCCCAGGCCTTCGAGGTTGCGGCATTGGGCACAGCCAATCGGTTCGAAAGGCAGGGAAGGATATATCTGAGTCATGCCAACCTTCCGATTGATGTCGCCAGTGATGGCCAATTAATGCACGCATGATCTCTTTTTTCTACCTTCATTTGCGTGTGGCAAGCGTCATCGCTAACTCTTCTTGGAGGTGCACTAAGGGACTCATGGTGGAATCGGAGCGAGTGTGTCTGTAAGCCGGGCGCTATTCGTTGTAGTCTCCGCTCCAATCTTCGATCAAAGGCCCGCCCCGTATGGTCCGCCCGGATTTTTCAGCTGACATTGACGCCGTGCAGGCAATTGGGGCCGTGCCCGTGATCCTGAGCATGGTGAAGCATTTGACCGGGATGCGTTTCGCGGCGGTGGCCCGAGTCACGGACAAGAACTGGGTGGCCTGCGCGGTGGACGACTCCATCGATTTTGGCCTTGAGCCCGGTGGGGAGTTGCGGCTCGAATCCACTATCTGCCACGAAATCCGCCAGCACCGAACCCCGGTTATTTTTGGCCACGCCAGTGCGCATCCGCATTTCTCGTTGCATCACACGCCCCAGACCTATGGGTTGGAGAGCTATGTCTCGATTCCGATCATCACGGGCGACGGCGCGTTTTTTGGGACTCTCTGCGCCATTGATTCACTGCCGGCCAATCTGGAGGAACCCTCCATTCTCAAGACGCTCAGCCTGTTCGCACAGTTGATCGGGATGAGCCTCGATGCCCAGAAAGACCTGGAGGTGACGCAAGCTGCGCTGGCGACCGCCAGGGAACACGAGCGCTTGCGTGATCAATTCGTGGCGGTGCTGGGGCACGACCTGCGCACGCCCTTGAGTGCGATCCGCATGAGCACCGATCTGCTGGAAACCCAGACCACGGAAACGCGTCCGCTGCGGCTCCTGGCTGCCATCCGCCACAGCGCATCGCGCATGGGCATGCTCATCGAGAACGTGCTCGATTTTGCTCGGGGTCGCATGGGCGGCGGGATTCCGGTGAAGCCGCAATGGGTGGATGACCTGGGGCCTGTTCTGGAGCAGGCGCTGAGTGAGGTGCAGCACTCCAACCCGCAGGCACGTATCAGCCACTCGCTCGATCTGCCCACCGGGATCTACTGCGATTCGCTGCGCATCACGCAATTGCTGTCCAATCTCGTGGGCAATGCCGTGACGCATGGGGCGACGGATGCGCCCGTTCGGGTGAAAGCGTGGCAGGAAAGCGGGGACATCGTCATCTTGGTGACCAACCAGGGCCCTCCGATTCCGGTCGCGTTGATGCCGCTACTGTTCGAACCGTTTACGCGCTCGGAGGCCGGGCAGCGCGGGGAAGGGTTGGGGCTGGGCTTATACATCGCAGCGCAGATTGCCCAAGCCCACAGAGGCACCCTGGGGGTGACGTCGACGCTTGCGGCCGGAACTGCTTTTACCGCCCGATTTCCCGCCAGAGTGAAATGAGCGGATTGACGGCCTGTCACGATTCACCCTTCAAAAAATGGCATGAAACAGCCAGAACAGCAGTGCCGAGAGCACCATGGCGGCGGGCAGGGTGAACACCCACGCGAGAATCAGGTTGCGCACAGTCGCCATCTGCAACCCGCTGCCATTGGCCGCCATGGCCCCGGCGACGCCGGAGGAGAGCACATGGGTCGTGGAGACGGGCAGACCGAAGCCGTCCGCCGCGCCGATGGTGGCCATGGTCACCAGTTCGGCACTGGCGCCCTGGGCATAAGTCAGGTGCGCCTTGCCGATCTTTTCGCCCACGGTGATGACGATCCGGCGCCAGCCCACGAGCGTGCCCAACCCCAGGGCGATGGCCACGGCGATCTTCACCCAGAACGGAATGAAGCGCGTGGCCGCGTCGATCTGGCGTTTGAATTCCGCGACGTTGGTGCGGGTGCCCGCAGAGAAATTATCGAGGTGCTGAGTGCCGAGTAGCCGAATGCTCTCCGAGGTCAGGAACATGTCGTTGCGCACGTTGGTCATGGCCTGTGCTGGCACCTTGGCGAGGGTGCCGTAGTTCTTCACCTCGTCGGCGATGATTCCGGTCACGGCCGCCAGCGCAGGCACGGTGTCGTCGCTGGCTTTTCGGGTGCGGACGTATTCCATTAACACCGTGCGCGGGTCATTCACTTGACGCCCTTTGGCTTCGGTCGTCAGCCCTTGATGGGTGACCTGCGCAACCGCCACGAACTGAATCGTCTGGGTGACCGGCACGGCGCGGTCCAAGGCATAAGCCATGGGCAGTGTGCCCACCAGAATCAGCATGATCAGCCCCATGCCTTTCTGGCCGTCGTTAGAGCCGTGGGCGAAGGACACGCCGCTGCACGTCAGGATCAACAACCCGCGAATCCACGGTGGCGGCGGATTCTGGCCCTTCGGCTCCTGGTACAGCGCTTTCTGTTTGACCAGCAGCCTCAGTAACAGCAGTAACCCTGCCGCGCAGACGAAGCCCACCAGCGGAGACAGCAACAGCGCGTAGGCCACTTTAGACACTTGTGACCAGTCGACGCTGTCCGCGGCCGACCGGCCTTGCAGCCAGGCATTGGCCAGGCCGACGCCAAGGATCGAACCGATCAGCGTGTGCGATGAAGACGCCGGCAGCCCGAGCCACCAAGTGCCCAGGTTCCAGACGATGGCGGCGATCAGCAGCGCGAAGATCATGGCGAAACCGTTTGCGGAGCCCACCTGGAGGATCATGTCCACTGGCAGCAACGCGATGATGCTGAACGCAACGGCCCCGCTTGACGCCAGCACCCCGCTGAAGTTGCAGAGGCCCGACCACACCACCGCAATGTTGGCCGGGAGCGAATGGGTGTAGATCACCGTGGCCACGGCGTTGGCCGTGTCGTGAAAGCCGTTGACGAACTCGAAGCCCAGCGCGATGACCAGTGCCAGACACAGCAGGCCGTACGGCAGCCAGGTCGTGGCCACGGCGCCAGCCTCGTCAACGTCTTGCACGATGCCCCAGCCGCTGACGAGGACGCCGACGATCAGCAGGCCGATGAACAGCGCGAGGCTTCGGGGGCTCAGCGCGTGATCGAGTTTTGGGCGGGAGAGGTGGGCGTTGTCGGGGGTGGCTGAAGTGTTCACGTTCTTGTCTCAGCTCGGAGTGAGCTTTCAACCTAGTCAGGGCAGATGACGCTTTTCTTACCTGGGACGCAATCAGGGCCGATACGTCGGGCCTTTAGACTAACGGCCTGAAACGCCACTCAAACGACCCTGTTTTCGCCCCCTTCTCGTACAACGGCGTGCCATCGGACGTCGTGTTCCTGGTCGCGGCCGGTGGGGTGATGCTTCGTGGCCACATTTCTGACAGACTGGATTTCACACTGCCGAACAGGGAGGGGGCTGCACGGCACGCTTTCCTCACGTTCACGCTGAACCCGCCCGCAGAACGTCTGTGCGGCGTTCATGAGGAAGCCCGTTTGCCTACTGATCTCGTCGGTCCCGACCGTAATGACCGTTTGTCCCACGTGTTGAATGCCAGCGAACGGCTGGCGCTGGCCGGTTCAGTGGACGAAGTTGTCGCCGTGCTCCGCGACACGGCGCGCGCGGCGGTCGGGGCAGAAGGCGTCGCGATCGTCATCGAGACGGGCGGCTTCTGTTCCTATGTGGCGGAGGACGCGGTCTCGCCACTCTGGCAAGGCCAGACGTTTCCTGCGGACCACTGCGTTTCGGGCTGGGCGATGCGCCATAACGCGACCGTCGCGATTCCTGATGTCCGGCTGGATTCCCGTGTCCCCCAAGACGCCTATGCGGCGACTTTTGTGCGCAGTCTCGTCATGGTGCCCATCGGTCGCCCTGTTCCAGTCGCCGCGCTCGGGGCCTATTGGGCTGAAGTCGGGGATCATGATCAGGACACGCTCAAGCGTCTGGAAAGCCTCGCGCGTCTGGCGACGATCGCCATCGAGAATGCGCGCCTGACCCAAGCGCGCAATCGTGCGGCAGCACTGGGCGCCGCTCAGAACCGCATTCTGGAGCTGGCCGTCGCGCAGACGCCGCTTGCGTTTTCACTGGACGCTATCGTCCGCGAGGTGGAAGCGCTGTCCCCGTCCCGTTTTCTCGGCAGCATTGTGCTGTTGGACGACGACGGCCGGCGTCTCCAGTCCTGCTCCGGCCCGAGCCTGCCCGCTGCTTATAGGGACGCCATCGCTGGCGTCAGTGCCGATCCGCTCTGGTTCACGTGCCGGGAGCGGGCCATCGAACAGGGTCTGCACCTGTGTTGGTCAATCCCGATCCGTTCGGCGCAGGGTGTCACGCTGGGCGCGTTTGTGCTGTATCACCCCGAGCGCCGCGATCCGTTGTTGGCGGATATCGAGATCGTCGATTTCGTGGTTCAGACGGTCGGGCTGGTCGTGCACCGGGCGCGGACGGATGCTTCGATACGGATCAGCGAGGAGCGTTTGCGCCTGGCCGTGGCCCACGCAGACGTGGGTTTCTGGGATGTGGATTTCGTGCAGAACACCTTGGTATGGCCCGCACAGACGAAGGCCATGTTTGGTATTTCGGCGGACGTGCCGGTCACGCTGCAGGATTTTTACGACGGTTTGCACCCCGAGGACCGTGACGCAACGATTGAGGCATTTAGCGCCGCCATCGACCCTGAGCATCGCGCGCTCTATGACGTTGACTACCGTACGGTGGGCCGTGAGGACGGCATCGTGCGTTGGGTGGCGGCCAAGGGACGGGGCGTGTTCGACACCACGGGTCGCTGTTTGCGGGTGACCGGTACGGCGATGGAAATCACGGCCCGCAAGGCGACCGAGGACGCCCTTCGAGAACTCAACGCCACGCTGGAAGGGCGGGTGGCCCAAGCCATCGCCGAACGGGAAGAGGTTCAAAAGGCCCTGCGGCAGAGCCAGAAAATGGAAGCCATGGGGCAGTTGACCGGCGGCGTCGCCCACGACTTCAACAACCTGCTGACTCCGATCGTCGGTACGCTCGACCTGCTTCAACGCCGGGGCGTGGGCGGCGAGCGGGAGCAACGGCTGATCTCAGGCGCCATGCAGTCCGCCGAGCGGGCGAAGACGCTCGTCCAGCGGCTGCTGGCGTTCGCCCGCCGTCAGCCGCTGCAACCGGTGCCCGTCGATGTGGCGAAGCTGGTGAGTGACATGGGTGATCTGGTGGCCAGCACCACCGGGCCGCAAATCAAGGTGGTTGTCGATGCACCTGACCATCTCCCGGCCGCCATCGCCGACCTCAATCAGCTCGAAATGGCACTGCTCAACCTCTCTGTCAACGCGCGGGACGCGATGCTGGAAGGCGGCACCTTGCGCATTTCGGCCACCATGGAGGCAGTGGGCGTCGACCACCGCTCCAGGCTTCCCGCTGGCGAATACTTGTGTCTGTCGGTGGCCGACACCGGCGTCGGTATGGACCCCGCGACACTCGCCCTCGCGGTCGAGCCGTTCTTTTCCACCAAGGGCGTCGGCAAAGGGACGGGCCTGGGGCTCTCGATGGTGCACGGCCTGGCGTCGCAGTTGAACGGCGCCCTCACGATCCAGAGTTCGCCCGGCCTTGGCACGAACGTGGAGCTGTGGCTTCCGCGCAGCATGACCGTACCTGCGGCGGTACTCCGCATGGCGGAGGCGCCGGAGCCGCCATTGACGCGCGGGGTTGCGCTGCTGGTCGATGATGAAGAACTGGTTCGCGCCAGCACGTCCTATATGTTGGCCGAACTGGGCTATTGCGTGATCGAAGCCGCGTCAGGAGAAGAGGCCATGGAGCTGATGAAGGGCGGGGAGTCGTTTGACCTGCTCGTCACGGACCACCTCATGCCCGGTATCAGCGGGACCGACTTGGCGAAGGTGGTTCGGGACTCCCGGCCGGGGACGCCGATTCTGCTCGTCTCCGGCTACGCGGAACGTGAGGGCCTCGACCCAGATCTGCCTCGTCTCACCAAGCCCTTCCGCAAAAACGAGCTGGCGGAGAGTCTGGTGCACCTTGGTCGTGGGGCTTGAAACCGCCAAACGCCCACTCCGGACCGACCAAAGACGTGCGCGCGCCGGCGATCTTTGTGCGATTCGGCGCGGGATTTTACCAGCATCGACCTCCACGCTGGCGGGTGCGACCAGACCTGCTCACCACTCACTGGCCGCCTGCGAATGCGCCATCGCCTACTATCCTGCTGGCATCTCGCGAAGGGGGCAGCCCGAAGGCTTTCGCGTAATCCCGGCTGAACTGTGTCGCGCTTTCATAACCCACTTCGAACGCTGCCGACATGACACTTTTTGCACTGGCAACCATGAGCATTCGGGCTTGAAGCAGGCGCACACGTTTCTGATATTGCAACGGGCTCAAATTGGTCACGGCCTTGAAATGGCGGTGGAATGCCGAGACGCTCATCGAGGCTCGCTCAGCCAGGTGTTCGACGCGGATGGGTTGGGCGAAATCGCGACGAATCCGCTGGACTGCCAGGTTCACGCGGGCCATCGCGCTGTCCGGTGCGGCGATTTCCCGAAGCATCCAGCCAAGCGGGCCTTGAAGCACGCGGAAAATAATCTCTCGTTCGTAGACTGGCGCGAGGGCTGCGATGGCTGGCGGGTCACCCATTAACCTGAGCATTCGCACCCAGGCGTCCGTGAGATCGCAGGTCATGGGGGCGACTGAAAAACCGGGATTCGTTTCGGCTCGAAGCGCAGGTTCGGGCAGGTCAGCGAACAGTGTGGACAATACAGTGAGATCGAGTGTCAAGCTGACCGCGAGGTAGGGCTCGCCGGTGGCAGCCGGGTGCACCGAACCCACGGCAGGCAAATCGATGGACATGACGAAGTAGGTGGCGGGGTCATAGCGCAGCGTCCGGTCACCCACTGTCATGGTCTTGCTGCCTTGCAAAATCACATTGATCATCGGGTCGTACACCGCTGCCAGCAGGTGCTCGGGAACTGCTCCCTTGACCATGGCCACGCGAGGGATGCCGGTGTCGGTTCGCCGGTTTTCAGCTTGGGCCGCGAGTGACCTGAGTTCGTTCAGTGAGTTGTCCATGACCGGCATGCTGAGGGGTGACGGCCGTACCCCGCAAGTGAAAAGCCGAAACAGGCAGGTTTTGAGCAGGAACAGGTGCGTTCCTTATCCGGACGATCAAGACGGAGGGACCGCATTCTTTAAAGTTGATCATGAGCCCGGCTAATGCCTTCACTGAATTCAATTCGTTTTTATTCATGCAGGGTCCCCGCCTAAACTTCGTACAGCTTTTCACTGCAGGCACTGTTAATCCAGCCGGGTGAAAGAACGGAACGACAGCCATTCCTGATAAAGACAAACAGCCTATTCAGGTCTGGCTAAAAAACAGGGTGTCGGATCAACATGAGCACAGCATTTGAATTTGCGATCAAGCGCATTAGTTTTGATGAGCATTATATTCCGTCAGACACGACGCGCATCACAACCAACTTCGCAAACCTCGCCAGAGGAGAACGTCGGCAGGAGAATTTGCGCAACACCTTGAAGATGATTGATAACCGCTTCAATGCCTTGGCGCACTGGGACAACCCTGCCGCTGATCGTTACACGGTCGAGTTGGACATCATCTCTGTTGAAGTGAGCATCCATGGTGAAGACGGTGACCACGCCATCCCCATGATTGAGGTGTTGAAAACGATCATTATCGATCGAACAACGAACGAGCGCCTGAATGGCATCGTCGGGAACAATTTCTCTTCTTACGTTCGAGATTACGACTTTAGCGTGCGGTTGACAGAGCACAACAAGAACCGATCCGGGTTCAGCACGCCCGAGGACTTTGGAGAGCTGCACGGCAAACTCTTCAAGTGCTTCGTTAATTCAAGCGCTTACAAAGCGCATTTCGACAAGTCCCCCGTCATCTGCTTGAGCGTCTCCAGCGCCAGGACTTACCACCGCACCGAGAATCAACATCCGGTGCTGGGCTTTGAATACCAGCAGGATGACGACTCGTTGACCGATGAGTATTTCAAAAAGATGGGCTTGAACGTTCGTTATTTCATGCCCCCTAATAGCGCAGCGCCGTTGGCCTTTTATTTCTCAGGAGATTTGTTGACTGATTACACCGCCCTTGAGCTGATTGGCACGGTCAGCACGATGGACACTTTTCAGAAGATCTATCGGCCTGAGATTTATAACGCGAACTCCGCCGCAGGAAAGTCGTATCAGCCCAGCTTGAAGCACGAGGACTATTCATTGACCCGAATTGTGTATGACCGCGAAGAGCGTAGTCAGTTGGCCATCGAGCAAGGAAAGTTTGCCGAAGAGCACTTTATCAAGCCCTACCAGACCGCTCTTAAACAGTGGTCCGTTAGCTGCGCGCTTTGATTCATTAATACACAAGGTCTTTTTTCATGAAAAAATTGTTGCCCACGTCGACGGCTGGCAGCTTGCCTAAGCCTTCCTGGCTCGCACAACCGGAGACGCTTTGGTCACCCTGGAAGTTGCAGGAAGGCGAATTGATTGAAGGCAAGCAAGACGCGCTATTGCTTGCACTTCAAGAACAACAAAGGGCGGGCATCGATATCGTCAGCGATGGCGAACAAACCCGCCAGCATTTCGTCACGACCTTCATCGAGCACCTTGATGGCGTTGATTTCGAAAAGCGCGAAACCGTCAGGATTCGTGACCGTTATGACGCGAGCGTGCCGACGGTGGTCGGGGCAGTCGCTCGCCAAAAGCCGGTGTTCGTTGAAGATGCCAAATTCTTGCGCCAGCAGACCGATCAGCCGATCAAGTGGGCGCTGCCAGGCCCGATGACGATGATCGACACCCTCTACGATGCCCACTATAAAAGCCGGGAAAAACTGGCCTGGGAATTTGCCAGGATTCTCAATCAGGAAGCCAGGGAGCTGGAGGCCGCGGGGGTCGACATCATTCAATTCGATGAGCCTGCCTTTAACGTGTTTTTCGATGAGGTGAACGACTGGGGCGTGGCGACCCTGGAGCGGGCCATTGAAGGGCTGAAATGCGAAACGGCGGTGCACATCTGCTACGGCTACGGCATCAAGGCGAACACCGACTGGAAGAAAACCCTGGGTTCCGAATGGCGACAGTACGAAGACGCCTTTCCCAAGCTGCAGAAATCCAGCATCGACATCGTCTCCCTGGAGTGCCACAACTCCCACGTCCCCATGGACCTGATCGAACTCATCCGGGGTAAAAAGGTGATGGTAGGGGCCATCGATGTGGCCAACCACGCGATCGAAACGCCGGAAGACGTCGCCAATACCTTGAGAAAGGCGCTTCAGTTCGTGGATGCTGACAAACTCTACCCCTGCACAAATTGCGGTATGGCGCCATTGCCGCGACGAATCGCCAGCGGCAAGTTGAAGGCGCTGAGTGCGGGCGCAGACATCGTTCGCAGAGAACTGTTGGACGCGCGTTGAATCGCGTTCGTCATTGGAAAGCCTGAAGTCAGCCTGTTGAACGGGCGGCTTCAGGTGTGCGCCGACACGCTTCAGGATTTGCCATGTCATTCCCCGGTACGGCGATTGAGCCATTGAGCTTTCGCGAAGCGCTTGGGGATTACCAATCGGGCTTTGCTTCCTTCGGCTCTTCCCGCTACAGTCAGCGCCGGGCGTTTGCTACGCCTGCGGTCCGCGCGAAGGGGTCACCCAGGCAGGCGTCTTCAATTTTTCATTCCAGCTCCCGGCTTGTCGGCGGACCGAGCCCTAAAAGGAGTTGGCATGCCTGCCATAAACGCTTCCTGTCATCACGGCCTCCCTGATCTGGCCTCGCTGCGCAAGCGCGCCAAGCGTCTTTTGAAAGCACTGAAAAACCACGAAGCCGACGATGCCCGCATGCAGTTGCGGGTGATCGGTTTGTCGGGCCCTGACTATCGACTCGCTGACACGCAGTGGCTGGTGGCGCGCGAGGCGGGTTTCGCCAGTTGGCCCAAACTGATTGCCCATGCCGACAGCATTGCCTTCGCTGCACGTCATCCGGATTTTATCGCAACGGGTGAGGCGGCGGTCCAGCACTGGCGCTGCGGCAACGATATCGAGCACAGCCTGCGAATCGCCGGTTTCTCGGGTGCGTTCCATATGTTCGATGATCCGATGGTGATGGGCCCGGTGCCGGCTTTGCCTGAGGATGATTACTGGGCCGTGCGAGCGGCTTTCGCCGAACAGGCCTTCGGTCTGCCAACGCGAGATATCCAGCAGCGCCAAGCCACGCAGCGCAAGGCATTGGCGCAACTGGATGCCGAAAGCGAACTGGTGTTGTGGTGCGAAGCCGACGCCTACGATCAACTGTTTCTGGCGCGGATACTGGCGAGCTTGCCCGCGTTACCGCGCAGACTTGAATTGATCGAACTCGCTCAGGTTCCCGGCGTGGAGCGATTTATCGGCATTGGGCAACTGGCGCCCGATCTGCTCGCCTGGCTGTGGCCACAACGGCGCCCGTTGGGCGAAGACGCCTTGGCAGTGGCGCGTGAAGCATGGGCCGCCTACACGTCGACGACCCCGGCCGATTGGGCCCGCATTGCTGGGCGAGCGCATCCAGCACTGCCGCTGCTGGGGCCCGCTTTGGCCAGGCAACTGCAAGAGCTTCCAGGCGCCAATGACGGATTAAGCATGACCGAGCGCCTGACACTGCGCGTGCTGGCCGATCACGGTGAGCTGCCCTCCGGAAAAGTCTTTGGCCATTTGATGATGAGTTATGAGCCGTTGCCCTTTCTGGGGGATTTGATGTTCCACGCACTGCTGCGCCCCCTGATCGATTCACCGCAGCCTCTCGTGCATGAGCAGCCGGGACCCGAGTGGCAGAAGCGGGTTATCCGAATCACTGCCTTGGGCGAGCAGGTATTGTCGGGCCGCTTGAACTGGCTCGACCACGCACCAGCAGAGCGATGGGTCGGCGGGGTCCATGTCGTGTCCGATGACCAACCGTGGGTCGTGAGCGATCAAGGCCAGGTGTGGCGGCGTTGAGTCGATCCATCTGTCCAGCTCGCACAGGCTGAGGGCAGACGCTCGGATGCTGCGAGCAAAAAGCAGAAACAGGCAGGTTTCGAGCAGGAACGGGTGCGCTCTTGATCGGGCTGATCCGTAGGCTGGGTCCTCATTCGAAGCACAGAGGAACAGCACATGAGCGTAATCGTCGTCACGGGCGGGAGTCGCGGCATCGGTGCCAGTGCCGCCGAGCACATTGCTCAGCGGGGCATGGGTGTCATCCTGACCTACAACAGTCATCCAGAGGAGGCGGTTTCGGTCGTCGAGCGCATCGAGCACGCGGGAGGCAAGGCGGTAGCGCTCAAGCTCGATGTGTCGGAGGTGGCAAGTTTCTCCGGGTTTCGTGAGTCGGTGGCACTGGCGTTGCGCGAGACCTGGGGCGTCGCCACGCTCGACGGCCTGGTCAACAATGCCGGGTATGGCCTGTTCAACCCCTTGGCCACTGTCAGCGAAACGCAGTTCGATGGCCTTTTCAATGTTCATCTCAAAGGCCCCTTTTTCCTCACGCAAACATTGCTGCCGCTGCTGGCGGACGGTGCGAGTATCGTCAACTTGACCAGCGCAACCACCCGCGTTGCCACGGCGGGTGTGGCGCCTTACGCAGCGTTCAAGGGCGGGCTCGAAGTGCTCACGCGTTACATGGCCAAGGAGTTTGGCGAGCGGCGGATTCGGGCCAACGCCGTGTCACCCGGCGCGATCCGCACGGAGCTAGGCGGCGGCTTGAACGACGAATTCGAGGCCATGCTCGCAGCGCAGACCGCGCTTGGCAGAGTGGGTGAGCCGCAAGACGTCGCCCGCGTGATTGCCATGCTGCTGTCGCACGACGGCAGCTGGATCAATGCCCAGACCATCGAAGTCGCAGGCGGCTACAACGTCTGAACCGCCGACAGCTACATCCTTTGAGGAGCACGCAATGCTGGATCATGTCTTTTTGTCGGTCAGCGACATCACCCGTTCCATCCGTTTCTACGAAGCGGCGTTAACCCCGTTGGGCATTACTGCGCGCCTTGACTACGACGGCAAGGACGGCCCACCTGGCCACCCCGATCTCAAGGGCTTTGGTGCCAATGGCCGGATGTTTTTCTGGCTGCGTGAAGGGGTCGTCGAGGGACGCGCCGCGCACGTGGGGTTCGTCGCTAACAGCCTGGCCGTAGTGGACGCCGCTTACGCCGCCGCCATGAAGGAGGGCGCTGTCGACAACGGCGCGCCGGGTGCGCGTCTGCACTACGATCCCGATTACTACGCCGCCAATGTGCTTGACCCGGATGGGTACAGCCTCGAATTCGTTCATAAAAAATGGCAGCACGTCCAATGAGCACTCTTCTGATCTACGGCGCCACCGGCTACACCGGTCGCATGGCCGCTGAACGGGCGAAAGCGCTGGGCCTGCCATTTGAAATCGCCGGGCGCAATCACGCACGTCTGGCGGAACTCGCTGCGCAACTGGACGTGCCGTTTCGAATGTTCGATGCCAATGCGGATGCGGCGAGCTCGCTCTCAGGCATCTCGGTCCTGCTCAACTTCGCCGGCCCCTTTGCGCACACCGCCGAGCCGCTGATGCGCGCATGCATCAAGGCCGGGGTCGACTACCTGGACATCACCGCGGAGATCAACGTCTACCGGCTGGCCCAGCGACTGGGAGCGGAAGCCGCTGCGCATCAGGTCATGCTCTTGCCGGGTGTGGGTTGGGACGTCGTGCCGACCGATTCGCTGGCGGTGCAGGTCGCCAAGCGGGTCGAACAGCCTTTTGCGCTGAGCATTGCGCTTCACGTTCCAGGTTCGATGTCACGTGGCTCGGCCATGAGCGTCAGTGAAATCATCGGGGCAGGGGTCATGGCGAGGATTGATGGCGAACTGGTCGCCACACCGGATGCAACGCCGCGTCATTTCGATTTTGGAGAAGGCCCGGTCCTGTGTGTGCCGCTGTCGTTTGGAGATCTGGTGACAGCCTGGCATTCGACGGGCATCCCGAACATCGCGATGTTCGTGCACATCTCAGGCGACGCGTTTCCAGAAGGCGATCTCTCACAACTGCCCGATGGCCCGACTCAAGCGCAGCGGGACGCGCATCATGCCCGTGCAGTGGTTGAGGTCACTGGCGTTGACGGAGCCATCGCCCGGTCCGTGATCGAAACCGTGAACGGCTATTCCTACACGCCGCTGGCCGCAGTAGAGGCAGCGCGGCGCGTATTAGAAGGCGAGCGTCTATCCGGGTTCGCCACACCCGCGAATGTCTTCGGTGATGGGTTTGCCGAGCGTATCGAGGGGACGTTGATCACCGATTTCTGAAGGCAGCTCAACCGGGCGCTGTCAGCCTGTGGCGGGGAGGGGGGACTTGAATCGCGCCGCATCCCGCGCGGGCGGCAGGCCAAATAATCTCGCGTATTCACGGTTGAATTGCGAGGCGCTTTCATAACCCACGGCATAGGCGATCGACGTCGCGTCCAGTGTGTCGAACAGCAGCAACCACCGCGCCCGGAGCAAACGCAGGCGTTTCTGATACTGGATCGGCGTCATGGCCGTCACCGATTTGAAGTGCCTGTAAAACGCGGCAACGCTCATGTCCGCCATGAGTGCCAGCGGCTCTACTCGAAAAGGCTCGGTGTAGTGGTCACGAATCCACTGGGTGACGCGGCGGATCTGCGTCATCCGGCCATCCGGCCGCGCGACGTCACGCAGAATGCCGCCCAACGGCCCCTGTAAGGCGCGGAACAGAATCTCCCGTTCGATCATCGGCGCCAGGATCGTGGCCTCGTGGGGATGATCCATGAGCCGCATCATGCGCAACCACGCATCGATCATTTGCGCAGGCGCCAGAACGCCTTCAAAACAGGTGTTCTGCGGTGGCCTCGGCGTCTTGCCTTCGTCCATCAACAGCGTGGCGATCACATCCGGGTCCAGCGTCAGACTGACCGCCAGATAGGGCTGGCCAACCGCGTCTGCGTGAACCTGCCCGGTGGCGGGCACATCCACCGGCACCAGAAAATAGTGGCCTGCTGAATACCTGGAAACCTCATCCCCAATCGACAAGGTCTTGGTGCCCTGAAGCACCAGGTGCAGCATCGGTTGATAGACCTGACTTGCACAGGCCTCGGCACGCACCATTGTCACGCGGGGTAGCCCGGTCTCGGTCCACTTGTCTTGCGCGCGCATCACGATGCTGCGCAGTTCTGCCATTGATCGTTCCATGCCGCCCACCGTGAGCCATATCCCAATGCATGGCAAGCCGACTGAGAAGAATAGGCAAGCATGTGCGAGTAACCGGCAAACGTCGGCGCCCTCGCTGGCTGAATAATGATGGCAAGCGGCGCGTTGCCTGCGTTTTTCAAGACCAAGCGCGATGCAGTCACCTGTCACGCAACTTCAAAAGGGCACGTCATGAAACTCGAAGGAAAAATAGCGGTTGTCACCGGCGCATCGAAAGGCATCGGCGCCGGGATCGCCAAGGCTTTGGCGGCGCAGGGTGCAACGGTCATCGTCAATTACGCCACCAGCCAGGCGGATGCCGATGCCGTGGTTGCCGGGATCGAGGCCAACGGCGGATCAGCGGTCGCCATGCAGGCAGACATGGGTCAGGCGACCGATGTGGTGCGCCTGTTTGAAACGGTCCGTGAGCACTACGGCATTCTGGATATCCTGGTCAACAATGCCGGTGTGGCAGTGTTCCAGATGATCGATGACCTGACCGAAGAAGCTTTCCATAAGCAATTCAACCTGAACGTGCTGGGCTATCTGCTGGCGGTGCGTGAGGCCGTCAAATTGCTGGGGCCGACAGGCAGCATCATCAACATCAGCTCGATCCTCAGCACCGACCCCTATCTGGCGTCAAGCGTGTACTCGGCGACCAAAGGCGCGGTCGATACCTTGACCTTCGCACTGGCCAGGGAGTTGGGCGCGCGCGGCATCAGGGTTAATTCGATTCTGCCAGGGCACACGAACACCCCGGCGACTGATGGGAATTTTGCCGGCGAGTTCGGAGAAAAGCTGGTGGCTGGAACCCCGCTGGGGCGTTTTGGGGAGCCCGAGGACATCGCGCCATTGGCGGTGTTTCTGGCGTCCGAAGACGCGCACTGGGTGACCGGCGAATCCATTCGCGCTTCGGGTGGTGTTCGCGGGGTGGGTTACTGATGCAACAGTTGCCCCTTGAGGACAACTGTACGGTTTGACGTCAGGAGAGTCTTCCTCTCCGCGATCCACCAAAACGCACACACGCCGGGTCCATCAGTACAAGGGCCAGCCAGAGAGCGTCACGATCCCCCGGCATTCATCCGGTTTTGACGACGCTGCCTGGCCGTGTATGCGTCAGCGGTCGGGCGTTCGGCGTGCCCGTGCGCACTAGCATCGGGCCGAACACGGCCAGCAGGCCGAGCAGAATGAGTGGGAAGTACATCAGCGATTCCAGGCCGAAGTGGCCGACAATCACGGTGATCGCGGCGGGGCCCATGAGCATGCCGGAGAAGCCGATGCCGTTGACGATGCCGATGTTTCGACCGGCGTTCTCGGGGTCTTTGCGCCCGGCCGACGACACCATCAGCGGCGCGATGCAGGACAGTCCCAGACCGAACAGGGCAAAGCCGACAATGCCGGTCCCGGCGCTGGCGCCGAGAAGGGTCAGCAGGGTGCCCGCCACGCACAGC
This sequence comes from Pseudomonas sp. NPDC088368, assembly GCF_044753445.1. Classification (NCBI taxonomy): domain Bacteria; kingdom Pseudomonadati; phylum Pseudomonadota; class Gammaproteobacteria; order Pseudomonadales; family Pseudomonadaceae; genus Pseudomonas; species Pseudomonas sp. NPDC088368. The sequence continues at coordinate 298,856 of NZ_JBIVNG010000002.1, forward strand.
GCACCGCTGCCGCCGATCACCCGGGCGTTGCCGAAGCGTCCGGCCAGTTTGTCGCCAAACAGCCGTCCGAACGTCACCGCGCCGATGAATACTGAAACGGCCATGCCGCCGAACGACGTGCTGGCGCCCAGTACGCGGTGCACGTACTCCTGACCCCAGTCACCGATGGCGTTCTCGCCCATCATGCTCCCAAGCAACAGGGTGCCGAACGCGATCATCAGCAGCACGGTCTTGGTGTTCGGCGCGTGAGCGGCGTGGGCGGCAAGCGGGTGCTGCGTCTCGGGCTGTTTGAGCGGTACATCGTCTTTGCCCAGCAGCCAGCGGCTCAGCAGACAACCGGTGATCAACATCACGCCGCCGAGCACGGAAAAAGGCACGGCAACACTCTCGGTGAACAGGCCGGTCAGCCAGCTGCAGATCATCCCGAGCAGAAATCCGCCGAACGAATACGACGCGTGAAAGGCCGACATGATCGAGCGTCGATAGAAGCGTTCGACCTGAACGCCATGAGCATTGAGGGCGGTGTCCAGCGCGCCGCGAAACAGACCGAGCACGGCGCCGAATACCAACGCGAACCAGAAGCCGCTGATGTACCCGAGTGGAATGATGGACAGGGGATAAATGATGGCGCAGAGGCTGATGACTGGCCGGGCGCCGTACAGGTCCAGCAGTTTGCCGACGAACAGCGACCCCGCCGCCGAACCCACGCCGATGCTCAACGCGATCAGCCCGAAATCGCCATCCCCTGGTGCGCCCGCAAGGCCAAGCTGTTGGCGGAACACGCTGACGCCGGTGGACCAGATGTACATCATCGCGCCGATCATCATGAAACTCATGAACGTCGCCACGCGGGCTTTTCGGATGCGGCTGGAGATCAGAGGATTGTTGTCGCTGTTCATACCGTTTGCCTTTCAGTGCGCAGAGTCGGATCAAAGAGGAATCCGCTCTTTTTGTTATACGTATAAGTTTTCATTCAACGTGCTATGCAGGTGCGATGTCAATGCATGACAAGGACTGATTCGCCGGCAATGTCGCGAACGGTTATCGGCGTGCTGGATTGCGACATGTCTGTGTCGCGTTCTGCTGCGCGGGGCGCGTCAGCGGCGCTTCACTCTGCGTCAGCAGGGGCGGCGCTGCGAAATTGTGGACGAAAGGGCGGCTGAGGAAGATGGCGCGGGACAGGTACGCCTGGCCGACGATGCAGGCGGTCTTGAAGGCGTCACAACAATCCCAATGTCGTGTCGACAGAATGCTCCGAGGCCCCGCAATGACCCGCACACGCCTGACCATCAAATCCCGCATCACCGTGGTCGCAGGCGTGTGCATGCTGTGCATGGTGGTGTTTCTGCTGGCCTTCTCGATTGAGCACATGCAGCGCACAGCGTCGGTGGTCGCCGCTTCCAGCGGCGCCTCGCTGGGTGAGGCGTCCACACGATATCTGGAAGCCATGGGGCGGGTTCAGGCTGACGTGGTGCAGCAGCGATTCGTCAGCAGCCTGATGTTCACCCGCACCCTGGCGACGCAACTGGTCATGCTAAAGCGCCAGGCAAAACTCAATGGCCTGACGCCGCCGCAGATACGCGGCGATCTTTACCGCTTGATGCGGGCGATGATCGCGACCACCCCTGAGTTGCTGGGCATTGGCGTGGCATTCGAACCCAACGGTCTGGATGCGGGGGACGCAGTTTCGATCAACGGCCCCGACCACACTGGCAACGCTTCGGGCCGTTTCGCCACCTACGTGTCGGGCGTGGAAAACTTCACCGTCGAAGAGAAAGACATCCTCGGCGACGAGCCCGACAAAGCCTGGTGGAAATGCCCGCACACGACCCGCAAACCCTGCCTGGTCGAGCCTTACAGTTTCTTGTTGAACGGCGTGCCCACGTTGACCTCCAGTGTGGCCGTCCCGCTGATCGATGGTGGGAAGCTGATCGGCGTCGCCAGTGTCGACCTGACCCTGAGCAGCCTGCAGAATCTCTCGCAGAAGGCCAGCGCGTCGCTGTTCGAGGGCAAAGGCCAAGTCACCTTCGTCAGTGCGGCGGGCACGGTCATGGGCAAGAGCAACGACCCGGCGTTATTGGGCAAAACCCTGGCCGAAAGTTATCCCAATCAGTCGGAGGCACTGGTGGGCAGTGCACGAAGTGGCGCGACGTTCGTCGGCACCAATGCCAGTACTGGCCACGCGCTAGTGATGGTGCCGTTCACGCCAATCCCGGATTCCGGCGTGTGGATGGCGATCATCGAAGTGCCTCAGGCGACCCTCATGGCCGCCGTCGCCCAACTGGATCAGACGCTGACCCGGTCCAGCCACACCGCCGTCCAGATGCAACTGGCAGTCGGGCTGGGCGTGCTGCTTCTGGGGTGTGTGCTCATGTGGCTGATGGCGTCCAGCGTAGTGAAGCCAATCCGTCGCGTGTCCGACATGCTCGAAGACATCGCCGAGGGCGAGGGCGATCTGACGCGGCGCCTGATCTTTGATCGCACTGACGAAATGGGCCGTCTGGTGGGTGGGTTCAACCGTTTCCTCGACAAGCTGCAACCGGTGATTGCGCAGGTCAGTCAAGGGGTGGGCGAGACGCGGACAACCGCTGACACGGCATCAGAAATCGCCAGCCTGACCAGCGCGGGGATGCAGCATCAGTTGCGCGAGGTCGAGCAGGTGGCGACCGCCGCCCACGAAATGAGCACCACTTCCCAGGAAGTCGCACGCCACGCGTCGAAGGCCGCCACGGCAGCCCGTGACGGCGAGGCGGCCTCGCAATCTTGCAAGGGCACGCTCGAAACCACCGCGACCTCCATCCAGAACCTGGCGCAACACATGCACACGTCGATGGAGGAGGTGACCCTGCTCGCGCAGAACAGCGAGCAGATTGGCAACGTCCTGCAAGTGATCCAGTCGATTGCCGAACAGACCAACCTGCTGGCGCTGAATGCCGCTATAGAGGCCGCGCGGGCAGGGGAAAGCGGCCGTGGGTTTGCCGTGGTGGCCGATGAAGTTCGTCATCTGGCCAGGCGCACGCAAACGTCCGTGGGCGAAATCCGGGGCGTGATCGAAACCTTGCAAACCGGCACGCATGCGGTGGTCGAGACGATGCAGGCTCATCGGCAACAGGCCGATGCCAGTGCGTTCCATGCGTTGAAAGCGGTGGAGGCGTTGACGCGCGTCAATCAGAGCATCGACATCATCAACGAGATGAACCTGCAGATCGCCAGCGCCGCCGAGGAACAAAGCGCCGTCTCTGAAGAGGTCAACCGCAACGTTTCTGCCATTCGCGATGTCACGGAATCGCTGGCGGAGCAGGCAGACGAATCCGCCAGGGTCAGCAAAAGCCTGAATGCCTTGGCCAATTACCAGCAACACCTGATGAGTCACTTTCGGGCTTAGGTCGCGGATGCCGTTGACCCGAGCATGATTGTTCCTCCAACCCCTCCCTTCTCAGGACTTCCCATGAGCCAGCTTTTAGCGACAGCGTTCAGCGTGTTATTCCCCGTGGTCGACCCACTTGAGCTCAACGACGACCTGCGCCGATTCCTCGGCAGCGGAGGGCGCAGCGTGTTGTTTGGCGAAACCGCCGAGGAATACCGGCTTGGCCAGATGAGCGCCGAGCGTCTGCACATCGAAACCCTGGACAAATGGCAGGGATTCGTCGGCCAGGCTCGGGAACTGGCGGGCGACATGATCCTGGCCGCTGACGCCGACATTTCTGCCGTGCACCGTTTGCAGGGCGTCGCCTGCGCGCTGCCTTCGCCGGAGGTTGCGCGGGCCATGAACGCGTACGAGCTTGAGGAGGTGTGTTTCCAGATGGCCTTGGGCGTGCGCGAGGCGGGTGTCAATCTGGTGCTTTCGCCGACCGCTGATGTGCTCAGTGGACCGAACGTCTGGCTGGACGGCAAGACGCTCGCCAGCGATCCGGCCAAGGCCGCCGAAATGGCAGCGGCCTACGTGCGGGGCGTGCGACGGGCGAAGGTGGGCAGCACGTTGAAGCATTTTCCGGGGCATCCGCAGCTGGCAAAACTTCCGGCAACCGAGGAGGCCTTTCTCACCTCCTCGATGGCGGCATTGCGCAGCGGCTGGTCGGCGTTCAGGTCCGGCATCGATGCGGGGGCCGACGCGGTGATGTTGGGGCCGGCCATTGTCGAGGCGGTGACCCCGGCGGTCTCGGCCTCGTTGTCGCCGGATCTGGTGAGCATCCTGCGTAGCGAATTGGGCTTCAACGGGCTGGTCATGACCATCGACCTGGATCATCGCTCGGTGCAGCGCGACGCGCCCATTGAAGCGGTGGTGGTGGCTGCCCTGAATGCCGGGGCCGATCTGCTGCTGATCTCCCCCCGGTTATTGCCCAAGGCCGGCGTTCTGGCTCAGGCGATTGTCGATGCGGTGACGCAGGGGCGTTTGAGCGTGGCGCGGTTGAATGCTGCGGCGCAAGCGGTGAGTCGTGTCGCGGCGGGTCTCTGATCAGACCGGTCTTCCGCGGCGGGTGCGGCCCCTGTGCGTTGGAATAGCCATCCGATGATAAATACGTTATACGTATAACTTTTATGGCGCGTGAACTTGCGCGACGGGTCGAAGAGGTTTACGTGTCATCACAGGAAATTCCGCGGCTGCACGCAACGCCGCACATGCTCACCTACCGGCTGACCTTTCTGATGTCCGGCCTGTGCATGGGCGCCTGGGCGCCGCTGGTGCCCTATGCCCGCGAGCGTGCGGGTATCGATGACGGGAAACTGGGGCTGTTGTTGCTCTGTCTGGGCCTGGGGTCGCTGGTCATGATGCCGCTTGCAGGCATCATGAACGCCCGCAACGGCTGTCGTTTTTCCCTGTACTTTGGCCTGACGCTGGTTTGCGCAACGCTGCCATTGCTCGCCACCCTCGATCATTTCTACGGGCTGATGCTCACCCTGACCCTGTTTGGGGCGGGTTGCGGCCTGGTGGACGTGACCATGAACGTGCAGGGCGTGATGGTTGAGCGCAGCATGCGCCGGTCCCTGATGTCCGGGTTTCATGGTCTGTTCAGCCTCGGCACCATCGTCAGCGCGGCGGGCATCACCTTCTTTCTGTGGCTGGGGGCGTCGCCACTGATCGCCTCCAGCGTCCTGATCGCAGGCATCGTTCTCTTTCTGCTGACGGCTGGCCGTCATGCGCTGGGAGTCTCAGGTGAGAAGGGCGCGCCCCTGTTCGTTCGTCCGACGCGGCAAGTGCTGGCCCTCGGCACGTTGTGTCTGCTGGCGTTTCTCACCGAAGGCTCGGTGCTGGACTGGAGCGCGATCTTCCTCGCCGACTACCGGGGTGTCGATCATTCGATCGCCGGGCTTGGCTTCGCCGTTTTCGCGGTGATGATGGCGACCGGACGGCTCAATGGCGACCGTATCGTCGCGCGTCTCGGCAGCCGCAAAGTGCTGGTGCTCAGCGGCCTGATCGCCATGGCGGGGTTCGCTGTCGTGCTTACTCTGGACAACTGGCTGATCAGCCTGGCGGGCTTTGCCGTGATCGGCATAGGCGTGTCCAATATCGCCCCGGTTTACCTGTCCCTCGCCGGGGCTCAGCGCAGCATGCCGGGTGAGCTTGCGATCAGCATCGCCACCTCGATCGGCTATCTGGGTATCCTGCTGGGGCCTGCGCTCATCGGTTTTGCCGCGAAGGCCACGTCGCTGGGTTGGGCGTTGTTCATGACGGCGCTGGGCATGCTGGTGATCATCGCCAGTGCGCCACGGCTGTTCGCGGCGCGCAGCGCGTGATATTCAACTCACGCATTGGTTTGCATCGGCTGCGGCCTTGTATGCTATGGGTTTTTACGAAAGTTTGATTAAGAAGGCGCTATGGCGAACGTTTCGATGAAAGATGTGGCGCGTGCCGCCGGGGTTTCGCAGCCTGCGGTGTCCTACGCGTACAGCCGTCCCTCCAAGCTCTCCGAGGCGCAGCGCAAGCACATCCTTGAGGTCGCCGAAAAGCTTGGGTATCCCGGGCCGAACATCATGGGCCGCAGCTTGCGATCCGGGAGAGTCGGGGCCATCGGCCTGATGATGATGGACAAACTCTCCGTCGCCTTCGCCGACCCCTCGGCCATCGCCGTGTTGCGCGGGGTGAGCGAAATCGGCGAGCTGGAGAACATCGCGCTCACGCTGTTTCCCTTGAACACCAAACGCCTGCTCAGGGGCGGAAAGTCCGACTCTGAATCGAGCCTCGCACTTCGGGGGCTGGTGGATGGGCTGATCATTTCGACGCTGCCGGACGATCATCCGGCCATCGTGGCCATTCAGAAACAGAATCTGCCCTACGTGGTGATCGACTCGCCGTTGCTGGAAGGCAGCTATTTTGTCGGGATTGACGACCGGACGGCCGCGATGGCGCAGATTCAACACTTGCTGGACCTGGGGCATCGCATGATCGGCATTCTGGTCGACCGTCTCAATCCGGACGGCGAGCGCGGCGCGGTGAGTGCGCAACGTTTTGCCCACTCCAGCGAGCGTATTGTCCGTGAGCGACTGACCGGCTATGTCGAAGCCGCAGCAGCGGCAGGGTTGAGCTTCGATGATCTGGCGATTGTCGAAGCGGGCGGCCTGGATTCCACCTCTGGCGAGGCGGCGGCGTTTACCCTGCTGACCTCGAACGAGGTCACGGCAGTCGTCGCCTGTTCCGACGTGATGGCCATCGCCTGCATGAAGACCGCTGCGGCATTGCAGCGTGAGGTGCCGTCTTCGCTGTCGGTCGTAGGCTTCGATGATATTCCGGAAGCGGTGCAGTACGGCCTGACCACCATCGCCCAGCCCATGGTGCAAAAAGCCGTGACGGCGGCGCAGCTGTTGATCGAGCAGCTCAATGGCGGGCCGGATTTCGTGCCTGCGCCCGTGCAGAAAATCTTCCCCACCAAGCTGGTCGTTCGGCAGTCCACGGCCCGGCTCGCCGAGTAAAGAGAGGAGGGGAAGGCCAGGCTTTCCCCTCTGATTGAAACAACCCACTCAGTTCGCGGCGATGAAGTGCGCTGCCACGCGCATGGCATTCGCAGCGATGGTGAGCGCCGGGTTGACCGCCGCCGAGGACGGAAAGAACGAGCTGTCGACGATCCAGGCGTTGTCCAGATCATGCAGCTTGCAGTTGATGTCCAGCACGCTGGTTTTCGGGTCGGTGCCCATCACGCAGGTGCCGCATTGGTGGGAGTTGGTGGCGATGCCCATTCGTTCGGTCAGCACCAGCGGGTAGCCGGCCAGACGCATGATCTGCCGGGTCTTGCTGACCAGCTCGTCGTGGGCCTTGAGGTTGTTGGGTTGCCAGAACACTTTCACGGCGCCCTGCCTGGCGTCGTAGGTCACTCGATTGTTTGGAGTCGGCAAGTCCTCTGAGGTCAGGTAGAGATCGACGCTGTGGTCGGTCACGTAGCGCGAGGCGAATTTCGGCAGCCAGGGCCGCATGGGCGTGATCATGGGTTCGCGAATCTTGCCCAGCATTTGCACGTTGCCGAGCGGATAGGCGTTGTGCGCACCGGCTGTGTACCAGTCGTTGAGCGCCAGGGTTTTCTGAAACCTCACCGGGTTTTTCCGGCGCGGGTCCACCGCCAGCATGAAAGTGCTGTTGTGCACCATGTAGTTGCGCCCCACTTGGCCCGAACTGTTGCCCAACCCGTTGGGGTGCTGATCGTTGGCGGATTTGAGCAGCAGCACCGCGCTGTTGACCGCACCACAAGCCAGCACGAAACGCGGCGCACGCAGCGAGACTACTTGGCCCAGGCGGGAGCCGTTGGCCGACAGGATGCTGCGACCGTCAGCGCTGGTGGTCAGCTTGTCGATGAAGGTGTTGGTCAGCAGCTGAATCGAGCCGGTGCGCAGGGCTGGGCGCAGGGCCGACATCTCCGCATCGCATTTGGCATCGACCAGACACGGGTAGCCGTCACAGGTCGAACACAGCACGCAATCCCCGCCGTCGCCGTAATCCACGGCGGCGGGCATGACGAAGGGCTTCAGCCCCGCTTGACGCATGCTTTGCTCCAGCGGCAGCAGCGCCGGGTCGTGGGTCAGTGCCGCGTGGGGATAGGGCCCCGAGCGCCAGGGTTCGCTGGGGTCGGTTCCGGCTTGCCCGTGAACGCGGTACAGCGTCTCGGCTTTTGTGTACCAAGGCTCCATCTCGGCGTAGGTGATGGGCCAGGCGGGCGCCGTGCCTTCGTAGTGCTGGACCTCGGAAAAGTCTTCCTCACGAAAGCGCGGCAGCATGGCGCCGTAGAATTTCGTGTTGCCGCCTACGTAATAGAACACGCCGGGGTTGAAGGGCTGATCCTGGGCGTCCAGCCAGGGTTCGGCGTTGCGGTAACGGCCCTGGCCGAACACCGACGAGGCCTCCCAGTTCTGTATTTCGCGGGGCAGGAAATCACCGCGCTCGACGATCACCACCTTAAGGCCCGTCGCGCTCAGTTCATGGGCGAAGGTTGATCCGCCCATGCCCGAGCCAATAATGACCACATCACAGTCGATGTTGCCTTGAGCATCTGGCTGCGCCATGCCGAAGGCACGCGGGGAGCGTGCCTTTGGGTGTGGAGCGAGCTCTGGCTGAGGCGTATTGGGTACATCAGTCATGGAGCCGCTCCGTTTCTTATAAATGCTGCTCGGAGTTACGGATTTCCCAGTATTCGTCCTGGCGTTCGTCGGTAATGTACTCGGGAATCGGGAAGTCCCACCAGCCGGGCACCCACGGGCCTGCCGCGTCACGGTCGGTCGGGATTTCGATCAGCACTGGGGCGTTCAGGTCCAGCGCCTCCTGCAGCACAGGTTCCAGGTCTTCAGGGCGCTCCACACGGTAGGATTTCAGGCCGAACGCTTCACCCACGGCCTTGAAGTCCGGGCTGTACGGCGTGCCGTCCGGGCGATTGAACTCGGTGCCGATGTGGCGACTGGTCTGCTTGCGCTGGCCCCCGCGGATCGACATGTAGCCCGCGTTGTTCTGGATCATGAACACCACCGGGATATTGTTGGTGACGCAGATGGCGATCTCTTGCGAGGTCATCAGGAAGTCACCATCACCGAGGATGCACACCACCGGCTGGTTCGGCGCCGCCAGTTTGGCGCCGATAGCCGCAGGCACTGCCCAGCCCATGGACGAGAAGCCGCCCGAGGTCAGGTGGGTGCGCGGCGTGTACACCGGGAAGGTTTGTTTCACCGCACCTTGGGTATTGCCGGAACCCACTACCACGATGGTGTCGCGCGGGAAAATCTTGCGCAGTGCGCCCAATGGACGTTGCGACGTGAACGGGAAACGGTCCGAATCACGACGGCTGGACAGCTTGGCTTCCCACTCGTCCTGGTAGCCCTTGAGGTCATTCAGGTACTCGGTGCGGTCGACGGTCTGGCCTTTCAGCGCCTCGACGATGTGCGCCACGGCGTGTTTGGCATCGGCACAGATCCCGACGGTGACCGGGTAGTTTTTGCCGATCTCGTGGGGATCGATGTCGATGTGAATCAGCTTGGACGGCGGAATGGCGAAGGTCACGCCTTTGGCGTAGCTCGACGACGACCAGTCGGTGAAGCGACAGCCCACGGCGATGATGACGTCGGCTTTCGAGGCCACGGTGTTGCCGCACATCGTGCCGGTCTGGCCGACGCTGCCAGCGAACAGCGGGTGGTCTTCAGGGAAGCCGCTCTTGCCGTTCCAAGTAGTCACGACCGGGATTTTCCAGGCTTCGGCCAGGGCGAGGATTTCTGCGCTGGCTTCGCCGGTGATCACGCCGCCACCGATGACGATGACCGGGCGCTTGCTCAGTTGCAGCTCGGCGACGGCGGCGCTGATGGCGGCCGGGTCCGGGAACGACTTGCCGATCGGCGTGCGTTCTTCCAGCGCATGCAGCGTGACTTCAGCCCCTTCGGCTTGCACGTCCATCGGGATTTCCAGGTGCACGGGGCCTGGGCGCCCGGTCACCATTGAACTCCAGGCGCGGTGCATCATGAACGGCAATTCCTCGACCCGCGTGGCGACCCAGTGACGCTTGGTCACGGCTTCAGCGATCTTCGGGAAATCGTTGTCGGTGTAGCGTTCCAGCTCTTGCAGCAGGCCATGGCCGCGCATGTGAGTGGGCGGTCCACCGGTGATCAGCATCAGGCTGGTGGAGTCGGTGAACGCCGTCGCCAGGCCAATAACGGTGTTGCTCGCCCCGGCGCCGATGGAGGTGACCGCTGCCATGGGCTTGCCGGCCACGCGGTAGTAACCGTCGGCGAGGTGAACCGCGCTCTGTTCGTGGAAGACCTGGATGAACTTGATGTTGGATTCTTCTTCCAGGAAGGCGTCGGTCAGTGTCCAGATCCCGTGACCCGGGATGCCTGCGACGTACTCGACCCCATAATTTTTAAGCGTTTGTGCAACGATCTGGCTGCCAGTCAGCTTTGCCATGACCTGGACTCCTTGGGTGGATGGAACGGGTAAAACGGTTTCAGCGCTTTTGTAGGGGCGTTAAACCGGTGAATTTTTGCTACGGCCGCGAGTGGCCCACGCCAGGCCCTGTTTGGTCAGGCGGCGGATATTGGGGTCGGCCAGGTTGCTGGTGTCGTGGCCGATGGAGTGATAGAAAACCCGGCCTTCACCCCAGTTGCGCACCCAGGCCACCGGGCTGCGATTGCCCTTGAGCCACGGGAACGGGTTGCCGTCGAAGGTGGTTTCGGCGAGCACGTGAATGTTCGGGTCGACCTGCATGTAGTACTGCTCGGAGCGGACTTCGAAGTCCTCCACGCCCTGCGTCACCTCATGCTCGCGATCGATGAAGTTGACCTGGTAGGGGTGCGGGAAGCCTTCGCCCATCGGATGCTCCAGAAACGAGCCGCCGAGCACCCAGTGGTATTTCAGGCTGGCGCGAAACGCTGCGCCCGCGCCGTGCCAGCCGACCAGCCCGGTGCCGCTTTCGATGGCCTCCAGCAAACGGTTTTCCTGCGCGGCGGTCAGGGTTTCAGTGGTCACGGCGTTGTTCCAGCCGATCACGATGAGGTCGTAGCCTGTGAGGTCACGATCCAGCGTGAAGATGTCGGTGGACTCTTCGACATCGAAGTCCAGCTCCTGAAACACGGTTCGCGCCCAAGCGGCGATTTCATAGGGAAAGTGGCCGGGCCAGCCCCCGTATAAATACAAAACTCGACTCACGGTAGGTCACCTGCTTGTTGGTTGGGAGTGATTTAACTTATACGTATAACTCTCGTATTTAACTTAACACTCAAAATGACCAAGTCAATCCCGGTTGTCGTTTTTTGAATTGACGATCAACGTTATCGGCAGTTTTAAAGGGGGTTGAATGTGAGAAGGCGTGACAAAAGCGACACGGTCCCGGCGCTCGCTTGCGGTTGGATGAATGAATTCGGTTATACGAAAACGATCTAGCCGAAAAATGCTCAGCGCATCGGGTTTTGAGGGAAACATGTCCCCCGGGCATCGCTCCGCTGCGGCAGGACGTCTTGCCGGCGCAAGCGTCCTTTAACCCCCGCTGCCGTCGGCAAGCCGTGCTGTTACGGATACCTGTGAGTTCAGGGAGATGTTGACCCCGCCAGAAGCCGCCATCGGTGATCGCCTGGGAACACGTTCTGCTTCTGGGCGAAGCCCGTGGGAGCGCAGCTTGCTCGCGATCTGTTGCGCAGCGACAGCAAACCCAGCCACCTGCGCTGTGTCAGGTGACCCCGGTGTGCAAGATTGACTGCCGGTTCCAGGCAGATCGCGAGCAAGCTGCGCTCCCACGGGCTCCGCCCAGAAGCCGTTTATCCCGCGTCGGGTTTCCCCCTGTGACGCTTCCCCCGCAGCAGCACGGCTTGCCAGCGGAGGCGTGCTTGAAACCACTGCCCCCGGCAATCGGGACTGCTACGGATACATGCGTGTTCAGGATGAACGTTTGAGCGCGTAAGCGTTGTTGAGTCGATATCGAGGGCTGCACCGTTGTCCAGCCAGCCAGCCAGCCAGCCAGCCAGCCAGCCAGCCATTGCCCAGTCCATGCGTCGCCACTGCGTCATATCGCGTCACCATTGCGGGAGCTGCGAAATTGTCCCGGCCCAAGGGGTAGGAAAAGATGACGCCATGCTGAATGCATACCGCGTGCATCAAGATCTACCTGGAGCCAAGTGATGATTCGATACCTGAAGACAAGTAAACCGGTCGAAGCCCAAGCCGAGATTGCGCTGAATGTGCGCGACACGGTGGAAGGGATTATTGCCAACGTGGCCAAGAACGGCGACGCCGCCGTGCGCGAGTATTCGGAGAAGTTCGACAAGTGGGCGCCGACCTCCTTTCGCTTGAGCGACGCTGAAATTGCCGCCTGTGTGGCGAGCCTGTCGGAGCAGGAAATCGGCGACATCCGCTTTGCCCAGGCGCAGGTGCGTCGGTTTGCAGAGGCGCAGAAAGCGTCACTGCACGATGTGGAAATCGAGACCCTGCCGGGCATCATCCTCGGCCATCGCAACATCCCGGTGAACTCGGTGGCGTGCTATATCCCGGGGGGCAAATACCCGCTGCTGGCCTCGGCGCACATGAGCGTGCTGACCGCCAAGGTCGCCGGGGTCAAACGCGTCGTGGCCATGGCGCCGCCCTTTGACGGCAAGCCACACCCGGCCATCGTCACCGCCATGCACCTGGGCGGCGCCGACGAAATCTACTGCGTCGGCGGCGTTCAGGCGATTGCCGGTTTTGCCTTGGGCACCGATGAGTTTTCCAAGGTCGACATGATCGTCGGGCCCGGCAATGCCTATGTCGCCGAAGCCAAGCGTCAGCTGTTCGGCAAGATCGGCATCGACCTGATCGCCGGCCCCACCGAAACCCTGGTCATCGCTGACGACTCGTCAGACGTTGAAATCATCGCCGCCGATTTGCTGGGGCAAGCGGAACACGGGGTGAACTCCCCGGCGGTGTTCCTGACCAACAGCGCCGCACTGGCCGACGCGCTGCCTGCCGAAATCGACCGTCAGCTGGCGATCCTTTCCACCGCGCCCGTCGCATCGGTGGCATGGCGTGACTACGGCGAAATCATCCTCTGCGACACCCTGGAGGAGCTGGTGCAAGAGGCCGACCGCATCGCCTCCGAGCACGTTCAGGTCATGACCCGCGACCCGCTGTACTTCCTTGAGCACATGACTAACTACGGCGCGTTGTTCCTTGGGGAGCGCACCAATGTCTCCTATGGCGACAAAGTGATCGGTACCAACCATACGCTGCCGACCACTGGCACTGCGCGCTACACGGGCGGGTTGTGGGTGGGGAAATTCATCAAGACCTGCACTTATCAACGCGTGCTGACCGATGAGGCCTCGGTGCTGATCGGCGAATATTGCTCACGGCTGTGCGCGATGGAAGGCTTTGCCGGTCACAAGGAACAGGCTGACATCCGGATTCGTCGCTACAAGAAATGAATCGCTGAGCTCCGGCCAGCGCGTTCGACGCTGGCCATCGTGAATTCGACGCGCAACCCACTCACCAGGCGTTGCGCGTCGACGCACTTGCTCAAGGCTGTCGAGGGGCTTGGTCACCCCTCACGGCGGGTCTCAGGCTTCGCTCTGCAAGTGCATTTGGCTTCCCGTTCGGGAGGCCTTTTTTTTGCCCGAATCAGACCCACTCACGAATCTGATCGGCAGCTTTCCCGCCCATCATGCTCGCGGTTGCGTTGCTGTTGCTCGACACAGATTTGGCGCAATCATGTTGTCTGCCACCCTTGGCCCCTGCAGCTCCGACCAGGGTGTAAGGCGGCATCGGCTTTGCGGGAGAACCAGGGCGATGCAATCGGCGCGGGTGCCAAGCAATGGGCGCCTCTTCGCTCAAGCGAGCGGCCACCCCTCAACCGGTCGACCCTCCGCTTTCCACGCTGTCATTGGCCCCCGACACTCACCTGTTTTCAGCCCATAAAAAAACGCCTGGGTTCGTCTTCGTGAGGAAGAAAAAACCCAGGCGTTCAGGACAGCGAACGTAGCAGCGCCGACGTGCTAATGCACAGACGCGTTGATCAAGCGGGCAGCACGACGAAGCTGTCAGGCTGGCAGCGCATCGAGACCGGCGTTCCGGGCGTCAGTGCGTGGGCGCCCGGCGTTGGCAGTTGCTGGCATTTGAGGTCCAGGGTTTCGCCCGCCACGGCGACCCGATAGATCACGCGGTTGCCAATGAACGAGGTGTCCTTGACCTTGCCCAGAAACTCGCCTTCAGCCGCGTTGCCCTGAGTGGGGGTCAGCGTCAGGGTTTCAGGGCGAATGGACACGTTGACCGGCCCCGCGCCGACCTCGTTTTTGGCGCCGCACGAGAAGCGGCCAAACGGCAGCTGCACGTAGCTGTCGCTGCCCCGTGCGTAGGTGCCGTTGACGATGTTGGTGTCGCCGAAAAATTTGGCGGCGAACAGGGTACGCGGCGACCAGTACATTTCTTCCGGGCCACCGATCTGCTCGATGCCGCCCTTGTTCAACAGCACCACGCGGTCGGAGAGGATCATCGCCTCGTCCTGGTCATGGGTCACGTACACGAACGTGGTGGAGGTCTCTTCATGAATGCGCTTGATCTCGTTGAGCATGTGGTGGCGAATTTTCAGGTCCAGCGCCGCCAAGGGCTCGTCGAGCAACAGCACGGCAGGGCGGTTGACCAGTGCGCGGGCGAGGGCGACCCGTTGCGCCTGGCCGCCACTGAGTTCTGAAATCCAGCGATTCTTGAAACTCTCCAGCTGCACCAGTTCCAGCACGCGCATCACTTCGCGCTTGATTTCGTCCTTGGGAGTTTTCTTCAGCCGCAGCCCGAACGCCACGTTGTCGAACACGTCCAGGTGCGGAAACAGCGCGTATTTCTGGAACACCATGTTCACCGGGCGGTGCTCTGGCGCCAGCCGGGTGGCGTCCTTGCCGTCGATGACGACGCGGCCGCTGGAGGGCTCTTCGAAGCCTGCAATGATCCGCATCAAGGTGGTCTTGCCGCAGCCACTGGGGCCGAGCAGGGTCAGGATCTCGTTGCGCTTGATGGTCAGGTCCAGTTTGCCCAGAGCCGTGAGGCCGCCGTAGCTTTTGGAAATGCCGGTCAGTTCGATGCTGTTGTTCATGGGGTTACTCCGCAGGTTCAGCGCGTTCAAGTTCGATGCGGCGACGGCGCAGGGTCATGACCAGGCCGGCGATGGCGATAATGGCGATGGTCACGGCCAGCATGAACACCGAGGCAGCATTGATGGTGGGGCTCACGGCCCGGCGCATCATCGACAGGATCATCAGCGGCAGGGTGGTGTCGCTGCCGGTGACGAACACGGTGATCAGGAACTCGTCCAGTGACAGCGCGATGGCGAGGATCGCAGCGCCGGTGATGGTCGGTCCGATGATGGGCAGGGTGACCAGGCGAAAAGCCTGAAAGGGCGAGGCGCCGAGGTCCCGCGCCGCTTCCTCGAACGACAGGTCGAAGTATTCAAGCCGCGACCGCACCGATTCGACGAAGAACGGAAAGGTGAACAGTGTGTGACCGATGACCACGGTCAGCAGCGAGCGGGACACGCCGATCAGCGAGAAGAAGATCACCAGAGCGATGCCCAGAAACAGGCCGGGCAGGGCAATGGGGGCGAAGTTGAGAAAAGCGAACGCGGCCTTGGCGCGGCCTTTCATTCTCATCAACGCAAGGGCCGAAAAGGTGCCCAACAGGGTGGTGATGACCGTCGAAGCGAGGGCGACGATGGCGCTGTTCTTCAGAGCGGTCATGAAGTCCAGGCTGCCAAACAGCTCGTCGAACCACCGGGTCGAAAACCCTTCGAACGGAAACGACAGCGACGCCGACGCGTGAAAGCTGAACAGCGTGATGATCGCGATGGGGGCGTAGAGAAACAGCATGTAAACGTAAGTGAATAACCTGATCATGGCGAGCTACCTCAAATGTTGATGGGGCGACGGTCAGTCGTGGTAACGCTTGCCCGGTGCCAGATTCGTCACGCGCAAGAACGCCAGCAGCAGCGCGTACACCAGCATGAACACGATCAACAGCAGGTAGGCCATGGCAGCCCCCAGCGGCCAGTTGCCGACCGAGCGGAACTGGTTGGCGATCATCAGGCCGGTGGTCATCGCATCCCGTCCACCCAGTAGTTGCGGGGTCACGTAATCGCTTGCGGCGAGTACGAACGTGAACATGAAGCAGCTCACGATGCTCTTGTGCGCCATCGGCACGATCACCCGCCACAGCGTCAGCGCACCGCTGGCGCCCAGATCGGCGGCGGCTTCGAGGTAGTCTTTCTTGATGTCGCGCAGGCCCGAGACCAGCAGGAGCAGGGTGAAGGGCAACATGATGTGCACCAGCGTCAGCACCACCGCGAACTTGCTGAACACCAGCCATTCCAGCGGCTGATCGACCAGGCCGAAATGCATCAGGGTGGAGTTGATCACGCCGTTGGTGCCCAGGATCGAACGCCAGGCATAAACCCGCACCAGGTAGCTGGAAAACCATGAGATCAGGGCCATGTACAGCGTCAGGTTGGAACGGGTGCGATAGACGATGTAATACGCCACCGGGGCGCTGATCACGGTAGACAGGATGGCGGTGAAAAAGCCGTTCTGCATCGCGATCCACAGCGAGCTGTAGAAACCGCTGGCGCTCAGGGCCCGCGCATAGCTGACCACCGTGGCGGCTGGCTCCATGGAGAAGGTCTGGGCTTTCCAGAAGCTGGCGACCAGCAGCAGCACGGAAGGCACCAGAAAGAACACCATCAGAAACAGGAAGGGCGGCGAGGCCAACAGGTAACCGGTGAGTGTCTTCTTGTCCATGCTCATTCGCCTGCGGGGCTCAGCAACAGGAGTGGCCAGCGCGACGGCATCGCGATTGTCGATTACGTTCATGTCGAAATTGCCTATACATATTCTTTCGGGATGGGGCAGGGGCTGACGTCGAATCGGCCGAAGGTGATGTCACCTCGTTGGCCCTTCGACGGCAGCAGCGCATCCGGCGCAGACCCCATCCCGTTGCGTCAGGATGAGAGCGCAAGCCACGCGGCTCGCGCTTGTTTGACGATGCTTCAAACGGATCTTTTTCGTGTTCGGTAAACCAGCAACGACGATCAGAACGAGCCTTTGAACGTCGCCCACTGATCGATCCACTCAGCGTAGGTCACGTATTTATCGGACTGCAGCGGAGGCTGGCCGTAGAGTTTCGACTTCTCGAAAAAGCTGTCCAGGTGGTCGTAATCGAAGGTGCTGCGAAGGTCCGGCGGCAGCAGCGGCACGGCCTTGGGGTTGACCACGGCGGAGTACATGGTGGTGGCCATTTTTGCCTGGGTTTCGGGTTCCAGCACCTTGTCGATGAACTCCAGCGCCAGCGGCACGTCCTTGGCAGTCTTCGGAATGAACAGGGCATCGCACCACAGCGCCGCGCCTTCCTTGGGAATGGCGAGCTCGGTGTCCACGCCACGCTTTTTGGTCTCGCTCGGGCCGCTGGCGGACAGCGAGAACACGGCGTCCACTTCACCCGACAC
This sequence comes from Pseudomonas sp. NPDC088368, assembly GCF_044753445.1. Taxonomy (NCBI): domain Bacteria; kingdom Pseudomonadati; phylum Pseudomonadota; class Gammaproteobacteria; order Pseudomonadales; family Pseudomonadaceae; genus Pseudomonas; species Pseudomonas sp. NPDC088368. The sequence continues at coordinate 316,261 of NZ_JBIVNG010000002.1, forward strand.
CAGCAGCGACACCGCATCACCCGAGGACGCGGCAAACACGCGGCACTGATCGCGATAAGGCTTGAGCTTGTCGAACGCATCGTCGAATTCGGCGCGGGTCAGGTTCGGGAATTTGTCGCCGTACCCCGCCAGAATGGCGATGAGTGACCAGTTGGACGTGCCGTCGTCCACGAACGTCAGTTTGCCCTTGAGTTTAGGGTCGAGCAGGTCCGTGTATTGCTTTGGTTTGGCGAGTTTCTTGGGGTTGTAGACGATGGTGTTCATGCCCCACAGCAGCGGAATCCCCCACTGCTTGCCGTCCCAGAACCAACGGCTGCCCTTGTAGAACAGCGGGAGGATGGTGCTGGCCGAATAGTTAGGGATTTTCGAGGCATCGATTTCGCGCAGGATGCCCATGTCCTTGTAGATGACTTCGTAGCCCAGGGCGTACATCGTCAGGTCAAGCTGCACCGGGTCGCTGCCGGCCAGGCGCGCCGTGATGTCGTCCTGGTTGCTGGCGTAGCTCGAATGCACGGTGATGCCCCGGCTTTTGCGCCAGTCGGCGAGTTCCGCGTCCCCGGTTTCACCTTCCCAGCCCAACAGCTCCAGATGACCGCCCGCAGCGGCCATCACGCCTGGGGCAAACGAGCCCAGGTACAGACCCGCAGCAGACGCGGCCGCGCCGAGCAAGAACGTGCGACGTTTCATCGTGATCGAGTCCAGAAGATCGACGCCAGATGATCCATAACCCATCTCTGATTCTTTTTTCATTCTGAGTGCCCTGCCTAGGGTGGTGGTGTTGAAATAGTTATTGACCCATCACAATCTGCGACCCGTGCACCCCGCCAAGCCGGGTGTTTGCTTGTCCGAACAGCCTCCGGGCATCAGCCTTCGAGGTGCAGCGGTGCGGGCAGGTCGCGTGAGTTGCAGCTAGTTGCATCGGCAGTGTTATGGCCAGCGTGTGTCCTTGCAGCTGGAGCGTTGCGCAGTTCCGTCGCATCGGGAAGGCCCGATGACGCATGCTTCCACGGTTCCGATTGACTCTTCTTCTGCCGGGCATCGGTCTGGACATCGAGCGCTGATTCGGGCGCTTGAAACCGGATGCCTGGCGCCTGATAGGTTCGGGTCTTGTTTTGCTGAGTCGAGTATTGGCCCGCCGGGCAAACCGGCTCAATTTCGCACCGCTTTGAAAAGCGACGCACTCTGACGCATCGATGTGACCGAACCTGCGCAACCCCTCATGCGCCTCAGTGGGGCAACGCTTGTCGCCGTGCTCCGTTGATCCCGGCGCCCTGCGTTTATTCGTAAAACCCCGCGTTGTCGGGTCCTCGCTATGCAAGCAAATACAATGCCCTGCTGGCCATGAACGCCCTGAGGTTAAAGGCGAGCGTCTGGGCGGCAGGGTGGTGGGTCCTCTGTCGCCACGCGGGTTTGCGTCAACGTGCGTCGTATTTCGCGAGAGTGCGAAATTGAGCGCGCGGACAGGCGAATCAATACTCAGGCGACTCCTGGGCGCATTGCGCCAAGCCCACGTCCTTACGACTGGAGAAGCCCTTGAAGCTCACTGGTAGTCAAATTTTTGCAAAAGAGTTGAAGGCACTTGGCGTCAATTACGTGGCCGGCATTCCCGCGTCCGGTTCCTGGCCTCTGGTCGAAGCGCTGGCGACGCCGGGTGCAGGTGTGCCGTTCATTCAGGTGATGCAAGAGCAGAGCGCGGTGCACATGGCGGACGGTTATTTTCGCGCCTGTGGTCGTCCGATGGCGGCACTCCTGTCCACCTCGCCGCAACGCTCCAGAGCGCTGAGCGGCATCGAGACCGCCTCCGCCGACGGCTCTGCGCTTCTGGTCGTGACGGCGGGCAGGCCCGAGGATTCAGTGGCGGTGTTGTTCGAGCCCGTTGACGGGCAATCGGGTGTCAGCGCGACCCGCGCATCAGCGGACAAAACCCGACTGACCGTTTCGTCCGCCGACAAGCTGTCGTCCACACTGCGCCGGGCGTTCGACACCATGATGTCGGGCCCGCCGCGCCCGGTGATCCTTGAAATTCCCATGGCCGTGCAGGCTGAAAGCGTCGAGATAAAAGTGCTCAAAGGAGCGTCGCGGCTGCCAGTGGCTGACGCTGTGGCGCTGGACGATACGCAGCTTGCGCGTGTCGGTGAGCGGTTGGCGGGTGCACGCAAACCGGTGATCCTCGCTGGCGCAGGCGTGATCCGTGCGGAAGCCAGTGCCGACGTGTTGAACGTTGCCGAGACCTTTCTGTGCCCGGTGATCACCACGGCGCAAGGGAAGGGGGCTTTTCCTGAGGATCACCCGCTGAGCGGCGGCACGTTGGGGCGCGGAGCGCGCGAGGGGGCGAACACGCTATTGGTCTCGGCGGATGTCGTCATTGCGATGGGATGCGCGTGCGATCCGGACATCCTGCACGCTGCCCACCAGGCGCCCTTGAAGAAGGTGATCGAGGCGACGCTAATCACCCTCGACGATGATCCGGTTGGGCCTGCGCCTCAAGCACGGGCACTGATTGACGTCGCGATCGTGGATGGGTTGAGAGCGCAATTGAGGGCCGTATCTGCGTGGATCACGCCTTCTCGACTGGGCGATCTCAAGCGCCGACGCGCCCGATACCGCGCCTCTGTGACCTTGCTTCGCGAGCGTCAGCACGCCGTGGCGCAGGCCGACAACGGCAACGATGGTGTGGCATTGCCGGTGCAGCGGCCCTTGATCAAGCTGCGCCAGCTGCTGGAGCGCGATGCGATTCTGGTGGTCGGTGCAGGCAACGTTCAGGCGGCGGTGCGTCAGGTCTTTCCGGTGTACACCCCTCGCAGCCACCTGTGTGCGGGTCGTTTTGGCGATGTCGGTTGGGCGGTGCCCGCCGCCATAGGCGCCAAGCTGGCGATGCCCGCCAGGCAGGTCGTGTGCGTGGTGGGCGACGGTGATTTTCTGCAGTCGATGCAGGAAGTGGCGGTTTGCGTGATGCACACGATTCCGGTGGTGTTCGTGGTCCTCAATAACAGTGGCTATGGCGCTGTGAGCGAACTGCATCAGGCCCGTGGCGAGCATTACCTGGGTGGCGAATTCAACCTGCCGGACGGCAAACCCTATTCCCCCGACTTCGCCTCCATTGCCCGCAGCTTCGGCCTGCAGGCGTGGCGGGTGGAGTTCGCCTCTCAACTGAGTGCCGTGTTCACCAAGGCCCTCAATTGCCCGGGGCCGTCGTTGGTCGAGATCATCACCGCACGCGCGAGCCACCTTGCCCACGGAGGGTGAAGAGGCCAGCGCATTAGCACTTCAATCATCACTCAACGGCACGGCCGTCACAGGAGTCAACATGGGCATTTTCGATTTCAAACACTGGATCGTGATCCTCCTCGTCGTGGTGCTGGTCTTTGGCACCAAAAAGATGAAAAACCTTGGCGCGGACGTGGGGGAAACCATCAAGGGGTTTCGCAAGGCCATGAGCGATGAGGGCGGGACCTCGCCCGTGCCAACGCACGAGGGGCAGGGCGTTGACACCAAACCGGTGGTGGCGGACGTCTCTCGTCAGCAGCGCTGATGAGCGCGGGCTGAAGCAAAGGATGCGCGAGTGGCGGCTCGCGCTTCCCGGCCATGCCGTCAGGATTGGCCGCCCCAGATGATCGCGGAATTTTCACCGGTCATGTATTCGCGCACTTCCAGCGGCAGCGATTGATCACTGGGCAACAGCACGGTGGCGTTGCGCAGGTGGTGCTTGCGGATGTTTCCCTTGTCGACCAGGCCCAGCATGATGCGGGTGGAGAACGGCTGGCGGAACGAGGAGGACGCCACGCCTGTCACCAGCCCCGACAGAAAGCGAACAGGCCGACGATGCTGCGGCGTCAGGATCGAGAATGTCATCTCGTTGCGCTGTTTGCCCTCGAAATCCACCAGAAAGATACGATCCCCCATGAGCAGGCAAAAGCCATGGTAGGTAAACGAATAACCAATCTTGCCGCTGCCATCCTGCAGCGGGAAACGCTCCACCGTCACGTACTGCACCATCGAGTCCGAACGATACAGGCAGGTGACCGAACGCAATATCCTGCCTTTATAAATAGAAGAGTTGTGATAGCGGTAATAAACGCCCAAGTAATCTTCTAGTTGATCAGCGGAACCCTTGGCCAGGGGAAGAAAGTGATTGAATTGCGTGGAGGCACGCAAGTCGGTCGGAAGTTCGTTTTCGAACCCCTCGTAGAACTTTTTAAACTCGGCGGGCGGTCGAAACAGGTCCTCGGCCTCCATCATGAAATAGCGCCCGATCTTCTGCAGAATCTTCTGCGACGGAATGTGCTGGCCCACCAGGTATTTATTGAATTGCTGGCGGTTGACGTCGATTTTCCTGCACATATCCGCCACTGAGCGGCAGGAATCGACCAGCGTGCTGAGGTTTTTTTGCACGTGGGTCTGCGCGTCACTGCGAAGCTGCTGACGTTCAGGATGAGAGAGGGAACCCATCGAAGGCATGGTTAGGGAGTCTCCGCTTTGCATAGGGATGGAACGCGCAAGAAGCATTGAACACATCTTCAAAAAGCTTCAGCGCTGAATAAACCGTTCAACAAAAAACTATATAAGCCGCTCAAGAAACAGTGCGTAGTGTCAACGCGCTTGGCCATTCTATGAGCAAATTCCATGCCGGTCATTCGCAGAGGGCACGCTACCGCCGGGCATCCTCTGATCAGTTATAGAATTCGCCTGATATAACCAAAACATCGTCAAATGGCATTGATGACCGTTTCCCAGAAACGCCGATTCCTACTGGTGGGCGAGGCATCGACGTGACACAGTGTAAACGTATAACCAAGAAAAAGTGCGTCCAATGGTAAGCGTTTTATCGGTTTTTTTCGGACGTCGGCGACCCGAAGGATCGAGAGGTGTTCAGGATTGCGATACCCGCTTGTGACCCATGCGTATTGCGGTAACAGGCACAAAGCCGTCAGTAACAGGCGTGCGCTCCATGCGCACCTTTCGGGTAACTGACGCAGCGTGCGCGTCAACGTGCGTCGCTTGCGTGGGCAGCTGCGAAATTGAGCGGCAAGGGCCTTCCTCGGATACTCGAACGCCTGAGGGGGAGCCTCTGTCACGGCCACACGCGCCGATGAAAAGCCTGCCCGCGTTTCGACCCAGTTTGTTCCTGTCACTTCTCACATGGCTCAAGGGTATTTATGTCTAGCGATCTCGTAAAAGCGGCGTATGCCGTGCTGTTGCCAGCGTTCGGCGGTCTCCAGCTGGATGACGCCGTCTCGCGTTTTCTGGAGCGCGGCGGCGTGTCGATTCTGTTGGGTGAAACCCGCGAGGAATACCTCGCCAGGGCCATGAGCGCAGAACGTCAGGCCACCGAAACTGCCGAGCATTTTCACGCCATCGCCCAGCGCGCAAAGCAACTGGCCGATGCGCCGGTGCTGATTGCGGTCGATCAAGAACTGGCGGGCATACAGCGTTTGCATCGTCTGGTGCCAGCGCTGCCGACGGCGTCGCAACTGGGTGGCCTGAGCGCTGACGACATTGAGCAACGCGCCTTCGAGACCGCCAAAGCCGCCCGGTCGCTGGGCGTCAATCTGTTCCTCGCCCCCATCGTGGATGTTGTCACTGGCGCCAATCCCTGGCTTGAGGGTCGTACGTTGGGTACCGATCCCGACGAGGTTGCGCGCATTGCCCGCGCCTTTGTCGCGGGTGTGCAGCGCGCGGGCGTCATCGCAACGGCCAAACACTTTCCGGGGCATCACATCACCGAATCTGATCCGGCCATCGCTGAGGCCCACGTGCCTGGCTCGCTGGAGGTGCTGCAAGAAGGCATTGATGTCTTCAAGACCCTCATCGCGGCCAACGTCCAGGCCATCATGCCGGGCCCTGCCGTGGTGACAGCCATCGACCCGAACCAGTCGGCGTCCACCTCGCCCGCAGTGATCTCGATGCTGCGCGACGCGCTGGGCTTTTCTGGCCTGATCATCTCCGATGACCTCGATGCCGTTTCCATCAGTCGCGGCAACAGCGTGGCAGCCGCGGCCGTTGCCTCGCTGGCGGCCGGCGCACACCTGTTGCTGCTGTCCAGCGAGGCGGGGCTCGACGAGGTGGTGCGCACCATTGTTGCCGCCGTGGAAACCGGCGAATTGCACGCCGACGTTCTGCTGGCCGCCGCGCAAAAGGTTCGCGATACGGCCAACGCCGTCGCGTGATCGCTCAGGGTTCTGCGCCCGCAGAACCCCCTGTCACAGGTTTGGGAGGGTTTATGGACATGCAAAAAAACATCCTGGCACTGCATTCCACGGTCGCCAGACATTCGCCGCTGGCCATCGATCTCGACATCGCCAGAACGGTGGGCTTCGACGCCGTGGAAATGTACAGCGGCAAGCTGGAGGCCTATCTGGCGGCGGGCTTCTCGGAGGCCGACCTGAAGACACTTTTGAGCGATGTGCAGGTCACCGGCATCGGCTATCTCAGGGACATCGAGCGGCAAGGCGCTGAACGCGACGACATGCTTCAGGAGGCCGAGCGGCTGTTTCAGCTGGCGAATCTCGCGGGGGCCAAAGGTGTTCAGGTGCTGACAGGCCCGATCAACGTGCAGGCCGTCCTCGATATTCAGCAGCGTGGGCGCAGCGATCACTACGCGGGGCTGGTGGGACGCTCTCAGGCCGACCAATTGGCGCTCACCGCAAAAAACCTGGCGGCTCTCGCGGATCTGGCTAGCCAGTACGGCGTTCTGCTTTACCTGGAGGCGTTGTCATGGACGCCGCTCAACCATCTGCATCAGCAGTTGGAGCTGGTCGACCGCGCTGGCCGCGACAACATCAAGCTGGTGGTCGACTACTGGCATTACTTCACTGCCGGGGTGACGCCAGATGACGTCGCGCGGCTGGACAAGGACGTTATCTATGGCGTGCACATCTGCGATTCGTTGCCGTTCAATGGCGGCACGCCCGATGAAGGGGTGCTGCGCAATATCCCCACGGGGCAGGGCGTCCTGAATCTTCAGGACTGGACGGACGCCGTCAAGGCCACCGGCTATGAGGGCTGGTGGAGCTGTGAGCTGTTCTGCACCCGGCAGCAGCAAAGCAACAGCTACGACGTGGCGGCGAACCTCAAAACACTCATGAGCGCACTGGTCGGACGCTAAGCCGACCGGCTGCGCTCACTGGGCTGCGCCGCAGGGCCAGCCTCGCTTTCAATCAGAACAGGTCGGGGTCTTCATGGTGGATTTCATTGTTATTGGCGGCGGTTCGACGGGCTGCACGATCGCGTCGAGGTTGAGCGAAGACGCGTCGGCATCGGTCGTCCTGTTCGAAGAGGGGCCACGAGATCGCAGCCCCTACATCCACATTCCCGGCGCTTATTACAAAACGGCGCAAGGTCCGTTGCTCAAGCGCTATGAGTGGGAGCCCACCGATGAGCAACGCCGTACCGAGACGCCGACCATGGTCCAGGCCAGCGTGCTCGGCGGCGGCAGTTCGGTGAACGCGATGATCTACATTCGTGGTGTGCCCGCCGACTACGACGGATGGGCCGCGCAAGGTGCCGCTGGCTGGTCGTATAAGGACGTGCTGCCGTATTTCAAGAAGGCCGAAGACAACGAACGCTTCTGCAACGATGCTCACGGCGTCGGTGGACCGTTGGGCGTGTCCGACCCGATCAACGTGCACCCGCTGACCAAGGTATGGCTGCAGGCGTGTCAGCAATATGGCCTGCCGTACAACGAAGATTTCAACTCCGGCACGCCGCAAGGTTGCGGGCTGTATCAGATCACGGCGAAGAACGGCTGGCGAAGCAGTGCAGCGGTGGCGTACCTGACGCCTGCTCGCGCGCGCAAGAACCTGACCGTGAAGACCTCGTGCAAGGTGCTGCGCATCCTGATGCAGGGCACCAAGGCCGTTGGCGTGGAGTACATGCAGGACGGCAAGCACCAGGTCATGCACGCCGCCAAAGAGGTCATCCTGTCGGCAGGGGCGATCAACTCGCCACGCTTGCTCATGCTCTCGGGCATCGGCCCTGCTGCGCACCTTGAAAAGCAGGGCATTCGCGCGATTCGGGACGTGCCCGGCGTGGGGCAAAACCTTCAGGACCACATCGAAATCTCGCTGGTGTACGAGTTGACCGGCCCCCACAGCTACGACAAGTACAAGAAGCTGCACTGGAAGGCCGTGGCGGGTCTGCAATACGCGCTGTTCAGGCAAGGACCGGCCGCGTCGAACCTGATCGAGGGCGGCGCGTTCTGGTGGGGCGACAAGGCGTCGACGAATCCGGACATTCAGTACTTCATGGTGGTCGGTGCCGGTATCGAAGAGGGCGTCGACTCGGTGCCCGGCGGCAACGGCTGCACGTTGAACCTTGGGCAGATTCGCCCGCGCTCCCGGGGTTACGTCGAGCTGTATTCGTCTGATCCTTCAAGCCCGCCGCGCATCGTGCCCAACTATTTTTCTGACCCGTATGACATCGAAGCGCTGGTGGACGGCTGCATGGTCGGCGAGGAAATCATGTCCCAGGCGGCGTTCAAACCTTACATTGCCCGGCGCCATGTGCCCGACGGCGCCCAGCGCACCCGGGCAGAGATGAAGGCGTTCTGCATCGAACACGCCCACGCCGCGTTGCACCCTTCCGGCACTTGCCGCATGGGGGTCGATGCGCAGTCGGTAGTCGGGCCGGACCTCAAGGTTCACGGCATTCAGGGGTTGCGCGTTGCAGATGCGTCCATCATGCCGACCCTGATTTCAGGCAACCCGAATTCGGTGTGCATCATGATTGGCGAGAAGGCGGCGGACTTGATTCGTCGCGACTCCCACATTGGATGAATACGTGCATTCAGGCTCAGGCGACTGACAAAACCTGAGCACGCCTGCCGACCCCGGTCACTACAGGGACTTTGGCGACAGCAATCCGGCGGTCTCACCCCCGTCGACCGTAAGCGTGGTGCCGTTCACGTAGCTGGCCCCCGGCGAAAGCAGCCAGCAAATGGCGTCAGCGACTTCCGTGGCCGATGCCAGGCGACCTTCCGGGATTCGGGCGGTCAGGGCTGCAAGGCGGGCTTCGTCGTTGACGATTTTGTCCATCATGCGCGTGGCGATCTGGCCGGGGCAGACCGCGTTGAAACGTACTTGCCCACCGTATTCCAAGGCCAATGCCTGAGTCAGACCCAAGAGCGCGGCTTTGCTCGCGCAGTAGGTGGCCAGCCCTTGTTCCCCGGTTTTGCCCGCGATGGAGGAGACGTTCACCACGGCGCCCCGGCCTGCGATCAGACCTGGCAGCGCGTGTTTTGTGTAGAAGAACACCGAGCGCGTATTGACGGCGAACAGCGTGTCCCACTCTTGCTGGGTGGTCTCGGTAAACGCTTTGCGCCCGGACATGCCTGCGTTGTTGACCAGGCCTGCCAGCTTGCCGTCGCTCAATTGCAGTGCGGTTGCGACGACGTTGCGGCATTCGTCTTCGTTCACGACATCGCCCGGGACGAACGTGCAGTGGGGCAGGCGCGCCGCCAATTGTGCGCCTGCCGTTTCATCGCGTCCGGTGAACACCACCGGGTGGCCAAGGCTGACGAGTTTTTCCACGGTTGCGGCGCCGATGCCTTGGGTGCCGCCTGTGACGATGTACATGGTACTGCTCCTGAAAGTATCGCCGGCCATGGTCAGGCCGGCGGCTGTGAAAGAAGACGTGGCGCTGAAAGTCAGGCGGCCGGTTGATTCAAGGTTCTGCTTGAGCGCAACGAGAGCCAGGTCGTGGCTAGCAGACCCGCCAGGCCCACCACCAGCAGGAAAGATGACATCGCGACAATCGACGGGTCGATGGTGTCACGAATGCCATCGAACATCTGCCGTGGCAGCGTGCGCTGGCCGGGCCCACCGATGAACAGTACGACGACGATTTCGTCGAACGATGTCATGAAGGCAAACAGCGCGCCCGAGATCACGCCCGGCGCAATGATCGGCAGCGCGACGTTGATGAAGGCGCGCAGCGGCGATGCCCCGGACATTGCAGCGGCCTTCAGCAGGCTCATGTCCAGACCTTGCAGGCTGGCGGCGACGTTGATCAGGACGAAGGGGGTCGCGAGCACGGTGTGAGCCAGAATCATCCCGGTCAGCGTGCCTGTCAGGCCCAGTTGGCCGAACAGAAAATACATGCCCAGCCCGGAAATCACCGGCGGAATGATCATCGGCGAAATCAACAGCGCCAGCACGTTGGTGGCTCCAGGCAGGTTGCGCCGTGCGAATGCCAACGCTGCCAGGGTGCCCAATAACGTGGCCAGTAACGTCGCAGCGCAACCGACCAGCAGGCTGTTGCGCAAGGCCTGAAGCCAGGGACCGGCACTGAAGACTTTCTCGTACCAGCGCAAGGACAGCCCCGGCAGCGGATAGGACAGGAACGTGCCGCTGCTGAAGGAGATCGGCACCACGGCCAGCAACGGCACGATCATGAAAACGATCATGACGATCCCGAACAGACGCAGCAGATTGCGGCTGATGAAGCACAGGGTGAAATGGTTCATGGCAGGTTCCCGATTACGTGAGACCGGCGATCTGGCGGATGCCGACCAGCCGAGCGGCGACCAGGTAGATCGCCATGACGCAGAGGATCAACACCAGTCCCAGTGCCGAGGCCATGCCCCAGTTCACCGTGGTGTTGGTATAGAAGGCGATGAAATAGCCGAGCATCTGTTCCCGTGCACTGCCCACCAGCGTGGGGGTGACGTAGTAACCGGCCGCGACGATGAAGGTCAGCAGCGTGCCGGAGCCGATGCCCGTGAGGGTCATGGGCAAATAAACATGCAGGAACCCGCGCACCGGATGCGCACCCAGGGACCCCGACGCGCGCATGTAGTGAGCCGGAATGCCTTTCATCACGCTGTACAGCGGCAGCACGGTGAAAGGCAGCAGGATGTGCACCATGACGATGTACACCCCCAACGCATCGAAGATCATCGGCAGCGGTTGCTCGATCAGGCCCAGTTTGAGCAGCAGGGTGTTGACGATGCCTTTCTCTTGCAGCACCACGATCCAGGCAGTGGTTCGGGCCAGCAGTGATGTCCAGAAGGGCAGCATCACCGCCAGAATCAGCAGCATCTGAAACGGTCGCGAGGCTTTGACCAGCAGGACGGCGAACGGAAAGCCCAGCAACAGGCACAACACAGACACGACAAACGCGATCTTCAAGGTCTTGAACGTGAGGTCCAGGTACACCCGTTTTTCCGGGGCGACGCGCTGAATACCGTGGGCCGTGCGTTCCAGGTCGAGGGCGCTGAGCAGGTAATAGGAGGTGTAGGCCGGTGATGCGCGCTCAAACGCTTCCCACAGCTCAGGCGTTGACCAGCGGGGGTCGATGGCGGTCAGGCGTGCGCGAGGCGATTCACCGCTGACCGGTTGCTGATTGGCGGGCCACTGATAGCGGCGAGCGGTGGCGGTGATCAGAAAACGGTAGCCACTGTTTTCGTAGTTCATGCGCCGCGCCGCTTCACCCACGGCGCCTAGATTCTCGACGTGAATGAAGTCCTGCTCGATCGCCTCGAACACGGCATCGCTCGGCAAGCCGGGGCTCTCGCTCCGCGCTTGCTGCTCCAGTGCGTGAACCGTGCGTGGGAACGCCTGAATCAGCTCCGGGTTGCTGACGGCGCGGTACAGCATCATGCCGATGGGGAGAACGAAAAAGACGGCGGTGTAGATCAACAGGGGCAACAGCAGCAACACTGAGACGAGGCGTTTCTGTCGACTCGACTTCTGGTGGGCGCTTGCAAGTGATTCCAGCGCAGGGGCGGACATAGTGGCTGACCTCGGAATTCGATGGCAGCGGCTTCGGGTGAACGAAGCCGCCATTCAAGCAAAGGACGGGCTTACTTCGCCGCCCAATTGGTGAAGCGCGCCATCAGGTCTTCCTCGTAGTTGACCCAGAACGGCGTGTCGAGCAGCAAGGCGTTTTCCAGGTTGGCGGGAGCGGTGGGCAAATTGCTCAGCGTCTGTTTGTCCAGTGCAGCCTGGGCCTTGGCGTTGACGATGCCGTAGGGGATCGCTTGAGCAAACGCGGTCTGGGCTTTGGGGCTGACCATGTAGTCGAGCAGGGCGTAGCTGTCTGCGAGGTTTGGCGTGCCCTTGATGATCGTCCAGTAATCCATGCTGTAGAGCTGCTGGTTCCAGATCAGGGGAAAGTGTCCGCCTTGCTGATTGGCGATGGCGATCCGACCGTTATAGGCGGCCGTGACCGCAACGCTGCCGGACGATAGCCATTCAAGGGGTTGCGCGCCGGTTTCCCACCATTGGATGTAGGGCTTGATCTCATCCAGCTTGGCGAAGGCGCGATCCTGACCGCCCTTGGTCGCCAGTACCGTGTAGACATCGGCAGGCTTGACGCCGTCCGCCATGAGGGCGATTTCCAGCGTCATGCGCGCTTGCTTGCGCAGGCCACGCTTGCCGGGCCACTTCTTGATGTTCCAGAAGTCGGCCCAGGTTTTCGGGTCATCGCTGGCAAACTTTTTGTTGTCGTAGGTCATGACTTCCGACCAGACAATCGCGCCGACCCCGCACGGTGCGAACTTGTCCGAGGGGATGTCGACGGCGTTGCTCAGCTTGCTATGATCCAAGGGTTCCAGCAGGCCTTGCTCGCAGGCCAGGGCCATTTCGTTTTCGTCCATCTGCACCACGTCCCACGTGGGGTTGCCGGACTGGACCATGGCTTTCTGTTTGGCGATGCCGCCATCGTAGGTGTCTTGCACCACGGGTTTGCCGCTTTGTGCGGCATAGGGCTTGAAGTAGGCCTTATCGAACGCTTCTTGAGTAGCGCCACCGAAACCGACCGCGGTCAGGTCTCGGGCCTGCACGGCGTGGCTGGCAAGCAAAGTGGCGGCGCAAATCGAACAGACCAGTGCGGTGCGACGGAATATCGAGGACATGTTTGTCCCTCCTGCTGTTTGAGGATGTAAAAGGAAGACAAGGTTCACAAACGGGCAGTGACGAACTAAACGGTGTCAGGGATGGTGTGCATGGTTGCCTCTCGGATCGTTATTGTTGTCGAGACTTATCGTTATCAGGTGCAGCGGTGGATCAGCTCAATTCAAAGAGATGGGCGTCGTCGGTACTCCAGTCAAAGCCGGTCATCTGGCCGGGTCGCAGTTGTTTGAAAAGGGCGTTGTTGGGCACTTTCACAATCAGCGCTTGCTGGTTGCTCAGGCGCAGATGCACCCGCAGGTGGTCGCCGAGGTAAACGGTATCGGTCACCGTGGCCTGCCAGGGCATGCTTGCCATGGGGCCGAGGCGAATGTTCTCCGGGCGGATCACCAGCTCAACCCGCTCAGGACGCCGGCCCTTGAGCGCTTTTGTAGAGCCGATGACCTGCAGGCCGTTTTCCAGGATCACTTCACAGGTCTGCTCATCGCGAGGCCGGGCGGCGCCGATCAGCACGTTGTTCTCGCCAATGAAATTCGCGACATAGGCGTTTTCCGGGTGCTCGTACAGCGCCGTCGGCGAGCCGATCTGGGCGATGTCGCCCTGATGAAACACCGCCACCCGATCCGACATCGTCAGCGCTTCGCTCTGGTCGTGGGTTACGTAGACGATGGTCACCCCCAGGGATTTGTGCAGTTGCTTGATCTCGTACTGCATGTGCTCGCGCAGGTTTTTGTCCAGTGCGCCCAGCGGCTCGTCCATCAGAATGATTTCCGGTTCGAAGACCATCGCCCTTGCCAGAGCGACACGCTGCTGCTGACCACCGGAAAGCTCGGTGATGCGGCGCTGCTGCATGCCATGCAACTGCACCATGTCGATGGCGCGCTTGACCTTGGCCTGTAAGTCCGGGCGATTCAGACCCCGCATTTTCAGCGGGTAGGCCAGGTTTTCCTCGACACTCATGTGGGGGAACAGCGCGTAATTCTGAAACACCATGCCCATGCCCCGCTGATGGGCCGGTTTTTTCTGGATCGGCGTGCCACCCATGAGAATCTCGCCCCGTGTCGGGGTCTCGAAACCGGCGAGCATCATCAGCGTCGTGGTCTTGCCGGAGCCCGAGGCGCCCAGCAGGGTCAGGAATTCGCCCCGGCTGATGCCGAGATTCAGATCCTTGATAACCAGCGATTTGCCGTCATAGCTTTTCTGAACGCCGTTGAACTCGATCAAGGGCAAGGTGGTTTGAGGGACAGCGGCCTTGGCGTTCATCACAGTGACAACCCGTTGGCCAAGGCGACGACATCCAGCGCGCGCGTCAGCCGGGCGACCAGCTCGGCGATCTCGTCGGCGGTGATGATGAACGGCGGCGCGAGGGCGATGGAGTCCCCCATGTTGCGCACGATCAGGCCTTGTTCCCGGGCTGCCCGCTCGACTTGCGCGCCAATGCCGATGTGAGCCGGAAAGGACGCACGGGTCGTTTTATCCGCGACCAGTTCCAGCCCGGCGACCAGGCCGATGCCGCGCAGCTCGCCGATCAGTGGGTGCGCCAGCAAGGGTTCCAGTCGTTGGTGCAGCAGGTGGCCCAGCTCCTCGGTGTGTTGCGGCAAGTGCATTTCCTGGTAAATGGTCAGGGTTTCCAGCGCGACGGCGGCCGCCACGGGATGACCCGAATAGGTGAAGCCGTGACCGAAACCGCCGAGTTGCTGGCTCTGCTCCTCGATGGCCTGATAGACATTTCCCGCCACCATTACGCAGGAGATGGGTTGATAACCCGATGACAGACTCTTGGCGCAGGCCATCATGTCGGGTGCAAAGCCCAGGGTCTGATGACCGAACCAGCGACCGGTGCGACCAAACCCGCAAATGATTTCGTCGGCCAGGAACAGAATGTCGTGCTTCTTCAGCAGCGCCTGAACGCCTGCGAAGTAGCCCGAAGGAGGGACGATCACGCCACCGGCGCCCATCACCGGTTCCGAGATGAACGCGGCGATGGTGTCGGCGCCTTCCGCTTCGATGCGCGCTTCCAGCTCCCGCAACAGGCGCTCGGTGAACTGCGTTTCGCTTTCCCCCTCGATGCCGTAGCGATAGAAATGTGGGCATTGCACATGCAAGACGCTGTTTTCCAGCGGCAAGCCGAACGCCGCGTGCATGTTGGGCAACCCCGACAGGCTGGCGCCCATCACCGTCGAACCGTGAAAACCTTTCTGGTGGGCAATCACCTTGCGCTTGCTGCCCTTGCCGCGCGCCCGATGGTACGCCCAGGCGAGTTTGATCATCGAATCGTTGGCTTCCGAACCCGAACAGGCGAAGAAAATCTTCGGCTGTTCGAACGGCACCAGGCTGGCAATGCGTTCGGCCAGCTGTGCGACCACATTTGGCACCCGGTGGTTGAAGGTGTGGTAATAGGGCAGCACGGCCATCTGGCGCTGCGCCGCTTCCACCAGCCGAGGGTTGGAAAACCCAAGCCCCGCGCACCACAAGCCCGACATCCCTTCGATGTAATCGCGGCCGTGTTCATCGGTCACATAAATCCCTGACCCATGCTCGATGACCAATGGGCCCTGTTGCTGATGCGCCCGCAGATTGGTCTGCGAATGCAGGTGGAAGCGCACGTCCGTGCGGGCCAGTTCGGTTAAGGGAAGGGTGGTTTCCTGCATCATGAAAAGCCTCGTTGAGCGTTACTGATCACTTATAACTTATATGATTGACACTGAAATTGACGTCGCGCAAGCCCTCGTCGAGAAAAAATAAAAACGCCAATCGGTGGTTGATTCTACAAAATATAACTTATAAGTTGTAAGAAGAAGGCCGCATCAGGCCTCGATCAACCCACTCAGGAGTGCCCTCATGCCCGCTGAAAATCGTGCGGTTCGTGATCCCGTAACGCCGTTGACGCCCGAGCACATCGCTCGTCTGAAAGAGCGCGCACTGTTCGTGCGCCTTGAGACGGTGCGGCTGATTTCCATCGCCAAGGTTGGCCACTACACCTCGGTGTTTTCGTGTGCCGAGATTTTCTCCGCGCTGTACTACGACGCCATGCGCTTGAAACGCGGCGAGCCCAAGTGGCCGGGACGCGACCGGTTTCTGATGGGCAAGGGCCACGCTGCCGTCGGCCTCTACCCGCTGTTGGCCGACTGGGATTTCTTCGACAAGGCCTGGCTGGATGACTACACGCGCCTCGGCAGCCCACTGGGCGATCACCCTGACATGCGCAAGGTGCCGGGGGTGGATTTCAGTTCGGGGTCCATCGGCCACGCGTTATCGGGCGGCCTGGGCATGGCGCTGGGCGGGCGTTTGCGGGGCAATGCATTCGACGTCTACGTGCTGCTGGGTGATGGCGAGATGCAAGAGGGACAGGTCTGGGAAGCCGCATTGGCGGCTGCGCATCACAAGACCGGCAACCTGATCGCCATCGTCGATCGCAACGGCTATCAGCTCGACGGCAAGGTCGATGATGTCGTGGGCATCGAACCGCTGGCAGACAAATGGCGGGCGTTCGGCTGGGACGTCCGGGAAGTGGACGGCCATGACGTGGCCGCTGTGGCGACGTTATTCCGCGAGTTGAAGGCCGAGCCTGCGCGGGAACGTCCGGTCTGCGTGATCGCCCTGACCGCCAAGGGCAAGGGTGTGGAATACATGGAAACCGAGCCTGGCTGGCACCTCGGCTGGCTCGCGCCGGAAGACGAGTTGCTCGCCATCGAAGAAATCAAAGCCAATGGAGGTGTTCAATGAGTGCGCCAGTCAACCCGAAAAGCTGGCAGTACCGCCAACTGAACGCGATCAATCCGGGGCTCGATTATTTATCGGAAGGGCTGCTTGATCTGGTTGCCGACGGCCATCCCATCGCTGTCGGGACGGCCGACCTGCAATACTCCAACGGCCTGAACCGCTTCGCCGAGAAACACCCGGATCTGTTTATCCAGTTTGGTATCGCCGAGCAGAACATGGTCAGCGCCGCAGCCGGTATCGCCACCACCGGGACCATGCCGTTCGTGGCGACCTTCGCGTCATTCCTGGCGTTGTTGTGCTGTGAGCAGATCCGCATGGACGTGGCGTATTCGGCGTTGCCGGTGCGTCTGATCGGCCATCACACCGGCATCAGCCTCGGCTTTTATGGCACCTCGCATCACGCGACTGAAGACATCGCGATCATGCGCAGCATCGCCGATCTCACGGTGGTTGCTCCGGCAGACGGCCCGCAGCTCGCAGCCGCGATTCGCGCCTCGATTCACCATCCGCAGCCGATTTATTTCCGCATCGGTCGAGGTCAGGAACCGTCTGTTTATCCTGACGACGTCACCTTTGAGTTTGGCAAAGCCATCGTGCATTCCGTAGGCCGCGACGTGACGCTGATTGCCACCGGCAGCATGCTGCACCCGACCCTGGAAGCCGCCAAAGCACTGACCGAAAGCGGTCTTGCGGTCGGCGTGATCGACATGCACACCCTCAAGCCCATCGACCGCGAGGCGATTCTGAACGCTGCCGCCGCAACGAATCTGTTGATCACCGTGGAAGAGCACAACGTGCTCGGCGGACTGGGGGGCGCTGTGGCCGAAGTGCTGGCCGATGAGGGCGCCGGGGTTCGATTGGTTCGCCATGGCATCCATGACGAGTACAGCCTTATTGCGCCGCCGACCCATCTCTACCGGCATTACCGGCTGGACGCGCCAGGCATCGAAGCGGTGACCCGCGAGGCCTTGGCCAACGTTTCAGGCAAGGAGCAGCGGCATGTCGGCTAATCAAGCGTGGTATGCCCGTGCCGAAAAAGTGCTGCCCGGTGGTCATCTGAGTCCCAGCCGCAAGCTTGGACAACCCTATGCGTTCGTGCGCGCAGAAGGCGCCTACCTGTTCGACGCCGACGGTCATCGCCACACAGACTTTCATTGCGGATTCGGCGCCCATGTCCTGGGGCACGGGCATCCGGCAATCCGTGATCGGGTCTTCGAAGTCGCGCAGCGCATGGACCTGATGGGCGCAGGGATCACCGACCTGGAAGTCGAAGTGGCGGAGACGCTGGTCGGTCACATTCCCTGCGCCGAGCAGATTGCGTTTTGCAACAGCGGCTCGGAGGCGACCTATCACGCGCTACGCCTCGCGCGAGCGGCCACGGGACGCAAACGGATCATCAAGTTTCAAGGCGGATACCACGGCTGGCACGATTACGTCGCCATGAACGGCCAGACCGCCAGAGACAGGATCGGTCAGTTCGATCCGATGTCCGATGGCATTCTCCACGCCGCCGCCGAATACACGGCTGTCCTTCCGTACAACGATGCCGAAGCGGTCGAGCGATACCTCAAGGCTCATCCGGGGGAGGTGGCGGCCATTATCGTCGAGCCCATCGCTCACAACATGGGGGCGGTGGCGGCGACGGACGCTTTTCTTAAAGACCTGCGCAGCCTGACACGCGACCATGACGTCGTGCTGATCTTCGATGAAGTGATCACCGGTTTCAGGCACGCGCTGGGCGGCTATCAGTCGATCGTTGGGGTGACACCGGATTTGGCCACGTTCGGCAAGGCGGCTTCGTCGGGCTATCCCGTGGGGTTCATTGCCGGGAAGCGTGAGTT
The DNA here is from genome assembly GCF_044753445.1 of Pseudomonas sp. NPDC088368. NCBI lineage: Bacteria > Pseudomonadati > Pseudomonadota > Gammaproteobacteria > Pseudomonadales > Pseudomonadaceae > Pseudomonas > Pseudomonas sp. NPDC088368. The sequence goes on from NZ_JBIVNG010000002.1 coordinate 334,673, forward strand.
GATGCACTTGATCGGTTTGACCGGTCCCAAGGGCGTCTTCATGGGCGGCACCTGCAATGGCACCCCTTCAACGCTGGCGGCGGTGCAGGCCACCCTCGAAGAACTGGCGCGCCCCGGGACGTACGAGAAGCTGTTCGCCTTGGGTGATTACATGCGCGCACAGCTGGACATCATCGTGCAACGCCTGGGCATTCCGGCACAAAGCGCCGGTTATGGTTCGGCCTGGCTGCTGTACTTTTTCGAGGGGCCGTACCGGCAGTACACCGATCTGCTGCGCAACGATGACGCGCGCGACATGGCCTTTCGTCAGCGCCTGATCGAGAAACGGCATATCTTCCAGCCGATGCAACTCAAGCGACTGTACCTGTCGACCGCGCACACACGGGAGATACTGGATGAGTCCCTTGGCGTGATTGAGGATGTGTTGAAAACGCTGGTCTAGCCGCTCATGTCGCGATGCGCCGAAGACGGCATTGCAGCCGCCTTTGGCGTTGGGCACCCATCGGCACCTCAGTGCCTATATGTTATAAGTGGCGCCTTATCGCGTATGGGTGTGCAAGCCGTCGTGCCGCCATCCGGGACCGAAACCATCAGGAGCTCACTGTGCAGATTCAACCCTTGGAACAAGGCAACCTGTCCGCTCGGGCGTATTTTTCGATTCGTGAAGGACTGATCGCTGGAAACTTCAAGCCGGGGGAGCGGTTGGTCATGCAGGACCTCGCAGAACGACTGGGAACCAGCGTCACGCCTGTGCGCGAAGCTTGTCTTCGGCTGGTCAGCGAACGCGGTCTGGAACTCCGCTCGGGCCGGTTTGCAACGGTGCCGGCATTGACCCGTGCGCGGTATCTGGAGGTTCGGACCATCCGCATGGCGCTGGAAGGGCTGGCCGCCGAAATGGCCACGCACAACGTGACTGAAGCCGACCTGGCCAGGCTTCTGGCGCTTCACAACTTGTTCGAAGAAGCGGATCGAAACAACGACGGCCTGGCGGCGATGCACCACAACCGAGAGTTTCACTTCACGCTCTACAGGCTGTCGGGCATGGACATGCTCACCGCTCAGATCGAGGGCTTGTGGGTTTCCATGGGGCCGATCCTGAATCTGTTCTATACCTTCGGCCACAACTCTTACATCGGGGCCGATGAGCACATGGTGCTGATGGATGCGTTGCGCGATAAAAAACCCGCCAAGGCCCGCAAGGCCATTGCTGATGACATCCTGCGCGGCGGTGTCAGCATTCTGAAATTCATTGATGAAACCGAGGAGAAACTGGCCTGATCAGGGCCTCTCCAGAGGCCCTGACCGCGCTGCAATGCTCATCGCAGCCGGTCCGCGGATCAGGTTTCCAGCGCGCTACGCAGGAAACCCGGCCCTCCCGTTTCAGTGCTGACTGACCACAACCGTGGGGTCAGCATCTCCGGCCTGGCTGTTACTGACGTTACGTCCCAGCACCAGCACCGTCGCCAGGCCGCAGCCCACCAACGCCGTCGCCAGGCTCATCAACACCGAGCTGCCCAGTTGGTCGACGATCTGCCCGCCGAAGAACGAACCCAGCGCAATGATCACCTGGAACATCGCGACGAACAGCGGCATGCCGCGTTCGACATCTTTGGGGGCCACGACAAACATCCAGATACTGGCGCAGGCCGGGAAGGCGCCGAAGGCAAAGCCCCAGAGCGCGATCAGCATGGCAGCGCCCGTCAGGCCGGTGGCGAAGTATGGGAACAACGCGGTGCTGACGCCAATCAGCACCGCGACCAGCATCAGCGTGTGGCGCACGCTGCGGTTGGCAGCGAAACCGGCAAAGATGTTACCCATGACCCCGGCGATGCCATAGAGCAACAGCAGCGAACCAATGGTCGGGCCGTCGAAACCGGCGCTGTGTTTGAAGAAGGGCGCGACGTAGGTGTAGGCGGCGAAGTGCGCCAGGCCGATCAGCAGGACCGCGATCAGTCCAACCCTCGCCTGTGGGTTGATGAACAGGGCCGGGAGGTCACTGATGCGAATGGCTTTGTCCGGATTGAGTCTCGGCAGCAGGAAAAGCTGCGCCAGCAATACCGGGACGCCCAGCAGCGCGGTCACCAGAAAGGTCATTCGCCAGCCCATCAGTTCGCTCAGCCAGGTGCCGACCGGCACGCCCAGCACCGTGGCCAGGGTCACGCCCACCATAATGATCGACGTCGCTTGCGCCACGCCTACGCCTTTGGGGGCCAGACGGCCGCTCAGGGCAATCGCCGTGGCCCAGAACCCGCCGATGCTGACGCCCAGAAGCACGCGACCGAACAGCAGCAGACTGAAGTCGCTGGCATAGGCCACGACCGAGTTGGCGATGATCATGATCAGCGTCAGGCCGATCAGCAGGTAACGACGGTCCATGGCGCCAATGCCCACCGACAACAACGGCGCGGCGAGGGCGGCCATGATGCCGGGCAGGGTCACCATCAGGCCGGCGTGGCCCGCACTGATGCCCAGGTCGCGCGCAACGTCGTTGAGCACGCCGACCGGAAGAAACTCGCTGGTGACCAGGGCGAAGGCGCCGACGGCGACCGAGAGAATCGCCAGCCACTGCTGTTTGACGCTCTGTTGATTGTGTTCGGGCGGGGTATGACTGGCGCTTGGCATGGTTTCGAATTCCAAGGAAGAGTGTCGCCTCAAGGAGGCGCAGGAGCGGGGGAAAAGAGGAGGGGATTGTAGGAGTCAGCTTTCGAGCGCCAACAGGCGAGCGGTTCGATAGTAATCATCAGTAAGATTGATAAGACCCCTCGAAACGCCCTGAATAGAGCCTCTCGCGTGTGCTGTCGGCAGGCCTGCCCCAAGAGAGGGTGCTCAACACTGATCGCCAATGGCCGCCTCCGGGTCGTGAAAAAAACGACGGCCCGTCGCCTGTCACACAGGCAAACGGGCCGTTCGCAGGGGAGCATCAGCCGCGATTAATGCTGCAAATCGCTCGGCAGGTAGGATTTGTCCATGATGGCGGCCCAGTCCACCGTGCCTTTGAGTTCGCCGTTGAGTCTAAGGCCGTCGGCCATGCGCTCCAGTTCGACCGTGTTGAAATCACCCTCGCTCCACATGTGGGGCGCGATCATGTTGTCCACGGCTTCCTTGGCGATGGCCGGCTCCAGCTTGAAGCTCTTGGCCAGGATGTTGGCAGCCTGCTGCGGGTTGTCGTAGATGGCTTTGACGCCCAGTCGGCGGCCTTCGATGATTGCTCGCAGTTTGTCGGGGTGAGCCTTGGCAAATTCGCGGGTGGTGATGCCCACAGAGGTCGTCATCGGCGGCAGCAAGTCGCTGGACTTGTAGAGCGTGGTGTACTGATCTTTGCGCAAGATCGACAGAGGCTCGATCTGCACGGCCGCGTCCACGGCTTTCTGATCCAGCAACGTCAGGCCGTTCACGTAGCCGCCGGAGGCCACTCGGGTCACTGTGTCCGCGTCGATGCCCTTGGCTTTGAGCGACATCAGCAGCAGCATTTCCGAGACACCCTTGGGCGAGGTGATCGCGACTTTTTTCCCTTCCAGTTGAGCGATGTCCTTCACCGGAGAACCCTTGAGGGTCACGACCGAAGATTCGGCCACCGAGCGGGTGCCGATGTTGACGATGACCAAATCAAGCCCCTGACGCTGGGCGGCGAGCGCTGCGGCCACGGCCACTTCACCGTAGGGCGTATCGCTTGCCAGAATATTGCGCACGGTGGTGCCCCCACCGCCCGATCCCAGAATGCCAGTGATATCGATACCAGCCTTCTTGAACAACCCGGTCTCCATCGCCACGGCGTAAGGCAGGCCATAAAGGCTTGTTCCCCATTGAGTCACCGAAATCTCGTCGGCGTGCGCAGACGTGGCGATCAGCGACAACATCGCCAGGCCGGCTGCGGCGAACTTGCGGGTCGAGTGCAAAAGGGCTTGCTGTGCAGTCATTCTTGAAACTCCTATTGGCTTCAGGGTGCATGGGGCATGGCAAGAGGGGGCGAGGCGTCGTTATTATTAGTTTCTGTACGCTATTAACTGCGGGCAGCAAAATGCAGGCCAAGGGTATTTTCTGAAACAGGCTTTTTGCAGTCTCAGGCATTAACACGCTGATAAACATGAACTTATGGTGTTTTCAGTGTCTTTCGCCCAAACGGCTGCGTGCCGCGTTGAATCAGTGTGTACGTTGCTTTTTGCCGGCCGTTGCGCGCACCTCCCGCTGAGCGGAAGACGGGTGAGTTCGTCCCGTTTTAGTGCGATTGTACGAACGGCAGCACTAAGCTGGAGCGAGTAGCGTACACATTGCAATCGATTAACTTTCTGTTTTATGGCGCTAGTTTTTCTCGTGCTCATTTATCGGCTTTAAAATCAGATTTAATCTTGCAGAAATCCTTATAAATCATTTGTTTAATTGAATGTTATCGTTACTTTAATGCGAGTTTTTATTTCTTGGCAGCGATCTTGCTGTGTCCTTCATATGTAGCGTATGCATTATAAGTTGAGCGCTTTCAGCCTTGGCGGGCTCAGGGCTTACCAGCGAATCTGGAGGAGTGAAGCATGACCTTTGCATTGAAGGGTGGGGCGGTTGAACCGTTAAGGGCGGCCCCGGAATCTCGCACGGCGCACGTCACTCTGAGTCATGTGACTCGCTCGTTCAAAAAGGCGGGTACGCGTGAACTGTTTGCGGCGCTCGGGCCCATCGACCTGACGCTGAACAAAGGTGAGTTCTTCTCCGTTGTCGGCCCTTCCGGGTGCGGCAAATCCACATTGATGGACGTCCTGTCCGGCCTTGCGCGACCGACGTCGGGCGAGGTGATGTTCGAAGGCAAGGTCATTTCCAGCGTGCCAGACGGCGTGGGCGTGGTGTTTCAGGAAGATGCGTCGTTTCCCTGGCTGAACGTGCGCGACAACATCGCTTTCGGCCTGCGTCGCAGCGGCGTCGATGGCCCGGAGGTGGAGCGTCGGGTGGCCTACGCATTGGGGTTCATGGGCCTGCGGGATTTTGCGACTGCCTACCCTGCGCAACTTTCCGGAGGCATGCGCCAGCGGGTGTGCATCGCCCGTACGTTGGTCATGCAGCCGCGCCTGATTCTGATGGACGAACCCTTCGGTGCGCTGGACCAACAGACGCGCTTGTTGATGGGAGACGAACTGCTGCGGTTGTGGCGCGAAACGTCCGCCACTGTGTTGCTGATCACCCACGCGCTGGACGAAGCCGCGATGCTCTCGGATCGCGTCGGCGTGATGTCCTCACGGCCAGGGCTGTTCATTGACATGGTGGACACCGGCTGGGATCGCGACCGCGACAGCCGCGTGGTGTCCACGCCACGCTTCGGCGAGATCAATTCCCGTCTCTGGGAGAAGTTGCGCGTGGAAACCATGAAGGTCATGGGCACCCAGCACTGATCCGGTCGGGCCATCTAGCGAGGACGTCGAGTTGAATATCGAAAGCGTGCTGCGATCTGCATTGGTCGCAAGCTTCATCGGGTTGATCGAGCTGCTCTGCCGGACGCACATCATCCCTCAAAGCGTGTTGATTCCACCCTCGCAAATGCTCACGCATCTGTTGGCACTGGTGTCGTCGGGGCATTACGGCGCCGACATTCTGTTCAGTTTCACCAACATTCTGGTGTCGGCATTCATCGCGGTCATCAGCGGGTTCTTCATTGGCCTTGCGGTGCATTCGATGCCGCGTTTTCGGGCGGCCCTGGAACCGTTGCTGGCGAGCTATTACGCCGTCCCGACGTTCATTTTCTACCCCGTATTCATCGTGGTTTTCGGTGTCGGTCACGGCTCGATCATCGCCATCGCGGTGCTGCTGGCCATCGTCGCCATGATCACCGCCACGCTGACCGGGCTTGATCGTATCCCCAAGGTCTTGCGCAAGAGCGCTGCGGTCATGCGCATGTCCAGGCTTGAGACGGCGTACCGCATCGAGCTGCCCGCCGCGCTGCCGTACCTGTTCGGCGGGGTGAAACTGGCGGTGGCCTACGCCTTCATTGGCGTCATTGCCTCCGAGTTCATCCTCTCAGGCGCCGGGATCGGCTACGCCATTGCCTTTGCCTACAACAATTTCGAGAGCGACAGCATGTACGCCCTCATGTTGCTGGTGCTGATCAGTGTCACGCTGATCAACGCGCTGCTCAATTTCATGGACCGTCGCCTGCAAGCGCGTCGTCAACGGTGAATACCATGCAAAGAATGGTTCCGACGTTTTTACTGGTCATGGCCCTGATTGCCGCCTGGCAGGCGTTGCACCTCATGATTGGGGCCGGCGCGCTGACCTCGCCCTGGATGACGCTCACACACCTGATTTCAATGATGGGCACGGCCGAGCTGTGGGCCAACGTGGGGGCGACCGCCAAGGCGTTCGCCTACGCCATGAGCCTGGCGTTGATCGGCGGCATCGTGCTGGGCGTGTTACTGGGCATCAACCGCCTCGCCGGTGCGGTCGCCGAACCGATTCTGCTGAATCTGTACGCGATCCCCAAAGTGACGCTCTACCCGCTGGTCTTGCTGTGTTTCGGCCTGGGGCTTTCGTCGAAAGTGGCGTTCGGCGTCATGCACGGGCTGATTCCGATTCTGTTGTTCACCATGAACGCCATTCGCCAGATGCGACCGGTGTACCTGCGCACCGCCGGGACCCTGCGCCTGAGCCCCCTCCAATCGCTGTTCCACGTTCTGCTGCCCGCGATCCTGCCGGAAATCGTGGCCGGCGTACGGCTGGGTTTTGCGCTGACGTTGCTGGGGGTGCTGATCGGCGAAATGTTCGCTTCTCAACGGGGGCTGGGCTACCTGGCGGTCAACGCGATGGGGCTGGGGGATATCCCGACCATCATGGCCGTCGCGTTGTTGCTCACCGTCATCGCCGTCACCTGCAACAGCCTGATGCTGATGCTCGACAAAAAATTGCAGCACCGATAACCGACCTTCACCGAACTGTATCCACACATAGGGGTAACCACGATGTATGACGTATTCCAGACTGACCGCCTGATCGACCTTTGGCTGGCCGAAGACATCGGTTATTGCGACCTGACCGCTCAAGTGATGATCGAAGCGGATGAGGTGGGCGCTTTCTACATGAACGCTCGCGAGACGCTGATCGTCTCCGGCATCGATATCGCCGCACGGGTGTTCAAGCGTTACGACCCAACGCTGGAGGTGATCGTGCGGGTGAAGGACGGTCAGAAAATCGAAGCCGGTACGGTGATGATCGATGTCCGTGGCAACGCGCGCAGCGTTCTGACCGCCGAACGGACGGCGCTGAATATCGTGCAGCGCATGTCGGGGATCGCCAACGAGACCGCCAAATACGTGGCCGCCGTTGCTGGCAGCCGTGCACGCCTGATCGACACCCGCAAAACCACGCCCGGCCTGCGCATGCTTGAAAAGCACGCGGTGACGTGCGGTGGCGGCCTTAACCATCGCCTGGGCCTGGACAACGGCGTGATGATCAAAGACAACCACATTGCGGTGTGCGGCGGCATCACCCAGGCGGTACAGCGCGCGCGTCGCCAGTTGCCCGTGCTGACCAAGCTCGAAGTCGAATGCGACAGCCTCACCCAAGTGGCCGAAGCGCTGGAGGCCAATGTCGACGTGATCATGCTCGACAACATGAGCGTGGCGGACATGGCCGAGGCGGTGAACATGGTCAATGGGCGCACCAAACTGGAAGCGTCCGGCGGCATCAACCTGTCGACCATCGGCGCGATTTCCAAGACCGGTGTCGACTACATCTCGACCAGCAAGCTCAATCAGGCCGCGGTGTGTGTAGACATCGGCCTGGACGAGGCGGAGTAAGTCACATGGCGCAGGGCATCTTCTTCTTTGTCGTCGGCCCCAGCGGTGCCGGTAAGGATTCGTTGATCGAAGGCGCCCGCGCCCAACTCGGTGACACCGGTCGATACGTGTTCGCCCGCCGCACGATCACGCGCCCCTCGGGCGCACCGGGCGAGGACCACATCGGCGTCACCGAGGCTCAATTCTCGGCGTCCGTGAGTGCAGGGGCGTTTCTGGTCACCTGGGACGCTCATGGACTGTCATACGGTTTGTCTGCTGATTTGCTGACAGCGTTGGGCGAGGGCTGCAACGTCATCGCCAACGGCTCACGCAAAATGATTCGTCAACTGGCCGGGCTGGTGCCCAGGCTCGTAGTGGTGGAAGTCACGGCGTCGATCGACGTGCTGGCGGCGCGCATTCTCGCCCGTGGCCGGGAAAATGCCCTGGAGGCGGGCGCGCGGGTGATGCGTCAGGTCGAGCCGTTGCCCGTGGACATCGAAACGATCCGTGTCAACAACGACGGCGCACTTGAACAGGGGGTCAGCGCGTTCGTTCATGCGTTGGCGAACGCCTCTCAACGGGTACGTCTGCGCCGTGTACCGATCTCGACGGGCCTGGAACGGGTGGCTTACTTGCCCCTTCACAGCGCCGTGCTGTCGGTCGGCGATTATTTGGGCGGCTCGAAAGTCGACCTCCTGGCCGACACCGCATCATTGAGCGTACAGATTCAAGGGCTGGACGCGCCGGGGTTGCTGGCGGCGGACGAAATCGGGTTGAGCGAGGAAGCGTTCGCCCATTGGCGGGTTGCCGAGGGCGCCGAGATCGCCTTGCGCCGCACGCCATCACCGGCCAGTCGTCAGGCCCTGATTCAGAAGGTTCAGGGGCAAGAGCTGGGCGAACCCGAGTATGAAATGCTGCTGCGCGACATCATCGAAGGGCGTTACACGGATGGCGAAATCAGTGCGTTTCTGGTCAGCGCCACACGCAGCCTGTCCGACGCCGAGGTCGTCGCGCTGGCCAGGGTGCGCAGCCGCTTCTCCCCGACGATGACGTGGGACCGTCCGATCGTGGTCGACAAGCACTCGATGGGTGGGGTCCCCGGCAGCCGCATCACCTTGCTGGTGGTACCCATCGTCGCGGCTCACGGCCTGGCGATGCCCAAAACGTCGTCCCGGGCGATCACGTCTGCGGCGGGCACGGCTGACGCCATGGAGTCCGTGGCGCGTGTGGACCTGGACATCGCCGACGTGCAGCGTTGTGTCGCTGAGGCGGGGGCGTGCATTGCCTGGAATGGGCGACTCAATCACTCACGGGTGGACGATGTGATGAACGCCATCACCCGGCCGTTGGGGCTTGATTCCAATCGATGGTCGGTGGCGTCGATCCTGTCGAAAAAGCTCACCGCTGGCTCGACCCATGTGGTGGTCGATCTGCCGTACGGCCCGCGCACCAAACTCAAGACGCAGGAGCAGGCCAGGGAACTGGGCGATTTGTTCGAGCGGGTTGGGGCCGGGCTGGGTCTGACCGTGGTGGCTTTTGCCACAGACGGAAGCCGGCCTATCGGTCGCGGCATCGGGCCTTCGCTGGAAGTGCGCGACGTGCGGGCGGTGCTGGCCAACGATCCTGAGGCAGCGCAGGACTTGCGCGATAAAGCGCTTTTTTTCGCGGGACAGATTCTGGCGTGGGACCCGGCCATCGGCAGTGTGGAAGCCGGTCGTCGCCGCGCGGAGGAACTGCTGACCAATGGCGAGGCCAATGCGGCGTTTGAGCGGATCATCGACGCCCAGGGTCGGCGAACGCCCGTGTTGCCAGGTGCGCTGACCTTCGTGGTGTGTGCGAGCGCGGCAGGGGAGGTGAGTGCACTGGACGGCTGGCGCATTGGTGAGCTGGCCCGACGCGCCGGTGCGCCGGCCGATAAATCCGCTGGCATCGACCTTAAGGTCGGGCTGGGGGACCGGGTAATGGCGGGGCAGTGCCTGTATGTCATCCATGGCTCCAACAGCGCGGACCTTCAGTCTGCCAGCCTGTTGGCACAGATGAGCAACGGCGTAACCGTTACGCCAATCGCGTGATCCGGATGCACCGCCATCCGCGCCCAGAACAAACAGTGAGGTAGCGACATGCGTGAAGCGATCACGACCACCCAGCGCTGGGTCATCCACGTCGACAACCGGCTGATTGCGGCAACCGACGGCTTCAATCCGGATGCCATCGGCAGGCTGGCCGCTCAATCGATGGCCCTGCGTCACCGAGGGCTTGAAGTCGTTGTGGTCTCGACGCCTGGCGCGGGTGCCTCCACGGGCGTCGCGCTGCCCTTGCATCAAGCGCAGGCCCTGGCCGCGATCGATCAGATCAGGCTGACCCAGCTCTGGGCGCAGGCGCTGGCGCACGCGGGCGCTCAATCTGCGCAGATTCTGCTGACACAGGATGACCTGTCCCACCGCAAGCACTACCTCAACGCACGCAGCACGCTGCAAGTCTTGCTCGGGCAGGGCGTGATCCCGGTCGTCAGCGAGAACTGTGCCTTGGCCACCCACGGGATTCGCGCGGGAAACACCGACAGTCTGGGGGCGCTGGTGGTCAATCTGGTGCAGGCGGATGTGTACATTTTGCTGACCGAGCTGGAAGGCTTCCTGATTACGAGCCAGGGCCTTGAAACCGATGAGGCCACAGCGGTGATCGATGAAGCCGCTGCCGGGGATGCCTCGCTGGATCGCTACGCGCACGACATGACTGAACACTTCGGCGTCGATGTGCGCTCCTGGTTGCGCTCGGCGCGGCTGGCCGCCCGTTCAGGTGCCCACACGGTGATCGCCGATGGGCGCCAGGACGGCATTCTCGATGCCATCGCTGCGGGCGCATCGGTCGGCACGCTGCTGATCTCTGATACCCACCCGGCGGCGTCCCGAGGCCGCTGGCTGTCCAATCAACTGCCCATGCGCGGGACGCTGGAGATCATCGACGGCAGCGCATCGGCCACGACGGGCATCACCGCGTTGATGATCCTGCGCAGCGAAGGCGTGTTTCAGCGCGGCGACATGGTGGTGTGCCGAGGCGCCGACGGCGTTGAGTGGGCGCGGGGGCTGGTCAACTACAGCTCGCAGGAAATTCAAAAGCTGCGTGGCCAGTTCGTCGAAGCGTTTTCCCGGCAAATCGGTTATGTCGCCGAACCGGACATCATCAGTCGCGAAAATCTGGTGGTTGTAAAGGCGCCCTGATCGGACGCCTTTAGGCGGTTGCCCCTTACCTTGGCAGCCAGACGGCCTTGCTGCTGCCCAACGCGGGCGTGGTGCCCGACCACACGCATGGCGTCTCGGACATCTTCAGCACGGGGCCGAGTGTCTTCAGGTCCCCATAAACGGTGCCTTCATCCACCACCGCCAGCGGCTCGAATTCCTCGGGCGTGAGCTTGTTGGGCGCCCCGTGGAAGTGATCGATCAGGCCTTGGCGCTGAAGGAACATGGCTGACTGACACAACGAGACCTGCACCCGGTAGCTGCCGCCTTCACGTGCCCGTCTGGCCAAGGCCACCATCGCCCCGAACGTGGCGAGGAAACCGGTGAGGAAATCGCACATGAACACCGGGGTGAGTTTCGGTTGGCCGGCTTCAAGCGCTTCGCCTTGGGTGTGGCAAATCCCGGTCACTGCCTGGGCCACCTGATCCCAGCCAGCGCGGGAGGCGAAGGGGCCCCCGGAGCCGAAACAGTTGACCGTGACATGCACCAGCCCTGGCCGGCGCGCGATCAATTCGTCGGCCCCGAAGCCGTGTGCCGCCAGACGATGGGGCCGGTAGCCGTCGATGAACACGTCGCTCTCCTTGACCAACTCATACAGCCGCTCGGCCTCTTCTGCCTTGGCGATGTCCAGATAACAGCTGCGTTTGCCGTGGCTGGTGTCGCGAACGAAGGAGGGCACCTGCGGCAAATGCGGGGCGGTCACCATCAGCACGTCCGCGCCGTGTTCCGCCATGCCCAGTCCTGCGGTGGGCCCAGCGAGAATGCGCGTCAGGTCCAGCACGCGGACGCCTGACAGCGGCGCGGCGCCGGGGGGCAGCGGTTCGGGCGGACTGTCGTCGATGCGGGTGATTTCAACCACGGGACGACTGGCAAGGTAGGCGCCGTGAGGGTGTTCGAGCCATTCTTCGGGCGTCCTCACCATCCCCGCACAGGCGAAGGCGTCCGCGATGGCGTCTTCCAGCTTGTCCGCGTGCCACATTCCGACGCCGTCGCGAATCGACGCCACGCTGCTCTCGCACTGGATCACGTCCAGAATCCGCTGCTCCAGGTGCGCGAGGTTGGTGTGGGGCAACAGCCAGCGTCCGTCGTTGGCTTGCCAGGGTTGCGTCAGCGAAACCATGTGTTTCATTGCATCCGAATAGGGGATGGGCTGGTACACGCCGTGTTCGTCGCGACATTGGGTCATGTTGCCGCCGTACAGCGACGTCGCGGCGGCGGCCTTGACGTCGACGCTCACGGTCTGCCGGTAGCCGTTGCGCATCTCCCACAGATCGTTCGCCGCCACACCGCGCGCCGCCAGCGCGGCGGCTGCGGTTTCGCCGATGCGAAACGGCGAGGTGTACAACGGATCTGACCCGGTAATCCTTACTTCATCGGCGGCCAGCGCAGGGCCGTTGCGGATGTCCATCAGCTCCTTGAAACCGGTGCTGTTGAGGACGCTGTGCAGCTTTTTTTCACTCATGGGAATCAACCTGTGCTTTTCAGCCAAATGTCTTTTGAAGGGTGACGACTTCCTGTTTGCTCGACAGCGAAACAGCGACGCAGACCAGAAACGCCAGCGGCACGGTGACCAGCGCGGGAGGGTCGAGGGTGATGATCGGGCTGGCGAAGCCCAGCGCCTTGACCCACACCGAAGGGCCGAGCACGGTCAGCACCAGCGAGGACACCAGGCCCGCGCTTCCGCCCCAAACTGCGCCGCGAGCGGTCAGACGGTCCCAGTACATGGCCAGGATCAATACTGGAAATGTCGACGAGCACGAGATCGAAAACGCGAGGCTGATCATGTAGGCGATGTTCTGGTTCTTGAACACCAGCCCCAGGACGATGGCGAGGGCGCCCAGTCCCAGCACCGACAGTTTCATGATGCGCATTTCGTTCTTTTCGCTGTCGCTGTGTTTCGGGGCCAGGGCGCCGTACACGTCGTGGCTGATGGCCGACGCACCGGAAATGGTCAGTCCCGCGACCACGGCGAGAATCGTGGCGAACGCGACTGCCGACAGGAAGCCGAACAACGGCTCGCCACCCAAGGCATAGGCAAGGTGCAGCGCCGCCGTGTTGCCGCCGCCGATGAGGTTGCCCGCGGCATCGAGGAACGTGCCGTCTTTTCTCAGCAGGTACAGGGCGCCGAAGCCGAGGATGAAAATCATCGCGTAGAACGCATTCATCACCACGGTCGCCCACAGCACAGAGGTACGCGCAGCCATGGCATCCTTCACGGTGAAGAACCGCATCAACACGTGGGGCAGGCCCGCAGTGCCAAGCATCAGCGCGATCCCCAGAGAAATCCCGGACACCGGGCTGGTCGGCAAGCTATTGGGGACCAGAATGCCGAGGCCTTTGGGATGAACCCCGACCGCGTTTTCCAGCAATTCATGGAAGCTGAAGCCGACGCTGCGCAGTACCAGAAAGCTCATCAACAGGCAGGTCGAGATCATCAAGACCGCCTTGACGATTTGTACCCAAGTGGTCGCCATCATGCCGCCGAAGGCAACATACAACACCATGAGTAGCCCGACTAAAACAATGGCATACAGATAATCGATCCCAAATAACAGTTGAATGAGTTGCCCCGCGCCCACCATCTGCGCCACTAAGTAAAACAGCACGATACTGAGCGACGCGGTGGCGGAAAACACACGAATGGATTTGCCTTCCAGACGTGAACACACCACATCGACAAACGTATATTTACCCAGTCGGCGCATCTTGCCCGCCATCAGAAAGACCACGATCGGCAAACCGGTGGTATAGCCGATGGCATACACCAATCCGTCAAACCCCGAATTGAAGACCAGCGCCGTCAGCCCCAATAACGCACCTGCCGACACGGCGTCGCCCGCAATCGCCAAACCGTTCTGAAACCCCGAAATCTGCCCGCCCGCGTTATAGAAGTCGCTGGCGTTTCTGGTCCGTTTGGCCGCCCAGTAGGTAATGCCCAGAGTCAGGGCGATGACTGCCAGAAAGCAACTGATCGAAATGCTCGAAACGCCTCCACTGCCGGGGCCTTGAGCCATAGCCTGCAACGGCAATGCGGCCACGAACAACAGTAAGAATGCCTTAGACATGACGGTCCTCCTGGCGATTGGTGAGCTGTACGTAGAGGATCGTGAGGACGACGCCACAGAGAATGACCAACAGGCCAAAAATGAACGGGGTTGGAATGCCGTCGTTCAGCGTGGGCGGAACCGGCGATCGATGGAAGGCGCAATAAAGAACGAACGAAAAGAACACCGAAATCTGAATGAGGGCTAAATAAATACCCAACTTCAGATTTTCAGTGTCGGTTGTTTGAGTTGCCGCGTGATTTGACATTTCCGCCTCCGCACATGAATAACGTCTCTGACGTTCAGAGCATTTTTCCAGGGAGTGAGAAGTGCAGATGTCGCGCCAAGTGGGCCAGCGCACGGTGCGGGAGATATCAGCTATCGGTGGGGGTGATAGCGGCAAAAATAACAGCGATTAGAACAGCGGTTTTATAGCGGGAGATCGTGTCGATAAAGGGGTATAGGCCAGCGTTTATATGTCACGCGCACCAACGGATGGCAAGTTGCACCAAATAAAAGCGCCTTGACTGCTTTTCGCCGTTTGGCATCACATAAACAGCCGTTACAGGTTGGCGTGTCCGTTGCATGAGCCTCGCTAGCCCATTCGAGGAGCCTGCCATGGACTCTGCTGACCTTCAGTTTTTCGCCACCGTTGCCAAGGCCGGCAGTATCTCCAAGGCGGCCACGCACCTTGCGACCGTTCAGTCCAATGTGACGCAGCGCATACGTCGGCTGGAGGCCGAGCTGGGCATCCCGTTGTTCCACCGAAACGGCCGGGGCGTCACCCTGACCGCCGCCGGGGTTCAATTGCTGCCTTACGCCAACCAGATCGACCAGATGCTCGACGAGGCGCGCCGGGTCATCCTCGACGACGCCACGCCCACCGGTCAGCTGCGGATCGGCTCCATGGAAACCACGGCTGCGTTCCGGTTGCCGCCGCTGCTGGTGGATTACAGCGGGCATTTTCCCGCCGTCGACCTGTCGCTCAACACTGGCACCACACGCAGCCTGATCGACGACGTGCTCGAACGCCGAATGGACGTCGCCTTCGTTGCGGGGCCGGTCGAGCATGAAGACTTGATCACCGAACGGGTGCTGACCGAAGAATTGGTGATCGTGACGGCGCCCTGGGTGCGGCAGGTGCAGGACCGGCCCGCCTGGCTACCGACCGCTGCCAGCGCGAAGATCGCGATTTTCCGCAACGGCTGCGCCTACCGCGAGCGTCTGGAAGCGCAGCTCATTCAGCAGGGCGTGCACGCCATCCAGCGAATGGAACTCGGCACCCTCGATGGCATTCTTGGCTGTGTGCAGGCGGGCTTGGCGATCACGCTGCTGCCGCACGCCATCGTCGAAACGCTGGCAGCGGCGGGCAAGGTGTCGGTGCATCGGCTGAGCGATCAGCAAGGGGTGGTGGACACGGTGCTGATCCGCCGACGGGATGCCTACGTGACCACTGCACTGTCGAGCTTCATGGCCAAGGCCAGGGAACACGCAATCAGTGCCAACCTGACCGACGCATCCCGGCCTCTCCACTGAATAGACCGGGCGATGGCGGGCCTCAGGCACGAGGGGCGTTCGCAGGCCGCGCCAGCCCCAGATGTTCGCGCAGGGTGCGTCCGCTGTACTCCCGTCGAAACAGGCCCCGTCGCTGCAACTCGGGCACCACGCCGTTGACGAAATCGTCGAGGCTTTGAGGCAGGTAGGGCGGCATGATGTTGAAGCCGTCGCAGGCGCGTTCCGTGAACCACTGTTCGAGATCATCGGCCACTTCGCTGGCCGTGCCCGCCAGCACCCGATGGGAGCGACTGCCACCAAAGCGTTTGCCCAGTTGGCGCAGGGTCAGGCCTTCGCGTTGCGAGAGTTCCTGCACGAGTTTGAAGCGGCTCTGGTTGCCGCGTATCTCTTTCACCTCTGGCAACGGTTCGTCGAGTAGGTAGACCGAGAGGTCGTGGTTCATGCTGTCAGACAACAGCGCCAGCCCGGCGAGGGGGTGAACGTTGTCCTCCAGTTCGGCGAATCGGGCCTGCGCTTCGTCTTTGCTCTTGCCCACGAA
The DNA here is from genome assembly GCF_044753445.1 of Pseudomonas sp. NPDC088368. NCBI lineage: Bacteria > Pseudomonadati > Pseudomonadota > Gammaproteobacteria > Pseudomonadales > Pseudomonadaceae > Pseudomonas > Pseudomonas sp. NPDC088368. The sequence goes on from NZ_JBIVNG010000002.1 coordinate 350,754, forward strand.
CGGCATCACGCCCGGCATGATTTTCAGCGAACCGGCCGCGCGCCCCTGCGCGAGCAGGCGCTGATTGACTGTCTCGTAAAACGCCTTGGCTTTTTGCAAATCGGGCTGCGCGGTGAAGATCACGTCGGCGACGCTCGCAGCGAAGTCCTGGCCGGTGTCCGAAGAGCCCGCCTGAATCAGCACCGGGTGACCCTGCGGCGAGCGCGGCACGTTGAGCGGGCCGCGTACGTTGAAGAATTCCCCCGCGTGATTGAGGTAATGCACCCGCTTGGGATGGGCAAACTCCCCCGTGACCTTGTCGTGGATGAAGGGGTCGTCTTCCCAGCTGTCCCACAGTTTGATCGCCAGTTCGACGAACTCCCGCGCACGCCGGTAGCGCAGTTCGTGTTCGAGGATCGGCTCGGCGCTGTGGTTCAGCGCTTCGCCGTCGTTGGTGGAGGTCACGATGTTCCAGCCGATGCGGCCTTCGCTGAGGTGATCCAGCGTGGCGAAGGTGCGTGCGAGGGTGAACGGGTGATTGAAGGTGGTCGAAGCTGTCGCCGCGAGGCCGATGTGCGACGTCGCGCCCGCCAGCAGGCCCAGCAACGCGACCGGGTCGAGGCGGGAACTGGTGAGGTAGCGCACGCTGGCGTCGAGGTTATCGCCGAAGCGGTCGGACAAGGCGAGACGGTCGGCGAAAAACAGGTAGTCGAACTTGCCGCGCTCAGCGGTCTGGGCCAAGGCCTTGAAGTAGGCCGGGCTGGTCAGATTGCCGGGTTGCGCGTCGGGCAGGCGCCAGGCGCTGGCGTGGTGGCCGATGCCCATGAGAAAGGCACCGAGGTGCAGTTGTCGGCTCATTGCGGGTGCTCCAGATCGACCACCGCGTCAGCGACGTGCACGGCCTTCGGCAGCAATTGGTTGCGATAGAACGCATCGGCCACCCGTTGCTGGGCATCAATCACCTGAGGGCTCAGCGGAAAATGCACGCCCCACGGCTGGCGGGCCAGCGACCGAATCCACACCGGCACGGGCACCTTGGTGTCGTCGCTCAACAGCTGCGCGACTTCCTGTTGATGGCTCTGAACGTAGTGCTCGGTGCTGTCCAGCTCGCGCAGCACGGTAGCGAGGGTTTCCGGGTAGCGTTTGGCAAAGGGGCGCGGTGCGATGTAGAAGCTGTATTGAATCGGCAGGCTGCGCGCCGTGATCAACGGACGGGCGCCACTCGACAGTTCGGTGTCGGCGAGGCGCGGGTCCGGCACCACCCACGCGGCCACGTCGCCCCGCTCGAACGCCGCCCGGCCTTCGCTGTAACCGAGATAGGCTTCTTCCACGTCACCGAGTTTCAGCTTGGCCTGCTCCAGCGCGGCGATCAGCAGGTATTGACCCGCAGACCCCTTGGCCACGGCAATCCGTTTGCCACGCAGATCCGCAAGCGACTGCGCGGTGGAGTCCTTCGGCACCAGAATCGCGTAATTGTCCTGATAGGGTTCGCTGTAGCCGACGTACGTCACATCAGGCCCGGCGCCCGCCTGGGCGAAAACGGGCGGGGTCGCGCCCACGAAGCCGATGTCGATGTCGCCACTGTTGATGCCTTCGACCAGCGGCGGCCCGAACGCGAACTCTTGCCACACCACTTTGACGCCGTGAGGCGCGAGGGCTTTTTCCAGCGTCCCGCGATTTTTCAGGACCACCAGGCTGTTGCCTTTCTGGTAGCCGACGCGAACGGTTTGCGGATACTCGACGGCGGCCTGGGCAATGCTCGCCCACACACCTGCCACCTGAAAGGCCGCTACCCACACGGCTGTTTTGAAAGGGATGTGCATGGTTCACGCTTATGAAAGGGAAGGGGCGTCAGGGTATCCAGTCCGGGCGACGCACCGTAAATACCCAATACACATAAGCTTATGTGGGTTCAACGGACCACCGGAACGCTCAAAACAGCGCCTTCTCCTCCAGCATCTGCAACAGTCGCTCGACCGCCACCGATGGCTGCCGATCGGCGCGCACCAGCACGTGCGCCTCTGCGGTTTCGAACACCTCGCTGCGGGTGCGGAGCGCGACAAGGCTGCCGTCGGCGACTTCATCTGCCACGGCGTGGGACGACAGAAAAGTCACGCCAAGCTGAGCCTTCACGTAGCTTTTCAGGGTGGCGATGGAGTTGGTTACCAGGCTGGATTCGAACTGCACACGGTCGTGGTACTGCGCCAGTTTGACCAGGTTGCTCAGGCCAAAGCCGTTGGACATCATCCCCACCGGATAGGGGCAAACGTCGCTCAGGGCCAGCGGCTGTTTTTTCCGGGTCAGGGGATGGCCGGGCCAGGCGATCACGCACATGGGCTGTTTGCGTTGCATGACGGTGCGCACGGCCGGGTCGATGGGCGGGCGATAGGCCAGGCCGAGGTGGGCCTGGTCGTTGGCGAGCATGCGCACGGTGTCCACGGCGTTGGCGAATTCCAGCGTCACCTTCAGCCTGGGATGTTGCTGGCAGAAATCCTGAAGCACCCAGCGCACCAATTCCTCGCGAAAACCTTCCCCCGCAACGATATGAATTTCGCCGCGCTCCAGCCCCTGCAGTTCAGAAATCTGGGTCAGCAGCAGCGTTTCACTGGAGCGTCGTTCGCGGCAATGGTTGATCACCAGCTCGGCGGCTTCGGTCGGAATGACGCCTCGGCCATGGCGTTGGAGCAGTTGCACGCCTAGCTCGCTTTCCAACTGATGAATTTGCCGGCTGACCACCGACGCTTCGACATTCAGATGGTCTGCCGCACCGCGTATCGAGCCGGTTTCTGCCACGGCGAGAAAGTAGTGCAAACGTCGTTCACTCAGGCCAATTCGTTGCACTGTCGGCGTCTCCTTACCGTTGACTAAAAGGCAACGCTCGTCAGCGAGTATTGCTATTGCTCGCAGTCTTCATCCTTCTCATACTTTGTGTCAATCGGGCGATGCCAAGCTCATCGGTTCCAGACAACAAGAACAACAACGCAGAGTGTTCGAGGACATCACCATGGCTTACGCCGCAACGCTGATTACCGTGTCACCCCCGGATGACGGGGCTTTGGGCAAGATGTACCGCAAGATCAGTTGGCGGCTGCTGCCGTTCCTGTTGCTGTGTTATTCGCTGGCCTATCTGGATCGGGTCAACATCAGTTACGCCAAGATCGCGATGCAGCAGGAGTTCGGTCTCACCGATGCCGCTTACGGGCTGGCCGCCGGGATTTTCTTCATCGGCTACGTGATGTTCGAAGTGCCGAGCAACCTGTGGTTGGCGCGGGTGGGGATTCGCAAGACCCTCAGCCGCATCATGCTGTTGTGGGGCGTGGCCTCGACGTCGATGCTGTTCGTCCATGACAGCACCACCTTTTACGTATTGCGTTTCTTTCTCGGGGTGTTCGAGGCCGGATTCGCCCCCGGCATGATCCTCTACCTGACGCTGTGGTTTTCGGGCAAACGCCGGGCGCAGGTCATGGCGTGCGTGTTGTTGGCGGGGCCGGTGTCGAATATCGTCGGCGGGCCGTTGTCCACCTGGATCATGCAAGCGTTCGCCGGGGCCCAGGGGCTCGAAGGCTGGCAATGGATGTTCATCCTGGAGGGCGCGCCATGCATCCTCTTGGGGGTGGTCGCGTACTTCTTTTTGAGTGATTCACCCGCCCAGGCGCCGTGGCTGAGCACAGAAGAAAAGCAGTGGTTGGCGAACGATCTCGAACAGACGCCGCCGTCGAAACAGCACACCTTTGCTGCGGCTCTCAAGGACTGGCGGATTTATGTGATGGCGCTGATTTACTTCTGCCTCATCTGCGGGCTTTATACGGTCAGCTTCTGGTTGCCGACGCTGCTGCGGGATGCGGGTGTGAAGGAGATTTTCGACATCGGGCTGTACTCGGTCATTCCGTACAGCGCCGCCATCGTGGCAATGATGATCAACGCCCGGCGTTCCGACCGGCTCAGCGAACGCCGCTGGCACGGCGCGGTGCCAGCGTTCATGGGGGCCGGTGGTCTGGTCCTGACCGGTTTCAGCAGCGGCAACCTGCCACTCGCTCTGGGGAGCATCACGCTGGCGACCTTATCGACCTATGCCGCTTATGCCGTGTTCTGGGCGAGGCCTTCGACCTACCTGAAAGGCACTGCGGCGGCGGGCGGCATTGCGTTGATCAACAGCATCGGAGCGTTCGGCGGCTTCGTCAGCCCGTCCATCATCGGTTTCCTGAAAACCCTCACGGGTTCGTTTGTCACAGGGATGGCCGCGATGGCCGCGCTGTTGGTCATTGGGGGTGTCTGCACGCTGGCGCTGCGTTTGCCAGCGCCGGTGATACCTCAACCCGATGGGCCGTGATCGGCATGATTCACGCACTTTCATTTCTTATCGTCAGGTATGTTTCGGATGAACACTGAACCCCATTACTGCGAAATCGAAGACCTCCAGCCCATGACGGATGAGCTGACCCGGATACGCCGCCACATTCACCAGCACCCTGAAATGGCCTATGAAGAGTTCGAAACCTCCGCGCTGGTGGCCGGCAAGTTGCGAGCATGGGGGTATGACGTCACTGAAGGCGTAGGCGAAACCGGCGTCGTCGGCACGTTGACGGTGGGCAACGGCAAGCGTATCGGCCTCCGGGCGGACATGGATGCCTTGCCGCTGACCGAGCAGACTGGCCTGCCTTACGCCAGTGTTCATGCGGGGACCATGCACGCCTGCGGTCACGACGGCCACACCACCATGTTGTTAGGGGCGGCTGAATACCTGGCGCGCACCCGGAATTTCAACGGAACGGTGCATCTGTATTTCCAGCCTGCCGAGGAGAAGGGCTTCGACAGCGGCGCGCAGCGTATGGTGAACGACGGGCTGTTCGAGCGCTTTCCCTGCGATGCCGTGTTCGGCCTTCACAACCATCCGGGGGAGGCGCCGGGCACCTTTCTGTTTCGCAGTGGTGCGTTCATGTCGGCGAGCGACAAAGTGGCGATCACCGTGCACGGCCACGGTGGTCACGCGGCCCGACCACACCTGACGGTGGACCCGATCGTGGTGGCGTCGAGCATCGTCATGGCGTTACAGACCGTCGTCGCGCGCAACGTCAATCCGGTAGAACCTGCGGTGGTCACCGTAGGTTTGTTGCAGGCCGGAGTGGCCAACAACGTCATCTCCAACAGCGCCTATCTGGAGCTGAGCATTCGTTCGTTCAGCAAGCCCGTGCGCGCGCTGTTGAAGGAAAGGGTGCAAGCGCTGGTTCACGCGCAGGCCAGTAGCTACGGGGCCACGGCGACCATCGATTATATGGAAGGCTACCCGGTGATCGACAACACGCCCGCTGAAACCGAGTTCGCCTTGCAGGTTGCCCGTGAACTGGTGGGCGACGCGCACATCATTTCCCACGCTGACCAGCTCATGTCCAGCGAAGACTTCGCCTACATGCTGGAGCAGCGGCCCGGATGTTTTCTGCGGCTGGGCAATGGCGTGGGAGAAGACGGCTGCATGGTTCACAACCCGGCGTACGACTTCAATGACAAGAACCTGCCCATTGGCGCGGCGTATTGGGCGCGTCTGGTGGAGCGGTATTTGAGCTGAGTCCCCGGTTCATTTCCCCGCGTGCTGATCGGCCTCAAGGATCGAGGTCACGGCGGCGGGGCGACGTCCTTCGGCAAACCACCACCATGCACCGCCGCCCAAGAGACTCGCCAGCACCGCGAGGATCAGAACCACCGGTTGCGTGCCCAACGGCGCCGCGAGCAGCGCCACCAGCAGACCGGAAAACGGCTGCGAGAGGTTGTTGAGCAGGGTGATCACGCCCACGGTTTTGCCGAAGTCCTTAGCGGGAATTACGCGCTGGCGGGTGGTGCGCATGTAGACGTTGAAGACCTTGTCGAACGCGACGATCAGCAGAAACCCCACGCCGTAGCCCAGCAGATTCGGGCTCAGTGCACAGACGAAAGCGCCCACGGCGATCATCGAATACCCGGCTCCGCCCAACAGCCGCAAGGGCAGCGAAACGCGCGCCAGCACGAACAGAATCAGGATCGTGGCCACCGCACCCGCCGCCTGCAACCCGGCGTAGTGGTCCTTGTCGGCGCCGTACTCGCCGATCACCATGGCCGCCGAAGTGGCCAGGGTCACGCCGACGATCAGGTTGACGCCCACGGCCAGCGTGATGATTTTCTTCAGTTCCGCCCGATCCCGGATGTGCCCGAAGGCCACTCTCAACGGTTGCAGCCAGAGGCCTTGAGTGGGCTCGAACACCTCAAGGGTGACATGGCTGAGGCGCTGCCACATCAGCATGCTCAGGTCGGCCAGCAGAAACAGCCCGGCGATGCCCGGCACCACCCAATGCCAGGGCCAGACTTCGAGCATCAAAGCGGCCAGCAGAGGCCCGAGGACCAGCCCCGTCTGGTCGGCGATCTGCGAGTAAGACAGCGTTTGGGTGTAGCGGTAGTGCTGAAAAATGTGAGGCATCAGCACTTCCCGCGCCATGATCCCCTGGGTCGTCAGCACCCCGCAGAGTGCCGACAGCGCCACTAGCCAGCCGATCCCGCCGAAGACCCCGTAAAGCGCCATCGCCAGCAAACACAGCACCGCGCGGTACACCTGGCTGATGTGCAGGATTCTGACCGGAGGGTATTTATCGCAAAGCGCCCCGCACACGGGAAACGCCAGAAAACGCGGCAGCGACTCGACGAAAAACGCCAGCCCGGCCCAAGCGGCGCTTTGGGTGGTCTGGAACACCACCAGCGGCACGATGAACAGCAGAATCTGATCCGCCAATCGAGACAGAAACAGCGACATGAAAAAGGCGAGGTAATCCTTGCGCACAGTGACCTCCTGGTGGTGAGCAGCGCGGGCGGGTCGATTCGGAAGGGCCCTCCCTCAACCGCCGACGGGATTATGCCTGCAGGCGGCCTGTGCGACGATGCCGATCAATCTCGACGCTCGCCGCTCAAACGCCCTTCGCGGGCGCCGCCTGCTGGAACCGTTCGCTCAGAAAGTCCAGCAACGCACGCACCCTCGGCGCCAGATACCGGTTGCGCGGGTACAGCGCGTACACCGGGGTTTCGGCGGTTTGCCATTCCGGCATCACCCGTATCAAGCGCCCGGCGGCGAGGTCGGCGCGGATGTCCCAGATCGACTTGAGGGCGATGCCGTGTCCATCAATGGCCCACTGCCGAGCGACCGCCCCGTCGTTGGTTTCACGCGCCGCTTCCAGTGGCACCTTGAACAGCGCGGTTTCATCCTCCCGTTGCAGGCGCCACTCGCTCGACCACCCCGACTGGCCGGAGACGATGTGGTCGAAATCCGACAGTTGGTTCGGGTGCGTCGGCACGCCTTTACGCTCCAGATAACCGGGCGCGGCGCACAGCACGCGATGATTGGCGGCCAAGGGGCGGGCGATCAGCGAGCTGTCCGGTGGCACGCCGAAGCGGATCACCAGATCGACATCGTCGGTGATCAGGTGCGACAGGGAATCGGACAGCAGCAGCGCGGGCACGACCTGCGGGTAAAGCCTGGTGAATTCATCGAGCCAGGGATTGAGCACGTGGCGGCCGAAATCCGAGGTCGCGGAGAGACGAACCTTGCCGCGTATTTCCTTTTTTTCAGCGGACAGCGCGGCGCGGGCATCATCCAGCGATTGCAAGGCCAATCGGCAGTGCTGCAAATACAGTCGGCCTTCATCGGTGAGCCGGAGCTGGCGGGTGGTGCGTTCGAAGAGACGGGTCGCGAGTGAGCTTTCGAGCTTGAGCAGGCGGGCGCTGGCAGCGGCGGGGGACAGGCCCAGTTTGCGGCCTGCGGCAGAAAGACCACCCAATTCAGCGGCTTCGACGAACAGGCGGATCGCTTCCAGGTTGTCCATGATTCTTCCGTTATTTTTGAAAATCCATCAAAGACTAGCCCAATTATCAAATGCAGTCGCTGATCGCAGACTGAGCCCATCTTCTCTTACTGGCTCAGGACACACCGATCATGACGACCTTTTCGAACCTGTTCACGCCGATCGACTTCGCGGGCCTGAGTGCCCCTCACCGTGTGGTGATGGCCCCGATGACTCGCGCTCGTAGCACCCAGCCCGGCGACATCCCCAACGCGCTCAACGCGCAGTATTACGCCCAGCGTGCCTCGGCGGCGCTGATTGTCACCGAAGCTTCGCAGATTTCCACCCAGGGCAAAGGCTACTCCTTCACGCCCGGCATCTATAACGACGCCCAGCAGGAAGGCTGGCGCGGGGTGACGGAAGCGGTGCACGCCGAAGGCGGCCGGATCTTCCTGCAACTCTGGCACGTGGGGCGAATGTCCCACCCGGACTTTCATCAGGGCGAGTTGCCGGTGGCACCGTCCGCCGAACCGTTCGAAGGGCAGATCTGGAAAGTCGACCCGGCGACCGGGCAGGGCGCGATGGTCGATTCACCGACACCACGGGCGTTGAGCCGCAGCGAGATTGCCCAGATCGTCGACGACTTCCGTCAGGCGGCCCGCCGTGCCATTCGCGCCGGTTTCGATGGGGTAGAGATTCACGGCGCCAATGGCTACCTGGTGGATCAGTTCCTGCGCACCACGTCGAACAAACGCACTGATGAATACGGCGGGTCCCGCACTAACCGTCTGCGGTTTCTCCGGGAAGTGGTCGATGCGGTCGTTGACGAGATCGGCGCCGAACGCACGGCCATTCGCCTGGCGCCGTTTCTGACGGCCCGGGGCATGGACTGCCCCGACATCCTGCCGACCATCCTCGAAGCCGCCGCATACCTGCAAGGCAAGGGCATCGGGTACCTGCACCTCGTCGAAGCGGATTGGGACGATGCGCCGGTGTTCACTGAAGCGTTCCGTCGGGCGATTCGCGAACGGTTCACTCGCCCGATCATCGTCGCAGGCAACTACGACGTCGCTCGTGCCGAGTGGGTGATCGCTCAGGGGTATGCCGATCTGGTGGCGTTCGGCAGACCGTTCGTGGCCAACCCTGACTTGCCGCAACGCCTGGCGCACGACTTGCCCTTGGCGGCACTCGACCCCGCCACGTTGTTCGGCGGCGCGGCGCAGGGCTACAGCGATTACCCTTCCGCAGCCAGGTAAAACGCAGGATGTCTGACGGGCAGCGGCAGGGCGCTATTCGATGCGCGCAGCCGCTGCTTTCAGCTGTTGAACAGAGGAATGAATGCCCCGAATATTCCCGGCGATTTCCGTGTGGGTCTGGTGGGGCTGACGAAACGTGGCGTAGGCCAGATGGCCCGCCATCGACTGAGACAGGCGTTCAAGATGAACGGCGGTTTCTTCAAGGTCGCGTTTGATCGCGGGTAGGGGTACGAGCACTATGGGCCTCTGGTGTGTACGTTCTGAAGCAGTCAGTGGTCACCGATCCGTTGACCTCTACGTCCGTCCGCTTTCACAGCACCAGCGTGTCCCGTGGGCATCCTCGGTTTGACGACACATCGGTTGGCTTAGCTCACAGCCAGCCTCCATAGTGACCGGGAGCGTAGCTGATCGCCATCATACTTAAGGATACAGGGCCGACCCTTACGTGCCGGTTTGCGACCTTTCGGGCTTGCCGGTGCCATTCGTCCATCTTGCGGCACTCCTGGATGCCGGGCGTTTCCGATAGGTATGAGCGTGGATATCCCATGCCGTGAGGATGGAGAATCGAGATGGAGATGAATCCAGACGCGCCAGGCAATGTTTCGCAGAAAGGCGTCAACAGCCAGGCCGACAACGAGACGGGTTTCGATCATCGCGCTGGCACTCGGCCGGCTGAACCCACTTCAGGTGAAAAACCGCGCAAGATCGACCCTGATCTGGGATTCGATCCAGAATCCCCAGACGCTTCCGATCCCGCCGTTGACCCATTGCATCCGGCCCGGACCAGCAATGACCCGGTGCCGTCGGCGGATCGGTCGAACCGCGATGATTCGAAACCATCCCTGGGCGGTCGGGGTATCTAGTCCGAACCGCGCCTGGCGTTGCGCGGTTTGGCAGCGCACAGTGAAGCCCGACCCCTGTGTCGGGCTTTTTCATTCTGTACAGCGGCAACGCGCAAGCATTCCATACGGCTTTTCGGCAACGCGCTAGAATCACGACGGCGCTCAATACCGGGCAGGCGATCCCCTTTCTCACGTGACCGAACCCCCATGATGCTGTGGCTGTATAACCTCAAAAAACATCTCAAACCGGCCGAGTACACACGGCTGCTCAGCACTCACGACCTCGGCAAGAAGAAAAGCAATCGTCTTTTAAGCAAGACGGGCGTCGTGACGGCGGGCAATGCGGTGATCCGCCCGCCGTTCTACTTCGAACGCGGCCGCATCAGCTTGGGCAAGAACGTTTTGATCAACGCCGGATGCGTCTTTCTGGATCAGGCAGGCATTACCATCGGCGACGACGCGATGCTCGGGCCGCACGTGCGTCTTTGCACCACCACCCATGACTTGAACCCTGCGCTTCGCCACAGCCACACCCGTTCATCACCGATCAGCATCGGCGCGAACGCGTGGATTGGCGCGGGTACGGTGGTGCTGCCGGGGATCAGCATCGGCGAGAACAGCGTGATAGGCGCCAACAGCGTGGTGAACACGGACGTTCCGGCGAATGCGCTGTATACCGGCAGTCCGGCCCGGTTCAAGAAATGGCTGACGCAGGATTCGAGTCGGGAAAACGGCGATCCATTCACAGAGCCGAAGCGCGTTTTGAACGACGACGCGACACCCGGATAAGCCCTCGACACGTTAAACCTGTACACGTGTCGACGGTTGTTCAGTCTTTCGGAACGAATTATCCCGAGCACCGGTCAACCTTTTTCACCCCCCTTGAACACGGAACGTCCATGAGCAAGATGATCGATAACCTTACCGAAACCCTGAGCGAGGACCTCTATGAGAAGACCCGCGCGCAGCTCAACACCTTTATCAATGAAACCAATGCGTTGCTCGCGGCGGGTGATGCCCTGCACGAAGACCGCACGAGTCAGGCCCACGCCCGTTTGATCGCGTTCCTCAAAGACGCTGCCACACGCGGTGAAACCGTGTCTGAACGTGACTTCTTGCCGGAGCGGCCACCGCTGACCCGTGCGCTCGATGAAGCCAAGGTGTTCGTTAAGGCCAACCCTTGGGCGGCGGTTGCGGCGGCGGCAGGTGTTGGTCTGGTCGTGAGCATTTTGCTCAACCGCCGGCAACCCTGAAAGGAGATCTGTCGTGATGCGTGGTCGCGGTATCGCAACAATGCGCAGAGGGCCAGGAGGCCGATTTTCGCTGTCCAACGCCTACAAACGGTGTGAGGGCGCGCGGCTATTTTCTCCCCGATACTGGCTGGTCTATGGCTCGCCCAGTGTGGTCACCGCGGGAGGCCTCGGTGTCTATTTGACGCCGGGCGATGAACTGCAGAAATATCTAGGGGGGCGGTGCATGAATGTCGACGAAGAGGCTGTTCGTCAACTGGCGCAACTGATTTGGGAGACAGAGGGCCGACCCGAGGGGCAGGAGGCCCGTCACTGGGACATGGCCACCAAGCTGGCCGAGTCCGCCGCGATGGCGCCGGTACGGGTGTCGAACCGGCACAAGGTCGATACCCTGTTCCCGACCCCGGATGAGCCAGAGGACCCATGACGGCGGTGAGTGCGCCGTCAGACTTCGCTGGCCTGCAATTCGCCCAGCAACGACTGCGCAAAGCTCTCTGAAGCGATGAAGTCCAGCGCCTGACGCAGCTTTACCGTCTCTTCGACGCCGAAGGTCTTGTCGAAAACCTGCTGAACCCGCTCCGAAACCTTGCGCGCCTGTGCGTACTTTTCCTGACCGGCCTGGGTCAGGAGCACCCGGCGACTGCGGCGGTCCGTCTCATCCACCTGCAATTCCACCAGACCGTCGCGCACCAGCGGCTTGAGCGTATGGCCCAGGGCGGAGAGGTCCATGACCAGCGCCTGCGCAAGGTCGCGCATCTTGGGCTGGCCACTGCGTGCGATCTGCGACAGCAGGGAATACTGAGTGGCTTTCAGGCCGCAGTCAGTAAAGGCTTCGTCATAGATCTGCCCCAGACGGCGGGAAGCCCGGCGCACCGAGCCGTTGGCACAACTGCTGGGCGCAACGGTATCTGAGCAGGAGGTCACGCGTTTCAATACGGGGTACTCATTCAATGCAAAGGGTGGACCGATTATGCCTGCGCGAGCGAGGCGGACAAGGTTTTTCAGCCCGCCGGGCGGTGACACGATGACGCACGGTCGTGACCGGGGGCTTGCCGAATCACGATTCCCCGGCCGCTTGGCGGTCGAATCGCTGCGCGCTGGCGCGGGCATCGGTAATTGCCCAGTACCACATCCCCAGACCGCCCAGCGTCAGCGCCGCAGCGGCATAGCCGGTGGCGGGGAGTCCCATTCCCGCTGAAATCACCAAGCCGCCGACCCACGGGCCGATGGCGTTCGCCAGGTTAAAGGCGCTCTGCACCAATGCCCCTGCTAACGATTGCGCGTGGGGCGCGACGTCCATCAGGCGGGTTTGCAGAATGGCCGCCAGCCCGACGCCACAGCCGATGAAAAACACCAGCGGGATCAGTAGCCAGAGGTTATCGGTGGCCGAGGGGTAGAGCGCCAGCACCAATGCGGTGAAACCCAGCGAGATGCCCGCCGAGCGCATGGTGGCGCGGTCCGCTGCCCAGCCGCAGACCAGATTGCCGACCGTGGTGCCCACGCCAAATACAGCCATCACCACCGGGATCATGAAGTCCGAGGTCTTGGTGACTTCGATCAACGTCGCGGCCAGGTAGGTGTAGACGCAGAACACGCCGCCAAAACCAATCCCGGCAATGCCCAGCGTGAGCCATACCTGACGTGAACGCAGCGCACCGAGCTCACGCAGCGGGCTGGCGTCGGCCTGGGCGGGCGAGGCGGGGGCGAGGGTGCGAATCAGCACGGCAGTGATCGCGGCAAGTATCGCGACCACCGCCAGGCCCCAACGCCAGCCCACGGTCTGGCCGATCCAGGTGGCGAACGGCACGCCCACGATGGTGGCGATGGTCAGGCCGAGAAACACCCGTGAAACCGCCTGTGCACGCTGATTTTTTGGCACCAGGGACGCGGCCAGCAACATGGCGACGCCGAAATACGCGCCATGGGGAAAGCCGCTGAGAAACCGGAAGAACACCAGCCAAGGCAGCGAGGGGGCGATGGCGCTCAGGGCATTGGCGATGCCGATGAACGCCGCGAGGCCCACCAGCAGCGCACGCCGTGGCAACCGGACGCCGAGCACCATGATCACCGGTGAGCCCACCACCACGCCCAGGGCATAGGCACTGATGGCGTGGCCGGCCAGCGGCTGGGTGGTCTGGAAGTCGCCGGCGATGAAGGGCAACAACGTCATCGAAGCAAATTCGGTGGTGCCGATGGCGAACGCGCCCATGGCCAGCGCGAACAACAGCCAGCCCATGTGAAAGTCGTGTGGGGTGTCAGGGGTGTGAGTCATTGGGGAACGCGGCGCTTGAGAGAAGAAACATCCTGTTATACCTGAAACCGGTTTCAGATCAACCCGCAACCGGCTCGGGCGTGTCATGGGAAGCGACTAAACCTCAGTTGAAGCGCGCCATGTTCGCCCGCAGCATGGCTTTCACCTCGGGCCACTCGTCATCGATGATGCTGAACCGCACGGAATTGCGCTTGCGGCCGTCGGGCATGATCCGCTCGTGGCGCACGATGCCTTCCTGTTTCGCGCCGATGCGCAGGATGGCGGCGCGGGACTTCTCGTTGAGTTCGTCGGTGGTGAACTGCACCCGCACGCACTGCATGACCTCGAAGGCGTATTCCAGCAGCAGGAATTTCATCTCGGTGTTCAGCCCCGAGCGCTGCACCGACTGGCCGAGCCAGGTGTGGCCGATCTCTAGCTTGCGGTGCTTGCGGTCGATCTTCCAGAACCGGGTGCTGCCAACGATCTTGCCGGTGGCGCGGTGCACGATGGCGAAGGGCATGACAGTTCCGGCCGCGCGTCCCGCCAGCGCGGTGGCGATGTACGTCTCGACGGTTGCAGGCCCCGGAATGACTGTGACTTTCATGTTCCACAACTCGCCGTCTTCAGCGGCCTGCACCAGTGGCTCCGCGTGCCCGGCCTGCAACGGCAGCAGGGTCACGGTGTTGCCGTTCAAGGTGACCTGTTCGGTGGCGATCACTTCACTGCTCATGCCGCATCATTCCTTGGGTTTTGCGTTGGGCAATGCTGCGCCTTTGGGCCACAGCATCCAGATCTGGCCTTGCTGTTTCATGTTGCCGGCCAGTTCGCCCGCCGCGTCACCGGTGCCCCAGAACATGTCGGCGCGGACTTCACCGGCGATGGCACCACCGGTGTCCTGGGCGGCGACCGGCCGCACCAGCGGCGAGCCGTCGGGACGGGTCGACGACAGCCACAACAGGCTGCCGAGCGGGATGACCTTGCGGTCGATAGCCACGCTGTAGCCCGCAGTCAACGGCACGTTAAGTGAACCGCGAGGGCCTTCGTCGCTGTCCGGGCGCAGGGTGAAGAACACATAGCTGGGGTTGCTGCCGAGCAGTTCATGCACGCGGTCCGGGTGAGCGATGGCCCAGTCACGGATGCGGCCCATGGAGACCTCGTCCTTGGTCAGTTGACCCTGTTCAACCAGCCAGCGGCCCACCGGTTTGTACGGGTGGCCGTTCTGGTCGGCGTAGGCGATGCGCAGTTGCCGACCGCTTTCCAGCTGCACCCGTCCCGAGCCCTGGATTTGCAGGAATTGCAGGTCGATGGGGTTTTCCAGCCAGGCGAGCACGGGGGCGTTGACGCCTTTCTCGTTGATCGTGGACGCGTCGTCGTAAGGGCGCAACACGCGGCCATCCAGACGACCACGCAAGCGTTTGCCCTTGAGTTCCGGGTAAATGCTGTCGAGATTGACGATGATCAGATCGTCCGGCACGCCGTAGATGGCCACCGGATGCTGATCGTTATGGGCTTCGCTGCCTTTATAGATCGGCTCGTAGTAGCCGGTGATCAAGCCGTTGGCGCCGTGCTCGGACGAGCGCAGGCTGTAGACCTGCAATTGATTCTTGAGAAAGTCCCGTACCGCTGGCGGGTTCAACGGCACCTGAGCGGCTGTTGCGCAGGTCGTGCCCCAGACCGGGTCCTTGGCCAGACGCTTGCACGCCGAGAACCAGCTGTTGAACCCCGCCATCAAGTCCTGATCACTGACCGCAGGCAGCTTGTCCCATTCGACGCTGACGTAGGTCGTGGCTTCGGAGGGCTTGGTCTTCGGCGCCCCCCCGTCACAGGCCGCAAGCAGGGCGATCAAGGGAGCGAGGCAAAACAGAAAGCGGCGCCAGTGCAGGCTTGGGGTCATCACGCGGGGTGTTTCCTGAAAGCAAGTGAAGTCCGCTAGCTTGGTGAAAGGCGAGGGCGACGTCAAATGTGTGAGGGTGAAAAATGCAGTCGATCGCCGTAGCGCTTCCGGCCGCAGGCCGGGAGCGTGTCGGGCTAGCGCGGTTCAGGTTTTTGATTCTGGCCGCAGGCCGTGGGAGTTGGCTTGCCTACGATCTGTCGCGTAGCGGCAGTGAAATCAGACACCTCGGGGTCTCAGGCTAATCACGTGCGCGGGATTGGCTGCCGCTGCGCAGCAGATCGTAGGCAAGGTGGAGCGTCACCCCGGCACTCCTACGCCTTCGGCAGAAGCGCGATCGCAGAGCCCACCGAACTTAGCCAAAAGCAGATATCAGCGATTTCAAATTGCTTAGGTCCATCCGCGTCATTTCACCCCCGTTTCCGCACTTTTCAGCGATTTGCCGCTCTATGCATGGCCGGGACGCCGCGATTCGCGTGGGGTCCAGATCGTCGAAGCCCTTGAAACATGGTTCCACTGCGCCTTCCATTCCTTGCACGCCACCGCGTTCGCGGCTGGCTCGTGGTGTGTCTGACAGCTATCTGCACCCTCGGCTGCACCCGTCAGGACGGGCAGGATGTGGCGACGCAGTTCGGCAATACCCGCCCTCAGGAATTCTTCCAGACCAGCGTCGACCGCATGGCTACCCTCGCCATGCACGACAACCTGGAAAGCCTCTACCTGCTGATGAACAAGCTCTACCTGCGCAACCCCGCCGAGTGGCGCAAGTCCGGGTTCGTCGATGCGCGCTCGGCCGAACGCAACGTGCGTAACGCCATCGAGCAGCAGAAGCCATTGGCGCAGTTGGGCAATCGGCGGGATCTGGCCGCCCTGAGCTACGCCCTCAGTCCAGAATTTCTCGGCGACCGGGTCGGGGCGTTTATCTACGCCATCGGCAGCATGCTGGTGACGGCCCACGGTGGACGGATGGAGTTCTTCATGACCGACCAGATCAACCCCAAATTCGTCAGCAACGCCGCCCGCAACATCGAAAAGGCCACGTGGCTGCTGAGCCAGCGGCAGAACGCCAATGGCGAGTTGATGCTGTTTTCGAACGAGATTTCAGAGGAGGGCAGCAACCTGAGTTTCGCCACCGAATTCGGCAAGATTGTGGCCCGGTTGGACCTGCTGACCCAGATGCTCGACGAGCGCTACCGACGGATCGGCCTCAATTACGCGCAGAGCTTGTTGTTTCTGAATTTCTTGCCGGTGCAGTAACGGCACAGGCCGCGGTCGGACGCAGGGGCGGGTCAGGCGTCTTGAAACCTGCCTGACCCACCCCGGACTTCAATAACTCTCGCCGCGAATGTATTCCTGCATTTTCTGAATCAGCCTCGCCTGTTCGGCGATCGCTTCTTTCACCAGGTCACCAATCGACAACAGCCCCACCAACTCGCCGTTGTCGACGACCGGCAAATGCCGCAGCCGCCCGTTGGTCATGATCGCCATGCAGTCACTGACCTTGTCACTTGGCGCAACGGTCTTTACCTCGTGGGTCATGATCTCGCTGACCGGGGTGCCCACCGAAGCGCGCCCTTTCAGCTCCATCTTGCGCACGTAATCCCGCTCGCTGACGATGCCCACCACCTTGCCGTCTTGCACCACCGGCACGGCACCGATGTTTTTTTCCGCCATCAACGTGATCACCTCAAAGACCATCTGGTCCGGCCTGACGGTATGTGGAACCCGATGTTGTTCGTCTTTGAGCTTCAGTAACTCGGCTACGGTCGTCATGGTGGCCTCTCCGGCACGTATTGTAAGCCCGGCCACCGTGGTCGGGCCGTGTGTAGAGAATCGTAGAGAGATGGCATTCCGGCAAGTTTTTGAAAGCGCCGTGCAGATGGCGAAAAACGTCAGCTGAGCCAAGCATTGACGTTTTTAGCCGTATTTGCGGCTCGCGGGACGATCGATCAGACGAACCGTCGAGCCATCACCGGCGCAGCCGGAGCCGAAGGACGCAACAGCGCGGGGACCTCCTGGGTCTGCTTGACGAACCCTTGCACCCAATGCACGAACGCCAACTCACTCAAGCCGTCCAGCGGCAGCTCGGCGCACAGCCGCACCTGATTGCGGTCGTCCAGCGCCAGCCAGCAACCACTCATGGCGCTGGAGTCGAAGTTCAGGCGCAGCAGCTTTTCATGCAGCGCGGGGTCGGGGCGCAGTGCCAGCCGACAATGCAAAATCGCGACATCCCCCGCCGTCGGGATTTCAATGATGGCCACTTCGCGTTGCTGGTCGAACAGGGCGCAGACGCCGTTTTCCAGCGCCAGCGCAATGCCCATCTGTTTGGCCAGGGCGTCTATCAGGTTGGTGGCGGTTGCCATGGGTTAGCTCCTCGAATGAATGTCGTCGCGCAATCCTGTCTCGCATCACGCGGGCCGGAATACGCCTTGGGCGTCGCTGGCCAGGTCGCGGGCCGGTTGCGGGTCGCTTTGATCCGCCTGCTCGCCGTCCAGGGTGAATTTCTTCGGTTGGGTCTGATCCAGCCCGTAATCGAACGTGACCTCGCCGCGCAGGCGCTCGATGCTCAGGTTGCTGCCGCTCTTGAAGCTGACATAGGGCAGCGGGATCGCCAGCGAATCGTCCTTCGCCGCCGTCCGGAAGATCGCGATGCTCTTGATGCGCAGGTTGTCCTTGTTGGCGAGCATCTCCTTGAGGTCCTTGTCGGTCAGGGTCCCGGCCAGCGCGCCTTCTTCGATGCGCTGCTTGATGTCGTCGCGCACCTCCAGCTTCAACTCGGCGCGGGTGGTGCCTTTCGTGCGTTTCAGTTCATCGAGCAGGCCCTTGAGCTGCGGGTCATTGCTCATCAGGTCGTGGATGTGCTCGGCGTTGCCGGGGTTGACGTCCAGGCCCAGCAATTCCTTGGTCCAGTCGATGCCGCGTTTCGACAGCGCCGCCTGATCGACGCGATTGACGTTGTTGTGCTTGACCACCATGTCCATCAGGGACATCAGGCTCGACCCCTGTTTGGCGGCCGTGTTCTGCCGGTCCAGCTGGCGCAGGCTGGCGAGCGCGGCGAATTGCGCGTCGTTCTTCGGTGCTCCGGCGCTGAGGTATTTGGTTTTGAGCAGCAGCAGGGTGCGGTCTGCCGGATGCCCCTCGGTGGGCTGGTTTTTGGGCAGGGCGGGGTAGGCCTTCTCCAGGGTTTCGGCCAGGCTTTTCAGGTCGTTGTTTTGCACGGGTAACGCATGCTTGAAACGCACGTCGTAGGTTTTGCCGGTCTTGTTATCGAAGGACAGGCTCGCCGTGACGCCCATTGGCGCCCCGCCGGCGATGAACAGGTTGCTGGGACGCGAACTGAACACGGTGCTGAACATCCGCGCGTACCCCGAGACCGAGCCCTTTTCGAGGAAGCGCGCCCGGTTGCTGCTGTAGATGTCAGTGGAAAGGCCATCGCTGCCGTGGCCCTCCGTCCGTTCCCGCTCGGCGCTGAGCAGGGACAGGCTGGCGAGCAACCCGGCGCCGAAACGCATGAACCCGGCCACCGGCTCGGCGTCGGTCTGGCCCTTGTTGGTACGGGACTCGATGTTCAGGCCCACGTCGAGGTCGAAGTTGTGCTTGGTGGTTTCGCGAACCTCTTTTTCCACGCCACGGTCCATCAACGCCATGGGCTTCAAGCCGCCCGCGTCGGGTTGCTTGCTGGTGTGCAGTGGCTCTTCCATGAGGTCCTTCATGAAGGCTTCAAGCTCGTCGTCGCGGATGAAAAAGCTCAAGGCCGTGTTGTCGGTGTATTTGTACTTGCCGTCGAGGCTGCCGCCGAACCACCCGCCGTTGGACTGAATGTTCTGGTGGCTGTCGCCGGGCGTGGTGCGGGTGTCGCTGATGCCGTTGCCGAAGCCGAAACTGGCGGTGCCGCTGACCGCGCCCTCGCGATTGAGCGCGACTTTCAGGCCGCGATCGAAGCGGGTGAACGTCAGCCCGAACGTGCGTTCGGGGTCGATGCTGCCGCGAAAACCGAGAAACGCCTTGCCTTCCGGACCAGAGACGCCACCCGTGACGCCGCCACCGTAGTTGCGGTTGAGCTTGAGGCTTTCCCTCGGTTCAAGATCGCGCAGGGCATTGGTCAGGTTGCTCACCAACGCATCGGGCCGGGTTTCCAGACCTTGCAGCACGCTGCGTTTGACCGGGTGGTTGTCCTTGCGCATGTACTTGAGCAGGCTTTTGGTCGCGTCGTAGCTGGCTTCCAGCGCGGCATGATTGCGGAAACCGGCGTCGGTGTAGCGCTTGATCGGGCTGCCTTCGTAGGCGTCGTTGTGCAGTTTGGCGAGTGACCTGGCGATGGCATCGAGGTTCTGCGGGCCGGTTTTTTGGGTCTCCGCGACCAATTCACTGAGCTTTTTGCTGATGTCGTCCAGCACGTTGATGTCCAGTGCCAGGCGCGCACGCAAGAGCGCTTGATCATCACCGCGTTTGCGCGAGGCATCGAGTCCGGTTTGCGAGGTGCGATGCTCCAGCGTGAAGTGTTGGTCCTGTAGCGAATTGAGCAGTTTGCCGAGCGGGTGGGTGTCGTTGATCCCGCTGTTGCGCGCCACTTGCGCCACCTCGGTGAGCATGTCGTTGGCCCGGGGCTTGCCTTGATACGCCGGATTGACCTCGCCGTTCTTGAGCAGCGCGTTCTCCTTTTCCGCCAGCTCGCGCAGGGTGTGTTGCAGGTCGTCGGCCACCGTTTTGTGGAACCAGTCGAACAGCTCGGTCAGCTCAGTGAGCGCTGGAGTCTGGGCCGGGATCGGGATGGCTTTCAACGCGTCGATACGAGAGGCCGCCGTGGGCGCGTTGACAGCGCTCATCGCGGCGGTCGATTTTTCGGCCAGGGTTTGCAAGGCGTCGGTTTCACCGGTGTAGATCGGTTTCAGGCCTTCGCGGCCTTTCCAGGCGTGCTGCACGCTGTCGGCAGGCACCTTGACAGCGCCGGTCGGTGACAGGTGAGACGTGAGGTAGTTCTGATTCCAGCGTGCGGGGGCGAATTGTTCAGATTTGATCGTCTCGATGTTGCTACGGCCCAGTACGTTAAGGCTGGCTTTGACGTTGCCACGCCGAGTGAAATCCGGCTCACCGGCCACCAGTTGGTCGAAACGTTCGTGGGCCTTGCGTGCGGGGTCGGCGGGCGCCGTGGCAGCTGCCCAGGTGCCGTCACCGTTTCGAACGAAATCGCCCCGGTCGGTTTTCGCCAGCAGCTTGCCGTCGTGATCCGGTCGCAGGTCTTGCAGGGTCGCGCCTGCGAGTGGGCCGTCCACGGTGACGGGGTCCCAGCGAGGTGTTTCGGTGCTCATTTTTTTTGGGTCGGTGCTGTCGCCAGGGAGGCGAAACAGCTGATCGTTGCGCAGCGCGTACCAGTCTTTGCCGCCGCTGCTCAGGGATTGAATCGGCCCGGTGCCGGGCGGTGAGGGCAGGAACGCACGCTCACCGTTCTGGTCGTGCAGGCGCAACTGGCCGCTGCTGAGGGTCACGTATTTCTGATCGTTCTGCACCGCGACTTTGTCCACGGTGAGGTGTTCGGCGCCGCGCATGACCGTGCCTTTGGCCTCGGTCCCGCGCCCCGGCAACGCCAGGTCCGCGCCCTTGCCCATTTCGTGGGCGGCGGCTTGCGGCGCGACTTTGAGTTGCTTGAGCTTGCCGTCCTTGTCGACCAGATACGCGCAGCCGTCCTGACCCGCCTGCAAGGCCTTGAGGTCTTTTTCGCTGCCTTTCTTCCATTGCTCGGTGCGCGGGTCCTGCACCAGCAAGTCATTGCCGCTCAGCGCGATGTTGCCGCGCGGCAGACGAATCTGCGACTGGGCG
Source organism: Pseudomonas sp. NPDC088368 (assembly GCF_044753445.1). Classification (NCBI taxonomy): domain Bacteria; kingdom Pseudomonadati; phylum Pseudomonadota; class Gammaproteobacteria; order Pseudomonadales; family Pseudomonadaceae; genus Pseudomonas; species Pseudomonas sp. NPDC088368. Next base: position 371,836 of record NZ_JBIVNG010000002.1, read on the forward strand.
TCCGGGGTCAACGTCGGCAGGCCTTTCTGCCGGTCCATGATCAGCGGTGCCATGTTCCAGCCGGGTTTGAAATCCTGACGGTGCGGGTCCCATTGGGCGCTGTGTTCAGCGCCTTTCTGATCCTTGACCCTGGCGTGCAACTGCCCCTGATCATCGTGGAAGAAGTCACTGACGGTGTGCTCGCCGAAAGCGTTTTGCAAGCGGGCGTCGGGTGTTTTCTCGCTCAGGTGCAGGTCGAGGCCGATCAAGGGTGGGCGCGGGACCATCGAGCCTTCGGGGGCGTCAGGGTCCAGCGAGGGCATGAGGTCGTTGTCGCTGATGTGCGCCTGCAGCAACTTGCCCGACGCGCTGGTGGCAAGCAGCGTGTTACCGGCGATGGTCACGGATTTCGGCTTCAGGGCCTCGTCGTTGGGCGTGCCGGTGGGCAGGCGCAGGGGCTGAATGTCGTGGACGCCGTCGCCGAACACGTGCAGCCGCTCCAGCGTCGGGGTGTGGTCGTCGTCTTCGGACAGCGCGATCAGCCCACCGCCCGTGGCGCTTCCCAGCGCAGACACCTTGTGGGTGAATTCCAGCGGCGTGCGGGGATCTTTCAGCGAGCGTACCTTGCCGTCCTCGCCCAAGGCGTAGACCGTGCCGTCGCCGACGCTGTGCAGGCTTTTCAGGTGGCGGACGTGGGTGCGTTCTTTCCATTCGCCGTTTTCCAGCGCGTAGAGTTTCTTTTCGTGCAGCCGCCATGCCTGGCCGTCGTCCCCCACGTGGACCCCGGTGACCTGCGCCCTGTGCGCGTGATCCGGCATGGTCAGGCTCGCCGGGTTGACGTGTGTCCCGCTGCTTTTGAAGACGGACACCGAGAGGTTGCTCGCCTGGGCATGGATCAGCCGATCACGGGCGTCGATCAGGGCATAGGTACTCTGATCGCCATGGGTGCCGAGGTGCGCGAGGCTTTTGTAACGGTCGGCAGGCGTGTTGAGGATGCCGTCGAGGAGTTTTTCGGTGTGGGTCGTGTGGCCGTCCGCGCCGAACACCAGTTTCTGGTTGTCCAGCGCCATGGTGAGTTTGGGCATCAATGGCAGGGCCACCGGAGGCGGTGCCAGGCCTGGATCGGCCAGGCCCGGGTCAGGCGTGGGCGCGGGGGAACTGCGGGGCACGGAAGCGGCGTCGCCCGGTCGCGCCCTGAACAGCCCGTCCCTCAGGTTGCGGCCCTTAGTGACCGCCGACTGGCTGAGGGTGGCCATGCGGCCCATGATGCCTGAGCGCTGGCGCGGTCCTTCGGCGGGGGCTGCTCCATCGGCGTGTCCCGTCCGCGCCACATTGCCCGTGGGGGCGGTTCGGTGAAAAAGGTTCGGGGGTAAGGCCATGCTGACGCCGTCCATGCAGTGGGTACTGTGCGGACTGAGTGGCGTCAGACGGTGACCGGTTCCCGCCGATCGAAAAAATCAGGCGGGCGCGTCAGGGGCCTTGCGTCGCGGGCGCGACACCACGGACTCGATGTTCTTGCGGCCGATCAGCAGCGGGCTTTTGGCTTTGCGGGACGCAGGCATGTCAGCCAGCCATTTGTACATCACCAGGCAGTCGACCAGTCCGAGGCGGGCGTGACGATAGGCGCGGGGCAGGCGGCCAACGGTCTCGAACCCCAGTTTGCCCCACAGCGCGACTGCTACCTCGTTGGTGGCGACCACCGAGTTGAACTGCATCGCCGAGAAACCGCTGTCCACGGCCAGTTGCTGGGAGTGTTCGCACATCAGTCGGGCGACGCCTTTGCCACGAGCCTCAGGCGTGACCATGTAACCGCAGTTGCACACATGGCTGCCAGGGCCGACGGCGTTGGCCTTGAGGTAATAGCTGCCGAGCAACACGCCGTCTTCCTCGGCGATGAGGGTGTGCAGCGGGTAGTCGAGCCAGAGGTGCAGGGCTTGTTCGTAGGTCGTGGCGGGGTCGTAGGCGTAAGTTTCCTGCGCCTGGACCACGGCCTGGAAGGTGGGCCAGAAGCGTTCGAAATCTTCGGGCGTCATGGGGCGGATGTGGATCATGAGGAACCGTTGGAGACCAGAGAGTTGAAGGGTAGGAGCGCGCTTGCCCGCGATGACGGTGTGTCAGCGCGTAAATGTGTCGCAGGCTCACCCCTTTCGCGGGCAAGCGCGCTCCTACAGGGTTGTGTGCCTCAAGACACCACGCGATAACACGGCACGTAAGCCGCGCCGCCCGGCAATTTCATCCGGTGCTGTTCGACGAAGGCTTGCAGCAACTTGTCCAGCGGCTGCATGACTTCGGCGTCGCCGTGAATCTCGTAAGGCCCGTGTTCTTCGATCAGGCGGATGCCCTTGTCCTTGACGTTGCCCGCCACGATCCCGGAAAACGCACGGCGCAGGTTGGCCGCCAGTTCATGGGGTGGCAGGTCACGACGCAGTTGCAGGCTCGCCATGTTGGCGTGGGTCGGGTCGAAGGGACGCTGGAAGCTTTCTTCGATCTTCAGCAGCCAGTTGAAGTGGAACGCGTCGGCCCGTTCACGACGGAACTGGCGCACGGCTTTCAGGCCTTCGGTCATCTGCCGGGCAACTTCCGCCGGGTCGTCGATGATGATCGTGTAATGCTTGTGTGCCTCTTCGCCCAGGGTCGCGCTGACGAATGCGTGCAACTGCTCCAGGTACGGCGCGGTGCTTTTCGGCCCGGTCAGGATCACCGGGAACGGCAGGCCCTGGTTGTCCGGGTGCATCAGGATGCCCAGCAGATAAAGGAACTCCTCCGCCGTACCGGCACCGCCCGGGAAGATGATGATGCCGTGACCCACGCGCACGAAGGCTTCCAGGCGTTTCTCGATGTCCGGCAGGATCACCAGCTCGTTGACGATGGGGTTCGGCGCCTCGGCAGCAATGATGCCGGGCTCGGTCAGGCCCAGATAGCGGCCGCCGTTGATGCGCTGTTTGGCGTGGGCGATGGTCGCGCCTTTCATCGGGCCTTTCATCACGCCAGGGCCGCAGCCGGTGCAGATGTCCAGCTTGCGCAGGCCCAGTTCGTGGCCGACTTTCTTGGTGTATTTGTATTCTTCGGTGTTGATCGAGTGGCCGCCCCAGCAGACCACCATCTTCGGCTCGACGCCCGGGCGCAGGGTGCGGGCGTTGCGCAGCAGGTGGAAGACGTAGTCGGTGATGCCTTGGGACGAGCTGAGGTCGATGCGCTGGCTGTCCAGTTCACTCTCGGTGTAGACGATGTCGCGCAGGGCGCTAAACAGCATTTCCCGGGTGCTGGCGATCATCTCGCCATCGACGAAGGCGTCGGCAGGGGCGTTCAGCAATTCGAGGCGCACGCCCCGGTCCTGTTGGTGAATGCGGACTTCGAAGTCTTTGTAGGCTTCGAGGATGGTTTTGGCGTTGTCGACATGGGCGCCGGTGTTGAGGATGGCCAGGGCGCACTGGCGGAAGAGGGTGTAGATGCTGCCGGAACCTGCGGCGCTGAGCTGTTGCACTTCACGTTGTGACAGCGTCTCCAGGCTACCTTTAGGACTGACCGAAGCGTTGATTACATGTCTTGGAGCCATTCTGAATTCCTTGAAAGCGATGCTGGCCAGCGGGTGTCGATGACCGGCATTAATACAGTGGGCCAGATTTCCGCCCACCCATGGGGGCCATTTTTTACATCGCTCAGTCAGGAAAGCAAACGTTGTGAGTGAAATGTTTGGCGGAGGCGTGAAACGGGTGGGGTCTTGGCGTGCTGACGATGGCTTTGCAGCTGACGCCTATTCCCTGACCATTTGGACCGGCAGAAACACCTAGGCAGCCACTGACATCGACCAAGGGCAACTACACCCGATCAGCCTGAACACAAACCCCTGTGGGAGCGAATTCATTCGCGAACGGCCGGTACAGCCGACGCATCTCCATCGGCCATGCCCTCTTTCGCGAATGAATTCGCTCCCGCAGGGAATCCCGTGCGGCGCCGTGACCTCCGTTCGCCTGCCCGCTTTTGATTTTCCCGCGTGCCCCGGTATGCTGCACGTCGATGTCCACCAGCCCGTGACCACGCCATCCCCATGATCCTCAACTTCGCGATTTTCCTCTGCACCCTGGTCGCCATGGAGGGTGTCGGCTTTCTGGCTCACAAGTACGTGATGCACGGCTGGGGCTGGTTTCTGCACCGTTCCCACCACGAAGAACACCTCGGCGCGCTGGAAACCAACGACCTCTACTTGCTGGCGCTGGGCATGGCGGTAGTCGGCTTGATTGTCCTGGGCATTAACGGCTACGACCCGCTGCAATGGGTGGGGGCCGGTGTCGCGGCGTTCGGCCTGATTTACATGCTGGTGCACGACGGCATCGTTCATCGCCACTGGCCCATGCGGCCGCAACCGCGCAATCGCTACCTGCGCCGTCTCTATCAAGCCCACCTGATGCACCACGCAGTGAAGGGTCGACGCAACAGCGTGTCGTTCGGTTTTCTCTATTCGCCGTCAGTGCCGACGCTGCAAAAACAACTGCGGGACATGCGCGACGCCGAGCGCGCCCGGGATCGCGACACTTCCCTGACCGACCTCTGCGGGACCTCGATCAACTCCGATCTGCAAAACGGCTGAGCCTTGACATCGCTCATTTCTGCCATTTGATGGCAACTTTCATGCAATGGCCGTTATTTGCCCTTTTCAGGCGCGTGCAAGTGTCGTAGAACAGAGGGCTCCGCTGTCCGAGGATGCCCAAGGTCAGCGTCTCAGACACCTAAAACGCCCGGGAGATACACGTGACGCAATCCATCGCACAACCCGCAACAGGCAAAACCATTACCTTCAAACGCCCTGACGGCAAAGACGTCAGCGGCTATCTGGCCACCCCTGAGAAAACCGAAGGCGCGCCGGCCATCGTGGTGATCCAGGAATGGTGGGGCCTCAACGATCAGATCCGTGGCGTCGCCGACCGTCTGGCAGCCGCAGGTTATCTGGCGCTGGTGCCTGACTTGTATCGCGGCGAAGCCACGGTCGAGGAAGAGGAGGCCCATCACCTGATGAGCAAACTCGACTTCGCCGATGCCGCCACCCAGGACATTCGCGGCGCGGTGCAATACCTGAAAGGTCATGCGCAAAAAGTCGGCGTGACCGGTTTCTGCATGGGCGGCGCGCTGACCTTCCTGTCCTTGAACTTCATTCCCGAGTTGTCGGCAGGCGTGGTGTTCTACGGGTTCCCGCCGCTGGAATACCTCGATCCGAACGCCATCAAGGTGCCGGTTCAGGCGCACTGGGCGACGCAGGACGACTTCTTCGCGATCGAAACCGTGGACGAGTTGGAAAAGAAACTCGGCGACGGCGGGGTAGACCTCGAATTCCATCGCTACCTCGCGCACCACGCGTTCACCAACGAAACCGCCGTGGGCCACGGCCGGATTCCCGGCACCCAGTACGACCCGGTCTGGGCGCAACTGGCGTGGGACCGGACCTTGACCTTCTTTGGTCGGACGTTGTGGGGTTGATGATTTAATCCCATCACACCGCCAAACGCTGCGGGAGGTTCTGGAGGTTACGACAGTCGCGGAAGGGGTGTGTCAGACAACACCTATTCGCTGCCGTCGTTCCTCCGGCGTCTCCCACGGGATGGGGTTTGCCCCGGGATGTGTGGACTGCACCCACCCTGTGGCTGCCGGAGGAACGACGGCCGCGATGGCGAACGCACATTGCCGAATGTTTCCGTTTGAAATATATTGCGAACCATTCCCATTTGCTTGCGTTTCTCACCATGCCCGTTTCCTGCTCTTCCTCCCATTCCCACCAAGGCGTTGCCATCCTGTATGGCGCTCATCACGGCTGGCTGGTGAATTGGCTACGGGGTCGTCTGGGCTGTTCCCATCAGGCCGCCGATATGGCGCAAGACACGTTTATGCGCGTGCTGCTGGCGGACCGCAACCAACCGATCACCCATGAACTGATCGAGCCCCGACACTTTCTGGTCACCATTGCCCGACGGGTCATGGTCGACAGTTTTCGGCGTCGGTCGGTGGAAGAGGCCTATCTGCACGTCCTCGCTGAACAGCCCGAACGTTACGCCGTCGCCCCGGAAGAACGCCTGATGCTGCTGGAAACCCTGCACGCGCTGGACGCGATGCTCAGCGGGTTGGGCAAGCGGGTGAAAGAAGCCTTCCTGCTCTCGCAGTTGCAGGGCTTGGGTTACAAGGACATTGCTGAACAACTGGCCGTATCAGTAAGTTCGGTGACCAAATACATCGCCCGCGCCACCGAGCACTGCCTGCTGTTCCAGCTGGAACACGGCGCGTGAACCGTTCCCCCGAACATCAGGCTCTGAGCGCAGCGGCCCACTGGTTTGCGCGAATGGGCGCTACGCCCGGTGACGCCACGATGCAGCGCCAGTTCCAGAGCTGGCACGACGAAAACCCTTTGCACCCTTGGGCCTGGCAGCGGGTCGCGCTGTTGCAGGCGCAACTGGGCAATGCCAAGGGCGCGCTGGGTTATCAGGTGCTGGATCGCGCAGGTCGCGCTTCATTCGGGCGACGTGGCGTGCTTAAAACGGTTGCGCTGGGTGTCGGTCTTAGCGCGCTTGGCTGGGCGGGGTATCGTGAAGCGCCCGTGTTGCTCGCCGACCTGCGCACCGGCACTGGCGAGCGCCTGACCCGCACGTTGGCCGATGGCAGCACCCTTGTCCTGAACACGGCCAGCGCCGTGGACATTGTGTTCAACGCCGAGGCCCGATTGATCCTGCTGCGTGAGGGCGAAATTTTCGTCCAGACCGCCAAGGATGCCCGACCCTTCATCGTGCGCAGCGCACAGGGTGAGATGCAGGCACTGGGTACCCGTTTCAGCGTGCGGCAGCGAGACGGCGTCACGCAGTTGGGCGTGTTTCAGCATGCGGTCGCGGTTCGCCCTGAAGGTGCGCCGGGGGAGCAGACGATCATCGACAGCGGCCAGGCCGTGAGCTTCAACGCCCGCACGCTGTTCGACCGTCACCCGCTGGACCCGCTGGCTGACACGTGGATCAGCGGGCGACTCGTGGTCGACGGCTGGCGGCTGGACCGTCTCATCGTTGAATTGCAGCGCTATCGCAGCGGATACCTCGGTTGCGCGCCAGAGATTGCGCACCTTCGGGTCTCGGGTTCCTATCCACTGGATGACATCGATCTGGCGCTGTCAGCGATTGCCCGCTCGTTGCCGGTCAAGGTGGTGCGCTACACCGATTTCTGGATGCGTCTGGTGGGGCATCAAGCGTCCCAGACTGCGTAAAAACTACTGCGCTCGATGATGCTGCGTTAAAAACAGGCGAAAAATGCTCATTTAGAACACCTAGACTCCGCTTTTTCGCCTGTTTTTGCCTTGCCTCATCTTCGCTCGTGACGTTTTTACACACTCTGGTCCGTCTGATTTTTTTTATTTTTTTCAAGGTGGCATTGTCGATTTGCGCACGCTCGCGCGACTCCTTGTAAGAAACCCTTACAACGCCCTAGAAGGGCACCAGGAGCCAGCATGCGCACCCCGTCGACACCCGCCACCCGAAATCCCTTTGCCTTCACGCCGCGCAACACCTTGAGACTCGCCGTGCTCGGGGCTTCCCTCGCGTGGCTGGAGCCGGTCTTGCTGGGTGGGGCGTACGCGCAGGCGGCCAGCGTGCAGAAAAACTACGCCATCGCACCGGGGTCGCTGGGCGCGGTGTTGGGGCGGTTCGCCAATGAAGCGGGGGTGGTGTTGTCGTTTCAGACGGGTTTGACCGATGGCAAGCAAAGCGCCGGACTCAACGGCACCTACAGCGTCGAACAGGGGTTTGCGGCGTTGCTCGCGGGCTCGGACCTGATCGCCACCCCCGGTGCCCAAGGTGTTTACGTGCTGTACCGCGCCGAGAAAACCTCGGCCCTGCAACTCGGCGCCACCAGCGTCGTCGGCGCGGGAATCGATGAGACCACCGAGAACACCGGCACCTACACCCCGCGCCAGACCAGCACCGCCACCAAGATGGGGCTGTCGCTGAAAGAGACCCCGCAGTCCGTCACCGTGATCCCGCGTCAGGTCATGACCGATCACCACTTGGCGTCGCTGGACGACGTGGTCAAGTTCACACCGGGCCTGTCCAGCAACCACCGCGACAGTGATCGCTACACCTTTTATTCACGCGGGTTCCAGATCCAGAACTTCGAATACGACGGCATTCCATCGCAGACCGCCAATGAATCCCAGCAGTACACCAGCACCCTCGCGGACATGGCGATTTACGACCGCGTGGAAGTTGTGCGCGGCGCCACCGGCCTGTTGAGCGGGGCGGGCACACCGTCGGCGACGCTGAACCTGATTCGCAAACGCCCGACCTCGGAGTTTCAGGGCTATGTGTACGGCGAGGCCGGTGCCTGGGACCGCTACCGCGCCGAGGCCGATGTGGCGGGGCCGTTGACCGACAGCGGCAACGTGCGGGGGCGGCTGGTCAGCGTGTATCAAACCGCCGGTTCCTTCATCGACGCGTACAAGACCGAGAAACGCGTGATGTACGGCGCGGTGGACGTGGACCTGAGCGAAGACACGCTGCTGCGCTTCAGCCTCGATTATCAGAATAACGACTCCGACGGCGTCAGCTTCGGCCACATCCCGTTATTCAACAGCAACGGCACCGCGACCCATTTTTCCCGCTCGTTCAACCCCGGCGCGAAATGGAGCTATCTGGACAACACGCAGTACAACTTCAGCACCGTGCTGGAACAGAAACTTGCCAACGACTGGACCCTCAAAGCCGCCTACACCCATCAGTACGGCTACCGCCACGGCGTGGTCGGCTCGGCCAGTGCCGGTGCGCCGGACTTCGAAACCGGCGGGGGCGTGCGCATGTACGTCAACCGGCTGGACAGCTACCAGACCCAGGACAACGGCGACCTGTACGTGACCGGGCCGTTTGAACTGGGTGGCCGCGAGCATGAGCTGGTGTTCGGCGCCAACGTGGCGTACACCCACCTCAACTACCCGGACTATGAGCGTGCGACGCCCTCGGTCGACAATATTTACACCTACGATGGCAACCCCGGTGGCAAGCCGCACTTGGGCAAAACCGGTGAAAACCTGACGCGCCTGAGTCAGAACGGCGTCTACGGGGCCGTGCGCTTGAAACCGACGGATGCGCTGTCGGTGATCCTCGGCACGCGGGTCAGTTCGTGGACGGAAAAGGACGACAGCAGCGACGACTTCACCGGCGAATCCACCAGCCGTGACCGCACCAAAAAGACTGGCGTGGTCACGCCGTACGCGGGCGTCATCTACGACCTGAACGACACCTACTCGGTCTACGCCAGCTGGACCAGCATTTTCCTGCCACAGACCTTCTACAAAACGGCAAGCAACACCTCGCTCAAACCGCTGGAAGGCGACAACTACGAGGTGGGTCTGAAGGGCTCGTTCTACGACGGCGCGCTGAACGCGAGCGTTGCGCTGTTTGAGGTGAAGCAGAAGAACACGCCGCAATTCGTCGACACCGGCGAAGACGGCCGTGAGGTGTATGAAGCCATCAGCGGCACCACCACGCGGGGCATCGAGACGGAAATCTCCGGCGAAGTGCTGCCGGGGTGGAACGTCATCGGCGGCTACACCTACCGCGAATCCCACGACAAGGATGACAATCGCGTCGAAACCAACCAACCGATGAACCTGTTCAAACTCGGCACCACCTATCGCCTGCCGGGCGAACTGAACAAGCTGACGGTGGGCGGCAACATGACCTGGCAGAGCGACATTTACGCGGTCAACGAAGACTTCGGCACCAAGGCTCATCAACGGCCGTTCGGCGTGGTCGGGTTGCTGGCCAACTATGAAGTCGACTCGCACCTGAGCGTGGGTTTGAACGTGAACAACCTGTTCGACAAGAAGTATTACGACGGGCTGGGCACGTTCAACTCAGGGTCCTACGGCGACCCGCGCAATGCGGTGATCAACGCTCGCTGGAAATTCTGAAGGACAGTGGCGTAACGGCTCAGGCTGGACGTTTGGGCGGGATCGCATAGGTCCCGACCACATGGGCGACTGCGTCCGGCAGCCCCTCGGAATACAGCGACACCTCACCAATGGCCAGGGTCTTGCCGACCTTCAGCAACTGACACTCGGCCACGATCCGCCGCCCGGCCTCGGGTTTACGCAGGAAATTGATCGTCAAACTGGTGGTCACCGCCAACGGCACGATGCCAATTGCCCCCAACACCGCGACGTACAGCGCCACATCCGCCACCGCCATCAACGTCGGCCCCGACACCGTCCCGCCGGGCCGCAAGTCCGACTCATCGACCGCCTGAGAAACCGTCGCGGTCTTCTCCCCAACTGCTTCGATCACGATCCGCGTCTGCGGAAACTCCTGCGCGATAAACGCCGCAATCTGTTCTTTGCTGGCCATGACGACTCCTGAGTGATGGGCAGCGCAAGACTTGACGAGCGGGCGGGGATTGTCAACGGAGCAATGCGGCCAAGCCGCTGCCTCGTTCAGTGGCCGTTCTCTGTAGGAGCGAATTCATTCGCGAAAGATGTATCAGACGATGGATATGTATCGGATGTTCCGGCCTCTTCGCGAATGAATTCGCTCCCACAGGGGAGTATGTGTTCCGTCTGAACGGCGGAGGTTGGCCGTAGTTGATGCCGGGCGCTACGAAGATGTTGCTGGCTGGCCGAAGACTCAACCTGTGGGAGCGAATTCATTCGCGAAAGGGGGTGTGGTCGATGGAGATGCGTCGGTTGTGACGGCCTCTTCGTCGGAATGCCGCCCAGAATAAATTCGCTCCCACAGGGGGACGGTGTTTTGCCTGATAGGGATGTGTTGCCCTTAGTTGACCTCGCGGGTGCTGCGGAGACATTTTAGGCTTGCCGAAGACTCAACCTGTGGGAGCGAATTCATTCGCGAAAGGGGGGTGTGGTCGATGGAGATTTGTCGGCTGTAACGGCTTTTTCGTCGGAGTGCCGCCCAGAATGAATTCGCTCCCACAGGGGGCACGGTGTGCGACTTGAGTCAGCGGGGTCTATGCGGTTGGCGATGGTCATATTTGGAAAAATACCGAAGCGTACGATCTTCACACGCACGACTAGGGTGAGTAGGTACTAATCACTATCAGAGGTCGAGCGTGCTTAACCCATCGCAATCCCATCGTCTTCGCTCAGGGCGATTTTCTGAAACCGGCAGGGTGTATTTGATCACCTCGGCAACTGAAGGGCGTCATCCGGTTTTTTCGCGCTTTTGCCTGGGGCGTCTGGTGGTGGATGAGTTTCGCCGCGCTGACCGAGAGGAGATCGCGGCTTCGGTGGCATGGGTGGTGATGCCTGATCACATTCACTGGCTAGCGGAGCTAAAAAGCGGATCACTGGATCAATTGGTAAAGCAGGTCAAGGCGAGAAGCGCGATCGCTGTGAATCGAACGACTCACCGCCGAGGAAGGGTCTGGCAACAGGGTTATCACGAGCGGGCGCTGCGGTATGACGAGGATCTGAAGGCTGCCGCACGATACATCATGCTGAACCCGGTCAGGGCCGGTTTGGTTCAGCGTGTTGGAGACTATCCGCTGTGGGATTGCATGTGGGTCTGACGGGCTGGATGAAGAAAGTAGGGGCGGCGCGATCTTCACTGTGCGAGCGAATTCATTCGCGAAGGGGGTGATGGCCGATGGAGATGCATCGGATGTACCGGCATCTTCGTCGGAATGCCGCCCAGAATGAATTCGCTCCCACAGGGGGGGCGGTGTTTTGCCTGATAGGGAGGTGGTGCTCGTTGTTGACATCGCGAGTGCTGCGGAAATATTTCTGACTGGCCGAAGACTCTAACTGTGGGAGCGAATTCATTCGCGAAAGCGGACTTTCAGGCAAAGAAGATGCAGCACCTGGGCCGACGATTCGCGAATGAATTCGCTCCCACAGGGGGAGTGGCTGGCTGAAGAGAGGCTTCGATCTTCGGCATGAAAGCCCACCCTGGGGCCTTGTGAACGCCATCGGGCTCATGCCGAACGGCCATAGGGGCATCACGCCGACCAGACAACGCCACACATCCTGAACTAATCTTGCCCTTCGACTTCAGGTCACGGACGGTGATGGAGCAGGGCGCGCATGCATAAGCTGGTTATCGGTATCGATCTGAGCACAACCACCTGCAAGGCCATTGCCTGGGACGCGCGGGGCGTGTTGGTGGCCCAGGCGCGGGCGCCGTTGGGGCTGTCGCGACCGGCGCCGAATGCGTATGAGCAGGACCCGGAAGACTGGTGGCGGGCCACGCAACAGGCGGTCACGGCGCTGATGCGGTTGGTCGAAGGCTCGGCCATCGCGGCCGTTTCCATCGTCAATCAACGGGAAACCGTGGCCGTCACTGACGCCGAGGATCGCCTACTGCGGCCCGCCATTCTCTGGCTCGACGAGCGTCGCAAAGACGAGGTCGCCGCCCTCTGTCATCGCGTTGGCCACGAACGTCTGCACAGCATCACCGGCAAACCCCACGACTGGGCGCCGGCCATTTACAGCCTGGCGTGGCTGGCCGATGCCGAGCCGGAACTGTTCCGGCAGATTCGCCACGTTTACGAACCCCACGCCTGGCTGGTGCGCAAACTCACCGGTCAGTTCGTCACCAGTTGGGCCAGCGCCGACCCGTTTGGCGCCTTCGACATTCACCAACATCATTGGGCGGATGACGTACTGAGTGCATTGCCGATCCCCCTCGACAGCGACTGCTTCCCCACGGCATTCGCTCCTGGCTCGGTGCTGGGCGCAGTCACGGACGATGCCGAAACCCTCACCGGTCTGCCCGCCGGCACGCCCGTGGTTGCAGGCGGCGGCGACGGTCAGGCGGGCGGGTTGGGGATTGGCGTGGTCAGCGCAGGCACGGCCTACCTGAATCTGGGCACGGCCATCGTCTCCGGTGTCTACGCCAAAACGCCCCGCGTCCACGACGCCTTTCGTACGTTGTGCGCCATCGATCGCCAGGGCTACGTGCTGGAAACCTCGCTGCGCTCCGGCACCTTGCTGATCAACAGCCTGCTCAAACAGTTTTTCGAGATCGACGTCGTGGCCCAGCCCGACAGCTTGATCCGTCTGGAAATCGACGCGTCGCGGGTAGCCCCTGGCAGCGCGGGTCTGATGCTGTTGCCGTACTGGAACGGCGTGATGAACCCTTACTGGGATCAGGACGCACGGGGTTGTCTGCTGGGGTTGTCGCCGGACCACGGCCGCGCGGAAATCTACCGCGCCGTGCTGGAAGGCATCGCGCTGGAACAGGCCGTCGCCACTCAACACATGGTGCAGGCGACCGGCGAGCCGGTGAACACCTTCGTCGCCATTGGCGGAGGCGCTGCGAGCCGGTTGTGGTGCCAGATCATCGCCGACATCACCGACAGGCCGGTGATTCGCGCCACGACGCAAGAAGCATCAAGTCTGGGCGCGGGCATTGCGGCGGCCGTCGGAGCGGGTTGGTACGAAGATTTCGCCAGCGCCGCGCAGGTGATGACTCAGGACGGCGAGACTTTTCTGCCCAACCCGGCGCTGCGGGACTTCCATCGCGAGCTATTTGCGCTGTACAGCGAACTCTATCCCCGCCTGCGGGATTTGTACCCGCGTCTGGCCCAGCTCGGTTCACGTTTCAACCCGCGCTGAAACCCCCGTCCACGGTCAGCGTCACGCCGTTGATCATCGCCGCATCGTCGCTCAGTAGAAAAGCGATGGTCGAGGCGATTTCGCTGGGCTGAACGAAACGCCCCAGCGGAATGCGCGACAGCATCGACGCGGACTTGGCCGGGTCGCTCCAGGCTTTTTCGGCCATCGGCGTCAGCGTCACCACCGGGTTAACGCTGTTGACCCGAATCCCGTGCGGACCCAGTTCCACGGCCATCACCCGCGTCATGGCGTCCAGCGCTGCTTTCGACGCGCAATAGGCGAGGTGATCGCGCGTGCCCACCGCTGCGGCCAGGCTCGACACGTTGACGATGGCCCCCGGCACGCCGCGCGTGATCAAATCTCGGGCCACCACTTGGGCGATCACCATCGGCGCCCGGGTGTTGACAGCCATCAGGTGATCGAAGGTCTCTACCGAGGTGTCGAGGATCGACTCCAGCTCCACGACCCCGGCGCAGTTCACCAGTAGGTCGATGGGCAGCATCGTGGTCACAGCGGCTTGGGTCGCCGCTGCATCGGCCAAGTCCACCACCAACGTCTGTTCGCAGTAATTGAGGTCGTCCGGGTTGCGCCCCAAGGCAATCACCTCCGCGCCGCAGCGGGTCAGCCACTGCACGGTCTCGCGGCCAATGCCCTTGCCCGCGCCAGTGACCAGAATGCGTTTGCCGAGGAAGTCGTGGGTGGCCATGGTGTGCGCTCTCATCAAAGGTAAAGTGATTCACAGATTCTTTTACGCGGCCAAACCTGTGGAATTCATTCTGGGCGGCATTCCGACGAAGGTGTGGGTACAGCCGGTCAATTTTCTTCGTATGTATTGAGGCTTTCGCGAATGAATTCGCTCCCACAGGGTCAGTGTTTTGCCGTCTGACGAGTGATCGCCTGCGAACGGTCAGTTGTCCTGGGCCAGCAATTCAAGGGCGGCGCTTTCGTCGATCACCAATTCATGGACCACGTTGCGCAGCAGCACGGCGCGAATGATTTCCGCCTTGTACGGGCCGCCCGAGACCAGCACCACTTTCTTGATCTTGCGCAGGTCATCGGGGTCCAGCGAGATGGCCCGTCGGTTCAGCGGGTGATTGACCTCGATGCCGTCGCGGTCCAGCCAACGGCCAAGCAAATCGCCCACCGCACCGGCGGCGCGCAGGGAGCGGGCGTCTTTCGGGTTGACCAACCCCAGTTCGAGCATCAACGAGCGTTCGCTCAAATCCCCCACGGTCAGCAATGCCAGATCAGCCTGGCGCGCCTTGCCCAACACGTCCTGCACCGAGGCTTCTTCGAGGATCATGCTGCGGTACTGCTCGGACGGCGCGAACAGCGGCGCCGCGAGGTAGTAATAGGAGCCGCCGAACAGCGTGGCCAGGCTCGACGCGATTTCCACGGTGTTGTTCGCCGAGCCGTAATGCAAACCGCCGAGCAGCGACACCACGGTCATGTTCGGCAGCGTGCGGCCTTGCAGTTCACGCACCGCCTGACGCAGCGTGCGACCCCAACCGACCGCGATGATCGAGCCGTCGACGAGGTATTCCTCGATGCTCGGCGCCACCCCGACGCCGAGTACACGAAAGATGGTCGACGGGTCGTCAGGGGAGGGCACGACGGTCACGCGTTCCAGCCCGAATCGCTCCTGCAACTGGTCTTCCAGCGCGATGCACGACGCCAGCGGCGAGTTGATGCGGATCTGCACCACGCCGGTTTCGCGGCAGGTGGCAAGGGCCTTGTTGACCCGCAGACGGGTGATGCCGAGGCGGTCGGCGATCTGCTGCTGGGTCATGTTGTTGACGTAGTAGTACCAGGCGATACGGATGTTCAGTTGGTCCTCCGCGTTCACCGGGTCGGTGTCGGGGGAGAACTCGGGATAGCGGTTCTGCACGGCAGTGTCCTTGGCGCGGGAAGCGACGCGCCTACTTTACGGCGCCCATGGTCAGACCTTGTACCAGATGCTTTGAAACCATCAACGCGAAAATGATCACCGGGAACACGATCAGCGTGCCGGTGGCCATGATCTCGCCCCAGGGCAAATCGTAGCCGCTCATGAAACTGGTGGCCGTGACCGGCGCGGTGCGGGCGGCGTTGCGGGTCAGCACCAGCGCATACAACAGCTCGTTCCACGAGAAGATGAACGAGAAGATCGCCGACACCGCGACCCCCGGCATCGCCAACGGAAGCGCGATGCGCCAGAAGATCGTGAAGCGCGAGGCGCCGGACAGTCGCGCCGCTTCGTCGAGGTCCTTCGGCACGCCGCGAAACTGGTCGGTGCAGATCCACACCACGATGGGCAGGTTGAACGTCAGATAAACCAGAATCAGCACGAGGTGGGTGTCGATCAGGCTGAGGTTGCGCGCCATGAGAAAAATCGGCAGCGCCACGACAATCGGGCTGAGCATCCGGTTGGTGATGAACCAGAACCACAGGTCTTCCTTGCCTTTGAATTCAAAGCGCGCCAAAGCATACGCCGCTGGGGTGCCGAGGCCGACCGACAGCACCGTGGTGCACGCCGCGACGATCAGCGAATTGCCGAGGCTGTGCAGCACGTCGCGCTCGAACAGCACTTTCACGTAGTTATCCAGGTGCGGGGTGAAGGCCCAGATCGGCGGTGAAGCGAGGGCTTCGGCCTGGGTCTTCATACTGGTCGCCACCATCCAGTAGAAGGGGAATACGGCGAACAGGAAGATCGCCAGCAAGCCCACGAAATGCCAGGCGTTGACCTTCATCTTCGGTTTGATCCGCACGGGGGCGGCCACGACTTTTGCAGCGGAAACGGTGGCCATGTCAGATCTCCCGGTAGACGAATTTGATGTACAGCCGCGCCAGCACGATGGTCAGGATCAGCAGCAGAATCGCCTGCGCCGACGCCACGCCCTGATCGAACACCCGGAAGCCGACGCGCTGGATGTAGACGCTGACCAGCTCGGTGGCCGCGCCCGGGCCGCCACGGGTCATGGTGAACACGGTGTCGAACATTTTCAGGATGTCGGCGGTGCGCAGGATCAGGATCACCGTGGCGCTGGGCAGCAAAAATGGCAGCTGCACATAGCGCACGATCTGCCAGCGGCTGCGGGTTTCGAGACGCGCGGCTTCTTCGATTTCGTTGGGCACCATGGTCAGCCCGGCGAGCAGCACCAGGGCGCAGAAGGGCGTCCATTGCCAGATGTCCATCAGCGCCACGGCGATAAAGGCGTTGGTGGTGTCGCCCAGCCATTCCACGGGGCCGACGTTGAGCATCGCCAGCAGCGCATTGGCAACACCGAAATCACGGTTGAAAATCAGCCGCCCGATCAGCCCGGCGACGGCAGGTGCTGTGGCCAACGGGATCACCAGGCTCATCCGAGCCAACAGCTTGAACCCTGAGAGGCCGGGTTTGTGCAGGAGCAGGGCGATGACCAGGCCGAGGGCCAGTTGAATCGGGACGACCGTGATCAGGAACAGCCCCGTTCGCCCCAGCGCCGCCCAGAACGACGCGTCGTTGAGGACGTTGAGGTAATTGTCGAAACCGATGAACGGCGTCGCGTCCTTGGGACGGGCGAGGTTGTACTGGCGAAAGGAATTCACCAGCGCGAACACCGTCGGGAAAATCCCGATCAACGCCAGCGCCACAGTAGCGGGGGCGAGGAAGGAAAAGGCTGCACGGGTGTTGTTCCACAGGGTGGGGAACACCGGTTTTTTGTTTTTGGACATAGCGCGTGAGTCTCTGGAGGTCTGCTTCTGCCGGAGGCGTAGGAGCGAGGCTTGCCCCGGGCTGCGATCAGACGATCGGCTGGGAACCGGCCGTAAAACCTGTGCCTTCGGTATACCTGAAACACCGTGTAGGCCGGTTTTGCTGACGCTTCGCGCCAGATCGTCTGATCGCAGCCCGGGGCAAGCCACGCTCCTACGGCCTCCGGCCAGAATCAAGAGCGGTGTAGGTCTGTTACTTCAGTAACTTCACCTTGCCATCGTAGTAACCGGCTTTTTTCAGGATGTCCTCCATTTTGGTCCCGATCGCCTTGGCGCCGTCCGCCACGCTCGACTTGCCGAGCATGATCGCGGTGCCGTTTTCGCCCACCACTTCGGACACTTCAGGCCATTGCGGGAAACGAGGGCGATAGTCCGGCACGCCGCCTTCCCACGAGGTCACCATCGGCTGCACGAACGGGTACTTCTTCTGCACGTCCGGGTCTTTGTAGACCGACATCCGGCCACTCACGCCACCTGCTTCCAGGTACGGTTTGGCCATCGCTTCCGACGTCACCCACTGAATGAACAGCCACGCGGCAGCTTTCTGTTTGTCCTCGGATTTGGAATTGACCCCCAGCGAGAACCCGCCCAGTGCAGGCTTCAGACCGGCCGGGCCTTTGGGTTCGGTGGCCACGGCCAGGCAATCGGTGATCTTGGATTTGCTCGGGTCGGCCAGGGTGCCGTAGAACGCCGACCACTCGGTAATCATCGCCACCTTGCCTTGGGCGAGGGCGTTGACCGCTTCGTTGTGGTCGTAATCGACGATGCCCGGCGGCATGAACTTCATCAGGTCCTGACGGAATTGCAGGCCTTGTTGCGACTCTTTCGAATTCAGGTTGGACTTGAAGTTGGCGTCCAGCAGCGACCCGCCGAACGGCCAGAGGAAACGCATGAAACTGTCCGCCGACTGCGTCTCGCCGCGTCGCGATTGCAGCGCGTAGGCGTAGCGATCCTTGGCCTTGTCGGTAAGCTTCGGACCGTAGTCCTTGAGCACTTCCTCCCACGTCGCAGGCGGCTTGTCGAACCCGGCGTCCTTGAGCATGCACTTGTTGTAAAACAGCAGCCCCGAATAGTTATCAAAGGGCAGGCCATAGGTTTCATCACCCCAGCCGCCGAAGGATTTGAGAAGGATCGGGAAGAAGCCGTCGAGCTTCAAATCCGGGTCCGCCAGCTTGCTGTCCTTGGTGAAGGTGGTGATCGGTTCCAGCCAGCCGTTGCCCGCGAATTCGCCGATCCATACCACGTCGGTGAGCACCACATCGAGCTGTTCGCCGGACGTGAAACTCAGCACCTGACGCTCGCGGCTGTTTTCGTAGGGAATGGTTTCGTAACTGACCTTGATCCCGGTTTTCTTCTCGAATTCCGGCAGCAGTTTGATGGCGGCGGCGTATCCCGGACGGTCGAGGAAAATCGCCTTGATTTCCGTGCCCTTGTAAGGGGCCGAGGCTTCTTCGAGGGTCCAGGCCTGCGCTGCGCTCGACCCCAGGGCGGACCCTAGCGCAACCGACAGGGCCAGGGCGTTCCATACCAGCTTCTTCATGACGTGACCTCTTTTATTGTTGTGGATGAGGAGTACGCGGTGTGCGCGGCTGCGCGTGTCTAAGTCATCTAATCCGGGTGCGGCAGCACGATGGTTTTCAAAGCGCCGTCGAGGAATTCCGAGGGGTAGCTGAACGCCTCCGTCGCCTGTTGCAGATCGAAGCGATGGGTGACGAGGCAGTCGACGTCCACCGTCCCTTGAGCCACCAGTTGAATCGCCCGGTCGTACACATGGCCCATGCGCCGTGACATGCGGATGTCCAGCCCCTTACGCCGCAGCAACGACGCGCTGAGCGGGGTGTATTGATCGCCATCGGGAATGCCCACCAGCACCACGCGCCCACCGATGCGCGCGGACTGCGCGGCGATCTGAAAACCTTCCGGGGAATTGGTGGCTTCCAGCACCAGATCGACGCCACGACCCTGGGTCCATTCGGCAATCGCCGCGTGATCGGCGGCCACTTCATCGGCGCCCAACTGCCGGGCTTTTTCAGTGCGGTAGTTGATCGGGTCGATGGCGTAAATGGCTTTCTTGCACAGCCTTCGTGCCAGTTGCAGCAGGCACAGGCCGATAGGGCCGCAGCCGATGATGGCGACGGTTTCGAACAGTTTTTTCGTGCCTGCCAGGTCCATGGCGTGAATCGCCACGCCCAATGGCTCCAACATCACCGCCTGCACCGGGGTGAAATGGTCAGGGACGGGGTAGATCTGACTTGGCGAGACGACGATGTATTCGGTCATCGCGCCGTGGGTGTGCGGGGGAGCGCCAAGGAATTGAACGTGGGGGCAAAGATTGACGTGGCCGCGATGACACCATTCGCATTGGCCGCAGGGTTTGGCCGGATCGACTGCCACCAGTTGGCCAGCCTTTAGTCCGAGGGCGGGTTGATCGTCGACGACGCGAGCGGCGAACTCATGCCCGGCGATGAACGGCTGCGTGATTTTGGCGTGGCCGATGGCGCCTTCCTTGAAGTAATGAAGGTCGCTGCCGCAGACGCCGACCGCGCTCACGCGCAGCAACACCTCGTCGCCCACCGGCACCGGCACGGGCTTTTCACCGATGCGGATGTCCCGGATGCCATGGATATACGCAGCCCGCATTCGGTGTGCTCCTTGACATTTGTATTTTTAGAATTACAAATGATCGTAGAGCGAAATGAATGGCTGTCAAGTTCCGGAATGAACAAGCACCTGTAGGAGTGAGCTTGCTCGCGATGGCGTTCTATCTGTCATGAATATGGAGGCCGACAGTCCGCCATCGCGAGCAAGCTCACTCCTACAATTGATCGGTGTTGCCAAGACCACAACAACAATAATTTCAGGGGATACGATTTTGACTGAGCTCAGTTTGAGTGGCGTCGAGAAAGCCTATGGCGACATCAAGGTGTTGCATGACATCCATCTGAGTATCGAAAGCCGCGAGTTCGTGGTCTTCGTCGGGCCGTCCGGGTGTGGCAAATCGACCTTGCTGCGCTGCATCGCGGGCCTGGAAAGCATCACCCAGGGACAGATTCGCATCGGCACGCGGGATGTGACCTACCTGGAACCGGCCGATCGCGGCGTGGCCATGGTGTTCCAGTCCTACGCGCTGTACCCGCACATGTCGGTCTACGACAACATCGCCTTCGGCCTGAAGATGCAGAAACTGCCCAAGGATCAGATCGAAGCCAAAGTGCGCAACGCCGCCCGTATCCTTCAGCTCGAACCTTTGCTCGACCGCAAACCCAAGGCGCTCTCCGGCGGACAACGGCAGCGGGTGGCCATCGGGCGCGCCATCGTCCATGAGCCGGAAGTGTTCCTGTTCGACGAGCCGCTCTCCAACCTCGACGCTTCGCTGCGGGTGCAGATGCGCATCGAGATCGCCAAACTCCACGCCGACCTGCAAGCGACCATGGTCTACGTCACCCACGATCAGGTCGAAGCCATGACCCTGGCCGACAAAATCGTGGTGCTGAACAAGGGCGGCATCGAGCAGGTCGGTTCGCCGCTGGAGCTGTACCACCACCCGCGCAACCGCTTCGTCGCGGGGTTCATCGGCTCTCCGCAGATGAGCTTTCTCCAGGTCTCGGCAGCAGCGGTCAGCGCCGACGGCGTGCAGGTGAATTTGCCAGGCGGCGGGACCTTGTGGGTGCCGGTCAACGGTGAGGGCGTCAAACCCGGCGACCCGCTGACGCTGGGTTTGCGTCCGGAACACCTGTCCGAAAAAGGATCAGGCGAAGCGCAAATTCCTGCGCATGCCAGGGTCGTCGAACACCTCGGCGGTGAAACCTTCACCCACGCTGAAACCGACGACGGCAGCGACCTCATGATCAAGGGCGACGGTTTGTCCTCGGTCAAAGCCGGGCAGGCGTTGTCGATTGGGGTGTCGGGTGCGCGGTGTCATTTGTTCGATGAACAGGGGCAGGCATTGGCTCATCGGCGGCATTACACGGCGCTGGCGGCTGAGGCGAATGGGCAGGCTTCCGGCCCGGCGGCGGTGGCGAGGTAGGCCTACCGCATTCGCGACGGTCGCACAGCTCCAGCAGATCCCACAGGTTAGGTGTCGGTCGGAACTTCCCCGCAGACCCCATCACCTGTAGGAGACGCCGGAGGTTGCGACGCCAGCGATGGTCAGTGTGACCTCAGATCGGCCATCGGTGCGAGCAACCACAGCCGCATAAAAAACGTGCGTGTTCTGATCATGTTTCGGGCGCTTCGCAAGGGTCTGCAAACAGGTCAATACCCCCGGCTCACGGCGCCTATTGCGTAAAGTTAAAATGCCACTATGCTGCTGTTTCGGCGAGCTATGCTGAAGGTTGCTGTTGTACCTCGGCGTCTCTACCCCCTAACAATCCATAACCAGTCGACGACAGCTTGCGACGTTCCGATTCACCCGATGGGCGCCCTTGGAAACGGCCATCGACGGTGACGCGGGTGCAGGACCGATCGGCCTCAGCAGAAGGTTCGACGATGCGCCTCTTTTCCCTTTCGATCTGTCTCACCGCGATCATGTTCGCCGGCCAGACCGTGGCCGCTGAAGCCACGCCAGAGCCTCAAGCGGTGGTCAGTAAAGCTCAGGTTCTCGAAGAAAAAGCCGCCGAAAAGGACGGCCCCACCCCAGCGGTGCCCAGCAGTCAGATCATCACCAAATCCGAAGCTCAGGCGGTGGACCCGGCGGGCGTGGCGTCGGTGGACGATGCGCTGGTCTGCCTGTCGCGGACCATCTATTGGGAAGCCAAGGGCGGCACGGACGCTGATATGGAAGGGGTGGCTGACGTGGTGCTCAATCGCCTCGGTCATGAGGGTTATCCAGACACCATTTGCGGCGTGGTGAAGCAGGGCGTCGAGAAAAAGGCCTGCCAGTTTTCCTGGTGGTGTGATGGGCGTTCTGATCAGGTCAAAGAAGACGACCGCTACGCCGCCTCCAAAGAAATCGCCCGCAAGGCCCTGAACCAGCAGCTCACCGACCGCACCAAAGGCGCCATGTATTTCCACGACCGCAACGTCAAACCGGCGTGGGCGTCGGAATACCTGCGCACCGCCGAGACCGGGAAGTTTCTGTTTTACAAGCCGAAGGATGGCAAGGCGAAGTGATCGATCCGGTTCACCGCCCGCTTATGCGGCGAAGCAGCAGTAAAACCTGATCCCCGGTACAGATGACACAGCGCACGCACCGGATTTGCTGCCGCTCCGGTCGGGCGCGACCCCGGGCCGATCGTAGGCAAGCCAACTCCTACGGCCTTCGGCCAGAATCAAAAGCCTCGACAGCGCTGCCAATCTGCTTCTGCCGAAGGCGTAGGAGTTGGCTTGCCTACGATCTGGCGCGAAGCGGCAGCGAATTCGGACACCTTGGTTGTGCCAGGCAGACCGCATGCGCAGGATTTGCGACTGCTGCGGTCGGGCGCGACCCTGGGCCGATCGCAGGCAAGCCAGCTCTCACGGCCTTAGGCCAGAGTCAAACGCCCCGAACCGCAGCACGCCTGTTACTGCTGCACCCCAAACATCGCTGTCCAGTAGATCCCTGCGTCGCTCTTCGGGTCCACTGCGTACGAGGCGCCGAGTTCGCGGAAGGCGGGGTTCATGATGTTGGCGCAGTGCCCGGGGCTGGCCAGCCAGCCTTCGACCACTTTGCGGGCGCTGTCCTGGCCTGCCGCGATGTTCTCGCCAATCGCCTGCCCGATGTAACCCGCCAGTTCTGCCCGGTCGCCTGGCGTGCCGCCGTTACGGCCTTTGTGGTCGAAATAATTGTTGTTGGCCATGGAGCGCGTGTGACCTTCGGCGGCGGTCGCGAGGGTGTCGTTCCAGGTCAGCGCCGAAGCAGGGCCGTAAGGTTGGCCACCACACTGGTGAGGCACGCTGCGGGCGGCGTTGATCAGCCCGAGCATTTTTTGCCCTTCCGCCTGTGAATTGCCCAGACCACCGGCCAGCAACGGACGCGCCAGCACGACGCGCCAGTCGCGGTCATTGCGGCTCACGCCCACGTCGACGAACTGCGGATTGAGCACCACCTGACAGAAACTCTCCTGAATCGCTTTCATCGCCGACTGCGCGTCCCGGGGGCCGGAAAGGCTGATCGCCTGCACGGAGACCATCGGGTACGAGGCCCGGGCCAGCATCGGTTGCAGGTCCACGGCGCCACTGGCCGGGAGGTTCAGGCGCGGGTCGGTGTTCAGTGGCGGCAGCTCCTGAGACACGACATTGGCGCAGGGCTGCGCCTCGCTGCGGTAGGTGTTGATGGACTGGATCAATTGCGTTTCTTCGCTGGCCAGCGCCGTCCCGGTCAACATCAGCAGCCCTGAAATGGCCGCAAGACGCGTGAAAGTTGTGAAGCGCATGAAGATCTCCCTTGAGCTGACTGCGGCCATGATGCGCGATTTTGCCTGTTTCGAAATAGTCTGAGCCGAAGAATCCACGGAGGTTGCAGTGCCGTGACAGGTTTTTGCAATGGCAAAAGGGAAAAACTGTCGGGTGGGGCAACACCGAGGGCTCCCGGCGCTGTAAGAGTGGACCCCCGTCAGCCGCAGGGATCGAGCCCCGTTCAATACGAGAGGCCGTACATTGACGGCCCATTCCTGGACGGCATAGTTGTTATCGCCACGCCCTGTCTACTGGGCCTCGGCGCGACTTGAGAGGATGAGCTCACCCAATGTTCATCACTCACAAGGACTACCGCCATGACCCTGCAAGCCACCCTCGACGCCTTCAAAGCTGATTTCGTCGCCGGTAAACCGCCTTACAACGCGCCGCCTCAGGTGCACGTCATCATGAAGCGCGCCACCGATGAACTGATCGCCTCTGGTCAGGCCGAGCGCACGCTGAAGGTTGGCGACAAGGCGCCGGTCTTCACGCTCAACGATCCTGACGGCAACCCGGTGTCCTCCACCGAGCTGCTCGCCAAGGGGCCGCTGGTGATCAGTTTTTATCGTGGCGTCTGGTGCCCTTACTGCAACATGGAGTTGCAAGCCCTCGAAGCGACGCTGCCGGAGTACCAGGCGCTGGGCGCGAGCCTGGTGGCGATCTCGCCGCAAATCAAAGCCAACAGCCGCAAATCCGTGCGTCAGAACAACCTGACGTTCCCGATCCTCAGCGACGAGAAAAGCCAGGTCGCGGACGCTTTCGGCCTGCGCTTCGCGCTTCCGGATTATCTGGTCGACCTCTACAAAGGCTTCGGCAATGACTTGCCGGCCTTCAACGATGACCCGGCCTGGGTGCTGCCGATGCCTGCGCGCTTCGTCATCGGTCAGGACGGGCTGATCAAATACGCCGAGGTCAACCCGGATTACACCCAGCGCCCTGAACCGACCGATTTGTTGCCTGCCTTGCGCGGCTGAGTCATCGGTGCAAAGCGAGCCGTCACCCTGTGTGGCGGCTTTTTGCGTTCACAGGTTTTGCAGCCCGTTGAATGATCGGCGATGCTGCGCGCACTGCCTCGATTGACAAGGAACCCCGATGGACCGTCTCGCCGCGATGGAAACCTTTATCTGCGCCGTCGAAACCGGCTCGTTCTCGGCGGCGGCCAAGCGGCTGGGCGTCGGTCAGCCTGCCGTCTCCAAATCCATCGCCGCGCTGGAAGAGGCCCTCGGCACGCGCCTGTTATTGCGCACCACCCGCGGCCTGACGCCCACCGAAGCAGGGCAGACCTATTACGAGGCCGCCCGGCGCACGGTGGATCAGGCCAACGAAGCCGACGCCGCCGTGCAGGGTGCGGGCGCCGGGTTCAGCGGGCGGTTGCGGGTCAGCGCGGCAGTGACCTTCGCCAGCCTGCACGTGGTGCCGTACCTCGGGCCGCTGCTCAAACAGCACCCACAGCTGAACATCGAAGTCGTGCTGGATGACCGCAGCGTCGATCTGGTCGAAGAGGGGATCGACGTGTCGTTGCGCATGGGCGCCCTGGAAGACTCGTCGATGACGGCGAGGAAGATTGCCGAAGGGCGTCGCCGGATCATCGCCACCCCCGCGTATTTCCAGTCCCACGGTGTGCCGAAACATCCGCGTGACCTGGTCAGCCATCAAGGGGTGATCTACAACCGCAGCGGGGGCGGCGATACCTGGGCCATGCGCAAGGGCGACGAAGTGTTCAGCGCCTCGGTGGCCGGTCGTCTAAGGGTGTCGGCAGCGGAAGGGGTGAGGGCGGCGGTCAAGGCCAACCTCGGCCTGGTCATGGCCTCGGAATGGATGTTCGCTCCGGAGCTGGCCAGCGGCGAAGTGGTGACCGTGCTCGACGACTGGACGTTGCCCTCCATCGACCTGTGGGCCGTCTTCCCGGCCGGGCGCATGACCAGCGTCAAGGCCCGGGCGTTCGTCGATTACGTGGCGGCATTGCTGGCGCACTGACAAAACCTCAGGCGCCTCACTCGACCTGTGGGAGCGAATCGATTCGCGATGTGGAGGCCAATCCAACACCGATGGATCGAATGTGCCGACTTCTCGTCGAGTGCTGCCCAGAATGAACTCACCTACACAGTCGAGAGCCGCTGATGTGGCGACTGTCTCTCACTCATCGAACCCGTAAAGCTGCGCCGGGTTGTCCACCAGAATGGCCTGCCGCGCAGCGTCGCTGTCGGTCCAGTCCAGCAACAGGTCCAGCAGGTCGGCGTCATCGGGTTTATGGGCTTCGGTGACGTGGGGCCAGTCGCTGCCCCAGACCATGCGCTGCGGTGCCAGTGTGGCGAAGTCCTGGGCCAGCGAGCGCACATCGGCGTAACGCGGTCCGCCCTGCGCGGTATTCAGGTAGGGACCGCTGAGCTTGACCCAGGCCTTGTCGGCGTCGATCAGCCGCGCGATAAACCGAAATGCCGGGTGGCTGGCGTTGGAACCCACGGGCATCCGCCCCATGTGATCGAAGACGATCTGTACCGGCAGGTTCGCCAGCAGCGTTTGCTGTTCAACAATCTGCTCCGCGGCCATATGGATCTGCAGGTGCCAGCCGAACTCGGCGACGCGCTCGGCCAAAGGTTTGATCATCTCGACGCTGACCACCTGATTGCCCGCATTCCACAGGCTGAAGCGCAGGCCGCGAATACCACCCTCATGCAGCGTGATCAGCTCTTTGTCGGTGACGCGGGTGTCGACCACCGCAATGCCACGCGCCTGCCCCCGCATGTGTGCGATGGCGTCCAGGGTGCAGCGGTTATCGGTGGCGTAATACTTCGGTTGCACGATCACCGCACGACGCAGGCCGAGGGATTCGCGAACCTTGTGGTAGTCGGTGATCGATTGCCCGTGGGCAGGCGGTGTCGAAGGGTCAGTCGGGGCGAAGCGCGGGTCGATGATATGGATGTGCGCGTCGCAGCTGTTAGCGGGTGTTTTCAGGTCAGCAGTTTTCATAGGTTCCTGGCTCTTCAGGCTCGCTTTCAGGGCATACATCCATTTCTGTGGGAGCGAATTCATTCGCGATGCGGCGTGACAGGCGATGAATTGCGATTGACTTCACCGACGTCTCGCGAATGAATTCGCTCCTACAGGGGGGGGGCGTGTGGTGAGTTTTTACACCAGCAACAACAACGCCGCGCCGTACGCCACCATCGCCACCAGAAAGGTGACAAAGGTAAAGCCCAGCACCCGCTGCACACCGACGCCCGCCATGGCCACGACGGGCGCGGCCCAGAATGGCTGCATCATGTTCGACACCTGCTCGCCCATGGCCACTGCCATGGTGGTGGCGGACAGCGAGGCGTGCAACTCCACCGCCGCTGGAATCGCGAACGGCCCTTGTACCGCCCAATGTCCGCCACCGCTGGGGATCAGGAAGGTGACCAGCAGCGAACACACGTAGCTCCAGAACGGCAGGGTGTGGGTGGTGGAAATCGCCACGAACAGCTTGGCGATCACCCCCGGCAGACCGGTGGCCTCCATCATCCCCATGATCCCGCCGTAAAGCGGGTATTGCAGGATCATCGAGCCGCTTTGTCTGGCCGCACCCTTGACCGCGTTGGCGTAAGCCAGCGGGTAGCCGTGCAGGATGATGCCGAGGGTGAACATGATCGCGATTACGCCGTTGACCCCGGACAATTGCAGATGCCCGGTGAACGAATACGCGACGATGGCAATGCCCAGCGCGCCCATGATCACACTGCCCAGCGGCGAATATTCGAGGAATTGCGCGAAGCTGCGTTTGCCTTCGGGGCGTTTGGCAGGTTCCGGGTCCGGGTGTTGGGTGATGTCCAGGCACACCGCGTCTTCATCCTTGGGGCGCAGGGCCGCGAGGACGAACGGCATGATCACCAGCAACCCCAGGGTCGGCACCATGTTGTAAGGCACGAACACCATGTCACCCAGGCTCAGGACATGGCCGGTGAGTTTTTCCACGACGTTCATCGGGTTGCCCGGTGTGGTCTGGGCCAGCACGATGGAGCTGGACAGCCCGCCTGCCCAGACCACCCAACCCGAGAATCCGGCCGCCACCAGCCACGCGAAATCGACGCGCATGCGTTTGGCGATTTCCCGGGCGAGCAGGGCGCTGAGGACCAATCCGAAGCCCCAGTTGAAAAACGAGGTGACCGCCACGCACAGGAAAATCATCGCACCGGCTTGCGCAGGGGTGCGTGCAAAGGCAACGAGGCGAGTGAAAAAACGCTGCACGATGGGCGCGTGGGCCAGCGCGTGGCCGAGCACCAGCACCAGCGTGATCTGCAGCGCGAACGTGAAGATGTTGCAAAAGCCCTTGTACCAGCCCCCCAACAGCGCATCGAGAGAGGCGTTCGGGGCCACCAGCAACGAAACGACGGCCACGATGAACGTGATGAAAATCGCCAGCACGAACGGGTCGGGAATGGTCCGCTCGAACAGACTGATCGTGCTGTCGGTGAAACGGGTGCGCAGGCTACGCGGGGCCGTGATCGCAGTGTTCATGTGCGAGGGCCTCCGTGCAGACGGAGGGGTTGCGTGGTGCTGTTCATGGGGTGATCCCTTTTATTGTGGTTGTGGGAAATCGGTTGAATCAAACGCTCGGGCCGTGAGCCTGGACGCGGGTCCCCTGTGGGAGCGAATTCATTCGCGAAAGGCCGGTACTTCCGACTCCCCTTCTGGCGGCTGTACCACCGCATCGCGAATGAATTCGCTCCCGCAGGGTTGTGCAGGTGTATCGGATCAGTGCAGCGCTCCGTTGGCCCGCAACCGGGCAATCTGCTCATCGGTAAACCCATGCTCGGCCATCACGCGATCCGAGTCCGCGCCAAACACCGGCGCCGCGAAGGGTTCGGAGCCGGGCGTGCGGCTGAAGGTCACGGCGCGGGTGAAGCCCTGATAGCGTCCCACGACAGGGTGCTCGAACTCGGTGATCAGCGATTCCGCTTCGC
Organism: Pseudomonas sp. NPDC088368; assembly: GCF_044753445.1. Taxonomy (NCBI): domain Bacteria; kingdom Pseudomonadati; phylum Pseudomonadota; class Gammaproteobacteria; order Pseudomonadales; family Pseudomonadaceae; genus Pseudomonas; species Pseudomonas sp. NPDC088368. Next base: position 400,447 of record NZ_JBIVNG010000002.1, read on the forward strand.
ACTGCGGGTGGTCGAACATGTCCTCGACCCGACGTGCAGCGGCGCACGGCACGGCCTCGCCGAAAAGCGTTTCCCATTCCAGCGCGCTGTGCTGCTGAAGGGCTTCGTGCAGTTGCGGGACGATGATTTCGTGATGAGTCGCCCGGTTGCGCACGGTGCTGAAACGCTCGTCGTTCGCCAGATGCCCCAGCCCGGTCAACTCGCACAAGGCGGTCCAGAAATGCGGCGTGTTGGCCGACAGGTACAAATAGCCTTCGCGAGTCGGGTGAATGCCGGTGATGCCGCCGGAACGCATGTCGCGGTCCAGTGAGCGGGGTTCGCTGTCTGCCCAGATCAGGCGTGCGGACTGCATCGCCAGCGCGCTTCGTAGCAGCGACACACCCACCGACTGGCCGAGCCCGGTGCGTTCGCGTTCGAACAATGCTGAGGACACACCGCCTGCCACCAGCGACGCGGCGTAGTAATCGACCACTGAACCGTAAAGAATTTCAGGCGGGCCGTCGGGCTTGCTCTGGGCCGCGCACATGCCGGTCATGGTTTGCAGCACCTGATCGTAACCGGCCTTGGCTTTGAGCGGACCTTCTTCGCCATAACCCGTCACCGCGCAATAAATCAATCGCGGGTTCACCGCTTTCAACTGCTCGTAGTCAATGCCGAGCCGCGTCGGGACGCCGGGACGGAAGTTGTGCACCAGCACATCGGCCTCACGCACCAGGGTCAACAATGCATCCAGACCACCGGGGGATTTTAGGTCCAGGACCACGCCGGATTTGCTGCGGTTCACGCCCAGAAAAGCGCGGCTTTCAGACGCCAGCGTGGACGGGTATTTGCGCAGGTTGTCGCCGGTGGGCGGCTCGATCTTGATCACCGTCGCGCCTTGGTCGGCCAGCAGCGAGCAGCCATACGGGCCGGCAATGTAAGCGCTGAGGTCGAGGACAGTAATCCCGGCGAGCGGGCCGGTGGAGGGGCGAGGGTGCGACATGGGTTTCTCCGATCTTGTTATCGCTGGACGGGCAACGCAGGCTCCGATGCAGCACATGGGAGCCATTCTGGTCAGCGTAATGGAGAAATAAAATGCGTTTTAGCTAGCTTTAGAATCCATAAAAAATGGATTTATGGCGCGCTCAGTTGCTCGAACAACACCTTGCAGAACACCTCGATCAAACGCTCCTTGGCCGAATTGCGTTTCCACAACAGACCAATCGGTCGGTACAGTCCGGCGCCGGGCAACGGGATCTGTGCCAGTTCACCCAGCTGGGCGTGCATGGGCCGCCATTGCGGCACGAGCGATACGCCGAGGTTGCCCTTGACCATCGCGGCGATGGCGTCCAGCGCGTCCATTTCGAAGCGCTCCTGGGGCTGAATGCCTGCCTGCAACAAGTAGCGGTCCGCCAACACGCCGCCCCATGAACGGCGGTGGTAACGAATGAACGGCTGGCTACGCAATACGCTGTGCGGGTGCTCGTCGGCGAGGTGACGGGGAGCAAGGACCACGAACGGCTCATCGCGCACCGGGCGCCAGACGAACTCTTTCGGCAGCTCGAATTGCGGCGCGACCATCATCGCGATGTCGGTTTCGCCGGACAGCACCTTGCGGTACAGGTCGGTGGAAAACGCCGGTTCCACGTGGGGGCGCAGGTGCTCGTAATTGGCGATCAGCGTCGCCAGTACGTCGGGTACGAGATAGGCCAGGGCGGTGGTGATGCAGCCGATGCGCAGCTCTCCAGCGACAGCGTCCAGCGCGGCGATGGCGCGCAGGTCGCGAGCGCGCACCAACAATTCACTGGCGGGGCCCAAGAGCGCGGAACCGGCGGCGGTCAGTTGCATGTTGCGCCCGGTGCGGCTGAGCAAGGGCTGGCCGATTTCGTGCTCCAACGCCTTGATCCGTTGCGCCACGGCGGTGGGGGTGAGGTTGAGTTTGCGCGCGGCGGCTGCGGTGGAGCCGAGTTGGGCGACTTGAAGAAAGCTGTCGAGGTAGCGCGTGTCCATAGTCTAAAAATTCTGGATTCTAAACGTAGAAATACGCACTTTAGTTAGCTTTTACGCTTTTGCAATATGGACCCGGCTTTCAATAGCGCCGGGGCCATGCACCTGGCTTTCAAGAATAATGCCGGGTATGGGGCGTGGTCCTGTCATCCGGCGCGACGTTGCGATGCCTTTCAGGCCGCCGTTGTCATCGAGTGAATCGCCCATGCGCAGCAAACTGTTTGTCCCCGGTTCCCGTCCCGAACTCTTCGAAAAAGCCCTGTCCTCTCGCGCCGACGGCGTCAGCTTTGATCTGGAAGACGCCGTCGCTGAAAGCGCCAAGTCCGAGGCCCGCGCGCAATTGGCGGGGTTTCTGGCGCATCTGCCGACGACCGGGAAAACCATCGTCGTGCGGGTGAACGGTCAGGATTCGGCCCATTACGCCGCTGACCTCGAAGCGCTGGTCGGCACACGGCTGGACATCATTAACCTGCCGAAAGTCGAAGGCCCCGAGCAGATTTTGCAACTGGTGGCGGACCTTGAGCGGCTGGAGCGTCAGCACCCGTCAGCGGCCAACATCCGCATCCTCGCCAACATCGAATCCCCCCGTGGCTTGCGTCTGGCCGCCGAGATTGCCAGTGCCCACCCTCGGGTCATGGGCCTGCAACTGGGCTTCGCCGACCTGTTGGAGCCGTTGGGCATCGACCGTCGCGACACCGCCGTCATCCGGCAGCTTCAACTGAGCGTTCGGATGGCGGCGGGGGAAGCAAACGTCGCCGCCTACGACGCGGCGTTCGCGGCCATCAAGGACCCGGAGGGCTATCGCGAAGAGGCCCGTTACGCCCGACGGCTGGGTTTCACAGGCAAGTCGTGCATTCACCCGACCCAGATCGACATGGCGAACGAAGCGTTCATGCCGTCCCCCGAAGAGATCGACCGCGCCCAGCGTTTTGTGACAGCCGCCGACGAAGCGGATGCCGCTGGCGTCGGGGCTTACACGGTTGACGGGCAAATGGTGGATGCGCCGTTCGTGATCCGCGCACGGCAAGTGCTGGAACAGGCGCGTCAGGCCGGGCTGCTGACCCACTGACCGCCCTGGACACCTCCGGCAACACCGCTCTACAACAATAAAAGAAGACGAGGTTTCCCCATGCATAACGCCGAATCGCTGGCACGGCCCGCCGTGGCCGGGTCCGAGCCACGCCGTAATGCGCTGTTCTGGCGCCTGATGGACATCCGCATCAGCTTCATTCCATTGCCGGTCTACCTGCTGCTGTTGGGGCTGGTGGCCGGGTTGCTGCTGACCAAGGAAATCAAGGCCGACCTGCCAACGATGATCGCGATTATCGGCCTGGGCGGGGCCACCTGTGGCGAGATTGGCAAGCGCCTGCCGTTCTTCGGCAAGATCGGCGGCGCGGCGATTGTCTCGGCGTTCCTGCCGTCCTACATCGTCAGCCTCGGCTGGGTGCCGCAGGACATCATCACGCCGGTCACGACCTTCACCAAATCGAGCAACTTCATTTACCTGTTCGTCTCGGCGGTGGTGGTCGGCAGCATTTTCACCATGGATCGCAACCTGATCATCAAAGGCTTCGCCAAGATTTTCGTGCCGCTGCTGGTGGGCTCGGTGCTGGCGCTGCTCGCGGGGATCGCCGTGGGCATGCTGTGCGGGCTGGAACTGCGTCAGGTGCTGTTCTTCGTCATCGTGCCGGTGATGGGTGGCGGGCTGGGCGAGGGCGCGATTCCGCTGTCGGTGGGCTATGGCGAAATCCTCGGCATGGATTCCGGCAAGATACTGGCGCAATTTCTGCCGATCATTCTGCTGGGCAACCTCGTCGCGATCATGGCCTGCGGCGCCCTGGATCTGGTGGGCAAACGCTTTCCGCACCTGACCGGCAACGGGCGGTTGCAGATGATCGAACTGCCTCAGGACGACACCGCGCCTGGCGCAGAAAAGGAAACGCGCTTCGACAGCGACACGGTCAATCAGGTGATCGCGGCGGGCATGTGCGCGATCACGCTGTACCTGGCCGGTGTGCTATTGCATGCGCTGTTCGGCCTGCCGGGGCCGGTGTGCATGCTGTTCATCGGCGTGCTGCTGAAACTCTGTAATGCGGTGCCGCAGCGTCTGGAAGCCGGGGCGCAGGTGCTGTTCAAGTTCTTCACCACCTGCGTGACGTACCCGCTGCTGTTCGCCAACTCCATCGCCGTGACTCACTGGAGCGAACTGACGGCGGCGTTCCACATCGGCAACGTGCTGACCATCACCACAACTGTCCTGACACTGGTGCTGACAGGGTTGGTGATCGCCCGGAAAATGGGCATGTTTCCCATCGAGACCGCCATTGTCAACGGCTGCCACAGCGGCCTGGGCGGCACTGGCGACATCGCCATCCTGACGGCCGCGAACCGCATGCAACTGCTGCCGTTCGCACAGATATCCACCCGCATCGGCGGGGCGATTACCGTGATGGGTGCGTTGCTGATACTGGCGAATTTGCCGCCGGTATAGCGGGCAGCGTTACGACGGGAGGAGATTCGCATAGCCAGCGAGGTCCCCTGTGGGAGCGAATTCATTCGCGAAACGATCTTTCAGGCGACAGAGCAGTGTCGAGTGCAAGGCCAATTCGCGAATGAACTCGCTCCCACAGGTAGGTCCAGGCCATCGGCCTACCTGTTTCCATTCGCTCACAATGTCGCCTTGACCTGCAACCCGACAATCAAGGTGTTCTCGATGTCCTCCCCATAAAACGCCCCCGGTTCAATGATGTATTGCACCGACGGCCGAATCGTCAGCCATGGCGCCACTTGCGCGCCGTAGGTCATCTCTACCAATCCCTCACCGCTGGCCAGATCGGGGAAGTCTTCGCCTCGGGCCAAGGCCGCATTCTCCTGCACATCACGGCTGCGCGAGTTGAACACCGCGCGGCCGTAACCCACGGCAATCGTATCGTTGGGGCGTGACACGAACGGCTTTTTCAACGCAAAACCCGCCGAATACCAACGACGAAACGGCGCCGCCGCTGCGCTGGCATTGGAGAACTGCCCGAACACGCGTACGTGGCGGCCACTGACTGCGTCCGAATTCCACACCGCCTGATCCATCAGGAAATACGAGCCTTCACGGCCTGCGACCTCTTTGCGTGTGCCGATGCGCGGCACGTCCGAGGTGTCGTAGTAATAGCCGACGCGGTACTCGCCGGGCAGGTCGCCGAGGACGTTGTAGATGGCTTCGACCGGCAGGATGTTGCCCGTGCTGTCCTTGGGCGTGACATGCCATGCCCGGCTGGAATTGCCGTTGCTCGCGGCGTCGACCTTGAACGCCGCGACCTGCACCGCGAAATTCGGGTTGAAGCGATACTTGGCCACGCTACCCAAGTGCGCGTTGGGGTAGTTGCCCCAGCCGCTGCCCCCGGACATCGCCAAGGGATGACCGCAAAACCCGGCGTTCATGAAGTTGCACAAGATTCCACTGCTCAACCCGCCCAAGTCGTTGCCCATGGCCATGTAGCCGAGCTTCACGCTCAGCGCCGGAGTGAACAGCGTGTTCTCGTAGCTCAGCTCGGTGAGGCGGGTGTAGAGGCCGCCGTAGTTTTCCTGCACCGGCAGACGGTTGCCGACCAGATCGCCCGAGCCGTCGTTGCCGCGCCTGTCGTTGATTGTCAGCTGTACCTTGCCGCCGCTGTCCAGGTGCAGCACCTTGCCGAGGTCAAACTGCGCGCCGAGTTTGACGTTCTGCGAATACCGCGTGCCACGCTGCTCGCCGCCGTGCGCGTTGTAGACCGTTTCACCGCTGTAATCGCCCGTGATTTTTACCCCTTGCGCCGCCAGGCGGCTGCGATTGCCATCCCAGTCGCCGGTCAGGGTGGAACGGTCGAGCCAGTCATCGGCCTGCGTGGGCGAGGAGACGGCCATCGCCACGACGGAACCAACGACCAGCGCGGTCGACAGCCCACGGCGGGCGCCGGGGTTTGCGGGGTATTGCGAAGGATTGCTCATCAAAAAACCTGAATGCGAAAAACCGGACTCGTGGATGAGGGCGGCAAAAAGGGCATGCGCGGGAGGGGCGCTCACAAGCGGACGACATGAAAACATATCCATGTACCAACTGGTTAATTCATTTTAGCGATGGTGACTATCGTCGCAGGTCATGAAGAGAGGCTGATATTACGGCGCCGGCCTGCACGTTGGCGGCGTCGGACTTCGACACGCTGCCGCCGACCAGCCAGAAGGCTACAAAGAAGGACTCTGCCCAACGCCTCGTGATGTGGGCGTGCGTTGCGCAGACCGACTCAGTGCGTGAAACTTTTCAGGGGAGGCACAATGTTCGATACTCCGCGCCATCGCTTTCTCTCTGCCAAGGCGGGCGTTTGCAACTACGCCCGTCACCCTGACGTCCTCTCGATAAGAAAGAACATGGAAGTTTTGCACGGGCTCTACGACTACCGCTGGATCATTCTGTTGCTCACCCTCGGCGGGTGGGCTGTGGTCGCTGCTCTCAAACAGGCGACCCGCACCGAAATCCATCTGCTTCATCAGCGCAACGACCCACTGTTCCGGAGTGTCCTGGAACAACACGAGATACGCGAAGTGGAAATACTTCGGGACAGCACCATTCCCGGCGTGACCGGATCGCATGGACGTCCCTTCACGGTGCACCTGATTTTGCGCAGCCCGCCTGATCGCTGGTGGGTGTACATCCATGTCCAGGACTCGGACCCTGTCCTGAGGCCCATCTCCGAGGCGCGCGCAAGAGCGGCGCTTGTTAAGTCTGTGCAAGACGTATCGGGGGAGATGAGGTCATCCTTTCATGGGGCAGTGGTCAAGCTGTCTCTGTACCTCATCGTCTGGCCCAATATGGTCTTTACAGCCATTTTTACGGTTGTCGCCGTCTTCGCTCCTCCCGTCATGATCATGATGATCATCAGCTGGTGGGGACTGGGCGCCCTGCTGGTGCTCCATTACAGGTTTGCCGGTAAGTGGGACCGGCCCGGAAAGGCAGTGTGGTCGGGACTGGCGTTGGCGACTGCGTTGGTCGTATTGATCGGTTACGGTGGGGGTGTTGCGGTGCTGGCACCTTCGATCTATTGGCTGCCCGCGTCCTGCATTCCTGTTGCTGCCCATTGGGCATGGCTCAGTTGGAAAGGATTTCGTCTTTGAGCCTTTCGTGGGAAGCGAAGGAGAGGGATCGATGATTTCAGTGTTGGCGCGTCAACCGCGCGACGCGAAGACCTCCTTGAGCACCGGCACGGCTGACATCGCTTTTGGCCAGCCGACGTAAAAACACTAAGCGGGTCACCACTTCCGCGGCCTGTTCACGGGTCAGGCCGTTGTCTATGGCGCGGTTGAGGTACAAGGTCAGTTGCGCGGTCTGGCCACTGTTGCCCAATGTGCGCTGTTGCATGGTGTGTCTCCTCAGTGACGATCAACCCACCTTATATTCCTGTACGCTTCTCAACAATCTGCCAACCGTTGCATGACTAACTGAGGAGAATTCACAAGTGATCCGCGCCGATTTGCCTGAATTGACGGCGTTCATCGCCATCGCCGAACACCAGAGTTTCAGCGGCGCAGCACGGGTGCTCGGGGTCTCGCCCTCGGCATTGAGCCACTCGATGCGCAACCTGGAGGCGCGGCTGGAGATGCGCTTGTTCAACCGAACCACGCGGTCGGTGGCCCTGACCGAAGCGGGTGAGCAACTGTTGCAGGGCGTGAGGCCACTGCTCAACGATTTGACCAACGTGGTCAATGAAGTGACCTCGGCGCGGAACACCCCGTCGGGGTCGATCCGCATCAGTGCCTCGGAGTCGTCGATCAAGCTGTTGGTGCGCCATGTGGTGCCGGATTTCCTGCGAACCTATCCGCAGATCCACATCGAATTCGTGGCGGACAGCCGTTTCGTGGACATCGTCGGCGAGGGGTTCGATGCCGGTGTCCGGGTGTTCGAAGACGTGCCCAAGGACATGATCGCCGTGCGGTTTGGCGCCGACGTGCATTTTGGTGCGGTGGCGTCGCCCGAATATTTGCAGCACCACCCCGCGCCCGATGTGCCCCATGGCCTCAAGCAACACCGCTGTGTCCGTTTCAAGTTTGCCAGCGGTGCGCTGTTTCGCTGGGATTTCGAGTATTTGGGTCAGAGCGCGAGCATCGATGTCGATGGCCCGCTGACCATGGACAACGTCAACGTGATGATTGAGGCGGCGCTGGCGGGCATCGCCATTGCCTGGTTGCCGCTGGGTCAAATTGAAGAGCATCTGCAAGCAGGCAGGCTGGTGCATCTTCTGCCCGAATGGGGCCCGGTCTATCCCGGCACCTGCTTGTACTACCCGGCGAACCGGCACCCGCCCATGGCCTTGCGGTTATTCGCCGACGCCGTGCGGGCTTGGGCATCGACGCGGCTCACATAAGGCGCAGCGTCGGACGGATTGCCCGCCCGTGTTTTACGCGACCCCCCATGACAACGGCGGGCGCTTGTGCGCAAATGCTTCATCTGCCGACAATGCTGAACAGGACACTCGATGCAACTGGAATGGCTGGAAGATTTCATTGAGCTGGCGCGCACCCGCAGCTTGTCCCGGGCCGCCGAAAATCGTTGCGTGACCCACCCAGCGTTCGGGCGACGAATTCGTGCGCTGGAGGATTGGGTCGGCGTGCCGTTGGTGGAGCGCAAACAGCCGCTGTCGCTGACCCCGGCCGGCTTGCTATTTCTCGACGCCGCGACGCAATCGATGGAGCTGCTGCTGGCCGCCCGCGCGCAATTTCAGAACCTCGGCATGAACCGCGACGAGCCGCTGCGCATCGCCACGGGCCGCACCTTGGCGAGTGTGTTTTTCCCGGACTGGTATCAGTCGCTGCATGCGCAGTTCGGCGCGTTTCCGGTGTCGCTGGTGACGGGCGGAGCGCAGGAAGCGATCACCAAATTGAGCGCGGGGGAAGTGGACTTGCAGCTGATTTTCTCAAGCCCACTGACGCGCATTCTGATCGACAGCGAGCGCTTCGATTCACGGGTGCTGGCCCGGGAAGAATTGCTCCCGGTCAGCGCGCCGGATGCTCAGGGGCAAGCGCTGTTTCTGATCGACGCCAGCAGTGATGTGTCGAGCATTCCGTGGCTGGGGTTTTCCCCGACATTGTCCTTGCGCGGCGTGTTGGCCCAGCATCTGGCGCGGCTGCCTCACCGGTTGGCGTTGCGCATGATCTATCAGGCAGATTCTTACGAGGCCATTCTGGAAATGGCCAAGCGCGGCAGTGGCCTGGCCTGGTTGCCGCGCATGGTGGTCAAAGAGGCGCTGGCAGCGGGGGAGTTGGTGATCGCGGGCGGGCCGGAAATGCAGATCGGTTTCGACATCTCGCTGCACCGCTTGCGCGCCAATCGCAGCGAACGGGTGATGCGCATTTGGGAGGGGTTGGCTCCGGATTGATTGCTTGGTCTTCAGGTCTGCATGAATTTTCGACCCGACGCGGGCTGCACTGTGGGAGCGAATTCATTCGCGAAGAGGCGGTATACCTGACATGTCTCTGTCGGATGTACCGATGCCTCGCGAATGAATTCGCTCCTACAGAGATTCATCTGCGCTGCGGAGTCTGAGCCAGACACAGACTCAACTGTGGGAGCGAATTCATTCGCGAAAGCGGTAGTTCAGACGAAGAAGATGCGTCGCCCGTCCCGACGCCTCGCGAATGAATTCGCTCCCACAGAGATTCATCTGCGCTGCGGAGTCTGAGCCAGACACGGACTTAACTGTAGGAGCGAATTCATTCGCGAAGAGGCGGTATGCCTGACATATCTCTGTCGGATGTACCGACGCCTCGCGAATGAATTCGCTCCCACAGAGATTCATCTGCGCTGCGGAGTCTGAGCCAGACACAGACTCAACTGTGGGAGCGAATTTATTCGCGAAAGCGGTAGTTCAGACGAAGAAGATGCGTCGCCTGTCCCGACGATTCGCGAATGAATTCGCTCCCACAGAGGTTCATCTGTGTTGCGGAGTCTGAGCCAGACACGTGCCGCTACAGACCCAGTTCTACCGCACCGTTTATGGGCAGTCGGCGAATAATCAACGCATCGTCCCGCCGTCAAACCCCCGACCTCACGCCCCTGTGCCGAATAAGCTCAACCCTGTGCCCAAACAGCAATTGTCCAACCCGCCGACCTGATCCACCTTTACACCGGGCCGGGCAGTCATGAAGGCGAAGACCTTCAGTCACTGCCCGGTTGTTTTCACCCAATAAAAAAGACTGCCGTCGAGTTCGCCCGCCATGGCTCGCGAACGTGATCGCCCACTGTGAAACAGACCCGGAAGCCATTCTTCATGACCCCTCATTCATCAACCGTGATCGCCGCCCCGGCCACCGCCCGACGAGGCCCGTGGAAAGAGATCGTCGCCGCCAGCTTCGGCAATGCACTGGAGTTCTACGACTTGCTGATCTACGGCTATTTCGCCGTGGTCATCGGCAAGCTGTTCTTCCCCTCGGACAACGAAACCACCTCATTGCTATTGGCCGTCGGCTCCTTCGGGATTTCGTTCCTGATGCGCCCACTTGGCGCCATCGTGCTGGGCTCCTATGCCGACCGGGCAGGGCGCAAGGCCTCGCTGACCCTGTCGATTCTTATCATGCTGATCGGCACGGCCTTGATCACCTTCACCCCCTCGTACCAACAGATCGGTCTCGCCGCGCCGCTGCTGATCATTGTCGCTCGCATGCTTCAGGGCTTCTCCACTGGGGGCGAATTTGGCGCGGCGACGGCGTTCATGGTCGAGCACGCCGATGCCAGCCGTCGTGGCTTTTTCGCCAGTTGGCAGCTCTCCACCCAAGGGCTGGCGACCGTACTGGCCGCGGGCGTCAGCGCCTTGCTGAGCTATGTGCTGACCGACGCACAGCTGAGCGATTGGGGCTGGCGCGTGGCGTTCGGTGTCGGATTGCTCATCGGGCCGGTGGGTTTCTACATCCGCAGCCAGATCGAAGAGACCCCGGATTTCCAGAAAGTCGCCGCCAAGGTGGAAGAGAAAACCCCGCTGCGTGACGTGCTGATCAAGGGCCGCGTCAGCCTGTTGCTGGCCATCGGCGTGGTTGCGGGCGCCACCGCGTTCAACTACGTGCACAAGCTGTACATGCCGACCTACGCCCTTAAACAACTGAACATCGCGGCCACGTCGTCGTACCTGGGAGCGCTGGTCACGGGCATCACGCTGATGATCATGGCGCCGGTGTTTGGCAGCCTGTCCGACCGTTACGGCCGCTTCCGGGTGCTGACCCTCGCGTTGCTGATCACCGGCCTGTCGTCCTATCCGATGTTCGTCTGGCTCAATCACTTCCCCAGTGTTTCGACGTTACTGATGGTGCAGGCGGTAGTAGGCGTGTTGATCGCTGCGTGCCTGGGGCCGATTCCCGCGATGCTCGCCGACATCTTCCCGACCCGAACGCGGGGCACGGGACTGGCGCTGAGCTACAACTTTTCGGTGACGCTGTTCGGCGGTTTTGCGCCGCTGATCGTGACCTGGATGATCGACGCCACCGGCAGCAAGTTGGCCCCGAGTTTCTACGTGGTCGCCACCTCGCTGGTCAGCGTCATCGCCGTGATTCTGCTGGGGCGGCGCATGCGAAACAGCACGCCTGCCTGATCCAATCCTTCCAACGAAGCACCTGTTGCCGCGTCTCGAATGAGCCCCGGCCTGCGTACGCCACTGTCTGCTGGAGACTGAAATGAAAACCCTTGAGCAAGTCCGCGCCGCCCTGAAACCGTATCCCATCGAAGTCGAATTTCCGGACATCCGCCGCTGGCAGGCCGGCACCGACGGCGTGGAGTACGTGCACAGTTTCGACAGCGGCGTGCCCGGCCCCCACGTGATGATCATGGCCCTGACCCATGGCAACGAAGTCAGTGGAGCGATCACCGTGGACGCGTTTCTGAAGTGTGAACTGCGCCCGGTGCGTGGACGCCTAACATTGGCGTTCGGCAATGTCGAGGCGTACCACCGCTTCGATCCGCAGAACATCGACGCGACCCGTTATCTGGACGAGGACATGAACCGGGTCTGGCTGACGGACAAGCTGGACGGTGATCTGGACTCGGTTGAACTGCGCCGGGCGCGGCAGTTGCGCCCGGTGGTGGAGACAGTCGATCTGTTGCTCGACATTCACTCGATGCACGAAGAAGCGCCGCCGGTGATGATGTGCGGCGCGCAATCCAAGGGTCTGGATTTCGCGGCGACCTTGGGCGTGCCGCAAACCGTGGTGGTGGATGCAGGGCACGCCAATGGCCGTCGCCTGCGTGATTTTGGCGGGTTTGACGACCCGGTCAGCGCGAAGAACGCGTTGTTGATCGAGACCGGGCAGCATTTTTCCCGACGCAGCCGGGAGGTGGCGCTGGACACCGCAGCGCGTTTTCTGGTGACGACGGGGGCGGTGAAGGAGGAGGACGTCGCGGAGTTCATTCGCCCGGCTGCCTCACAGCCGCAACGCTTTCTAGAGGTCACCAGCCCGGTGGTCGCCCGCAGCATGGCCTTCTCGTTTGCCGAGGATTTTCGGGGACTGGAAGTCATCGAAAAGGCCGGGACCGTGATCGCCCATGACGGCGACACCCCCATCGTCACCCCCCACGACCACTGCGTGCTGGTGCAGCCGTCGCTGCGCCACCTCGGCGTGGGCGTAACCGTGGTGCGGTTGGCCAAGATCCTGGACGTCAACCCGCGCCAATTGTCGTTCTGAGTCCCATCGCGGACCGGATCTCCAAACCTGTGGGAGCGTCACACCGCAACCTCTGCGGTCTGGCACCGGATCAACCTGTGGGAGCGAATTCATTCGCGAAAGCGGCATTTCAGACGGAGGAGATGTGTCGCCTGTCCCGGAGATTCGCGAATAAATTCGCTCCTACAGGAGTTCTGCGTCGCCGCGACATTTACGGTCTGGCACCGACTCAATCCACAGAAACCCCGCGTCGCCGCGGCACTTGCGGTCTGACGCCGACTCAACCTGTGGGAGCGAATTCATTCGCGAAGGCGGCATTTCAGACGGAGGAGATGCATCGCCTGTCCCACCCTTCGCGAATGAATTCGCTCCCACAGGAGTTCTGCGTCGCCGCGACATTTACGGTCTGGCACCGACTCAATCCACAGAAACCCCGCGTCGCCGCGGCACTTGCGGTCTGGCGCCGACTCAACCTGTGGGAGCGAATTCATTCGCGAAGGCGGCATTTCAGACGGAGGAAATGTGTCGCCTGAACCGACGATTCGCGAATGAATTCGCTCCCACAGGTTGTTTGGCGTTCGCCAGTCGATCAGGGCTGAATTCCTTGAAGGGGTTCGCTCAGACTCTGACGAAACCTGAAAAGGCGCCAGGCGAGGTCTGAGTCCAGAACGGGTATGATGCGCGAGTTCGGCGTTTGAACGCCATCGCCGCGCAGCCTTCACCCCGACCCAGGATCGCCATGTTCACCCTCACACGCCTCGAAAATACGCCACCCGAATCCATCGACAGCCAGATCATGCAGATGGTGGTCGATTACGTCACTGACATCAGCATGGTCGGCATCGCGCCGAGCAACCCGCTGTATCCGCTGTATCAATTCGGGGTGGGGCATGAGGTGCATCAATATTTGCAGGCCATGGACGGTTCCCGAGGCTTTCCCGTCGAACTGATCGTGGCGCTGGACGACGAAGATCCGTCAGTCGTGTCGGGATTCCTGCTCTACCTCCCGGTACAGGGCGATGCCGACGCCTGTTCGGTGGCGTACATGGCGGTGAAGGCCGACCAGCGCCGTCACGGCATTGCCCGTGGCATGGTGCAGAAAATGCTGGCGCGCTACCCCCACGCCGAACTCGCGTGTTTCGTCGGGAAGGTGCCGTATTTCGAAACGATGGGGTTTCAGGTGCTTGGCGCACGCGGCCCGCAAGTGCTGATGAACACCCGCGATCACCAGACCGAAGGCCTGCTGGGCGTGATCGACACCCTGCCGATCTACCAATCTGTCGAGGTGCGGCAGATCCATGCTTATTTGCTGAAACAGCACGGGAAACGGGCGATGACCGACGCCGAAAAACAGCGGGACCGGCAGTTGGACCAGATGACGCGGCAAGCGCGGGTGTTTGTGCAGGAGCGACTGGCCTGATACGCGGATGCTTCCGTAGCAGCCTGGCTTGCCAGCGTGGCGATCTCTAAGACCCCATCGCCAGCGGCCGTGAGGCTACGGCCGCACCTGCTCATCCAGATCAATCCCACCCGGCTGCCGGCTCCACATCTCCAGCAAAAAGTCCTGCTCTTCATGCTGCAATGTGCGTGGCATCTTCAGGTGCTGATCAAGCAGACCGTGGGCGTCGCGACCCTCCATCGGGCAACCGTCGATGGGGTGCAGCCAATGACAGGCCAGCACGGTGCCATTCGGCGTCAGATGAGCAACGATCTTTTCGATGACCTGCACAAACAACGCAGGCGCCAGGTAATACGCCCACTCACTGACGACGATCAGATCAAACGTTCCCTCAGGCCAATCCTCCGGCAGGCACCCTTCGATCACCGTCGAGCGAGCGAAGGGCTTCAGGCGTTTACGCGCCAATTCCACCGCTCGGGCGCTCATGTCCATGCACACCAGCTCATCGCATCGCTGGGCCAGACGCAGGCTCAGCTCGCCATTGGCGCAACCCGGCTCGAAAATCCGCTCATAGCGCTGACGGGGCAGGGCGGCGAGGGTCAGGTCGCGTTTGCGCTGTTCATACCAGCGGGTGCGAAAGGCCCACGGGTCATCGCTGTCGGCAAACAGTTCATCGAAGTAATCAGCAGGCAGGCTCACAAAAACACCAGTTCGAAGGGCTGGAGCAAACGGTCCAGGGTCACGGCGTCCAGCACGGGCAGGGCGCCGGTGCTGGTGTCGGTTTGCAGCTGGCTGGCGTGAGAGGTGATGGCGCGGCGTTTGCGCGCCAACTGTTCGTCGCTGAGCATCAGCTTGCGCGCCTGTTCCCACGGGATGCGCGGGTCATTGGGTTCGGCCCAGTGCCAGGCCCAGATCGGTACTTCCACCAGTGTTGCGCCGGTGCTGGCGGCGGCTTGGGCAGCGCAATGGCCGACGGCTTCGTGATCGCAGTGGCCGTCGTGCCGCCAGGTGCTGAGCAACACGTCGCTGGGGCGCAAGTCCTCGCTCAGCAGCGCGATCAACGCTTCGGAGCCTTCGGCCACGCCGCCATCGACGAGGCTCAGGCGATGCCAACTCAGGCGGGACTCATCAAGCCCCAGCGCGGCGACCGCGTACTCGCTTTCCAGACGACGCTGCGCGCGAAGCCGCGCCTGCGGCCACTGCGATGAACCTGGGTGGCTGCCTTCACCATCGGTGACCGAAATCAGCTGAATTTCCTGCTCCCGACCGGCCATCGCCATCGCCGCCAGCAACCCGCCGCAGGCCAGCACTTCATCGTCCGGGTGAGGGGCCAGCACCACCAACCGTGAACCCGGCGGCACCAGCGCTTCGAGGCTGATGGCCTGGGCGCCGCGCAAGGCGGTGCTGTCTTGCCATTGGCTCAGGGGCGTGCCCGCGACGCCAAAAGGTTGCGCCTGACTCATAACGACCAATCCTCCGTTTCCCGTGCGGCGAGCAGTTCGCCCAGTTGCGCCAAATCACGCTCGGCATGGCTTTGACGAATGAACACCGGCAGGTCCACGGCCAGACGGGCGAACTGCGGATCGCGACAGAACGGCGTCGCCCCTAGTGCGCGGCCTACGTGCCGACAGACGTGCTCGACCGCCATCTCGACCTGTGCCCGCACCCGTTGCACCGGCAGACGCGCGTCGGCTTCAGGGTGGACGTCGATCCACGCCGCGCAAGCGCGCAATGCTGCGGATGCCCCATGCAGCGCGGCGTCTACCGAGCCAAGGTGCGCATCTGCATGAGGATCGGGCCGACCCTGTTGTCGCTGTCGGTGAAGCGTTCGTGCGAGGGACGCCGCTGCGCCGTACCACGCAGCGGCGATGCCAGCGCCGCCTTGCCAGAACCCGGGCCGCGACAGGTAGGCGCCCGACTCACCGACGCAATGCCCGACAGCGTTGTCGAAATGCACATCCACGCTGGCGGTGGTGGCCATGCCAACGGCCTGCCAGGCTTGCGCGTCGATGGTGATGCCAGGCTGATCGAGTCGGACGGCCACCAGTTGCGGCTGGTCATCGGCGGTCCAGGCGGTGATCAGCGCGTAGTCAATCTGCTGCGCGCCGGAACACCAGGCTTTGCGGCCATTCAGGCGAACCTCCTCGCCATTGCGTGCGCTGACCCCGACTCGCGCCGAGGGCGGCTCAGCGGCCCACACGCCCCAGATGCCCGGCTCGGTAAACGGCGCGCACGCCAGTTCCTGCAAGATGGCCAACGCATCGGTGTGACCTTCGTACAGTTTGAGCAGCGCCAGATCGATGCCGCCAACTGCCGCCAGTTGCTGCCAGCGCAACAGGGTCTGCCCGCTGCCGGGCATTGGCAGGCGATCCAGCCCGCGCTCGATGCACAGCGTCATGGCCTCGCGCAGGTGGTCATCGATCATCGGCACATTGGGACGGCGGGCGAAATCCGCCAGCACCGCGTCAATGCCTTGTGCGTCATGGCCCATGGGTTGCGTGCTCCCGTTGTTATTCTGGCCGGCACGTTCTGCGCAGGCTGCGTATGGGATTCGGCACTCCGGGCGGCTGGGGGTTCAAACAATTTGCGGACCCTGGCGGGTCTGTCGCCGTGCGCGCAGTGGCGTGCTGCGAGTTCTTCAGGGCCTGCGCGGTTTTGTCGCACCCGACAGTCCGGCGCCGAAACGTGTGTGCGGGGGCAACGATGTAGAATGGCGCCCCATGAAATTCGTCCGAACCCATCAATCGCTCATTGCCTGGATGCTGTATGGCTTCATCCTGTTCAGTGGGCTTGTGTGCAGCCTGAGCCACGGCCAGATGCTGCGGGCGTTCAATCAGACGAATCCCGGCGTGGACTGCAGCGAACAGCACGATCTGTCCGGGCACATGGACATGGCGCAGATGGGCGAGCATGCCCAACTCATGAAGCTGTCCATGGCCGACTGCGCCTTTGCGGGCACGTTGGCGCTGTCGCTGGTGTTTTTCATTGGCCTCGGCTGGATGGCGCGCAGCCGGCGCAAGCTCATCCCCCGTTCCGATTACCTGCTGCGCAAGCCACCCCGACATTGCCTCCCCGGATTGTCGCCTCAGGCACCCTGAACCGGCGTGCCATACTCGCGTACCGATGGGTGTCGCCCTTTATGCCAACCGGCATTCGCAGAGGGCGATCAAAAGCTGGCGCCAACGCTGGCCGCTTCAGAGAGTTCGTCAGATGAATGATTTATTGACCCGCCGTCAAATGATGACCGGCATGGGCATTCTGGGCCTGGGCCTGCTCGCGGGCTGCGACGGTTCGACCACCGCCCTGGATTTCAAGTACGGCAAGGACCTG
Organism: Pseudomonas sp. NPDC088368; assembly: GCF_044753445.1. Lineage (NCBI taxonomy): Bacteria > Pseudomonadati > Pseudomonadota > Gammaproteobacteria > Pseudomonadales > Pseudomonadaceae > Pseudomonas > Pseudomonas sp. NPDC088368. Next base: position 417,827 of record NZ_JBIVNG010000002.1, read on the forward strand.
AGCAACAAGATCATGGGCCGTACCTTCAAGCTCACCGACACCCAGGGCGAAACCAAGACCCTGTCCAGCTTTCGCGGGCTGATGCCGGTGGTGTTCTTCGGCTTTACCCAGTGCCCGTCGGTCTGTCCAACGGCCCTGGCCCGAGCGGCTCAGGCGAAGAAGATGATGGGCGAGGAAGGCAAGATCATGCAGGTGATCTTCATCAGCATCGACCCTGAACGGGACACGCCGGAAATCCTCGACGCTTACGTCAAGCAGTTCGACCCGAGCTTCGTCGCCTTGCGTGGCACGCTGGAGCAAACGCAGCAGGTAGCCAAGGAGTTTGGGGTGTTCTATGAAAAGGTGCCGATTGGCGACACGTACACCATGTCCCATTCCGCCACCAGTTACGTGTTCGACACCCGAGGCAATTTGCGCCTGGGCCTCGGTCCTTCGCTGACCGCCAAGCAATGCGCCGAAGACTTGCTCACTGTCATGGAGGTCTGCTGATGACCGCTCTGTTTCGTATTCCGGCCCTGCGCCGCGTGCTCGCCGTCTCTTTGCTGGCGGGCATCAGCCTGTCGGCGGTGGCAGAAACCAAAGTAGAAGACGCGTGGGTCCGCACCAGCGTGCCGGGTCAGCCGTCCTCCGGCGCGTTCATGCGCATCACGGCAGACAGCGACAGCAAGCTGTTGAGCGTCGCGTCACCGGCAGCCACTCACGTGCAAGTCCACGAGATGAGCATGACCAACGACGTCATGCGCATGGGGCCAGTGGACTCGGTGCCGCTGCCAGCGGGCAAGACCGTGGCGCTGGAGCCGAACGGATACCACGTCATGCTCATGGGCCTGGTGGGGCAGATCAAGGAAGGGGACCACGTGCCGCTGACGCTCACCATCGAAAACGCCAAGGGTGAGCGCGAGACTGTACACGTCGATGCCCCGGCGAAATCGATGGCCGAGAGCATGGACATGGACCACGACCACGGCGACAGCCATTGATCTGAGGAAGCGCGCCGGCCGCAATGGCCGGCGTTCCTTGTACCTCGCGTGCCAAATCTCAGGCCCCAAACATCCCCACCAGCAACACCCCGTTCAGACCGATGATCAGCAGTGCAATCACCCACGCCACCGATGTCAGCAGCGGCCCGGCCACCAGATTGCCCATCAGCTTGCGGTTGGAGACGAAACGCACCAGCGGCACGATGGCGAACGGCAGTTGCATCGACAGGATCACCTGGCTCAAGACCAGCAGCTTCGCCGTGCCTTCCGAGCCGTAAATGCTGGTCACGACGATCACAGGAATAATCGCCAGCCCTCGGGTCAACAGGCGTCGCACCCAGCCCGGTAACTTCAGCTTCAGAAAGCCTTCCATGACGATCTGCCCGGCGAGAGTCGCGGTCACCGTGGAGTTGATCCCCGACGCCAGCAGCGCGATGGCGAACAGCGCGGAAGCGATGCCGACACCGAGCATGGGCGACAGCAAATGGTAGGCCTGCTCGATTTCCACGACGTCGGTCTTGCCCGCCTTGTGAAACACCGTGGCCGCCGTGATCAGGATCGCAGCGTTGACAAACAGCGCCAGGGTCAGGGCGATGGTGCTGTCTGTGACCGACCAGCGCAGGCCGATACGACGGCCTTCGTCGGTGCGCGGGTAGGCGCGGGTCTGCACGATGGAGGAGTGCAGGTACAGGTTATGGGGCATCACGGTGGCACCGATGATCCCGATGGCCAGGTACAGCGCGGCGGGGTTGGTGACGATTTCCGCCTTGGGAATGAACCCGGCGAACAACTCGGCCATGTCAGGGCGGGCCAGCACCATCTGTATTGCAAAGCACCCGAAGATGATTAAAAGCAGGGCAATGACGAACGCTTCCAGGGCCCGGAAGCCTTTGCCCATCAACAGGAAGATCAGAAACACGTCGATGGCCGAAATCACCGCGCCCCACACCAGCGGAATGCCGAACAGCAAATTCAAGGCGATGGCGGTGCCGATGACTTCGGCCAGGTCGCAGGCGATGATCGCAATTTCACAGGCCAGCCACAGCGCGATGCACACCGGACGGCTGTAGCGTTCGCGGCAGGCACGCGCCAGATCCCAGCCGGTGGCGATGCCCAGCCGCGCCGACAGCGCTTGCAGGACGATGGCCATGAGATTGGACAAGAGAATGACGGAGAGCAGCAGGTAACCGAACTGCGAGCCACCGGCCAGATCCGTCGCCCAGTTGCCGGGGTCCATATAGCCCACCGCGACCATGTAGCCCGGCCCGGTAAACGCCAACAGTCGTTTGAACCAGTTACCCGATTTTGGCAGGGCGACACTGGCACTGGGCATGCCGCCGCCCAGTGTGTCGTCACCGGGGTTGGCCCGGTTTTTCAAGGGTTGCATCGATTGCGGTCCCGCCGAGGTCTGGGTTCTGCGCATGCGAGGGTAGGCGCCGAACAGAGCATTCTGGCGGCATGCGTTATGAGGGTTAGCCTAATAACGTCTGGGTCGCCAGTGAATTCAGGTAATCGCCGAAGCCTTCCTTGCATCGACAATGCTTACGGGCGCTGGTGGTCACGCTGTTGCGCGCTGTCCAGACGATGCGGGCGCCGATGCGTTCGAGGTCCGCGACCAAATGCACGTCTTCATGGGCGGCCAGCGCCTTGAATCCTCCGGCTCGGAGGTAGGCTTCGGAAGACACGCCCAGATTCGCGCCGTGAATGTGGCGGTGATCATCCACCGGGCGATAAAGCGCGTCGTACCGCTCACGCACCTGCGGTGTGTGTTCGGACCAATCGTCCACCTGCACGATGCCGCAAACTGCATCAGCGCCGAACGCGATTTGCTCAGCCAGCCACGCGTACGGCACGACCGTGTCGGCGTCGGTGAACGCGAGCCAGCGCGCGCCTCGGTCCAGCATGCGCCGGGCGCCTGCTGCGCGGGTCATGCCGACGTTGCGGTGGTTGCACGGATGGGTGTGTACGCCATGGGCGCGTGCAATCTGCGCCGAACTGTCGGAACAGTCGTCGAGGACGATCAGAATCTCGACCGCCTCGCCGCCCAGGTCTTCATGACCGGCAGCGGCGATCAGCGATTTGATGCAGTCATCCAGATACAGTTCTTCGTTGTGTGCGGGGACAATGATTCCAATCATGGGCGATTCTCGTCAGGGCACCCGCGGTCATCGCGTAGGCCTTTCGATGTCGACGCGGCTGATCAAACAAGAGTTGCAAGTATTTTCGTTTTCGAAGACAGACTGTCGTAAAAGCGGGTTTTTAACGCAATAAACGAAAAAAGATTGAATTAGTCGCCGAACAATCGTTCCTACCCGTGAGTGCGAGACTCCCCTGGCGGACTGTACGTCGCTGTCTTCCGCTGGGGTTACTCTTCTTCAAGACGCACCGACGCCGCTATAAAAGCGGCGTCGGTGCGTTTTGCTTTCGGGCTACGCCACTGGCTTCATGCCGCAAGCAGCGCCTTGCCGATGGCCTCGTTGAAGGCTGGCAGGTCGTCCGGGGTACGCGAGGTGATCAGCGTCCAGTCGTTGGCGCCGCATTGCTTGACCTCGGCATCGACCCAGCCTGCCGCCTTGGCGTTGAGCAGGTCGGTGCGCACGCTAGGATAGGAGGTGAGCGTCTTGCCTTCCACAACCCCGGCATCGATCAGCAGCCATGGGCCGTGGCAGATCGCGGCAATGAGTTTGCCCGCATCAGCGAAGGCCTTGACCAGACGCTGGGCATCGGCGTCCTGACGCAGGGTGTCGGCGTTGACGGTGCCACCCGGGATGATCAGCGCATCGAATTGATCAGCGGACAACCCCGCCAGGCGGGCGTCCGAGGTGACGCTGGTGTCTTTCTCGGTGTCGTGCAGGAACGTCTGGGCGGCGCCGCCCTTGATGGTCGCATGAGTCACAGTTGCCCCCATGCCTTTCAACGCCTCCAGCGGCTTGAGCAACTCATCGCGCTCGATCCCGGTGTTGGCGGTGATGATCAGGACTTTCTTGCCGTTCAGTGTGGTGCTCATGGTGGTGATGCCTCCAAGTGGATACCGTGCCCGATAAATCGGACGTGTCGGTTCTCAGAGGGAATCGGAAAAACGAAAGTTCAGCCTGATTGCACCGTCGGCCATTCGCGCTAATGGAGGGTCAGGCTGGACTCACAAACATTCCCGAGCGGCTTTTTCCAGCGCGCTGCGACCGAACGCGGCAGAGAGGGGTGCCCTTTGATAGAAGAACACGCGGGTGTTGGGGTTGCCTTTGAACACTTCGAGAATGTCGTCTTGAGACACTTTGCTGGAGACCAGCAACTTAAAGTGGTTCTTGCCTTCGGTCATCGTCGTTTCGGGTTTGATTTTCTGCCACTTGGGGAACACGCATTGCGCGTAGTCCGCCGGGGCTTTGGTGGTTTCCAGATCGACAGATGGATTGTTCGGCGTGGAACCACAGCCATAAAGCGACACGGCCAGCGTAGCCGTCAGCAGTAAATGACGCATCGAGTTCATCCTGAAACTAAGCGTGAGATCACGTGAAGCCACTGCCGAGAAATTAATATCAATCCGATATCATTTTTCGATCTTAAGTGGGCTCGCACGTGTATGTTTTATCTCGACTTGAAAGAGAGAAGTTGGGGAACGGTATCGATTCTCATTAAAGCGTTTAGCGCCCCCTTCATCAGTTGCCGCGTATGTTGACGAGCAAACGGCTAAATGAAAAGAGCGTCCCGTAAATATTCCCCGCGCCCTTGATCTGGGCAGCGGATATGCAGCAACAGAAGCGTTTCGAGCGGTGATGAAGCGTGTACATCGCGAAGAGTCGCAGGACGGATGGTCATTTCAGTGCTCACTCAGATAAGAAGTGTGCGCTCGATTTGAAGGCTTTTTGGCTTGACAGTGCGTTTCATGAGCATAGAGTGAGCGACAACGAGCATTAATGCTCATTTTATTGATGAGAACGAGCATGATAACCGAACTGCACCGAGCAGCCTATTCCGTCTTGCTACCGGCTTTCAGCGGACTCACGCTTGATGAGGGTGTGCGTCGTTTCCTGAAAAACGGGGGCGTTTCCATTTTGTTGGGCGAAACCCGCGACGAATACCTCGCACGCAAGATGACCTTCGAGCGGCGCCGCGCTGAAGCCCAGGCAGATTTCTCCCGTATTGTCGAGCATGCCGCGGACTGTGCAGGTGGCCCGGTATTGGTGGCCGTTGACCAGGAACTTGGAGGCATACAACGGTTGCATCGGCTGGTGCCCGGTATGCCGTCGGCAGACGAGCTCAAGACGCTCAGCAGCGAAGACATCGAGGCGCGTAGCTATGAGATGGCAAGTTCGGCGCGGGCCATGGGGGTCAATATGTTCCTGGCCCCGATCGTCGATGTGGTCACCGGCAACAACCCTTGGTTGCACAATCGGCATTTGGGGCCGGATGCCGTTCAAGTCGCGCGTATTTCCTGCGCGTTCATCCGGGGCGTGCAGCGGGCAGGGGTGATCGCCACGGCCAAGCACTTCCCCGGCCACTATGAAACCCAGGACGACCCTGCTGTGGCCAGGGCGTCCGTACCGCACAACCTTGAAGCGCTGAACGAGGGGCTGGACGTGTTCCGCCAAGTGATCGCGGCCGGCGTGAAAGCGATCATGCCCGGTCCGGCGGTGTTTCCCGCACTCGACCCGCAGCACTCCGCCAGCACATCGCGCAAGGTCATTGGGCTGTTGAGCGAGGAGTTAGGGTTCGACGGGCTGATCATTTCAGACGACCTGGACGCCGTGTCCATCCTGCGCGACAACAGCATCACCGACACGGCCGTCACAGCGTTGGAAGCGGGCGCGCATCTTTTGCTGGTGTCCAGTGACTCGGGTCTGGACGACATCGCTCAGGCCATCGTCGATGCGGTGGAAAATGGCCGGCTTGATCGCCAGCGCTTGATGACAGCGTCGAATCAGGTGCGAGGCCTGGCGCAAGCATCCAGAGACCAGGTCGAATCCGGGCTGTACGTGTCCTACCCGATTCCGGGCGGTCAGCTCACCCGGCGCGTCGTTCGCTGACCGCACACGTTCGTTGCAGGGGCAGTAGGCAGGCAGGCGAGCGGCATAGCACAATGCAACGGCCTCGAAAGACCTCATCTGCCAAGAGTCTGCCGCCCATGTTCACGCCTCTCGCCTACGCCGAACTCATGCGTTTCGCCCAACGCTCCCACGCCATCAATCAGCCTTGCACGTGCCAGTCCAAATCCTTTGCGGGCTGGGAAGGGCTTCCCGTCTCGCTCAAAGAAAGCCAACTGCGGGACGTTGGCTCCCTGATCGCCGCCGAGGAAGAAGACCTCACGCTCGACGAATACCACCCCGCCAACACCTCCTATTGGTCACCCGACGCCCCCATCGCCCCACAATTCTTTCCCTACAACCGCTGCAAGGTCTGCGAATGCGTGACCTGCGGCCGCGTGTACCTGCGCTATGCCGAGGCAGGGGCGTACCACATCGAGCAGCGGATTCGCAGTCTCGATCCGAGGTTGTTGGTGGATGTGGCGTTTGAGGGAGTTGGGCGGGCGTAGCGCATCCACACTTAGAAGTAATACCCCACATTCACATACAACTGGTTCTCCCACTGATTGCTGCCGCCCGCACCGAGGCTCTGGCTGTAATCGCTGCCGCCGATGTACGGGTCGTTCTTGCCGATCAGCCATTCGGTGGCGACCCACAGTTTGCTGACCGAGAACGAGGAGCCGAGGATCACGCGCTGGGAGTCGTCGAAGCCGGCGGCGGATTTCTGGTAGGCGCTGTAGTTGGCGTAGAGTTTGATGCCGCTGATCTGGTCGAACAGGTATTTGCCGCCGACGTCGTAGCTCAGGTCGGCAACGTACAGGTTGGCGCGGCTGGCGACGTTGTAGGTGCCGTCGTAACCGCCGAAGGTGACCAGTTCGTCAGTGCCGGGGTTGCGTGGTGACATTTGTTGGCGGGCAGCCTGCAATTGCACGCCCCACGGGCCGTTTTTACCGATGTAGTGAATGGCGACCGCGTTGCGTCGACCATCGCGGTCGGTGTCGTTGTTTTCCAGCGAAGAGGTCAGGCCCGAGACGCCGACTTCGGATTTCCATGGCCCGAGGTCGAGCGCCTTGGCCACCCGCAGCACGACTGTGTTGCGCTCCTGATTGTCGCTGCCGTTGGCGACGTAACTGTCCGCTTGCGACACGACACTGGAATACGTACGGCCTTTGCTGGTGCCTTTGCCTTGCCATGCCGGGCGCAGGTAGTAGCCTGCCTGAATGTTCCAGTCGCCGGTTTGCTGAATGTATTTGGCGCCCATTTCCTCGACATCTTCCAGGCCGACCACGTTGCCGAGGGTCTCGAAGAAGGTGCTGCCGAAGTAAGGCTGCAACCCGAACGGGATCTGGTTCAGGCCCACCTGGATCTGTTGATCCGGGTTGAATTTATAGCCGACCCACGCGTACTCGGGGAACGAAACATCGCCCACGTGTTGAGTGTATTTGTACGGGTACGAATGGCCGTAGAAGCGGTATTTCGCGGCACCGATCCAGCTGTCGGAGGTGTATTTGGCGGTGAGGAACACGGTGTCGAAATTGAATTTCTGGATGTCTCGATCCGGGTCGTAATCCCAGCGCGCGCGGATGGCACCGCCAAGGTCGAGGTGGTCGGTGACTTGCACGGCCATGGCAGGCGCGGAGCAGGCACAGAGAAGGGTGAGGCACGAAGCAGACAGCCGCAGGGAAGCGCAGGAAGGCATGGGTACGTCTCGGTTGTTTTTATTAGATGGCGCGCAGTTTTGTGATCCGCGCTTCAATCGACAAACGATTATTTGTCCGGCCAAACCTTCGGCAAATGCATGTTACTGCCAGAACATTCTCCAACGGCCGTAGTCGACACCTGTCGTACCGTGGGATGCTTCGCGCCTTCCACGTGGCGGTCAGAGAGCTTCACATGAAACGCAAAATGCCCGGCCTCAATGCCCTGAAAGCCTTCGAAGTGGCCGGCAGCACCGGCAGTTTTACCCGCGCAGCCGAGCTGTTGAACGTGACCCAGAGCGCGGTCAGTCGCCAGGTGCGCCAGCTTGAGGAGCAACTGGGTGAGACGCTGCTGGAGCGTCGCCATCACCATCTCGACCTGACCAGTGCCGGTCGGGTGCTGCTGCGGGCGCTGCATCAATCCTTCGACAAAATCGAAATGACCGTGCGCAGCCTTCAGCAGAAATCCCACTCCAATCGTCTGCGGATCAACGCGCCGCCGACGTTCACCCATCGCTGGCTGATGCCGCGCCTGGGGCGCTTGCGCGAGCAGCATCCCGAATTGGAGTTGAGCATCAGCACCCGTTTGCAGGACAGCCTGGCCGAGACCAGCACCCTCGATTGCGCAATCCGGTTTGGCAACGGCGAGTGGGACGGGCTGGACAGTTCACTGCTGATTCAGGAGCGGCACATCGCGGTCTGCGCGCCGTCGCTGTATGCGCGGGAGTCGAGCGACGAGGGGATCGACCTCAATCGCCTGACGCTGCTGCACGTGCTGGCCAACGAGGACCAGCGCTACCTGACGTGGAAACACTGGCTCGACGCCGCACGCATCCAGGGCGTCGATACCCAGGGCGGGTACGAGTTCGACCTGCTCGACCTGGCCATTCGTGCAGCAGTGGACGGGCTGGGCATCACCATCGCCGACTGGCACATGGTCGCTCCTGAATTGGCCACCGGACACCTGACTCAAGTGATGAACGTGCACGTCGAAGGCCACCAATCGTACTGGCTGGTAACGCGCCCGGAGCAGGATTTGCCGCAATTACAGGTCTTCAGCCAGTGGTTGCAGGAAGAAATCTGGCTGGCGCAGCGTCAGCTCGAACCCTCTACGGCGGCCCTGACAGCGATTCCCTGACCGCCCAACGATGGGGTAGGACAGTAACGTGCGTTTTTGGAATGTTTGTCGGATCAATAAATCGTTTGTCGCCACCGTGTTCGATGACAAGACTGATCGTCATTCTTACAAAAACAACGGTGGACGTCCCACATGCGACTCGAACGAAACTATGTCAACGGCCAGTTTGCCGAGCCTGCCCATGATGCGGTAATTGCGGTCTACAACCCGGCCACCGAAGCGTTGGTTGGACATGTCCCGGCGGCAACCGCCGAGGAAGCGGTGGCGGCCGTGAACGCCGCCGCTGCGGCGCAGAAAGTCTGGGGCGGTTTGACCAGCATCGAGCGCGGTGACCATCTGCGTTCCCTGGCCGACGCCCTTGAAGCCTGCGCCGAAGACATCGGTCAGGCACTGGCCGCCGAGTCTGGCAAAAGCGTCGCCGACGCCAGCAACGAGGCTCGCTACGCCGCGCAAATCACCCGTTACCATGCCGAGTGGGCGCGCCGTATCGAAGGCGAAATCATTCCCAGCGACACGCCCAACGAAAATATTCTGCTGCAGCGTCAGCCGATCGGTGTGGTGGCGTGCCTGATTCCGTTCAACTACCCGGTCTATACGCTGCTGCGCAAGATCGCCCCGGCGCTGATCGCGGGCAATACCGTGGTGGTTCGTCCGAGCAACAACACGCCGATTTCAGCCTTTGAAATCGCCAAGGCCGTACAGCAATCCGGTATTCCGGCCGGGGTGATCAACATCCTGACCATGGACCACAAGACCGCTGCGAGCGTTTGCACCCATAAAGCCGTGGGCATGATCACCCTGACCGGCAGCGTCAACGCCGGGCGCATCGTGCTGGACTACTGCAAGGAAAACATCGCCAAGCCGTCGCTGGAACTGGGGGGCAAGACCCCTGCGATCATCGAGGCCGATGCCGATCTGGAAAAAGCCGCGAGCGACATCGTCGCCTCCAAGACCACCCACTGCGGCCAACTCTGCACGGCGGTGGAGCGGGTGTATGTGCACGAGAGTGTCTACGAGCGTTTCCTCGGTCTGTTGAAAACCAAGATCAGCGCAGTGGCCATTGGTGATCGTGCCGAAGACGCCTCGCGCATGGGCCCGCTGGTCAGTGCCAGTGCCCAACAGAACATTCACGCCATGGTCGAGCGTGCCATCGGCGAAGGTGCAGTGCTGGAGACCGGCGGCGTGTTGCCCGTTGGCAAAGGCCATTTCTACCCGCCGACGCTGCTCAGCGGTTGCCGCCAGGACATGGAAATCGTTCAGGAAGAAATCTTCGGCCCGGTGCTCCCGGTGCTCAAGTACCGAAACATCGACGAAGCGCTGGCCCAGGCCAACGACCATCAGTTCGGCCTGTCGTCGGTGCTGTACACCGAGAACTACCGCACCACGATGAAAGTCGCCAACGCCATCGAAGCCGGTGAGCTGTACGTCAATCGCACCCCGGCCGACCCGTACCAGGGCTTCCACGCCGGTTGGAAGCGCTCGGGGCTGGGGGGCGATGACGGCAAGCACGGCATGCTCGAATTCACCCAGACCCGGCTCGTTGTCCTCAAGTTCTAGCGGCGAGCTTCAAGCGGCAAGCGGCGAGCTTCAAGCTGCAAGACAAAAGCAAACCGCGTGCTGCTTTGGAGCAGCGGCAGATGTCGAGCTCCTAGCTACAAGACAAAAGCAGACCGCGTGCTGCTTTGAAGCAACGGCAGGTCCCGAGCTGCAAGCCACAAGACTAAAGCGCACCGCGTACCGCTTTTACTTGCCGCTTGACGCTCGAAACTCGCCTCTGCGCCCATAACAACAATATAAAAAGCGCCTCGGAATCCGGGGGCGCTGAGGTCTTTCCCATGTCGAAGCCTGCTTCTGTTGCGGCCGCTGTTCAGTCGTCCGCTGCCGTGTCTGTCGCGAAAAGCGACAAGGCCAGCCGTTACATCCAGCTGATGCTGCTGGTGCTCGCCGCTGGTGCGATCTACCCGATTCTCTATCTGCGTCAGGTCTACCAGACCACCATGCTCGACGTGTTTCAGATCAGCCACAGCGAGTTGGGCTATCTGTATTCGATGCTGGGCACGATTTTCCTGCTCAGCTACCTGCCCAGCGGCTGGCTGGCGGACCGTATCGCGCCGCGTTTTCTGATTTTCTTTTCCCTGCTCGCTACCGGTGCGTTGGGGCTGTGGTATTCGACCGTGCCGTCGATGACCGGCCTGATGATCATCTTCGGTTGCTGGGGGCTCACCACCGGTTTGACCTTCTGGGCCTCGGTGCTCAAGCGCGTGAAAATGATTGCGCAGCACGCCGAGCAGGGCCGGTTCTTCGGCATCCTGGACGGCGGTCGCGGGTTGGTCGAAGCGCTGCTGGCCACCGTTGCGCTGGGCATCTTCGCTTACGCCATCGGCACGGGCGGGCAGACCGCAGCCGAGGGTTTCCGTCATGTGGTGTACCTGTATTCGTTCATCTGCATCGGCCTGGGTTTTCTGCTGGTGCTGGTCAAAGACCCTAAATCAGTCGCCGCTGAAAACGCCGAAAACGGAGAAAAGCACCACCTGCTCAGCGACCTCGCGACGCTGATCAAAATCCCGGAACTGTGGCTGGTCACCGCGATTGTGTTCTGCGGCTATCACATCTTCTGGGCCACCTACAGCTTCTCGGATTACCTGCAAGGCAGCGGCATGACCGCGGTCATGGCCGGCACCATCACCACCATCAAACTGTGGATGCGTCCGGTGGGCGGCATCGGTGGCGGATGGCTGGGCGACAAGTATTCGAACATCTCGGTGCTGATCGTGGCGTTGGCGCTGGCGTCACTGGCGATGGTCGGGCTGGTGCTGTTCCCGGCGCTGAACAACCTCGGTCTGCTGGTGGTGACGGTAATCTTCATCGGCCTGATGACCTACGCCATTCGCGGCCTGTACTGGGCGATTCTCGACACGTGCAACATCCCGCTGCGCATCACGGGCCTGGCCATCGGCATCGTCTCGGTGGTGGGTTACCTGCCGGACACCTTCATTCCATTGATCAATGGCTACCTCACCGAGCAGTTTCCCGGTGCCCTGGGTTACAAGCTCTATTTCAGCTACATCGCCTTTATCGGCCTGATCGGCACCCTCACAGCCCTGGCGCTGCGGGCGCGGGTCAAGCGCAAAACCTTCAACGCACACGGTGCCTGACATGAAAATCATCGCCTTGGAAACCCATATCGTCGCCGTTCCGCCACCGCACATCGGTGGCATGTACTGGCTGTTCGTCAAACTGAAAACCGATTGCGGCATCGAAGGCGTCGGCGAAATCTACGCCGCCACGTTCGGCCCCAAAGCCATGCTGCCGATCATCGAAGACGTGTTCGAGCGCTACCTGCTGAATCATGACCCGCACCACATCGAACGCTTCTTCCGTCAGGCCTATTCGAGCGGCTTCACCCAGCGCCCGGACCTGACGATGATGGGCGTGGTCAGCGGCCTGGAAATGGCGTGTTGGGACATCATCGGCAAGGCGGCGAACAAGCCGGTGTACGAATTGCTGGGGGGTAAGGTCAACGAGCGTCTGCGCTCCTACACCTACCTGTACCCGGTCAACAGCCAGGGCGAGTACGACTACGACGACCCGGACCTGGCGGCCGACTGTGCGGTCGAGAACATGAAAAAAGGCTTCACCGCCGTGAAATTTGACCCTGCCGGGCCTTACACCGCGTACTCCGGCCACCAGATTTCCCTGGAAGTGCTGGAGCGCTGCGAAACCTTCTGCCGCAAGATTCGTGAAGCCGTGGGCAACAAGTGCGACCTGCTGTTCGGCACCCACGGGCAGATGGTGCCGTCCTCAGCGATTCGTCTGGCACAGCGCCTGGAAAAGTACGATCCGCTGTGGTTCGAAGAGCCGGTGCCACCGGGGCAGGAAGAGGCCATGGCGCAAGTGGCGGCCAAGACCAGCATCCCGATTGCCACCGGCGAGCGCCTGACCACCAAGTACGAATTCTTCAAGCTGTTGCAGGCGGGCGGTGCGTCGATCCTGCAAATGAACGTCGCGCGCTGCGGCGGTCTGCTGGAGGCCAAGAAGATCGCCAGCATGGCCGAGGCCTACTACGCGCAGATCGCTCCGCACCTGTACAACGGCCCGATTGGCGCGGCGGCGAGTTTCCAGCTGGCGACCTGCACGCCGAACTTCCTGATTCAGGAAAGCATCGAGACCTGGGGCGGCTTCCACGCCGAGATCCTGAAAAAGCCCTTGCAGTGGGAAGACGGCTACATCATCCCGTCCACCGAGCCAGGCCTGGGTGTGGAGCTGAACATGGACGTGGTGCGCGCGCACACGCCGTACACCGGTTCGCGTTTGCACCTGCAAATGGCGCCGACCCCGGCGGATGTGAAAGACACATCACCGGCGCGGGGCTGAAGCCGGCGCCAATGCCTCTTTTGAATAATGACTTACGCGGTAACCGTGCATGACATACGACTACATCATCGCTGGCGCTGGCGCCGCAGGTTGCGTTCTGGCCAACCGCCTTTCAGCGTCCGGAAAATACACGGTGCTGCTGCTCGAAGCAGGCGGCAAAGACAGTTCGCTGTGGTTCAAGATTCCGGTCGGCTTCGCCAAGATGTATTACAACCCGACCTTCAACTGGATGTATTACAGCCAGCCACAGAAGCAACTGGCCAACCGCGCCATCTACGCCCCGCGTGGCAAAGTGCAGGGCGGCTCCGGGTCGATCAACGCGATGATCTACGTCCGCGGCCAGGCCCACGACTTCGATGACTGGGCAGCGGACGGCAACGATGGCTGGGGCTTCAAGGACGTGCTGCCGTACTTCCGCAAACTGGAAAACCACCCGCTCGGCGACACCGAATACCACGGCGGGAGCGGTCCGATCAGTATCACCCCGATGAAGGGCCAGACACACCCGATCTGCGACGTGTTCCTCGAAGGCTGCGAGCAACTGGGCTATTCGCGCAGCGAGGATTTCAACGGACCGACATTCGAAGGCGCAGGCCTATACGACGTCAACACCCGCAACGGCGAGCGCTGCTCCAGCAGCTTCGCGCACCTGCACCCGGCCCTGGGGCGCAGCAATCTGACGCTCGAACATTACGCACTGGTGGACCGCGTGCTGTTCGATGAGCAGGGGACTCGCGCCGTCGGCGTCGAGGTCAGTCAGAACGGTGTGAACCGCACGTTCATGGCGAATAAGGAAGTGATCCTTTGCGCAGGCGCCGTCGACACGCCGAAAATCCTGCAACTGTCCGGCGTGGCCGATCAGGCGTTGCTGAAAAAGCATGGCATTCCGCTGGTGAAGCACTTGCCAGCCGTGGGCCAGCATCTGCAGGACCACCTCTGCGCCAGCTATTACTACAAGGCCAACATTCCGACCTTGAACGACCAGCTCAGCTCGCTGTTTGGCCAGTTCAAGCTGGGCCTGAAATACCTGTTCACCCGCAAGGGCGCTCTGGCGATGAGCGTGAATCAGGCGGGCGGGTTCTTTCGTGGCGACGACGAGCAGAGCCACCCGAACCTGCAGCTGTATTTCAACCCGCTGTCGTACCAGATTCCGAAGAACAACAAGGCCAGCCTCAAGCCCGAGCCGTATTCAGGGTTTCTGCTGTGCTTCAACCCGTGCCGCCCGACCAGTCGTGGCTACGTGGAAATCGCGTCCAGCAATCCTCGCGATGCGGCGTTGATCGACCCCAATTACCTGAGCACCCAAAAGGACATCGATGAGGTGATTCAGGGCAGTCGCCTGATGCGCAAAATCATGGGGGCGCCCGCACTCAAAGGCATCACCGTGGACGAGGTGTTGCCAGGCTCGGCGGTGCAGACTGATGAGGAAATGCTGCAATACTTCCGCGAAAACAGCGGCTCGATTTATCACCTCTGCGGCTCGTGCACGATGGGCGTCGACGCCTCGACATCGGTGGTCGACAAGCGCCTCAAGGTGCACGGGGTGGCGGGATTGCGCGTTGTCGACGCGTCGGTCTTCCCCAACATCACCTCAGGCAACACCCATGCGGCGGTCTTGATGGTGGCAGAGAAGGGCGCTGATCTGATTCTGGAAGATGCGGTGGTCGCGGTCAGTGAGGTCGCGCAGGCTGCCATTCACGCGGCTTGATAGATCAGAGGCGAGCGCGATGGCCCTGCGGGAGTGAACACGCTCACTTTCACCGTCGTCGTGCGGTGCCCATAGCTCTTCATTTGTACTCCCGCGCGGCAGGCTTTACCCTCCACGGCATGCCTTTCATGACAGAAGGAATGCCTGATGAGTTGGTCAGCCAAGCAGTATTCGATGTTCGAGCAGCAACGCACCCGCCCGGTTCGTGACCTGGTCGCCGCCATTCCCACGCAAGACGTCAAGACTGCGATCGACCTCGGTTGCGGTCCGGGCAACTCCACCGAAGTGTTGGCCGAGCGTTTCCCCGACGCGCTGGTCACCGGTCTCGACAGCTCCGATGACATGCTGGGCGACGCCCGTCAGCGCCTGCCGAACATCACGTTCGAACTGGCGGATATCGGCGTCTGGAAACCGGCTCAACGCTACGACGTCATTCTCGCCAACGCCTCGCTGCAATGGGTGCCGAACCACGCCGAGCTGTACCCGCGCCTCGTCAGCCTGCTCAATCCTGGTGGCAGCCTGGCCGTCCAGACCCCGGACAACCTTGAAGAACCCGCCCACCGGCTGGCGCGCGACATCGCGGCGAACGGGCCATGGGCCGACAAGATCGCCTCGGTCAAACACCCGGATCGTCATCCGGCCGCGTATTACTTTGAGCTGCTGCAACCGCACGCAGCGGAAGTCGATGTCTGGCGCACCACCTACCACCACCCCTTGGCCGGTGGGCATGCGGCGGTGGTCGAATGGTTCAAGGGCTCGGCACTGCGTCCGTATCTGCAAAAGCTTGATGACAGCGAGCAGCAAGCGTTTCTCGATGCCTACTTGAACGCAATTTCACAGGCGTATCCGGCATTGGCGGACGGCTCCGTGTTGCTGCCGTTCCCGCGGTTGTTCGTCGTTGCCACGCGCTGACCTCCGCGCACTCTCTAGCAGCCTCGCTTGCGGGCGATAGCAATCCCAAACACGCCCGCCGGTAAACGGTGCTGCTTGAAAGCAAACCCGGGAGGACACAATGAACAACCCCAAAGCGGATCTGGCATCTCGCCTGATCCGCAACTTCAACGAAGTATCCCTGGAGGCTGAACGTCGCGACCCGCTCTACGAGAGTCAGGCCGCAAGACTCGGCACCGGCACCGCCGCCCAAAAGCTCGGCGCCTCCGTGGACATCGTCGCGCCGGGCAAACGCTCTTGCCCCTACCATTTCCACTACGCCCAGGAAGAAATGTTCGTGGTCATCGAAGGGCAGGGCAGCCTGCGCGTCGCGGGGGAAATGCTGCCGATCAAAACGGGCGATGTGATCTTCATTCCCCCTGGCCCGGAATACCCGCACCAGATCATCAACACCTCCGACGCGCCGCTCAAATACCTCTCCATCAGCACCCGCGAAACGCCGGAAGTCTGCGAATACCCGGATTCCGGCAAGTATCAGGCGATGGTCACCCTAAATGGGGCGAGGGCGTTCAAAGCCGTGCAACGTCCGGAGGCGACGCTGGATTATTGGGAGGGGGAGCCGTGAGCGTCGACGTGTCTGTGACGTGACTCGCAGTCCGGTTTTTTGAAATGCCGCGCGCCAGTGGGAACTGCATCAGGCGATACTTGTGCGGCAACGCGTCCCCCTGTGGGAGCGAATTCATTCGCGAAAAATCGCTCAGACGACGGAGATGTGTCGGCTGTACCGGCCCTTCGCGAATGAATTCGCTCCCACAGTTGGAACGGCGTCGGGCGATACATTTGCGGCGACACCGGACCTCTGTAGGAACGGCGTCGGGCGACACATTTGCGGCGACGCGGGGCCCCTGTGGGAGCGAATTCATTCGCGAAAGATTGACCGGGCAATGCGGCGGTGTCGTCTGGAACACGGTCGCAAGGACAGGTTTGGTTATAACCATAGACCTTTTTGATCTACGCCCCATATAAGAAAAACAGCGGTCCTTAGATGAAAAATCGTTATCCTGCGCGCCAGCTTTTTCCCGCGTGTCAGGCAGAACAATGGATTTTGGCAATATAGGTTTCGTCGTGGCTGGCCTGGTGGTCGGTTTCATCGTCGGCATGACAGGTGTCGGCGGCGGGTCGTTGATGACTCCGATCTTGCTGTGGTTCGGCATCAATCCCGCTACCGCCGTGGGCACCGATCTGCTGTACGCGGCCATCACCAAAAGCGGTGGCGTGCTGGTGCACAGGAAGAACGACAATATCGACTGGGGCATCACTGGCTGGCTCACGCTGGGCAGCGTGCCTGCCGCCGGGTTGACGCTGTGGTTTCTGAGCAGCCTGCACACCGCGCCGGACGCGATGAACGCGGTGATCAAGCAGGGTCTGGGCGTTGTTCTGCTGCTGACGGCATTGGCCATCTTCTTCAAACAGCGTTTGTTGGCGTTCGCTCAGCGCCACGCCGGGGATCACTACCGCCTCAGTGATCGAAGCTTGAACAGTCTGACGGTGCTCACCGGCGTGATCCTCGGCGTCATGGTCGCGTTGACGTCTATCGGTGCTGGCGCGCTGGGTACGGTGGCTTTGTTTATCCTCTATCCGTTTCTGCCTACGCGCCGCCTGGTCGGGACCGAGATCGCCCACGCTGTGCCGCTGACGCTTATTGCAGGGCTCGGCCACGCCAGCATGGGCAACATGAACTGGCCCATGCTGGGCTTTCTGTTGATGGGGTCGTTGCCGGGAATCTATCTGGGCAGCCAGTTGACCGGGCGTGTGCCCGACGCGGTGCTGCGGCCGTGCCTGGCGTTGATGCTGATCGCTATCGGGTACAAGCTGGCGTTCTGAATCGGCCAGGCAGACCCAATCAGTACGCTCGTCAAAAACTCGGCAGCTCCGTAAACTGACGCCTCATGTGCCAGCCACTAAAGGGACGTCCCATGCTCGCCTTATCCACCCTCGCGTTGTTCTCGGGCGCCTGCCTCGCGCTGGCGCTCACCCCTGGCCCCGACATGCTGCTCATCGCCTCGCGCAGCGCCAGCCAGGGTAGGGCGGCGGGTTTTGCCTCACTCGCAGGCATCCAGCTCGGCACCTATTGCCACGCGCTGGCGGCCGCGTTGGGGCTGTCCCAACTGTTCGTCACGGTGCCGGTGGCCTACGACGTGGTGCGCTTCATCGGCGCGGCGTATCTGCTGTATCTGGCGTTCAAAACCTTCCGCTCGACCGGCACCGCGCTGTCCGCCAATGCGTCGTTGCCCCGCTATTCGCGGGCGCAGATTTTCCGCCAGGGCCTGCTGACCAACGTGCTCAATCCCAAAATGGCGCTGTTCGTGCTCGCGCTGTTCCCGCAGTTCATTGATCCCGACGCGGGGTCCATCGTCGTGCAGATGTTGCTGTTGGCAACGGTGTTGAACGCCGTGGGTGTTATCGCCAATGGCGCAGTGATTGTCATGGCCAGCCGTCTCGGTCAACGGGTCGGCAGCAGTGAGCGGGCGGCGCGCTGGATGCAGAAGATCCTCGGCACTGTCTTTCTCGGCCTGGCGTGCCGACTGGCGCTCGTCGGGCGCGATTGATGGAGATCATTGCTGAGCCGCAGTTGATCCGGCTGGTCACGGAGCGTTTGATCCTGCGGCCCGCGCTCGCTGGGGACGCAGCGCAGATCCGGGCGTACAACCTGACCAACCACAAGCACTTGCAACCGTGGCAGCCGACGCGTCCCGCCGGTTTTTTCGACATCGACAACATTCTGATGCGCATTGCCTACGTTGAGCGCGAGCGGCTGGCGGGACGTTGTCTGCACCTGTTGATGCTTGATCGTGCCAGCGGAGAGATGGTGGGCGAATGCAATTTCAGCAACGTCGTGCTGGGGGCATTTCAGGCGTGTCACCTGGGGTATTCGCTGGCCAAGGCCGCCCAAGGACAGGGGCTGATGACTGAAGGGTTACGCCGGGGCATTGCCCATGTGTTCGACGACCTGGGGTTGCACCGGGTCATGGCCAACTACAAGCCGGAAAACCAACGCAGCGGTCGCGTGCTGGAGACACTGGGATTCGAGAAGGAAGGCTTCGCCCGGGCCTATCTGAAGATCAATGGCGAATGGGCGGACCATGTGCTGACGGCTCTGGTCAATCCGGGGCTTTCGTAAGCACCTGCAAAAACGCCGCTGCCCACCTGTTCAAACGAGTGGCCAGCGGCGTGGCAAGGTTCAGCAAAGTTTGTCGATGACGCGCAGGCCCGGCTCTTTTTGCGCGCTGCCCCATTCGCTGCTCAGGGTGTCGAGCACCTGACCCAGGAATTGTTTGTCGGCGGCGGCCTTCTTGCCGACGTAGCCGTGGCCTTTGCGGTACATCTTCAAGCGCGCACGCATGTGCGGACGTTGTTCGTCGAACTCTTGTTCCTCGGTGCAGGCACCCAGGCCGTCCATGTGCACATCACCTTTCTCACAGACCCAGAGAATGTGGCTATCGAGGGAGTCCTTCTGCGCCGCGAACAGTCGAGCCAATTGATCAATGGTGGGTTGATTGTTCAGATTCATGGTTGGATACCCCTTTATCGCCTGTCGTTAATCTATCTGGTTAGTTCAAACGTAATGGCAGATCGTCCATCGATCCGCAGTCCTTTCACACGCTGACAAACAAGGTCCGTCAAACACAACAGAGCCGGAGCCGTTGCCGGGCAGGAGGTGGTGTTGATGAGAGGCTGAAACGGAATGGGTCGAATCGCAGGAGAGAAACGGCGGGCGTCGTAAGGACACTGGCGACGTATCGTGGTCGGCCACAAGTGTCTTGAGGACGTTTCGCCAGCGCTCGGCCTATGGGTCGATCATGCCGGTTCAGCTTCATCAATCTGCCTTGTGGGCAGCACACATCCAGAGGTTGTTCGACGGCTTTGTCGAACGGGCCCGGAATACTTTTGCCAGCTCTCCCGATCAGGGAGACGGCCTCACTATGCAATCGCCGAAACACTTCGTCAACTGTTTTGTAGTGATTATTTTCGTGGACTACATTTTTTGTAGTGCCGATACACAAAGGTCCGTTCGTGACTACAAAGTCAGTGATTACGGGGCTTTCAGAACTCCAGTGCCTGTGGTGTCGACGAAAGCTGCCGTGTATCAGACAGAACGTCACCATCTGGACTAAATGACAATGTTTAGATAATGTGTCCGAAATCGGCCTTCGGAATCTCGTCGCGATGTCCACGAAATACCTGCTCAATGACGATCATCTGCTCCAGCAAATCAAGCGGATTGCCGAGGGCCTGGCGGAAACGTTCGCGCCGTTCTGTGAAGTGGTGGTGCACGACTTAAAGGACGCTGAGCATTCGATTCAGGCGATCCATAACAACCTGTCAGGCCGCCAACCCGGCGACCCGACTACCGAGCTTGGCCTGGCGCGTATCGCCGACCCTGAGTACCCGGAAATCATCGCCAACTATGCCAATCGTTTTCCGGACGGACGACAGGCCAAGAGCACGTCCATTGGCATCAAGAATGAAAGCGGTCAGTACGTGGCGGCGCTGTGCCTGAACCTTGACCTGACGTTGTTTCAGAACCTGCAATCGGCCATGGCCCAATTCACCCGCGTCGAGGCCAAGGTCGATGAGTCCCTGGACACCGGCAGCGCCGACAGCATCCGTGAGCGCATTGACCAGTTCGCGGCGAGTCTGGCGAGCAGCCCCCGTGCGCTTAAAACCCTTGAGCGGCGGCAGTTGCTGCAGGCGCTGAAAGAGGCTGGCTACCTGGACATTCGCAAATCCATGGAAGTGGTGGCACAGCACTTGGGTGTTTCCCGCGCTGCGGCCTACAGCTACATCAAAAATGAGTGACGAGGAGTTCCTGATGCCTGAGGCCATCGTGGTGCAGGTTCGGGTCTATGTGACGGACATGCAGCAGTGGCCGGTGTTGCGCAGTTGCATTACGGCCTGGCGGTGGAGGTGGAAGCCATGGCGCTGATGCCCGGCTGACTCACACGACACGGTTTTGTCAGCCCCCGGCAGACGGGGGCGTTTGTTGAATCGAACCTTTGAGGGTGCCTATGGAAACGCTCGTACTTCCGACCTACGACGATGTGGTCGCTGCTGCCAAACGTATTGAAGGCCACGCCCACAAAACACCGGTCCTGACCTCGCGCACCGTGGACCGCGAGCTGGGCGCCGAGGTGTTTTTCAAATGTGAGAATTTCCAGCGCATGGGGGCCTTCAAGTTTCGCGGGGCGTTCAATGCGTTGTCGAAGTTCGACGCCACGCAACGCAAGCATGGCGTGGTGGCATTTTCCTCCGGGAACCACGCGCAAGGCATCGCCTTGTCCGCGCAACTGTTGGGCATTCCCGCGACCATCGTCATGCCTCACGACGCTCCGGCCGCCAAGGTGGCCGCGACAAAGGAATACGGCGCAACCGTGGTGGTGTATGACCGCTACAAGGAAGACCGCGAAGCGATTGGTCGAACGCTGGCCGAAGCGCACGGCTTGACGTTGATCCCGCCTTACGATCACCCGGACATCCTCGCGGGGCAGGGGACAGCCGCCAAGGAGCTGTTTGAGGACGTGGGCGCTCTGGACACCTTGTTCGTCTGCCTCGGCGGCGGCGGGCTGCTCAGCGGCTCCGCGCTGTCGACCCGGGCGCTGGCGCCGAACTGCACGCTGTATGGGGTAGAGCCTGAAGCGGGGAACGACGGTCAGCAGTCACTGCGCAGCGGCCGCATCATCAAAATCGACACACCGAAAACCATCGCTGACGGCGCCCAGACGCAGTATTTGGGCAATTACACCTTCGGCATCATCCAGCGTGACGTGGACGACATCCTCGTCGCCAGCGATGCGCAACTGGTGGAAGCGATGCGCTTCTTCGCCGAGCGCATGAAAATGGTGGTCGAGCCGACCGGATGTCTCGGCTTTGCAGCTGCCCGTGAAAGGGCGGCTGAACTGAAAGGGCAGCGGGTGGGGGTGATCATCAGTGGCGGAAACATCGACCTGAACACGTACGCGAAGCTGCTGGCGCGCTGAGCGATCCGTGAATCGACCGCACCAAAAGGGTCAGCTCGCGTCCTGAATCGCCCGATTTGGTGCGTGCGCTGACCCTTTCTCTCTGTCATGGCGTGGCGCTCCGGCTCGGCTCTGATGGCACTGTGCTTGCAGCATCTTCCGCACACACGGACGGAGATGCCGAATGTTTTCATTGCGCGCCAACAAACACCGGGCTCAAGACGATGATGCCCTCAACCTGTTGTTCGACGATCTTGACCTGACGGTGCAGCTGTCCGGGCCTTCGCCGTTCAATGCGCGTCTCAACGGCTTCAGCCAGACCCTGCACCAGCGGCTGGCCGAGAGCCTCGCTGCCTCTGTTGACATCGCGGCCCACGCCCCTGAGTTGGCGCGCATCGCCCGCGTCACCGAACAGAGCGGGCAGCGATTGGCTCAGGCCTCGGAACTGATTGCCAGCGCCAGCGAGCAGGTCAGCACGTCGCTGGACACCGAGTTGGTGCCAGGGGCGGCGCAAGTGGCCAGGCTGTCGAGCGAGGTGACGTTGACCCTGCGCCAATGCCAGCAGACCGGCGAACAGGTGCTCGGGCAAGTCGAGGCCATTGGTTCCAGCGAACAGAAGCTGGAAGCGGTGATTGGCCAGCTATTTGGGCAATTGGAGGAAGTCAGTCAGGTCCTTGGCGTCATCGCCAGCATCTCCCAGCAAACCAACCTGCTAGCGCTTAACGCGGCCATTGAAGCCGCTCGCGCCGGGGAGCATGGTCGAGGTTTCGCGGTGGTGGCCGATGAGGTGCGACGGCTCGCCGGGCACACCACCGAGTCCACGGCGCGGGTAAGCCAGATCATCGAGCGCTTTCGGGCAGACATGGATCAGCTCGGCGCTGCGGGCAGCATCATGCACGCGGCCGTGGCCGAGGGCCGTGCGAGCATGACCCGCATGGGCGAGGACTTGCTCAGCACCCAATCGGCGATGGATCAGCTGGATCAGCGGGTCGGCCACATCGCCTCTGGCACGGAGCACATCGGCATCGCGGTGCATGCGATCAACCGCGACGTGCAGAACATTGCCGGGGTCGCCTCGGAGCTGTTGGGCAACGCCGGGCAGGTCCTGACCCACAGCGACGCCGTGCGCAACAGTGGCGATCATTTGTTGAACGGGTTGGGCGGGTTTCGGTTACAGATGCACAAGGCAATTCAGGCGAGCGTCGAAAGCCTCGGCAGCGAAGCGGCGATGCACGCCGATCTGCAGATGGCCGAGCGTTTCATGCTCGACACCCTGCGCCGGGATTCGCGGTTTGAACTGTTTTACATGGTCGACCGCAACGGCAATCAGATCACCGAAAACATCGGGCTGGACACCGACGACAAGGCGCCAAGCTGCAAGGGGCGGAATTGGGCGCAGAGGCCGTGGTTCAAAGAGGTCGCGGATCAGTTGACCAGCTACATCACACCGGTCTACCGCTCTTCGGCCACGGACGCGTTTTGCATCACCGTGTCAGTTCCGATCTTTGCCGCGAACGGGCAGTTGCACAGGGTGCTGGCGGCGGACGTGAGGTTGTCGGCGTTGATGTGAAGGGCGGTCAGAGAAGGGCTGTCAGGAACGCTGATGAACCTGTAGGAGCGAATTCATTCGCGAAGCGCCTCTCCAGGCGACGGAGATGAGTTGCCTGTACCGCCTTCGCGAATGAATTCGCTCCCACAGGTGGTGTTGCCAGCGTGAGTTCTGCGGTGTTTGAAGGTTCCGCATCTAAGGACCGGGGTTCGTCGTATTCCGCGGGTGTACGCGTAATAACTGTGGGAGCGAATTCATTCGCGAAGCGTTCGAACAACCGACACAGTTTGGTCGGCTGTTCCAATGTCTCGCGAATGAATTCGCGCCCACAGGAGAATAAGGCGCCGTCGAGATCAAGGGTTGATCCCGACGGCGATTGCACAGCGGTTTACGCCTGCTCTTCCTTGTGCAGCTCAAACAGCAGCAACGAACGCGGGGTCACGGTGTATTCGTTGCCGAATTCGAAGTGCTCCTTGCCCTTGATGTCCGGCTGGTTGGTGTCGACCAGGCTGACCCAGTTCAGGCCTTCCGGGACTTCCGGCAGGGTGAAGTTGACGCCTTCGTGGTGCGAGTTGACCACCAGCAACATGGTCGCATCGCCACCGCGACGGCGAATCCCGGTTTCCTGCGCACGACCGTCGATAAGCATGCCCAGGCAACGGCCATTGGCGTCGTGCCATTGCTCGGTGGTCATCTCCTCGCCGCTTGGCGACAGCCAGGTCACGTCCTTGACACCCAGTTCCTCGTTGTACTCGCCCACCAGGAAACGGCCACGGCGCAGGATCGGGTATTTCAAACGCAGCTTGATCAAACGTTGCACGAACGCATGCAGCGCCTTGCCGTCTTCGTCCCAATCCCAGTTGACCCAGCCGATCTCACTGTCCTGGCAATAGGCGTTGTTATTGCCGTGCTGGGTGCGTGCAAACTCGTCGCCCGCCACGATCATCGGCGTGCCCTGAGAGAACAGCAGGGTCGCGAAGAAATTGCGCATCTGCCGCAGGCGCAGCGCATTGATTTCCGGGTCTTCGGTCGGCCCTTCAACGCCGTGGTTCCACGAGCGGTTGTCGTTGCTGCCGTCCTGGTTGTTTTCGTCGTTGTCCTCGTTGTGCTTGTCGTTGTACGACACCAGGTCGTGCAGCGTGAAGCCGTCGTGGGCGGTGACGAAGTTGACCGACGCATACGGCCGACGACCGCGCTGATTGAACATGTTGCCCGACGCGGTCAGACGGCTGGCGAGGTCAGCCAGTTGGCCTTCGTCACCTTTCCAGAACGCACGCACGGTGTCGCGGAACTTGTCGTTCCACTCGGCCCAGCCCGGCGCAAAGTGGCCGACCTGATAGCCACCGGGGCCGCAGTCCCACGGCTCGGCAATGAGCTTGACCTGACGCAGCACCGGGTCCTGACGGCAGGCGACGAGGAAACTGTGACGCTCTTCGAACCCATCGTGGTAACGACCGAGAATGGTCGCGAGGTCGAAACGGAAACCGTCGACGTGCATCTCGCTGGCCCAGTAGCGCAGCGAGTCGGTGACCATCTGCAGCACGCACGGGTGGCTTAGGTCCAGCGTGTTGCCGGTGCCGGAATCGTTGATGTAGAAGCGTTTGTCATCGGGCATCAGGCGGTAGTACGAGGCGTTGTCGATGCCGCGCATGGACAGGGTTGGGCCGCGTTCGTTGCCTTCGGCGGTGTGGTTGTAGACCACGTCCAGAATCACTTCCAGACCGGCGTGGTGCATGTGCGCCACCATTTCCTTGAACTCGGCGATCTTGCCGTGGGCCAGGAAACGCGGATCAGGGGCAAAGAACGCGATGGTGTTGTAGCCCCAATAGTTGGTCATGCCTTTTTGCAGCAGGTGCTGGTCGTTGACGAAGGCGTGGATCGGCAGCAGCTCGATCGAGGTCACGCCCAGCCCTTTGATGTGCTGGATCACGTCATCGACCATCAGGCCGGAGAACGTGCCCTTCAGTTCATCGGGAACGGACGGGTGACGCATGGTGAAACCCCGGGTGTGGGTTTCGTAGAAAATGGTTTTCTCCCACGGCACGTTCACCCGCTGATCACGGCCCCAGGTGTACGCGGGGTCGATGACCTTGCACTTCGGCACGAAGGGCGCGCTGTCGCGCTCGTCGAAACTCAGGTCGTCATCGGGGTGGCCGATGGTGTACCCGAACAGCGCTTCGGACCATTTCAATTCGCCGACCAATTGCTTGGCGTAGGGGTCGATCAGCAGTTTGTTGTGATTGAAACGGTGACCGTTTTTCGGGTCATACGGGCCGTACACGCGGTAGCCGTAAACCAGCCCAGGATGGGCGTCGGGCAGGTAGCCGTGGAAGATTTCGTCGGTGTATTCGGGGAGTTCGATACGTTCCAGCTCGGTCTCGCCGGTGGAGTCGAACAGGCACAGCTCGACCTTGGTCGCGTTGGCGGAAAAGATCGCGAAGTTAACCCCCAGGCCGTCCCAGTTCGCGCCGAGCGGGAAGGGCAGGCCTTCGCGGATGCGCGACGCGGTGACTTCCGGGCTGTCGGCCTTGCTGGATTCATTCTTGGGGGCGGTGGTGTTTTCTTGCTTGCTCATGGGGATTCCTGACGTTCGAATGATTTCCTGAAGGCGAACAAAGCCTTTGTCGCAGGCTGGGACTGCGCCATTGGTGAAAACAGGCAAAGGGATTACCGCAGGGGGAACATCGTTTTCAGGCGATCCCTGCGGTCGAGGTTTGCTACGCGATCAGTCTTCGGATTACCGAAGACTCATGGCGCGGGTGGCTTGGCAGCCGCGGGTGTTTTCTTGGTCGCTGGTTTTGCGGCAGGCTTGGCAGCGGGCTTCGCAGCTGGCGCGCCGTCAGCCGCAGCGGCTTTCGGTTTGGCCGGGGCCTTGGCCGGCGGTTTAGGCGCAGGCTTTGCCGCCGGTTTTTCAGCGGCTTTCGCAGCAGGCTTGGCGGCAGGCTTTGCAGCAGGTTTGGCCGCAGCGGCCTTGGGTTCAGCCTTGGATTTGGCCGCTGCCTTGGGGGCAGCCGCTTTTTTAGGCGCCTTGGCTTCGGCGTCCGCCAGTTTGCGGGCCTGTTCCCAATGGACGGCGTCCTTACCGTGAGGCTTGCCTTCAGATTCCCAGATCTGATGGGCGAGCTCTTTGATTCGTTTTTCGTCGGCACTCATCTCGACACTCCCGGGTATTACAAGGTTTGAATAAGCAGATTGACGGAAAATTCCTTGAGCGCTGCGCTGAGCGACAATTCCTTGTTGTCTGTGACTGTAGCTTGCGCGAAAAGTCCCTTCCAATTTGGATTTGAATCAGCGAACGGCAGGAGGATTCGTGTATCGCCCCAATGTGCTGCATTGATGAATGGAGTTTGCGCAGTGCCCAATAGTTCAGCCGGCAAACGTGGTATCACAACGATAGCCCGCAAATCCTCCTTTTCCCGGGCAAATGCAAGGACGTGTGCGGCGTGTTCGCCGACCACTTCCAACGGTTGATAGCGGCCCTCAGTGAACAGTGTCGGATAGAGATTGCGCAACCTGAGCACCTGCGCGATCAACGCCTGTTTGATGCGACCGTCCTGCCACTGGGCAAGCAGCTCGGCGGACGTCGTGAAGTCACTCAGCGCGCGTTGGCGAGCGGGGTAATCCACCGGACGACGGTTGTCAGGGTCCACCAGGCTGAAGTCCCAGAATTCAGTGCCCTGATACAGATCAGGAACACCGGGCACGGTCATGCGCAGCAAAGTTTGCGCCAGACTGTTTAACGCCCCGGCAGGCGCGATGCGGTTGGCGGTGGCACCGATGGACTGACGCAAGGCGACGGTGTCCGGGCTCAGCAGCAACTGCTGGAGAAACTCGCGGCAGGCGCTCTCATAGGGCTCGTTCGGCGCGCTCCAACTGCTCTGCAATTTGGCTTCCCGCAGGGCTTTTTCCTGCCATTGCGTGAGGCGTTTGGCGTAGTCCTCGAAGGCGTCTTCACCCTCCATGTTCAGCGGCCAACTGCCCAGAATCGCTTGGTAAAGCATAAGCTCGTCGCCGGGGCTGATCGCCTGATCGCCCTGCTTCAGGGGTGTCGATAACTGCTGCCAGCGCTCCACCTGTTCGGCATACCAAGGCGCCACTTCGCTGAGCACCGCCAGACGAGTCCGGGTGTCTTCGCCGCGCTTGTGATCATGGGTCGCAGTGGTCAAGAGATTGTCCGGAAAGCTTGCACCGCGAGTGATGCACACCTCGTGAAAGGCTTCGGGCGGTGCACTGAAATGTTGCGGATGAAAGCCCACATCGTTGCGCGACAAGAGCACGGCGGAACGATAGAACGAGGTGTCTTCCACCGACTTTGCAGCCACCGGCGAAGTCAGTTGCTGGAAGCGATTGCAGGCCTTGCGGCGCATCTCACGCAACGGCCCGCTCGGGTAATCCCGCAGGCTCTCGCCACCCAGCCAGCGGGCCAGATAATCCAGCACCGGCCAGTCGCCCTCGTTGAGCATTTCACGTGCACCGGTCATGGCTTGCTGGAAATACCGCTCGTCCTCGGCCGAGCGTCCGCACGCGGTGATGTAGGTGCGATAGACCGGGAAATTGCCCACCAGCGCCAGCAGCGCACGGCGGATGGCGTTGAGGGTCAGGTCGCGACTCATCACGTCGCTGCGGGCCACCTGTAACAGCGCTTGTGCCAGGTTCTCGAAATCGCCCGCCAAGGTGCCGTGCAGCACCAGGTCCCGCGCTTCGAGCACTTCCTGATTGAAGTCCGCCGTACGGCCGCTGATGCGGCTCCACAGTTCGCCAAGGACTTCTTCGCCCTTTGGATCATGTTGAAGCAGCGACACCTGGTTCATGAATTCATAACCGGTGGTGCCGTCGACGTTCCAGTCGGTGCGCACCTGCTCGTCGGAACCGAGAATCTTCTCGACGAAGATCGGCACATGGCTCAGCTCGGTGCCTGCCGGACGCTGGCTGAGCAGGCTTTCGACGCGGCGATGCAGCTTGCGGCAGTAACCCCGAGGGTCGGCCAGGCCATCGATGTGGTCGATGCGCAGGCCGTCCACCAGGCCCTCTGCGATCAGCTGGAAGATCTTGCCGTGGGTGGCCTCGAACACCTGCGAGCGCTCGACCTTGAGGCCGCCCAGCTCGTTGATGTCGAAGAAACGCCGCCAATTGATGTCGTCCCCCGCCGTACGCCAACTGGCGAGGCGATAGTCCTGGCGTTCCAGCAACTGATGAAGCCGTTTGAAACCTTCCGGGTCCTTGCCATCGAACTGCTTCAGGCCGTGTTCGATGGCGTGGATCAGGTCGGGTTTTTCCTTCACCAGCACCGCCAGTTCGGCTTTGGCAGCCACGGCCAGATCGTAGGCGTCGCGACTTTCATCCAGTGCAGAAAAGCGGCTGGCCAGGGCGTCCAGTTCAGGGCGTTCGGCCGCCTTCAGCAGCGGCGCGTAGGTGCCCGGATTGATCGGGAAGTGATGCTGATAGTGCTCGACACGGAAGCTGCCGTGCTCGGCATCGAACAGCAACGGCACGTCACCGTTTTGCAGCACGGTGCCGTAATCGGTGCTAAGGAAGGGCAGCAGCAATTGGCCTTTGAGCAGCGGGTCGGGGGAATTCCACTGGATGTCGAAGAACTTGGCGTAGGGGCTGCGTTGCCCCCATTCGATCAGGTCCAGCCACCAAGGGTTATCGGCGCCGCCAACGGCCATGTGGTTGGAGACGATGTCGAGAATCAGCCCCATGCCATGCTTGCGCAGCTCGGCCACCAGACGCCGCAGCGCCGCCTCGCCACCGAGTTCGGGGTTGATGACGCGAGGGTCGACCACATCGTAGCCGTGCATCGAACCGGCGCGGGCCTTGAGCAAAGGTGAGGCGTAAACGTGGCTGATGCCCAGTTCGGCGAAGTAGGGGACCAGTGCGGTCGCGTCATCGAGGGTGAAGTCTTTGTGAAATTGCAGTCGCTGGGTCGCGCGCAGTGATTTGAGGGGTGAGTTGACTGGGTGATTCATTGATCGCGCTCCGCGGCCTGTTGACGTGCTGCGGCAAGGATCTCCAGACGACGCGCCGCGTTGGCGTTGTCCAGCAATGAGGCGGTGTCGCCGGGCAAGCGTCGACGCCAGTTGGGGTGGCTGTCGATGGTGCCCGGAAAGTTGGCCTGCTCTTCGATACCCAAAGCGTCTTCGATGGGCAGCAACACCAGTGGGGCACGGGTGTGGCCCAAATAGCGCACGCTGCCATCGATCACATCGCTTTCATTGCCGAGCGGGGCGTGCTCATAGTTAAGCTTCAACGCGGCACGCAATCCTTCGCGTTCACGCTCGCGCTCACCCCGCCAGCGGCGCTCGGCCTCGTCGTCGATATGGCCCAGGGTCTTGTTCCACTCGATGTCCAGCTCACTGAGCCAACCGGTCAGCGTCGGCAGGTCGTGGGTGCTGGTGGTGGCCAGCGCGTCGTCGGACCATTTGATGATGGGCTTGAAGTGCGCGTTGTCCTGTTCGAACAACAGCACGCGCATGCCGAGAATGCCGCGGGTCGAGAGTTTTTCGTGCAGGCCATCAGGCACGGTGCCCAAGTCCTCGCCGAGGACCACGGCCTTGTGGCGCCACGATTCCAGGCACAACAGGCGCAGCATGTCGTCGATCGGATAATTCAGGTAGGCACCTTCACTGGGCGGAGAGCCTTCGGGCACGACCCACAGGCGTTGCAGTCCCATGACGTGGTCGATGCGCAGGCCACCGGCGTGGGCGAAGTTGGCGCGCAGCATTTCGATGAAGGCGCGGAAACCGTTGCGTTTCAAACCGGTGGGCGAAAACGCGGAAATACCCCAGCTTTGTCCTGCGCGGTTGAGGATGTCCGGGGGCGCACCGACGGTCAGAGACGACAGCAATTCATCCTGACGGCTCCAGGCCTGACTGCCCGCACCGTCGGCGCCCACGGCGAGATCACCGATCAGGCCGACACTCATGCCGCTGCTGCGTGCGGCCGTCTGGGCGCGTTCGAGGCCACGGGCGATCAGCCATTGGGCGAAGGCGTGAAAGCCGATCTGTTCGCGATGGTCGGCGGCGAACGCCTCAATGACGCCACTGCGCGGATTCTTGTAATCGTCCGGCCATTCATGCCAATTGCCGCTGATGCCGAGCACGTCGCACTGGTCGCGCAGGGCCTCGAAGCGGCAGTGGTTTTCCAGCGCTTCGCCACCCGCGTGGCGAAAGCTGTTGAAGTCCTGATGAAGCGGGTGGTCGCTGGCGATGAACGCTGCGTACAACGCTCGGTACAGTTTCCATTTGGCCGCCGCTGCGGCGGGCCAGTCGATCAGTGACAAGTCCTCCAGACGCTTGAATTCATCCGCCAGCCCTGTTTCTTCCAGGGCTGCGCGCACGGCACGCTCGCCCAGAATCGTGCCCGGCGCGGCATACAGTGCGTTGAGAAACAGGCGGCTGGACGGCGAGTAGGGACTGAAACGCTCGCTGTCGTTGGAGAACATCGCGTGCACCGGGCTGATGGCGATGGCTGCGGCGCCGCGCTCACCGGCCGAGCGGGCGAAGGTTTCCAGCGCCTGGGTGTCGCCGAAGCCGCCATCGCCTTCGCGGCGCAAGTAATACAGCTGCAAGGTCAGGCCCCAGGTACGAGGGACGCTGACGTCCGCCGCCATGGCCAGGGTGTAGGCAGTTTTTGGCGCGACGGCGATCGTCAGGTGTTGGCCTGCAATCGCCAGCTGCTGGTAACCCACCGTGGCCAGCGCGGGCAGTTCGGCCTTGGCGGTGAGCCTGGCGTCCAGACGCGATCCGTCTTCCAGCTCCAGCACGAACGGCGTTTCGGGCTTGAACCATGCCGACAGGTCGAGGTTGCTGCCGTGGTCGACGGTCAACAGCGGTGGCGGGGTGGTGGAGAGGCTTTGTGCCTGCAAGCGTTCAAGGCTGGCAGCGATGTGTTCGTCGTTCTCGGCGGGGTAACCCAGCCCGTCGAGGACCTTGCGCAGGACCTCGGGGCTGACGCGCTGCGGTCGTGCGTTGGCGTCCTTCCAATCGACTGACAGCCCGGCTTCGGCTGCCAGCATTTCCAGTTGCTCATTGCTCATCCTGTTCCTCCACAACGTCACGCGATATCAGGCTGACAATGGCCGTGTAGGGATTGAGGGTGCCGCGCGAGGAAAGTTCTGCCGATTTTGGGTGGGACTCATGCAGCACGTGCTGCACGCTGTATTCGTCGACTTGCACCGCGTGCTCGCTCAGGTTCAGGTCGATGCGCAGGACCTGTCCGTCGCCCAGTTGCCAGCGTGCGCTGACCGCCTTGTCGGCGAGCACGTCTGCACCCAGGGCTTTGGCGCCCTCCAGCCGAGGCACGATGTGCTCGCGACGAATCGCCAACAGCTCGCGGTACAACGCTAGCCAGCTGCGGTGATCCTGGCCCTTGTCGGTTTCCAGCAGCAAGGCGTCGAAAGCCGGGCGCGAGGCCTCGAAGGTCTTCAGCGCATTCGGATCAGGGATCTGCTCACGCTTGGCCGGGTCGGCGAACGCCGCGAAGTCCGCGAACTCCCCCCGGCGACCTTCGCGCACGGCGTCGGCCAGTTCGTCGTGGAAGTCAGTGAAGAACAGGAACGGCTCACTCGCGCCCCATTCATCGCCCATGAACATCAGCGGGATCATCGGCGACAACAGCAACAGCGCCGTGGCCGCTCGCAGCGCGTGTGGAGGGCTCAACTGAACGAGGCGCTCGCCCAGCGCACGGTTGCCGATCTGGTCGTGGTTCTGCAGGAACAACACGAACGAGGTCGGCGACAAATGCGCGCTTGGTTCGCCCCGGGCGTGGCCGTGGCGGGTGGGCTCGCCCTGATAGACGAAGCCTTCGCCCAGCAGGCGTGCCAGCTTGTGGGTTGGCTGTTCGGCGAAGTCGGTGTAGTACGCGTCGGTTTCGCCAGTCAGCAACACGTGCAAGGTGTTGTGGCCGTCGTCGTTCCACTGTGCGTCGTAGCCCTGATCCATGCGATGGGCTTCGTTGAATTCGTTTTCCAGCATCAGCCACACGTGACGGTCAGGCGCGGTTGCCTGACGCACCCGTTCGGCCAGTTCCTTGAGGAAGGTCGGGTCTTCGATGGCGTGCACAGCGTCGAAGCGCAGGCCGTCGAAGCGGTAGTCCTGTAGCCACATCAGCGTGTTGTCGATAAAGAAGTCCCGGACTTCGCGGCGCCGGAAATCGATGGCGTCGCCCCACGGTGTCTTCTTGTCGCTGCGGAAAAAATGCTTGGCATACGCACCCAGATAGTTGCCATCCGGACCGAAGTGGTTGTAGACCACGTCCAGAATCACGGCCAGACCCAGACCGTGGGCCGTGTCGATCAAGTGCTTGAGTTGTTCCGGTGTGCCATAGGACGACTGGGGTGCGTAGGGCAACACGCCGTCATAGCCCCAATTACGATTGCCGGGAAACTGTGCGATGGGCATCAGCTCGATGGCGGTGACGCCGGTGTCGGCCAGATGCCGCAAGCGTTGTTCGACGCCCGCGAAGCCGCCGAGCGCGCCGACATGCAATTCATAGATGACGGCTTCGTGCCAGGGCCGTCCGCGCCAGGCATCGTGCCGCCAGCGGTAGGCATTCTGGTCCACCACCTGGCTGTAACCATGCACCTCGCTGACCTGAGCCCGGGAGGCCGGGTCAGGCACATGAAGGTCTTCGTCGATGGTGTAGCGATAGCGCGTGCCCGCCGGGCATCGAGCTTCGAGGACGAACCAACCGTCCTCTTGAGGCAGCAGGGCCAGTGACGGCCCATCCTCGATCTCGACGCTGACGTAATAGGCATCCGGAGCCCAAAGGGCAAACCGAGTGTGTTCGGGATCTAGCAGGACGGCGCCGTGGCGCCAGTTCTCATCCGTGCGCGAAGGCATCCGTTACCCCTTTTTCAATTCATCGATCAGTAATGCAGTGCAGCGCCCACGTTTTTCTTCAACAACTCCTGATAGAGGTCGGCGTAGGGTTCGACCGCTTTGTGCCAGTCGAACGGCGCAGCCATCGCACGGCAGCGCATCGCGTTAAGCAATGTAGGACTGGCGAAGACGTTAAAGGCGCGGGTGAGCGCTTCGGTGTAGCTTTCCACCGTGGATTCGTCGAACAGGAAACCGGTGCAACCGTCTTCGATGGTGTCTGCGAGGCCGCCGGTACGACGTGCCACCGGCAACGAACCGAAGCGCTGCGCGTACATCTGGCTCAGACCGCACGGCTCATAGCGCGACGGCATCAGCAGGAAGTCGCTGCCCGCGAACATGCGACGGGCGTCGGTTTCGTTGAAACCGACCCGGACGCTGACCTGGCCCGGGAAGCGGGCGGCGAGGGCGCGCATGGCGTCTTCTTCATCCGGTTCGCCGCGACCAATGATCGCGATCTGTCCACCGTTGTTGACGATGTATTCGGCCACGCCGATGGTCAGGTCCAAACCCTTCTGATACACCAGACGCGAGACCACGGCGAACAGCGGGCCCGTTGATGGCTCCAGCTCGAACAGCTCGCGGACGTAGTCGGCATTGATCTCCTTGCGCGTCCATTCATTCGGGGCGAAGCGGCAGATCAGGTGTTCATCGGTGGCCGCATCCCAGCTTTCGTCGATGCCGTTGGGAATCCCACTGAGCTGGCCGCGATTGGCCTTGCTTTGCAGGAAGCCTTCCAGACCGCAACCGAAATCCGGGGTGGTGATTTCCTTGGCATAGGTCGCGCTCACGGTAGTGATGTGGCTCGAATACGCCATACCCGCCTTGATGAACGACAGCTGGCCGTAAAATTCCATGCCATCCGGACCCAGCGCGGAATCGGGAATGCCCAGCTCGCGGCTCGACGCCACGCTGACGAAACCCTGATACGCGAGGTTGTGAATCGTGAAGATGCTTGGCGTGGTCTGGCCGCGCCATTTCATATACGCCGGTGCCAGACCCGCAGGCCAGTCGTGGGCGTGGACCAGTTCCGGGCACCACTGGGTTTTCACCGCGCCCGCGGCGAAGTCGGCAGCGGCCAGGCCCAGACGGGCAAAGCGAATATGGTTGTCGGACCAGTCGCGCCCGTGATTGTCGCCATAAGGCGTGCCTTCGCGCTCGTACAGCTCCGGGCAAATCAATACATAAATGACGAGACCGTCTTTCATGTCCATCCGGCCGATCTTGCAAGGCGGGAGCGCGGCGTGCCCGCTGAGTTCGCTGATGATGTGAATCGGGTTACCGCTATTGATGACCTGTGGATAGCCGGGAATCAGCACGCGTACATCGTGAAGGTGGCGCATGGCGCGCGGCAGTGCAGCAGACACATCGCCCAGACCGCCGGTTTTCACCAAGTCGGCCATTTCCGACGTCACGAACAGGATCTTTTTCCTGTTCGCCATGGAGATCCCGGGTTGTACAGGGGGCAGTTGCAGCACAGGTGCGCTCGTCGTTGCGAAGACCGGCAGATGGGTCAGCTCGCTGGCCGGCTGATTAAAACTCTCTCCCTTCTGGGTTTTGACAGCGGCACTAATCATCGTTTTCTCCCATTCGATACGCAGTGTTGGTACAGCACTTGAGTTGTAAAAGGCCATGTCCTATGGCCAGGCACACAAGACCTACGCAAAATCGATACCCATTTACCGACTGCATAAGTAAGGACAGGGTGAAAGCGGCCTCTGTTTGGGCTTCATCCGGTAGCATAGGCGCTCTAATCAGCTGACCCAGGGCATTTGTAGAAGTTTCGACTTTTTTTCCGGGAAATGTCTGGCCTGCGGGATGGCAGCTTTTTGTAGGAAAAATTTCACCTCGCTACAGAAATTCCCTGACCGCGGAATGCGCCGTTCTGGCGCACATTTTTCTCCTGAACAGTACCGACGACCGCTGGTCGGATTGTTCGACAATCCCTCTGCGGCGCCTTGGAAGCATAGCCGCGCGGTGATTTTTAGCGACCGCGCTTCATGAAGTTTTTGTTGTCGCCATTTCTCGGTGCAACACAGCCCGAATCTCGTGCGTAATTGAGAAAAATCCTACTTTTGTACCGGGAATTTTTGGTGCGCTGCACGGTAGAATCCAACCCACGCGGCAGAAGGCCTTCGATCTTCTGTCTGTTCCCCCCTGAGTTGTAGAGGAAGTCAATGCAAGCCCCTGAGGTTCTGGTCCTGCAAGCCAGCTATACCAATCCGGTCCACGCAGAAGCCATCGGTTTCCTGATCAATCAATATGCCGAAGACGCCATGGGCGGCGGCGAGTCGCTGTCTCAGGACGCCCGTGAACAGCTGGCGCTCGAACTGGCCAAGCGTCCTCACGCGTTCAGCGTGTTGGCGTTCATCTCTGGCGAGCCGGTTGGGCTGGTCAACTGCTTCGAAGGGTTCTCCACCTTCGCCTGCCGTCCGCTGGTGAACATTCACGATGTGGTGGTCATCGCGTCTGCCCGTGGTCTGGGCATCAGCCAGAAGATGCTGGCCAAGGTCGAGGAAATCGCCCGCCAGCGCGGTTGCTGCAAAATGACGCTGGAAGTGCTGGAGGGCAATGAAGTCGCGCAGGGTGCTTACCGCAAGCTGGGGTTCTCGGACTATCAGCTCGATCCGAAGATGGGCAAGGCGCTGTTTTGGCAGAAAGCGTTGTAAGCACTCTGCAAGCCCTCGCCGGATACCCATCTGTGGGAGCGAATTTATTCGCGATAGGCCGGTACATTCAACACGGATGTGTCGGCTGTACCACCGTTTCGCGAATGAATTCGCTCCCACAGGTCTGTCGATGACCAGGCCGATGCCGATCCGGTCGCAGGTTTAAATCGTGTGCAAGGTGTTGCCCCGGCAACACCATCCAAAACATTTGTAACAGTTCTATCCTGTAAGACAATTCAGCGAGCGATGTAGGATCGCCTCCCGTATTGATTTCAGGATACTCATGTCACTCTCACTGGAACCTCCCAGTTGCCGATCCCGCTCCCTGAACCCGGATCTTCGTCACTCGTTTCTCTGCGCCGACCGGCGCCTGTTTTCAAAGACCTTCATTTGTCTCGGCTCCCTCACGCTGACGCCGGGTGTCGTCGTGTCCGGCGCTCAGCCGCTGAAAAGGAACCATTGACCCATGGAATGGCTTGCGGACCCCACGGCCTGGCTGGGCCTGTTGACCCTGATCGTCCTTGAACTGGTATTGGGCATCGACAACCTCGTATTCATCGCCATCCTCGCCGACAAATTGCCCCCCGAACAGCGTGACAAGGCACGGGTGCTGGGGCTGTCCCTGGCGTTGATCATGCGCCTGGGTCTGCTGGCGAGTATTTCGTGGATGGTGACGCTCACCGAGCCGCTGCTCGATGTGTTCGGCAAAAGCTTCTCCGGCCGCGACTTGATCATGCTGTTCGGCGGGGTGTTCCTGCTGTTCAAGGCGACCATGGAACTGCACGAACGACTCGAAGGCCATGTCGCTCAGCATTCGGGCAGCACGACGTACGCACTGTTCTGGCCCATCGTCGCGCAGATCGTCGTGCTCGACGCCGTCTTCTCCCTGGACGCGGTGATCACGGCGGTCGGCATGGTGGACGAGTTGTCGGTGATGATGATCGCGGTGGTGTTCTCCATCGGCATCATGATCATTGCCAGCAAGCCGCTGACGGCCTTCGTCAACGCACACCCGACGGTGATCATGCTGTGCCTGGGTTTCCTGATGATGATTGGTTTCAGCCTGACCGCCGACGGCCTTGGGTTTCATATCCCGAAAGGCTACCTGTACGCGGCGATCGGTTTCTCGATCCTCATCGAGGTGTTCAACCAGGTCGCGCGTTCGCGTCGCAAACGCAGCCTGAAAGGCAACTTGCCGCGCCGCCAGCGCATGGCCCACGCCGTGCTGAGGCTGTTGGGGGGACGCAAACCCGCTGTCGAAGACGTGGGTGAGGACATCGCCGACATGCTCGACGGTGATGGCGATGTCGACGAAGCCATTTTCGACCGCCGTGAGCGGGTGATGATCAGCGGCGTGTTGCAGCTCGCGCAAAAGCCGGTCCGCAGCGCCATGACCGCCCGCAACGACGTTGACGTGATCGATCTGTCGGATGACGAAGCGACTATCCGTCAACGCCTGATGGCGTCGTCCTACTCGCGCCTGCCGCTGATTCGTGAGGGGCGCGTAGAAGAACCTCTGGGCTTCGTGCATAAAAAGGAACTGCTTAACGCGTTGCTCGCCGAAGAAGTGCCGAACCTGGAACGCGCGGCGCGCCAGGCCCTCAGCGTGCTCGACAGTTTTTCGGTCCTCAACGCGCTGGATCAGATGCGTGCGCAATCGACTCACATTGCATTCGTGGTCAACGAGTTCGGCGACTTCGTCGGCATCCTCACCATGACCGACATCCTTGAATCCATTGCAGGCGAACTGCCGGACGCGACCGAGGCCGAGGGGCCGGGCCTGGTCGAGGAGGGCGAGGGCGTGTTGGTGAACGCCGCCATGAACCTGACTCACCTGCGCGAACGCACCGGTTTCAAGGCACGTGCTACCGAGGAATATCAAACGCTGGCCGGGCTGATCATGAGCCTGCTTGACCGGTTGCCGGTCATGGGCGACGAGGTGCAGTGGGAGGGGTGGAATCTCAAGGTGGTTGAGGTGCAAGAGCGGCGGGTGACCCGCGTGCTGATGCGCAAGACGTCCGTCTGATCAGGGCGTTTGAATAGACGCTTATAACGCTTATAAAAAGAAGGCCTGCATTGCGCAGGCCTTTTTTCTGAACGGTGGTTACTTGTTCGCCACTTCCGGCATCGGCGCCTCTTGAGTCGCGGCTTTTTCCATGCCGGCGAAGTCACTCAAGCCTTTCTGCGCATAAGGGTCGCCAATCAGTCGAGGGCGCGCCTTGAAGTCCAGGCTGACCAGGCTCTTCGTCGAGTCCAGCTCGTCGAAGCTCAGGCCCGCCAGTTGCGCCCAGGTGTGGATCAGGTTCGAGCTGGAATAAGGACGGCTGTGGATGCTGTCGAAGCTCCAGTTGTGGGTTTCACGCCATTTTGGCGACGCATAGGCAATGAACGGCACCGTGTACATTGGAATCGTCGGTTTGCCCTCGTTGCGGCCCAGCGTGTTGTGCCCTGGCGAGTCGTAAACGTCTTCGCCGTGGTCGGACAGGTACAGCAGGAAGCCGTTCGGGTCCGCCTTGCTGTAGGTCTTGATCAGGCTCGACACCACGAAATCGTTGTACAGCACCGCGTTGTCGTAGCTGTTGTACATCTCCAGCTTGCTGTCATCGATGGCCGCAGGCACGCCGTCACGACCGGTGAATTTCTCGTAGGTTTCCGGGTAGCGGTACTGATAGGCCATGTGCGTGCCCAGCAAGTGAACAACGATCAACTTGCGCGGGGCGGCATCGGTGAGGGCCTTGGCGAACGGCTCCAGCACGTCGCCGTCGTACTGGCGAGCGTTCTGATTGCGGTTGTTGTTCAGGTAGACCTGCTCGTCCGCCTGCTCGGAGAACGTGGTGAGCATGGTGTTGCGCTTGGTCATCGTCTGCTGGTTGGTGATCCAGAAGGTTTTGTAACCCGCTTGCTTCATCACACTGACGATGGACGGGGTCTTCAGGTAGAGGTCCGGGTTTTCCTCGTCGGCGAAGGTCAGCACTTGCTGCAACGCTTCGATCGTGTACGGGCGCGGGGTGATGACGTTATCGAAGACCTGCAGCTCACTTTTCATGGCGTCCAGGTTCGGCGTGGTCTGCCGTGGGTAGCCATACAGATGCATGCGGCCACGGTTGGTCGATTCGCCAATGACCAGCACCAGCGTGGTCGGCAGGCCGGCCTGTTGATCCTTGAGGTTTTTCAGCGGCGGGATATTGCTGCTGGTGGTGAGCATGTCCTGCATGCTGTCCAGTTGCTGGGTGTAGCGGTGGTACGCCACCAGCATCTGCCAGGGCACGGCGGGTTCGATGCGTGATTCGAAGGCTTCAAGGCCGGCAGCCGTCGTGTCGAAGCGTGACATCTGTTTCGCGAGCGGGTAGCCGATGATCGCCACCAACAGCGCAGTGGCCACGACCCAGGCACGGCCACGGGGCATGTACACCGGGCGCAGGCGGGTCCAGAGGAAAATCGCAAAGGCGGTGTGGGCGATGAACGCCAGTACGATCCACCAGGCGAAGTACTGGGTCATGTACTCGCCCGCCTCAGAGATGTTCGACTCGAACATGATGAAAATGACGCTTTGCGAGAATTCTTGCTGATAAATGAAGAAGTAGCCCAGGCTCGCCATGGAGCAGGCCCACAGCACGACACCGATGACGGCAGCCATGACACGGGTCTTGCCAGGGAACAGGAACATCGGCGCCAGCCAGATACCGCTCATCAGGAACGCTTGGCGAAACCCCGCGAAGCCAGTGATGCCGGTCAGTTGGATCAGCAGTTGGGTGATTCCGGAAAAGTACCAGAAGAACAGGAAAAGCCAGGCCACGCCGGCCCAATCAAAACCCTTCGGAGTGGGGGTGCTCCGTTTCATCGTTGCCATCAGGCGCTCCAGCTATGGATCTGTCGAGCGGCGCGATGGGCCGCCTCGTTTTTGCAGCGGGGCGTCGCGCAGGCCATGAACGACCGGCGTACGTTCCGCAGAGGTGCGGGAGTATGGTGTGGGTGAGGTGAAAAAAATGTGAGACAGCGGGAGACGACATGTAAACCCGGTCAGGACGGGGATTTTGAGCAGGGTTGGAACGTTACGGAATGTGTCGGGTCGGAAAAATGACGGAAAGTTCGTCGACTGAGAAGACGTAAGGCGGGGAAGGGTCAGGCGAAGGGATCAAGCGTGAAGGCAAGCCAGCAAATCGGGCTTGCCTTATTGGGTGAAGCGCGGGGGATCAGGCGTGAAGGGCCGTGCCGCTGGCGAGCTGAGCGTGTTGCAGCATCAGGGCCATCTGGGCGACTTTCTTTTGCAGCTGGTCACGTTCTTCGCGGAGCTGACGCAGCTCATCGCGACGAACGGTAACGTACAGAGTCTGTGGAATGCTTGCCGGTAGTACTGTGCCCATTGCTCACCTCGCAAATGGCGGATTCAACTTCGTAAGGTTCAAGCAATGACGCGATCGCTACCCGACTTGTCCATGCTTCCTACCTTTGTCGGCGCGGATTCTGATTTCTTTTAAAGAAAAATGGAACTTTTTTATTTTTAATTGTCACTGTCGTTTCCTCTTGGCGACGAACGGCGTAAAAAGCCCGTCCTTGACGCACCAACATGAAACTATTTTCACCGGGAAACCTTCGTTTGCCTCCCCGGACTAACCCTACAAGCGGCACTGGGCTATAAAATGGGCCACCCTGTTTACGAATTAAGGAGCACCTCTACATGCAACTCGGGATTGTTGGACTAGGCCGCATGGGCGGCAACATCGCACGTCGACTGATGCTCAATGGCCACACGACAGTCGTTTACGATCGCGATGAGCAGTCTCGCACCGTGCTCGCCAACGAAGGTTCGACGCCGGCCACAGACCTCAAGTCACTGGTCGCTGCGCTGGATAAACCGCGAGCCGTCTGGGTGATGCTGCCAGCGGGCGCTCCGACCGAAGACACCATCAACGTGCTGGCTGACCTGCTCGATAAAGATGACGTGATCATCGACGGCGGCAACACGTTTTATAAAGACGACGTGCGCCGCTCCCATGCGTTGAAGGAAAAAGGCTTGCACTACGTTGATGTTGGCACGTCCGGCGGTGTCTGGGGCCTGGAGCGCGGCTACTGCATGATGATCGGCGGTGAAACCGAGGTGGTGAACCGCCTTGATCCGCTGTTCAAGACCCTCGCCCCTGGCATTGGCAGCATTCCCCGCACCAAGGACCGCGCCAAGGACGCTGACCCTCGCGCCGAGCAGGGCTACATCCACGCAGGCCCCCCGGGCGCCGGTCACTTCGTCAAGATGATCCACAACGGCATCGAGTACGGGATGATGCAGGCCTTCGCCGAAGGCTTCGATATTCTCAAGACCAAGAACTCGGAAAACCTGCCTGAAGATCAGCGCTTCGATCTGAACATGGGCGACATCGCCGAAGTCTGGCGTCGCGGCAGTGTCGTCTCCTCCTGGCTGCTGGACCTGACCGCCGACGCGCTGGCGACCGATCCTCAGCTCAATGCCTATTCCGGCTCTGTGGCCGACAGCGGTGAAGGCCGCTGGACCATCGAAGCCGCGATGGAGCAGGCCGTACCGGTCCCGGTGCTGTCCACTTCTCTGTTTGCCCGCTTCCGCTCCCGTCAACAAAGCACGTACGGCGACAAGATGCTCTCCGCCATGCGTTTCGGTTTTGGTGGTCATAAGGAACCAAAATAATGGGTTTAACCCGAAGCAAGCAAAAGGCTGCGGTCGCTCCGGCGACCACTCTGTTCCTGTTTGGCGCCCACGGCGACCTGGTCAAACGGCTGTTGATGCCGGCCCTCTACAACCTGTTCCGTGACGGACTGGTCGGTGAGGACCTGCACATCGTCGGCGTTGACCACAACACCGTCAGTGACGCCGACTTCGCCAAGAAGCTAGAGGATTTCATTCGCCAGGAGGCCGCCAGCAAGGTCGCCGAAGGCGGAAAAGAGCCTCTGGACCCGGCGTTGTGGGGCAGTCTGGCCAAGCGCATCACCTACATCACTGGCGATTTTCTCGACGACGGTACCTACGCGGCCATCGACGACAAGATCAAGAGCACCGGCACCCAAAACGCTGTGTTCTATCTGGCCACTGCGCCGCGTTTCTTCAGTGAAGTGACCAAGCGCCTGGGGTCGTCCGGACTGATGACGGAAGGCGACGATCATTTCCGTCGCGTGGTGATCGAGAAGCCATTCGGGCACGACCTGCCCAGTGCGGTGGCGCTGAATGCGTGCTTGCTGAAGGTGATGAGCGAGAAGCAGATCTACCGGATCGACCACTATCTGGGCAAGGAAACGGTGCAGAACATTCTGGTCAGCCGTTTCTCCAACGGCCTGTTCGAGTCGTTCTGGAATAACCATTACATCGATCACGTGCAGATCACGGCGGCGGAGACTGTGGGCGTCGAAACCCGTGGCGGTTTCTACGAAACCACCGGCGCGCTGCGCGACATGGTGCCCAATCACCTGTTCCAGTTGCTGGCGATGGTGGCCATGGAACCGCCCGCGGCGTTTGGCGCGGATGCGGTCCGCGGTGAAAAAGCCAAGGTCATCGGCGCCATTCGGCCGTGGTCAGAAATGGAAGCGTTGGCCAACTCCGTGCGCGGTCAATACACCGAGGGCACGGTGGGCGACAAGAAAGTCCCCGGTTACCGCCAGGAAGACCGTGTGGCCGAAGACAGCACCACGGAAACCTACGTCGCGCTCAAGGTCATGGTTGATAACTGGCGTTGGGTCGGCGTGCCGTTTTACCTGCGTACCGGCAAGCGCATGAGCGTGCGTGACACCGAGATCGCCATCTGTTTCAAACCCGCGCCGTACGCCCAGTTCCGGGACACCGACGTGGACAAGGTTGAGCCGAACTTCCTGAAAATCCAGATTCAGCCGGACGAAGGCATGTGGTTCGACCTGCAAGCCAAGAAGCCAGGGCCAACGCTGGACATGCAGACCATCGAGTTGGGGTTTGCCTATAAGGATTTCTTCGAGATGCAGCCGTCGACCGGGTATGAAACCTTGATCTACGACTGCCTGACCGGGGATCAGACCTTGTTCCAGCGCGCCGACAACATCGAAAACGGCTGGCGGGCCGTGCAGCCGTTCATTGATGCGTGGACCAAAGATGCTCACGTCGAGACGTATCAGGCGGGTGAAGACGGCCCGGCGGCTGCCGATGAGCTGCTGGCTCGCGACGGTCACAGCTGGCAACGCCTCGGATGAGTGAAGCCCCGCTCCCCCTCATCCGTTTCATGCTGTCGGACATCGATGGCACGCTGCTGCGGCCCGATCACAGCCTGAGTCAGGCCAACATCGATGCCGTTCGCCAATTGCAGGCCGCCGGGATTCGCTTCTCGGTGGCCAGCAGCCGTCCGCCCCGTGCCATGCGTCAGCAGATCGAGGCCCTCGGCATCGATCTGCCAACAGTGGCGTTCAATGGGGCGAACATCATCAACCCGGACGGCAGTCTGCTAAAAGCCCACCGCATCGACCCTGAGGCCGCGCGCATCAGCCTTGAGCTGTTCGCCGGAGAGAAGGTGTCAGTGTGGGTGTTCGCGGACGATCAGTGGCTGCTCGTCGACCCGCAAGGGGATTACGTCGAGCACGAGCGCAACACACTGGGTTACGACTTCGTGAAAGTCGATCACTTCGATGGTTACATCGACCGGATCGACAAGATAGTCGCCGCCAGCAAGGATTTCGAGCTGCTCAAGCGGCTGGAAGTCCAGCTCAATCCGCTGATCGCCCAGACGGCACGGGCGGCGCGTTCGCAGTCCTACTACCTGGATGTCACGGCGCTGGACGCCAACAAGGGCACGGCGCTGGAAACCCTCGCGCAAACGCTGGGGGTCGAGCTGGCCCAGACGGCGGCCATTGGCGATGCTGGCAACGACGTGGCGATGTTCCTGCGCGCAGGACTGTCGATCGCGATGGGGCAGGCTGAAACCGGGGTCAAGACCCACGCTCATTATGTGACGGGCAGCAATCTGGAGGACGGGCTGGCAACGGCCATCGAACGTTACATCCTGCCGCGCTGATTTGGCGTTGCATGGCCCCTTGGCGGGCAGATTCATCGTCCGCCAGGCGGGTTCATTACCTCAAAGACACCAGAAGGGACCTGTACCCCATGGCTGTACTGATTGAAGATTACGCGCTGCTCGGCAACTGCCGCACCGCAGCGCTGGTGGCCCGCGACGGGTCGCTGGACTGGCTGTGTTTCCCGCGCTTCGACGCCCCCGCCTGCTTTTCCGCCCTGCTGGGCGACAGCGACAACGGTCGCTGGAAGATTGCCCCCACTGACCCCAATGCCACCTCGCGACGCCGTTACCGCGAGGGGACACTGATTCTTGAGACCACCTTCACCACTGACACCGGCTCAGCGCTACTGGTGGACTTCATGCCGATGGCCGAAGAGAGCAGCGTGGTGCGCATGGTGATCGGTCTGGAAGGCCGCGTCGATTTCGCCATGGACCTGGCCATTCGCTTCGACTACGGCAGCACCGTGCCGTGGGTCGAAAAGCGCGAGCCCCATGTGCTGACCGCCGTTGCGGGGCCGGAAATGCTGGTGCTCCACACGCCCTCCGAGTTGCACCCGCTGGACCATCACAC
This sequence comes from Pseudomonas sp. NPDC088368, assembly GCF_044753445.1. Classification (NCBI taxonomy): domain Bacteria; kingdom Pseudomonadati; phylum Pseudomonadota; class Gammaproteobacteria; order Pseudomonadales; family Pseudomonadaceae; genus Pseudomonas; species Pseudomonas sp. NPDC088368. Next base: position 462,311 of record NZ_JBIVNG010000002.1, read on the forward strand.
GGAAAGCCAATTCACTGTGCAAGCTGGCCAGCGCCTGGGGTTCGGCTTGTCATGGCAGGCGTCCCATGAGCCGGTTCGGGACGCGTTCGACATTGAGGAGGCGCTGGAACAGACCGAAAATTTCTGGCGTGAGTTTTCGGACCGCTGCCCTGATGTTGGTCCCTGGACCGCTCAGGTGAAGCGCTCGCTGGTCACGCTCAAAGCGATGACCTATGCGCCCACGGGAGGCATCGTCGCTGCCGTCACCACCTCGCTGCCCGAGCAACTGGGCGGCGAGCGAAACTGGGATTACCGCTTCTGCTGGCTGCGTGACGCCACCATGACCCTGCTGGCGTTCATGAACCTCGGCTATTACGAAGAAGCCACGGCCTGGCGCAACTGGCTGCTGCGCTCGGTGGCGGGCAATCCTGAGCAAGTGCAGATCATGTATGGCCTGGGTGGCGAGCGGCGGTTGCCGGAATATCAATTGCCCTGGCTGAGCGGCTATGAAAACTCCCGTCCCGTGCGCATTGGCAACGCGGCGGCGACGCAGATGCAACTGGACGTCTACGGCGAAGTCGCGGACGCCATGACCCAGGCCCTGAAAAGCGGCCTGCCTCGGCTGCCGCGCAGCACGGAAATCCAGAAGGTGATCATGCCGTTTCTGGAAAAGGTCTGGCATCTGCCTGATGCGGGTATCTGGGAAATTCGCTCCGAGCCTCGGCACTTCACCCACTCCAAAGTCATGGCGTGGGTGTCCTTTGACCGCAATGCGGGGGTGTTGGCCAAGAGCGACCACCCGGAAGACCGCGAGCGCGGGCGCCACTACCGGGAAATCGCCGATGAAATTCACGCAGACGTCTGCGCCCACGGTTATGACGCTGATCTGGGGAGCTTCGTGCAGACCTACGGCGGCAAGGAGCTGGACGCCAGCCTGTTGCAGATCGCGCTGACGGGATTCCTGCCAGTGGATGACCCGCGGGTGACCGGCACCGTGGCGCAGATCGAAAAAGCCTTGATGCAGGACGGCTTGCTGCTGCGCTACGACAGCGAGCGCAGCACCGACGGGGTTTCAGGGAGTGAAGGGACGTTTCTGGTCTGCTCGTTCTGGCTGGCCGATGTGTACGTGCTGCAGGGGCGCGATCAGGAGGCCAGCGACCTGTTTGATCGGTTGTGTGGGCTGTGCAATGACGTGGGTCTGTTGGCGGAGCAATACGACACACGGTCCGGACGCATGCTGGGCAATTTTCCGCAGGCGTTCAGTCACATTGGCATCATCAACACCGCGCTGAACCTGCACCGGGTCGTGTGTCCGGTCAAAACCCGCGCGGCGTCGGAACCGGATGTGCTGGTTGATTAAGCGGGAGGCATTGCAGAATGGCGCCGGATGTCTCCCTCAAAGTGAACTGCCTCGAACGTCTCGGGCAAGGTTGGCGTCCTCGTGTCTGTCGTCAGCGCGCCTTGCGAAACGTGAAATTAATCCGCTGCTCGCCCAACTGCGGGTGTTCAGCCTGTTTGATCGGCATCACCCCATGAAAACGCAAGCGGTCTTCGCCGCCCCAGGCCACCACATCCCCATGAAACAGCGGCACCCGCTGCGTGGCGTCGCTGCGCGCGTGTCCACCAAACAGAAACATCGCCGGGATGCCCAGCGAAACTGAGACCACCGGCCATTCATACCCCCGTTCGTTCTTGTCCTGATGCAGCGACATTTTCGCGCCGGGGATATAGCGGTTGATCAGGCAGGTGTCAGGTACGAAATCCTGAAAACCCGCTTCGTCCGACGCTTGTTGCGCCAGTTTCAGAAAAACCTCGGGCAAGGCAGGCCAGGGTTCGCCGGTTTGCGGGTCGATGGGGGAATAGGCGTAGCCCTGGTGATCGGTGATCCAGCCGTAACGCCCGCAACTGCTCAACGCCGCCGACATCACGTGTCCACCGGGGGTGACCATCTGGCGAAACGGCGCCTGGGTCAGCACGCTGTCGAGCGCCGGCAGCAGCCGGTCCACCCAGGGCAGGGCGAACCCGCGAAGGACCCACGAACGAGGGCCGATCTGTTCGTTGGCCTGCGGTTGTGGTGTGTCCTCCGCGAACAGGTCCAGCGTTGCGGGGGTAGTGCCCTTGCGGTGCATCATCACGGTCTTCCGGTCACAGCGCCTTGCTGACTTTCACGTCGCTGATCACATCATCGCTGCCACTGTGCATTTTCTGCAACGCGGCCAGCGCTTCTTCAGCGGACGGGGATTGCAGCAGGGCGAACTCGAAGCGGCGTTCGCCGTTGAGCTTGTAACTGATGGCATATTTCACGACGGGCGCGGACGTACTCACGATAGAATTCCTTGAAATCGGCAAAGGTCACAGGCGGTTGGACGAAACCACGAAACGTTCACGCAGCCTGTGATGAAGTGATCAGCTCAAGCGCGAGGAAGTGCGTCGCACGATCTTGATCGAATGGGTGAACGTGGTCTTGCGACCGCCGTGGCTGTCCATCTTGCGTCCAGCGGTGTCGATGGTGATGTTCCAGAAACCGGTGCTGGGCACAGTGATCTTGGCCGGGAAGCGGTCGAATGCGCCGCCGTGGTAAGTGTGGCGGCCGCCGTTTTTGAAGCTGCGGAAATTCGCATCGCTCATCAGACGGATGTTGCAGAGCTGGGAGCACTCGATGACGACCATGTCGTCTTCGTTGAGGTGCTCGCGCTGGTGTACGAATTTCATGGATGTCTCCGGAGACAGGGCATTCTCGAAAACCCGAAACGATAGCACGGACGACCCCTGGGTTGATGGCCGTGCGGATTTTTATTGCTGGGTGCGTGACGAAAAAAGCGCGAGCGTCGGGATTTAATCGAGCGTCGACGTGTCGTAGCACCTTTACTGGAGGGATTGTATGAAACTGGCTGTTGTAATGCTGGCGTTGGCGATGACAGGCTGCGCCAGTGTCGCTGACATCGAACACTCGCCCGCGACCATGAGCGTGATGTCAGGGAAAAACCCGCAGGAGTACGCCGAGTGCTTCGTCGCCAGAATCAATGACAGTCGCATGCCGCCCCAGATTGAACCTCACAAGGAAGGCTTGCGTGTGATCGTGCCACAGAAATTTTCCAGCGGGACGCCGACCGCCATTGTCGTCATCGAGAAACGCTCAGGCGGCAGCTCCATCAAGCTATTCGAGAGCGGTGGCAACAACCCTTTGCGGCCCAAGGACATTCAGCACGCCGTCACGGCCTGTATCTCGGGTGAGTAAGAAGCAGGCGAGTGACAGGGGAAAGGCAGGGCGCGTTTATTTACACATCACCAGCACAGTGCGAGTCTTATAGTTGCCGACGTCGACACCCAGGGTCTTGTCGGCTTCCTTGGGTTGCGGTGTGCCGTTGGTGCTGACGATGTTATAGCCGGTGCCTGCGCAGGAGGCGTCGGCCTTTTCATAGCAGGCCGCCCACGACATGGCCTCGCCCGAGCAATCGATGCTCAGGGCCTGCTTGCCATTTTTTAGATAAGTGCTTTGCGCGGTCGCGCAGCCAGTCAGGCCCAGTACGACGAGGACGAACAGGATCTTGGTCATTTCGAATGCTTCACGATGAGGGCCGGGGTTGAATAATCAGCCTTTCTGAGACTGGGCTGCTGTGCCATCGTTCCGGCATCACTGAACCTTTTTTTCTCGGAGCCTGAGCGGTTCAGTAAAGATTCAGGCCTCATTGCGAAGGCCTGAACCTGGCCACGAAGTCAGGACTTCTTGTCGGCGCGACGACGGGGTGCCGGGGTGTCCTGAAAGACCGATGCGACTTCGATGGCGCTGCTTTCGCTGGTGAAAGGCCCTGCCACGGCTTCCTCATCGTGACCTACCAGCCACCATTGGCCATCCTGCAGTTTCTTGATCTGGTAACCGTTTCCGCTTTTGACTTCCGACATCGATCCATCTCGACAAGTGATTCAGGCGCCCATGATACGGCGTAATGGCATTATTTTCCTACGCAAACGAATGATCGCGGCTACGCTTGAGCCTGTCATTTAACGGTCGTTTCGCGGGACCGGATGCCCGCGTACGGATGACATGACAGAGGGAGAGCGGAGCGCCTCGCGGTTGATCGTTTGCGCGACGTCCGCGACAGGTCTCTGGACGTTCGGTGGTCGCAATATCGAAAACTGAACGGAACTATCTCAGCGGCTGTTCCTCTACCAAGACATCGAATCGGCCAGTGGCAGGGGCATTGTAAGGTGATCGCCTCCTGATTAGACTGCGCCGCAACACCCCCAGCCCCATCAAGGACTTATATGATCAAGAAATGCTTGTTCCCTGCAGCCGGTTACGGCACTCGCTTCTTGCCAGCGACCAAAGCCATGCCCAAAGAGATGCTGGCCGTTGTCAACAAGCCGCTGATCCAATATGGCGTGGAAGAAGCACTGGCTGCGGGTTTGAACGAAATCTCCATCGTGACCGGTCGCGGCAAGCGCGCGCTGGAAGACCACTTCGACATCAGCTACGAGCTGGAACACCAGATCAAAGGCACCGACAAAGAGAAATACCTGGTTGGTATTCGTCAGTTGATCGATGAGTGCAGTTTCTCCTACACCCGTCAAACCGAAATGAAGGGCCTGGGCCATGCGATCCTGAGCGGGCGTCCGCTGATCGGTAACGAGGCGTTCGCTGTGGTACTCGCGGACGACCTGTGCGTGAACCTGGAAGGCGACGGTGTGCTGGCGCAGATGGTCAAGCTGCACCAGCAGTACAAGTGCTCGATCGTGGCGATTCAGGAAGTCGATCCGAACGAAACCAACAAGTACGGCGTGATCGCCGGTGAAGAAATCAAGCCGGGCCTGTTCCGCGTTACCGACATGGTCGAGAAGCCAAAACCGGAAGACGCGCCTTCTAACCTGGCGATCATCGGTCGTTACATTCTGACCCCGGACATCTTCGAAAAAATCGAACAGACCGAGCCAGGCAAAGGCGGCGAAATCCAGATTACCGACGCGCTGATGAAGCAGGCTGCCGAAGGTAATGTGCTGGCCTACAAGTTCAAAGGTCGTCGTTTCGACTGTGGTGGTGCAGAAGGCTACGTCGAAGCCACCAACTTCTGCTTCGAGCACTTCTACAAGACGGGCACGTCCCTGGATCCAGTGGTTGTGCCGACCAAGGCCAAGTAACTGTATCGCAGCACAAAGCCACCTTCGGGTGGCTTTGTCGTTTCTGCGCGCCAACCCTTGCCGAGCGCGTCGAAGTGGTTATGCTAGCCCTCCTGCCAAGGAGAAATTAATGAGCTACGACTTCGACCTTTTCGTCATCGGTGCCGGTTCCGGTGGTGTGCGCGCCGCGCGTTTTTCAGCAGGTTTCGGGGTCCGTGTTGCGGTCGCCGAGAGCCGCTATCTGGGTGGCACATGTGTCAACGTCGGCTGCGTGCCCAAGAAGCTGTTGGTGTACGGCGCGCATTTTTCCGAAGATTTCGAAAACGCAAAAGCCTTTGGCTGGACGCTTGGCGAGCCTGAATTCGACTGGGCCAGCCTGATCGCCAACAAAAATCAGGAAATCAGCCGCCTCAACGGTATCTATCGCAACCTGCTGAACAACAGCGGCGTGACGCTGATGGAAGGCCACGCGAAATTGCGCGGGCCCCATGAGGTGGAAATCAACGGCCAGGTGCACACCGCCGAACACATCATGATCGCGACCGGTGGCTGGCCGCAGATTCCGGACATTCCGGGCCGTGAGCACGCCATCACCTCCAACGAAGCGTTCTTCCTCGACACGCTGCCCAAGCGGGTGGTGGTGGTCGGTGGCGGCTACATCGCCGTCGAGTTCGGTTCCATCTTCAATGGCATGGGCAGCGACGTCACGCTGATGTACCGCGGCGAGCTGTTCCTGCGCGGCTTTGACGGCGGCGTGCGCGAGCATCTGCGCGAGGAGCTGACCAAGCACGGCATGGCGCTGCGCTTCAATTCGCAGATCGAAAAGATCGAGAAGCTCGCCGACGGCACGCTGGACCTGACCCTCAACGATGGCAGCACGTTCAACACCGATTGCGTGTTCTACGCCACCGGCCGGCGCCCGATGCTCGACAATCTGGGCATGGAGACGGTCAACGTCGAGCTCGACGACAAAGGCTTCATCAATGTTGATGACAACTACCAGACCAGCGAGCCGTCGATCATCGCCATCGGTGACATCATTGGCCGCGTACAGCTGACGCCGGTGGCCCTGGCTGAAGGCATGGCGGTGGCTCGGCGGTTGTTCAAGCCGGAGCAATACCGTCCGGTCGATTACCGTCACATACCCACGGCCGTCTTCAGCTTGCCCAATATCGGCACAGTCGGGCTGACCGAGGAAGAAGCGAAAAAAGGTGGCTACGATGTGCAGATCTTCGAGAGCCGTTTCCGTCCGATGAAGCTGACCCTCACCGACAATCAGGAGCGCACGCTGATGAAGCTGGTGGTCGATGCCAAGACGGACCGCGTGCTGGGCTGCCACATGGTCGGGCCGGATGCTGGCGAGATCATTCAGAGCATGGCCATCGCTATCAAGGCTGGCGCCACCAAGCAGATTTTCGACGACACCATCGGTGTGCACCCGACGGCCGCCGAAGAGTTCGTCACTATGCGCACCGTTACCCGTTAGTGTTTGATTCCCGGCCTCATGGATGAGGCACGGACCTGCAATCGTTGAAGGATGGACCCGTTTTGACCAGCAAGAGTTTTCCGGCATCCATGCCCCTGAATCCCATCGCGCCTGACGGCCAAACCACTGACGACCAAGGCCCTCACGATCAGGCGTCGACCCGCCCTGATGCGCTGGGCGAGAGCGAGCGTCAGTTCCGTACCCTGGCCGACAACATGAGCCAGTTGGCCTGGATCGCCGACCCCAGCGGCACGATCTATTGGTACAACGCCCGCTGGTACAGCTACACCGGCACCTCCCACGAAGCGATGATGGCCCTCGGTTGGCGTTCACTGCATCACCCTGACCACCTGGAACGCGTAGACACCCGCATGCGCCGCTGCTTCGCCACGGGCTCAATCTGGGAAGACACCTTTCCACTGCGGGGCAAGGACGGGTTGTACCGCTGGTTTCTGTGCCGCGCGCTGCCGATCCGCGACGAGCAGGGCAATATCACCTATTGGCTCGGGACCAGCACCGACATCACGGCGCAGGTCAGCGCCGAAGACGCGTTGCGCGAGTTGAACGAAAGCTTGGAGCGGCGCGTGGCAGAGCGCACCCGTGAGCTGGCCGAGATCAACGAGCGCCTGCAAGTGGAAATCAGTGAACGGGCGCAGGCCGAAGAAGCCTTGCGTCATGCACAAAAAATGGACGCCATCGGCCAGTTGACCGGTGGCATCGCCCATGACTTCAACAACATGTTGACCGGTGTGCTCGGCGCGCTGGACCTGATTCAGCGTCGGGTGGCGGCGGGGCGGGTGTCGGAAATCGACCGCTATATCGAAGCGGCCATGAGTTCGGCCAACCGCGCCGCGTCCTTGACCCATCGGCTGCTGGCGTTCGCCCGTCGCCAGTCACTGGACCCGCGCCCCGTGGACGTCAACCAGATGGTGGTGTCGATGGAAGAACTGGTGCGCCGGACGGTGGGCGAGAGCATCGAGCTGGAAATCGACCTGAACAGCGCGCTGCGATTGACCAACACCGATGAGCACCAGCTGGAAAACGCGTTGCTGAACCTGGTGATCAATGCACGGGATGCCATGCCCGAGGGTGGGCGTTTGCTGATCCAGACCGAGGTCATTCATGTCGCTGTCTTGCATGACGCCCTGACGCCGGGGGACTACGTGCGGCTGAGCGTGCAGGACACCGGTACCGGCATGTCGGCCGAGGTCATCGCCAGGGCGTTCGACCCGTTCTTTACCACCAAGCCGATCGGGCAGGGCACGGGGCTGGGCTTGTCGATGGTGTACGGCTTTATCAACCAGACCGGCGGGCAGGTCCAGATCGACAGTGTCGAAGGCCGGGGCACGCGGATCGATTTGTATCTGCCGTGCCATTTTGAATCGGCCGGGCGGCACCTGCCGCCGGCTGAGGATGCCGCGACGCCGAGGGCCGGGCAGGGTGAGCGGGTGCTGGTGGTCGAGGACGAGTCCGACGTGCGCATGCTGGTGGTCGATGTCTTGCGTGAGTTGGGTTACTCGGTGGAGGTCGCGGCTGACGGCCCCTCGGCATTGCCGTATCTGCAAGACGCGGGGCGCATCGATCTCCTCGTCACCGACGTCGGCTTGCCCGGCATGAACGGTCGGCAGCTGGCAGAAATCGCTCGCCAGCACCGGCCGCAGTTACGCGTGCTGTTCATGACCGGTTACGCTCGAAACGCCCAGGTGCGTGGCGATTTTCTGGAGCAGGGCATGGACATGCTGACCAAGCCGTTCAGCATCGACGACCTGGCGCAACGGGTTCGCGGGCTGATCGAGGCGCCTTAGGTCTGGGGCGTCTCCTGTCCGTCTGGACGCCCGGCGCGCGAGTTCTCCAGCGCGACTTCGGTCTTGATCAGAATCAGCTCCAGCACGCGATTCTGTTGATCGCGCTCGGTCAGGCGCGACTGAATCTTCTCGCTCTCGCTCAGCGCATTCTGCAGACGCTCCTGTAACAGCGCGCATTGAGTGTGGGCTTGCAAGTGCTGGTCTTTCAGCGCCTGGATCTGATCGTCCTTGTCCTGCAGCCTGGCAGCGCTGTCGTGGGCTGCCTGGGTCAGTCGCGCGTTCTCTTTCTGTTCCGTCTGCAGGGCTTTCTGACTCGCCAGCAGGGTCGCGGTCTGGGTGCCGAGTTTCGTCGTTTGGGCAGCGTGTCGCTCGATCAAGTCGGCAAGGCGGCGCTCAACGCTGTTCAAGTCGTCCTGCATGGCCTTCTTCTCAGCGTCGAGTCGGGCCTGCGCTTCGTCGAGCTGTTCCTGCGCCTGCGTTCTCAAACGTTGCGCCAGCCGTGCGACAAGGCTGTTCAGCTCGTCATCGATTGGTGCCGGAGAAGGGACGTTTGTCGGTCCGTCGAGTTCACGCATCAGGCGATGGATGGTGGATTTGGAGCCGGTGTTACCCAGTTCGATACGTATTGCATCGATGCTGGGGTTTTCGCCTCGAGCGATGATCGAAAGACGTGCAGCCTGCACATCTGCCTTGTTGATGCCGCTACGGGACATGACGACTCCTGAACAGTGGAATGAGTACGTATCACGGATTACGTATCACTAAAGCGCCGCATTTTGCGTCATTCCATGAAGGATGTCTGCGGTGGGTTGAACATCGTCGAAGGAACTGGGTAGGCTGGACAAAGAATCCACGAACGGGGTTCGCGAAGGTGTCACTGATTTCTTCTATTTATAGTGTGCCTTCATAGCGAAAACCAATCGCCGACATCAGGTTTGCCAATGAGCCTTAATCGGTGGTTGTGCGTAAGATCCTTCCCATCGAATTCAAATGCAGTTATTCAACCACCCTAAGGAGATCCACCCGATGCCTATCATTAACAGCCAAGTAAAACCGTTCAAAGCTACTGCTTTCAAAAACGGCGCTTTCGTTGAAGTTTCGGATGCTGACCTGAAAGGCAAATGGTCTGTGGTGTTCTTCTACCCAGCCGACTTCACCTTCGTCTGCCCGACTGAACTGGAAGACCTGGCTGACAACTACGACGCGTTCCAGAAACTGGGCGTTGAAATCTACTCCGTGTCCACCGACACCCACTTTGCTCACGCTGCCTGGCACAACACCTCGCCAGCCATCGGCAAAATCCAGTACACCATGATCGGTGACCCAACCCTGACCATCTCCCGCAACTTCGACGTGCTGATCGAAGAAGCTGGCCTGGCTGACCGCGGTACTTTCGTGATCAACCCAGAAGGTCAGGTCAAGATCGTTGAACTGAACGACGGCGGCGTTGGCCGTGACGCTTCCGAGCTGCTGCGCAAAATCAAGGCCGCTCAGTACGTCGCTGCTCACCCAGGCGAAGTCTGCCCAGCCAAGTGGCAAGAAGGCGAGGCCACTCTCGCACCTTCCCTGGACTTGGTCGGCAAGATCTAAGTCCTCATGTCAGGACCGGGGGCGATGAGCCCATAAGCACGTAAACCGCATCGCCCCCAAAAAACGCCCGGGCGGTCAACGCCTGGGCGTTTTTATTTCAAGCACTGCAGTTCAGACCCTGAATGTGAAGAAAAGGAAGCCGAATCATGTTGGACGCCAATCTTAAAGCTCAATTGAAATCGTACCTGGAGCGTATCACTCGCCCAATCGAGATCGTCGCGTCCCTCGATGACGGCGCTAAATCCCAGGAAATGCTGGCCCTGCTGAACGACGTCGTCAGCAGCTCCAATCAGATCACCCTCGACACCAATGGCAGCGATGCCCGCACGCCGTCCTTCGCCCTGAACAGCCCGGGCCAGAACATCAAGCTGCGCTTCGCCGGTTTGCCGATGGGTCACGAATTCACCTCGCTGGTGCTGGCGCTGCTGCAAGTCGGCGGCTACCCGTCAAAGGCCACCGAGGAAACCATCGAACAGGCCCGTGCCCTGACCGGTGACTTCAAGTTCGAAACCTACTTCTCGCTGACCTGCCAGAACTGCCCAGACGTGGTTCAGGCGCTGAACCTCCTGGCCGTGCTGAATCCAAACGTGCAGCACGTGGCCATCGAAGGCAGTCTGTTTCAGCAAGAAGTCACTGACCGTCAGATCATGTCGGTGCCGAGCATCTACCTGAACGGCGAACTGTTCGCCCAGGGACGCATGAATCTGGAAGAGATTCTGGCCAAGATCGACACCAGTGCCGGTGATCGTCAGGCCGAGAAGCTGAACGCCAAAGACGCTTTCGACGTGCTCGTGGTTGGTGGTGGCCCGGCCGGCTCCGCAGCAGCGATCTACGCCGCGCGCAAAGGCATCCGCACCGGTGTGGCCGCCGAGCGTTTCGGCGGTCAGGTGCTGGACACCATGGCCATCGAGAACTTCATCTCGGTCCAACACACCGAAGGTCCGAAACTGGCCGTTGCCCTTGAAGAACACGTCAAGGAATACGAAGTCGACATCATGAACCTGCAACGCGGCGATCAGTTGATTCCGGGCAAGGATGGCGCGCTGCACCAAGTCAAGTTCGCCAGCGGCGGTGTGCTGAAATCCAAAACCGTGATTCTGGCGACCGGCGCTCGCTGGCGCGAAATGAACGTGCCGGGTGAGCAGCAGTACCGCAACAAAGGCGTGGCGTACTGCCCGCACTGCGACGGCCCGCTGTTCAAAGGCAAGCGCGTAGCGGTGATTGGCGGTGGTAACTCCGGTGTGGAAGCGGCGATTGACCTGGCCGGGATCGTGTCTCACGTCACCCTGCTGGAATTCGACAGCTCGCTGCGTGCGGACGCCGTGCTGCAACGCAAACTGCACAGCCTGCCGAACGTGACCGTTTTGACCAGCGCGCTGACCAGTGAAGTGACCGGCGATGGGCAGAAGGTCAACGGCCTGCGCTACAAAAACCGCATCACCGGCGAAGAGATCAATGTCGAGCTGGAAGGGATCTTCGTGCAGATCGGTTTGCTGCCGAACACCGAATGGCTGAAAGGCACCATCGAATTGTCGCCCCGTGGCGAGATCGTGGTCGATAACCGCGGCGAAACTTCGATCCCCGGTATCTTCGCTGCCGGTGACGTCACCACCGTGCCGTACAAGCAGATCGTGATCGCGTTGGGCGAGGGTGCCAAAGCTTCGCTGAGCGCTTTCGATCACTTGATCCGCACCAGCGCTCCGGCGTGATGGCTGACTGAATCACCCGCAAAACCAAAAAACCTCATGAGCGATCATGAGGTTTTTTCGTGTTCAGCCGATTCGCATGCTTTTGAACCTGTGGGAGCCAGCAAGCCGGCTCCCACGGCCTTCGGCCAGAATCCGTGTCCAGCCCGGCGAATGACTATTCGGCAACCGGCGTCGGTTGGATGATTTCAACCCAATAGCCATCCGGGTCTTTGATGAACGCCAGGCTTTTCATGCGGCCATCGGTCAGGCGTTTCTGGAAGTCCACGCCCAGCGCTTCGAAACGGGCGCAGGCCACGTGAACGTCAGGTACGGAAATGCAAATGTGGCCGAAACCGCGCGGGTCAGTATTGCCGTTGTGGTAGGCAAAAGCGGGGTCGTTTTCGGTGCCGTGGTTGTGGGTCAATTCAAGAATGCCGGGAATGCCTTTCATCCAGACAGTGCGGGCAGCGGCGTCGGCCGGGATCTGCGCCTTGTCCACCAGAGCGAGGAAGTACAGGCTGAATTCGGCTTCGGGAAAGTCGCGCTTCTCCACCAGACTGAAACCCAGAACGCGGGTATAGAAGTCCAGTGAAGCGGTGATGTCCTTGACCCGCAACATGGTGTGATTGAACACGAATTGGGCCGTGGCGGCGTCCGGCTGAGCAGTGACGCCGGGAAATGTGTTCAGTTCGTGCAGACTCATGATGACTCCGGGTAATCCTGTAAATGTTGCACCATGATACGGGACGCAGACGCCGAGCCAAACCCGAAAGTGCGTCTTCAGTGTCGCGGGCCTTGTCGGCATGGCGAGCGTGGCTCAAACTTTCGGGCTCGACGTTCAGGTATCGCTCATGTTTTCCATGTTCCGTATGTTTGCTTTGACAGGTCTGTGTCTGGCCTTGGGTGCGAACGCCGCGCTGGCCGCGGATGCCATGATCGTCTGGCCCAGTGACTGGGAAGTCGAAGCCCTTCCACAGCCGGAGTCCAGCCCTGACCGGCCATCGGTCCAGATCCGTCAGCGGGCGGTGAAAAACGATGACAACGGTGATCCCGCCATGGTCGTCGAGTTGACTCAGACCCGCTTGCAACCCGGACACGACGTCAACGTTGAAGGCGTGCTGCTGGAGATGCGCAAGGCGGTTCAGGTCAATTTTGTGCGGGGTGGCTTTCAGAGCGTTTGCACGAAGATGAAAGACAGCACCTTGAGCGACGTTCCGGCCATGGAAACGACCTGCACCATTACGCAGAACGGTGCCCATGTCATGACGCAGACGCTGGTGGCGGCGGCCAATAAAGAAATGGCGTGGTCGTTGTCCTACGCAGGTTCGGCCGATGGCTATGCCGCAAACAAGGACGAGGTCCTGCGTATCAGGGACAGCTTGCGACTGAACGCAGTGCCATGAGGCCCCCCTCGTAACGAAAATGGCGGGCATAAAAGACAGGCATAAAGAAGCCCGCCGAAGCGGGCATGGGGCGCTAATCCTTTAGCAGTCTTCATCCTGTAGAAGTGGGTGTGAAAAAAACGTGAAGACATTTACACGCTTCACCCCTCAGCCCGCTATTTTGAGAATAGATTGATCTGAATCCTGTACAGGCTTAGTTCAGCTTGTACTATCGATGTCAGTAATAACACTCACGCATTACTCTTTTATATCGATGTCGGCATGGGCACAGCGCGGAGTGCCCGGTGTATGTAATCGGCTGGGCGTTATCACCCATTGGAACGATATTGAACGATGTTGGGCACGGCGGCAGTGTTCACGGTATTCACGCTGAATCCGTGAGCAAGCCCTGCTTTTGTGCAACAGGCGGCCATAAAAAAAGCCCCTGGGAAGGGGCTTCTTATAAGGCAACGGCTGAGTGCGTTATCGATCAACCCCGCAGCCAGCTGTCCACGGTTTCGGCACCGTATTGCTCTTTCCAGGATTTGAGTCCCCGGTGATTGCCGCCCTTGGTTTCAATCAATTCGCCGGTGTGCGGGTTTTGGTAAACCTTGACTACGCGGGCACGGCGGCGTTTAGGGCCCGCAGGTGCGGCGGCGGTGGCAGATGGATTTGGATCGAGAATGGCAATGACGTCACGCAGGCTCTTGTCGTAGGTGCTCATCAAGGCCTGGAGCTTCTGCTCGAATTCGATCTCTTTTTTCAGCCCGGCATCATTCTTCAGGTTCTCCAGCTGAGCCAGTTGCTCCTGAAGGGCTTTTTCTGCTGCGCGAAACTCGGCAAGTCTGGACAAAAATAGTACTCCGGCGGTAAATGGCTGTTGTCAGCCCGACGCAAGCAACATAGACGTTATTAAAGGCCTTGTGCTCATTGTGTGACTACCCCTCTGCGCCTTGACAATGTCTGCGGATGAAGAAACTAACGTTGAGCAGTCAGCGTTCCGTGGACCACGGGGTAGTTGTGATTCGCTACGGGGTAAATAATGCACGTTTTTTCCGAGTTGGAAAATAGGCAACGTGCATTTGTTATATGAAACTTCAGGCGCACAACAATCACGTCTGACAATTGACGCGCGAGCGACGCTTATCTTTGTAAGTAATTTCTCAAACTACGCGGCTATTGGAAACAGTCCGGCAGCGACGGCCACAAGTGGCCCTGTTCGCTATAACCCCTGTTGAAGCGCCGGATCATCAGGGTTCAACTGCTCCAGCTCGGCGAGCAATACCTGTACTTTCTGCAATTGCCCTGTTTCCTTCCAGTAGCGGATGAGCAATATCCTCGCGCTGCGATTCGCGGGCTGACGTTGCAGGATGTCTTCCAGTTGTCGTTGCGCGGGTTCGACCTGCTGTAAGTCGTGCAGCGCGACCGCGAGTTCGAACCGATAGGCGGTGTTTTCGGGTTCCAGCTCCACCGCTTTGGCCAATGCCAGCAATGCGTATTCATTTTGGTGGTGACGCAACAGCCACTGGCCCAGTGCATGCTGCAACAGCGAGGATTGCGGGTGTTTTTCTTGCAGCGACGCCAACAGCTGCCGGGAACGGTCCGTTTCCCCTTGTTGGTCCAGCAGTTGCACTTGGGCGAGGCCCGCCTGGAGGTTATTGGGTTCCAGTTTCAATGCCAGATCGAGGGCGTCTGCGGCCCGACGAATATCGCCCCGATTGATCAACAGTTTCGCCAGTTGCAACTGGCTCTGGCCGCTGGGCGGCTGAGAGGCGAGGGTGCTTTCGTACTGCTCGGCGGCTTCCTGGAGGGCGCCGTAATAAAGCCCGATATCGTCAGGCGTCAGGCCCTGCAAGGCGCGAACGGCGCTGAAGCGAACGCCTTGGTCGGGGTCGTCCAGCAAAGGGCCGATCAGCAGGCTGCGCTGGGCTTCGGGGACGATGGCGGTGACCGTGTCGATGGCGGCCTGCTGGACCAGTGGCACCTGACGTTTGAGGTCCGCATCGAGAATTTTTAAGGCTTGTGCGCTGGGGTAATTCGCCAGCTCAACGAGCAGACCCGCCCTGCGAATATCGGACAGGTCAGTGCGGCTGAATTGCTGATAAAGGACGCGAGCTGCGCCGGGCTTGCCGTCATGGGCCTGTTCAAGGGCTTCGGCGTAACTGTGATTGACGACGGGCGGCGGGGGCGGTGCATGCCAAGCGCGCACGAGCCATCCCAGGGCGACGATGGTCGCGACGATGGCGGCTGTAATCGCTATCTTCCAGCGGCGCCGGGCGTTCGGATGCCGTGGAGAGTGCTGCGAAGACGCTTTTGACATACCGATTTCCGTTTCTGCGTGGACAGCAGCTTCGGGGAGTCGTGGGCGGGTGTCAAACGGGAATGGTGTTTACCCCCGGTCTTTCCCGACCGCGACTTCCGTGATCGCTATCGTCGGCAAGCCGGGCGGCTACGAGATTCGCGTCATTCGCAGAACCCAGGCAACCCACGCACTTCTGTAGGAGTGAACTTATTCGCGAAAATGGGTAAGCCGATAGAGATGTATGGGCCTGCACTGGCCTTCGCGAATGAACTCGCTCCCACAATGACCGCGGGGTACCGAGGCCATTCGAAGAAGGCTCCTTTCATATTAGGAGTGTTCGCCCGAAGCAGCGCATCACCTCGAAGGCCCCGGTCTTGCATAGCCCCCATCATCGTCCTCTCAAGACCCCGATGCCCATGACCGACACCCACATGCCTCCCGCCCTGCGTTTCATGCTGGCTGCCCGACGCAGTGAGCTGGCGGGGCTCGAAGGGTTGGCGCAGACCTGCGAGCTGGTGACGTCAATCAGCAGGCTGGTCCATGTGCTTCAACGCGAGCGCGGGTATTCGAATGTGTATCTCGGGTGCCCTGACGCGCACCATCTGCCCCAACTTGATGCGCTGAGTGCCGAAGCCCGAGCGATCGAGCACCAAGTGGTGACGTTTTTTCAAGGTATCGACCTGGAGCCGCACGCGGCGTCTGATCGCGCGCGGTTGTTCAACCGGCTGGCGTTCGTGATGCATGCGCTGGATGAGTTGCCCGGTTTGCGTCGGCGTATTCGTGATCAGCGGTTGACGGCGGTGGATGCCACGACGGCGTTGACCCGGCTGATCGGCGGCTTACTGGCCGTGGTGTTCGAAGCGGCAGACACGGCGGTCGATCCGCAGATCACACGGGTGCTGGTGGCATTGTTCAATTTCATGCAAGGCAAGGAACTGGCTGGGCAAGAGCGGGCAGCCGGGGTGGCCGGGTTCTCGGCGGGCTTCTTCGACGCGACGTTGCGGGGGCGGATCGAGCACCTGGTGCACGGTCAGGAACGGTGTTTCCAGACGTTCATCAAGTTTGGCGAGAATGAGGCCGCGACGTTGTGGCGCAACCAACAGGCGGGTGAGACCACTGCTCAGGTGTCTCGTTTGCGAGGCGTGGCGCTGAAAACATCGGAAAGCCAACGCGTTGACCCCGCGCTGTCGCCGATGTGGTTTGAGCTCGCGACCTTGCGCATCGATGCCATGCGCGCCGTGGAGACCCGCCTGGCGGAGGTCCTGTTGCAGAGTTGTCAGGCGAGCATCAAGCAAGCGCGCGCTGATCTGGAGAATCACCGGACCTTGCTCAACCGCTTGATCAGTCTGGAAACGGCCGGTTGCCTGGATCAGGCCGTGC
Organism: Pseudomonas sp. NPDC088368; assembly: GCF_044753445.1. Lineage (NCBI taxonomy): Bacteria > Pseudomonadati > Pseudomonadota > Gammaproteobacteria > Pseudomonadales > Pseudomonadaceae > Pseudomonas > Pseudomonas sp. NPDC088368. Next base: position 479,038 of record NZ_JBIVNG010000002.1, read on the forward strand.
TGTTCAACGTACAGGCGGTTGAGCTGGACAGCCCGCCGCAAGACGGCTTGGGGCATCAAGTCGGGCGTTCGGTCCTCGATATGCTGCAGACCCAGACCCAACGGTTGATGAGCGCCAACGACGAGCGCGACGAGGCGCGCAAAGCGTTGAGCGAGCGGAAAGTGGTGGAGCGGGCCAAGCGTTTATTGATGGATGAATTCCAGTTGACCGAGAACGATGCGTACGAGCGCTTGCGCGTGTCTTCCATGGATCGCGGGCAACGGATGGTCGATGTGGCGCAGGCGTTGCTGGATCGGGTAGCCGCTCGGTCGGTAAGGCGTTAGCCGCCGGTCATGTTCATGAACCGGACCACCTGCACGTCATCGTTGATTTCGAAATTGTGCTGATACGGTTTGAGTTTCATCGCTTCGACGATGGCTCTTTCGAGCTTTTCCGGTTGACCGGGGTTGGCGCGGAGGACGGCCTTGAGGTCGGCGGAGTGTTCGTTGCCCAGGCACAGCAACAAGCGGCCTTCCACGGTCACCCGCACGCGGTTGCAGGTGGCGCAGAAATTGTGGCTGTGGGGTGAGATGAAGCCGACGCGGATGTCCGGGGCTTCGGCCAGGCGCCAATAGCGCGAAGGGCCTTGGGTCGATTCCGTGGAGTTGATCAGGGTGTAGCGTTCGGCAATCCGCTCGCGCACTTGATCACTGGAGAAAAACGACTCGGCACGACTGTGTTCGCTGATGATGCCCAGCGGCATTTCTTCGATGAAGGTGATGTCCAGGCCGCGATCGATGGCGAAGGCCACCAGATCATTGATTTCGTGATCGTTGCGCCCTTGCATCACCACGCAGTTCAACTTGGTGTGGGTGAACCCGGCTGCGTTGGCCGCATCAATGCCGGCAATGACTTTGCTCAAGTCACCGGTACGGGTCAGCTCCTTGAAGCGCGCAGGGTCAAGGCTGTCGAGGCTGATATTGAGGCGTTTGAGTCCGGCTTCGAACAGCGGCGCCGCCAGTTTGTCCAGCTGCGAGCCGTTGGTGGTCATGCACAGTTCACGCAGGCCGGGCAGGGCGGCAATGTTCTTGCACAAACCCACGATGCCCGCACGCACCAGCGGCTCGCCACCGGTCAGGCGAATTTTTCTGGTGCCCAGCTCGACGAAGCGTTCGGCGATCTGCTGGATTTCTTCCAGCGAGAGAATCTGCTGACGGGGCAGGAAGGTCATGTCCTCGGCCATGCAATACACGCAGCGGAAATCGCAGCGATCCGTCACCGACATTCGAACGTAATCGACCTTGCGTGAAAACCCGTCCAGCAGAACCCGATCAGACATTGCGTTTCTCGACAGCGTGTGGCGTGGCAGAAGCAAAACGTGCGTCAGTCCATTCGGATCGTCGCACGCAGGAATCGTTAAATTTTCTGGCTGGCCGGTTGCTCAAGGCGAGTGGCCTTGGCATCCGTCGCCGAGGCTTCAGTGGCCTTCGAGTAAGACACGTAATACGCCAGCCCGACGAAAATTGCACCCCCCACCGCGTTGCCGAGGAAGACGGGCACGAAGTTTTCGATGAAATCGCTCCAGGTCAGCGCGTCGACGAAGATCGCGGCCGGGATCACAAACATGTTCGCGACCACGTGCTGGAAGCCGATGGCGACGAAGCCCATGATCGGGAACCAGATGCCGACGATCTTGCCAATCATGTCCTTGCTGGCGTACGACAGCCAGACGCCCAGACACACCAGCCAGTTGCAGCCGATGCCGGAGATGAACGCCTGGCCGAAGTCAGCGCTGGCCTTGGCCTTGGCGATCGCCACCGTCTTGGCCAGGAACGCGCCCTCAGTGAGGCCCAGCACGTGGCCAAAGAAATACGCCACAAACAGTGCGCCCAGCAGATTGGCGAGGGTCACCAGCAGCCAGTTGCGGGCCACGGCCCCGGCGCTGATACGTCCGGCGAACATGGCCGTTGGCAGGCTCATCATGTTGCCCGTGAGCAGTTCGCCACCGGCAAGGATCGTCAGGATCAGGCCAATCGGGAAGACAGCGGCGCCGACCAGGTTGCCAAACGACGCCCACGGCGCGGGGATCAAGGTGCTGACGTGAATGTCCAGCAGGAAACCGAGGGAAATGAAGGCCCCCGCGAGGAAGCCCAGGATCATCACCGACAGCGTCGGCAGGTGTGATTTCTTCACACCAGCTTCGACGGTGATGTCAGCGATCTGTTGAGGGGTGTTGATGGACATGTGAAAGACTCGCACGCAAAGGCCAGCACCACGACACACCGTCGCGCGCCACGCAAAATAGTCAGGGTAGTGTTCAAGCGTCCGGTCTTGATGCGTCACGTCTCGGGGGACGGGCGCCAGTCCTTGTGGGGCAACGGTGCGACGCCAGGCCGCGTGGCAGAATCGCCAGGAAAGACGTATTCAGTTGATGAGCAAGCTACCGATCCCGTGCCAGAGCGTCCAATCGCTTGTTCTGATGAATTGATCGACCGGCTCTATCGCGTCATGGATCAGCGGTTTGCGCCATGCTGCGCTCGTAGCGTTCGAGCAACGGTTGAATGCTGATGCCATGCAACAGAATGCTCAGCGCCACGACCGAGAGCGTCAGCCCAATGGTGGTAGGCACCGCGTCCATTGGCAGGCCGTGGGAAAGGGCGTAACACAGGTAGTACAGCGTACCGATGCCGCGAATGCCGAACCAGCCCACCAGCGCCTTTTGCGGACGGCTGAGCAGGCGTCGGCTGATCAGCAGCCAGACGCTCAACGGCCTGATCACACAGAACAATGCCAGGCCCAGCACCAGCGCGCGCCAGTCCCAATAAAAGGCGATGGCGGCGCCGAGCAGGGTGATCAGTAGCACCTCCATGGCGCGTTCCACCAGACTGCCAAACGCGAGCATATCGCCCATCATCACCCCGGCCGCCAGTTGCGATTCGGACAGTTCTTCGTGGTCGGTCACCGTGGCGGCCTGGGGGTCGCTGTCCATGTGTCCGAGCACCGGTTTGGCCACGTGTTCGGACGGGACTTCCGACTGGGTGATCCGCACTTCGGCCCGGCGCAGGCCCAATCCGGCGGCGAACACGGCCAGGAACCCATACGCGCCCAATGCTTCTGCGATGGCGTAGGCCATGGCGATCAGCGCCAGCGCGAGAAAATCGTTCGGCGAGGTGGTGCTGTCGGCGTTCTTTATACGCAGGTAGATCATCAGGTGACCGACGCCGCGCCCCAATCCGTAGCCCAGCAACAGGCCCACGGGCACGCCCCACAGAATGTTTTTCAGCAGCCAGCCCTGCACCCAGTTGAAATCGGCGGTGCCGTGGGTGAGGAACAGCAGGGCGAAGATCACGAAGGGGAACGCGCTGCCGTCGTTAAGCCCGGCTTCCCCCGAGAGGCCGAAGCGCACGCGGTCAAAATCCTGAGCGTTGTTGACCTGCACCAGACCGGCGAGCACCGGGTCGGTCGGGGAGAGCATGGCGCCCAGCAGCAGCGACACGGCCCAAGGCAGGTCCAACAGGAAGTGCGCGGCAAGGCAGACGCCGACGATGGTCGCCAGCATCACCGGCACCGCCAGCAGGTAGGCCGAATGCCAGGCCGAGCGGTGCAGTGGCAAGCGCAGTTTGATGCCGGTATTGAAGAGCGAAAACAGCACCGCGACTTCGGTCAGGCGCTCCAGCCAGTGCCGGGATTCACGGACGTCAAGCTGAACTATATCCAGCCCCCACGGGCCGATGCACGCCCCGAACGCCAGACACACCGCCGACGTGGTGACGGGCAGCCAGCGCAGGTAAGAAGAGGTCAACGCCAGGAGCATCAGAAGGACGCCCAGCACGGTCATGCAAAGAATAAAACTCATCCGGCCTCATCGAGCGTGAAGGAGTGGGTTCTTTGTGTGACTGTGCGGGTGGGGGATAGTTATAAAGAATGTTAAGGGGCAGAAGATGGGGTTGGCCTGATGCCTGGACGTTGCCCGATCCAACGTCTTCATTGCCGTCGTCCCTCCGGCGTCTCCCACAGGTTTTGTAGCGTTTCGCCATGCAGTGATCGCCTTGAATCCCTCATATCGAAAGGGGCATGCATCACGATCCTGAAGACTTGAACATACCTTGTGGGAGACGCCGGAGGGACGACGGCAGCGAAAGCGATGGGTCAGGCTGACCCTCGCTCCGCTGTCAGCCTGTTTTACCGCTCGATCGTCCGGCTCCAGCGTGCGTTCCACTCGGGCCGAATCAGGTTGACCTTGTCCCAGTCGATGGTCACGGCCGTTTCCAGGTATTTGTTCATCGCTTCGACCTGGCCACGAGTGCGGTCGCTGGTCGGGGTTTTCGGGTTGGACGGGATCTGGTCGCCCAATTCCAGCGCCGGGGCCTGGGCTTCCGGGGTCAGCAGGAATTCCGCGAGCTTCTGCGCCAGTTCCGGCTGATCGTTGTTGGCGATGGTGCATTCAGCCACGTTCAACACCACGGCGCCTTCTTTCGGCGGGGCGTATTCGACCGGGATGCCCTTCAGTTTCAGCGCTGTCACCTGCGTCGGCGTCAACGGAAACAAAGCAGCTTCGCCGGTCTGCACCATCTCGGAAATCTTCGCCGAGCTGGCGATGTATTCCAGCACGTTCGGGCCGACGGTTTTCGGCCAGGCCTTGAAGCCCGGTTCGACGTTGGTCTCGTCACCGCCCTGTAAGCGGTTGAACATCAGGAAGCCATGCAGACCGAAGGTCGAGGACGCCAGGGACTGGAACACCAGCTTGTCCTTGTAGCGTTTGTCGGCCATGTCTCCCCATGACGTCGGGGCGCTCCAGCCGTTTTCCTGAAACATCTTGGTGTTGTACGCGAGGCCCGTGACGCCAAGGCTCACGGCCACCGCTTCGTCCTTGATCTTGCCCTTGTCCGGAATGTCCGCCAGCGTCGCGCTGGGCTTCAGCTTGCCGCACAGGCCCATGGAAATGGCCCGGTACATGATGCCGTCGTCGAGGAACATCACGTGCATCTGCGGGTTGTCCTTGCTCGCCTGCACCTTGGCCAGAATGTCGGACGACGTACCGGGTACGATCACCACTTTGACGTTGTTGGCCTTCTCGAACGCTGGCAGCACCTGATCGGCGTACAAGCGCTCCATGGTCCCGCCATTCATGCCGAGGTAGAGCGTGGTTTCAGCCTGTGCGCTGCCCGACGCCAATAACGCGGCGAGCGGGACGCAAGACAGCCCGGTGAGGGCAAAACGTTTGACGCTGTTCATGGTTTTCATGGGTGTGATCTTCCTCTGAACAAAGGGATAACGTTGACCGCGCCCTTGGGCACGGCGGTGGGGGGCTGTACAGGCTGTGAAGCGGGTTGAAAACGGCGGATGGAAAAAACGTCGAGCGCAATGGCCGGTGCGCCGTGACAGACGATCTGCGCCAGCGCTTCCCCGGCGGCGGGGCCGATCTGGAAACCGGACCCCGCAAAGCCGAACCCGTGCAACAGGCCCGGTTGGGTCGAGCTTGCGCCGAGCACCGGTTCGCGGTCCGGAAGATAACCTTCGGTGCCGCTCCACGTGCGGATCGCCTGTGCACCGGCCAGCGGCGGGTACAGTTCGACGGCGTTGCGCAGGATGTCGAGGATCGCGGCCTGACCGGGACGCGCGGTGGTCGGGTCGAGGGGGAAGCCCTGTCCGCCGCCCAGCACGCAGTTGCCCCGTGCGACCTGACGGGCATAAATCCCGCCGCCTTCGACGCCGGTGCTGACGTCCATGAACATGGGCAGTGGCTCGGTCACCAGCATCGCCGGGTGCCCGGCGCGCATCGGCACCGGCTCGCCAAACTGTTCGGCCAGCGCCGCTGCCCAGGCCCCGGCGCAGTTCAGCAGCCACGGCGCTTGAAACCGGTGGCCGCCGAAGGTCTGTACGTCGAAGGCTTGGCCGTCGTGACTCACCTGGCTGACCTGCGCCTGTTCGAACACCTCGGCGCCGGCGCGGCGGGCGGCAAAAGCGAACGCCGGAGAGACCAGACGCGGGTTGGCGTGGCCGTCGTCGGCGCACAGCGAGGCGCCCACCGCGACATCCCCCGCCCACGGAAAACGGGCGCGCAATTGCGCACGGTCGAGCAATTGCAGGTCCAGCCCAAAGCCCCGAGACGCCTGTTCGTAGGCGACCAGCGCGGCCATGTCCTGATCACTGCGCGCCAGCTTCAAATGGCCGGAACGCAGGTATTCGCCGTCGATGCCAATGAGGTTTTTCAGGTCGCTCCAGATCCCGTGGGCCCGCTGTGACAACGGCAATTGAGACAGGGGGCGGCCCTGACGTCGCACACCGCCGTAGTTGACGCCACTGGAATGCGAGCCGAAAAAATCCCGCTCCAGCAGCGCCACGCGTTTGCCCGCCTTGGCCAGAAACAGTGCGGCGGAGGCACCGACGATGCCGCCGCCGATGACCACGGCATCCACTTCGACAGGCAGGCTCATGGCTCGATCTCCACGCCGAAGGGCAGGGGCTTGATCGGTGCTTGACCCCGCAACCGGCCAACGCTGGCGATGTCGCGACCTGAGGCGTGCGCGACGAGTTCGGTCGCCGCCAGCCCGCACATGCGTCCCTGACAGCGGCCCATGCCGACCCGGCACATGGCCTTGACCCGGTTGATCTCCCAGTGCCCCTCGGCCACGGTCTGGCGAATGTCCCCCGCACTGACTTCCTCGCATCGGCAGACGGTCATTTCGTCTGGCGCGGTGGCAGCCCAGTGTTCGGGGAATGGGAACGCGGTTTCCAGGCCGTGGCGAAAGCGCTGAATGCCGTCGAGTTTGCGTTGCAGCTCGCCACTGCGATTCGGATCAACCTGATGCCCTGTGTCGCTCAGCAGCGTCAAGGCCGCGAGTTCTCCGGCCATTTCTGCCGCGTCGGCGCCCATGATTCCGGCGCCGTCGCCTGCGAGATACACACCCTCGACAGAGCTACGACCGCTGGCGTCCCGAACCGGCAGCCATGCGCGGTTGAGCGCGCTCCAGTCGAAGTCGCAGCCGAGCAGGTCGGCCAATTGGGTTTCGCTGCGCAAGGCGTGGGCGAAGGCGACGGCGTCGCAGTCGAGCCGCTTGAGGTGCGCACCGTCGCGCCACTGCACGCTGCCTACCCGTTGCTGGCCGTGAATGCTGTCCAGCGCGACGCCCTGATGCACGGGAATGCCACGGGCCGTTAGCCAGCCCCGGTAAAACATCCCTTTGGCCAGGGTGGCAGGCTGACCGAGCAGGGCGGGCAGGGCGCGGGTCTGGGCCGACAGCGGCGAACTGTCGAGCACGGCCAGCACCTTCGCCCCGGCCTTCGCGTACTGATAAGCCACCAGATACAGCAACGGCCCGCTCCCCGCAAAGACCACGCGCTCGCCGATGGCGCAGCCCTGAAACTTCAACGCAATCTGCGCGGCGCCCAGACTGTAAACACCAGGCAACGTCCAGCCGGGCACTGGCAGAATCCGGTCTGTGGCGCCGGTCGCCACGATCAGGTGCTTGTACCGCACCTGCGCCGCCACGCCGTTGCACAGGGTGTCCAGCATGTGCGATTCCGCGTTCCAGACCAGGGTTTCGGGGCGGTAATCGATGTCGGTTGTCAGGCGATCCAGCGTTGAATGCACGGCCTGGGCTTTCGACGCTTCAAAGCCATACAAGGCCTTCGCCGAGCGTTTGAAGTTCTCCGGCTGACGACGATAAATCTGCCCGCCGCCCCGCAGGCTTTCGTCGATCAGGCAGGGTTGCAGCCCGTAGGCCACCAGGGTTTGCGCGGCACGGATACCGGCAGGCCCTGCGCCTACGATGACAATGTCGTTCTGTTTCATAGGCTGCGCCCCGGTTCGCGGCTGACGTTCAGGCCCGGCTCCAGCAGCGTCGCGCAGGCCCGCACCCGGCGACCGTCGCCCAGCTTGACCCAGCAATCCTGGCAGGCGCCCATCAGGCAGAAACCGGCGCGGGGTTCGGCGCAGAAATCGCTGCCACGCAGGTGGTCCGAGGTGGTCAGCACCGCCGTGAGCAGGGTGTCGCCCGCGAGACCGCTGGCGGGCTGGCCGTCAAGCGTGAAGAGCAGAACCTCGCGGTCGTGTTCGGCCAGTCGTTTCAGCAAAGCCATGGTGCGTTCCCTGAAAGGCGTTCGGTGATTGAAATCAAAGGCATCAGTGGCGCCCCACCAGCACGCGATCCAGGCCGTAAACCCGGTCGAGAATGATCATGGTGATGGCCGTCAGCGCGATCACCAGTGCCGACACGGCGGCCATCATCGGGTCGATGGATTCGGTGGCGTAAACGTACATGCGCACGGGCAGGGTCTGGGTTGAGGGCGAGGTGACGAAGATCGACAGCGTCACTTCGTCGAAGCTGTTGATGAACGCCAGCAGCCAGCCTCCGGCGACCCCCGGCAGGATCATCGGCAGGGTGATCTGGCGAAACAGCGTGAAGCGGCTGGCGCCCAGGGATTCCGCAGCCTGCTCGGCGCTGCGATCCACGCCAATCGCCGCCGCGATCACCAGCCGCAGCACGTACGGCGTGATCACCACCACGTGGGCGAACATCAGCCAGACGAAGCTGCCGTTGACCCCCATCAGTGCGAACAGGCGCAGCATCGCCACCCCGAGCACCAGGTGCGGAATGATGATCGGCGACAGGAACAGGCCGTTGAGGAAGTTGCGCCCCGGAAACTGATAGCGGGTGATTGCCAGCGCGGCGGGCACGGCGATCAGGGTCGCAAGGGTGGCCGCGACCACCGCCAGAATCAGGCTGTTATAGAAGGACTGAATGAAGTCGGCGCGCTCGAATACCGCCGTGAACCAGCGCAGGGAAAAACCGTGCCACGGCAGGCTCAGGGTGTTTTCCGGGGTAAACGCCACCAGGCACACGACCACCAGCGGCGCCAGCATGAACACCACGATGAGGGCGTGAAACGACAGGGCCAGAGGACCATTCTTGGACATCGATCATTCCCCCAGGGATTTTTTATAGCGGCCTTCGACCAGCCGGTTCCACGACAGCATCACCAGCAGGTTGATCAGCAACAGCGCGACGGCAATGGCGGCGCCCATGGGCCAGTTGAGTTCCGAGAGGTATTGGTCGTAGACCGTGGTGGCGACCATTTTCAGGCGGCGTCCGCCCAGCAGGCCGGGGATGGCGAACGAACTGGCCGACAGCCCGAAGACGATCAAGGTGCCGGACAGGACGCCGGGCATGACCTGCGGCAGCACCACCAGACGCATGACCTTGGCCTGACTCGCCCCCAGCGACAGCGCGGCCTGTTCGGCAGAGCGGTCCAGCTTCTGCAGCGAGGTCCACACCGGGATGATCATGAACGGCAGCATCACGTGGACCAGCGCCAGCACCACCGCGAACGGGGTGTAGAGCATTTTGATCGGCCGGCCACCGAGGGCCTGGATCGCCTGATTCACCAGCCCGTCGGCGCCGAGCAGCAGGCTCCAGCCGAAGGCACGCACTACCACCGAAATCAGCAGCGGCGTGAGGATCAAAATCAGAAAGATCGAGCGCCACGGGGTGCCCATGCGGCTCAAGATGTAGGCTTCGGGCACCCCAATCACCACGCACAACAGGGTGACCAGCGCGCTGATCCAGAAGGTGCGAAAGAAGATCTCGTAGAAGTACGAATCGGTGACCAGATTCACGTACTGGGCGAAGGTCCAGCTGCCGCTTTTGACGCCCACGGTGTAGTCGAACACGTTGAACGACAGCACCAGCGTTAACAGCAACGGCACCACCAGAAGGCCGACGAACAGCACCAACGCCGGGGTCGAGAGCAGATAACCGCGACCGCTGTCGCGCAGCACACTCATGCCGACACCTCGTCAGCGGCCAGCACGCGCAGCAATTCAGACGGCCAGTCCAGCCCCACCGCCGTGCCTTCGTTCATCGGCGCATCGCCGTTGTTGCGGCGCACGACGGTCAACTCGCCAATCGGCGTGTCGATGCGGTACAGCCACTGACTGCCGAGGAAATAACGGGTGATGATCCGGCCTTGCAGACGGCCTTCACCGGCGTTCAGCAGGTCAATCTTTTCCGGGCGCAGGCTCAGGGTCAGTTCGCCGTCGCCCTGTGCCTGACGTACTTGAGCCACGCCGCTCGAATCACGGTCGCCGCGCAACAGGTTGGCCTTGCCGACGAACCCGGATATGAAACGGGTACGCGGGTGTTCGTAGAGCTTGTACGGTTCGTCGATCTGGGTGATGCGCCCGGCCTGCATGACCACCACGCGGTCGCTGATGGACAGGGCTTCGGCCTGGTCGTGGGTGACCATCAGCGTGGTGATGCCGACTTCGCGCTGGATGCGGCGAATCTCGAACTGCATCTCTTCGCGCAGATTGGCGTCGAGGTTGGACAGCGGTTCGTCGAGGAGCAGGACCGGCGGCTCGATGACCAAGGCACGGGCCAGGGCCACACGCTGGCGCTGGCCACCGGAGAGTTCACGCGGGTAGCGGTCGGCGTGTTGATGCAGGCGCACCAGCTCCAGCACGCGGGCGACGCGGCGCTGAATGTCGTCGGCGGCGACTTTTCGCATCTTCAGGCCGAAGGCCACGTTGTCGCGCACGGTCATGTGGGGGAACAGCGCGTAGGACTGAAACACCACACCGAGGCCACGACTGGCGGGTTTGGCGTGGGTGATGTCGCGTCCATCAAGGAGGATCTTGCCCGAGGTAACATCTACGAACCCGGCGATCATTTGCAGGGTGGTGGTCTTGCCGCAGCCAGACGGGCCGAGCAGGGACACGAATTCGCCTTTTTCCACCGACAGGTCAGTGGCGACCACCGCATCGACCGGGCCGTAACGTTTGCAGAGTGCCTGGAGTTGAAGAAATGCCATGGGTGCGTTCCACCTTTTTTGTGCACGCCGGGGGCATGCGTTTTTTATGGGCAGATGCGAAGAGAGGCGGCGTGCCGATGCGTGTCGGCATGCTCAATGGACGCTGGCGCTCGATCGGTGTCGGCTGCCGCTGTTATTCAAATCGCCCTGGTGGACTGATCCTAGGCCGAAGACTAGGATGGGCTCAACGATGAATTTCATTGAGCGAGTAGTATTTTCAGATTTATTCGATCAGTGAATGTAGATAGGAAAATACAGATAGTGGATTCCACTGAGCGGAATGAAACGACAAAAGAAACAGGCGTTGGCGCTGTGTCTCGACTGTTTGCCGTGCTGCGCTGTCTGGGTGAATGCCCTGAAGGCGGTGAACGGGTGACGCAACTGGCGCAGCAAGTGGGCTTGTCCCAGCCGACGACTCACCGGCTGTTGCGCAGCCTGATGGACGAAGGCATGGTCGAGCAGGATGCGCGCAGCAAACGCTACCGGTTGAGCCTGGAGTTCTTTGCGCTGGCGGCGAAAGCGGGGCAGACCGGGAACTTGCGCGACGTGGTGCGGCCGAGTTTGCTGCGGCTGTCGGCGTCGCTGGGGGATTCGCTGTTTCTGCTGGCGCGCAGCGGTTTTGACGCGGTGTGCCTCGACCGTAGCGAAGGGCCGTACCCGATCCGGACGTTCACCGGCGACATTGGCGGCCGCGTGGCGTTGGGCGTGGGGCAGGGCAGTCTGGCGATCCTGGCGTTCTTGCCGGAAGACGAGCGCGACACGGTGATCCGTTACAACCTGCCGCGCCTGCGAGATTTTCATCTGTACGACGAAGTGATGCTGCGCTCGGAAATCGACAACGTCAGGCGCCTGGGTTATGCCGCTCGCAACACCGGTGTGCTGGAAGGCATGGCCGGTCTCGCGGTGCCGATCCTCGACCGCGAAGGCCGGGCTGTTGCGGCCCTCAGCGTCGCCACCATCAGCGACCGCCTCAACGCCGAACGCATGCCCACCGTGGTGGACATGCTCAAGCGCGAAGCGGCTGCCATCGGGCAAAGGATCAACCCTTTCGACCCGGTGTTGCGCCGGCCTTCGCAGGTGTTTGGGCAGAAGGAGGGGTGAGGGGTGTCAGCGATGCCCCTTTCGCTGCCGTCGTAACCTCCGGCGTCTCCCACGGGTCTTGCGGCGTTCCGGTACAGGGTGTTCGCTGGAGATTTCCTGTGCGAGCGAATTCATTCGCGAAATCTTCCAGGCGCTGAAGGTGTGCAGGCTGTACCGACCCTTTCGTCGGAATGCCGCCCAGGATGAATTCGCTCCCACAGGAGATCGGAGGTGTATCCGAGATCCCGGCGCTCCGCCATTCTCTGTAGCAGCACGGCGGGCAGGGTAAGGCCTGTGTTCAGGGAGGTCACTAAGAGATGTGGCCAACTGAATACGTATTCAGAAAAAATACGTGCATTCAAGGGGTTAGGTGCCTGTTTGTCAGTTTATTGACCCTCTGTTTCGTCACCGGCTTGACGTTTTTTGACCACTCGTCGGGCCGTCGATATGGCGTTTAAAGAAGCGCTTCGCGGGGTCGAATCAGGCTGTGTAAGCCCTCCGTTTTTGACACGGCGGCACAGGGATGTGGCAAGCAGGCATTTTCGGGCAATCCCGAAAACCGCAGTCCCCCCTGATGAGATTTCCATATGTCCAAGTCCCTGAGATTGCAGATTCTGGCGCTGCTGGGCGGCAGCCTGGCGTTGGTGCTGCTGATCGCACTGGCCTGTTTCCAGTTCCTCTCCAGCAACGTTCACGCGTACCGCGGCCTTTTGGACGGTCCGCTGCAGGCCTCGCAACGGGTCGATCAGGCCAACCTTCAATTCAAGATTCAGGTTCAGGAATGGAAAAACGTTCTGCTGCGCGGCAAACAGCCTGCGGACCGGGACAAGTTCTGGGGCCAGTTCGAGGAGCAGGAGCGTCTGGTGCAGACCACGCTGGGTCAGCTCAGCGGGATGGCCGGTCTGGATGCCGCGAGCAAGGCCCAGGTCGACAAGCTGCGTGACGAGCACCGTGCGCTGGGCGTGGCCTATCGCAAGGGCCGCGACGCGTTCGTGGCGGCGGGCGGCGATCCGGTGGCCGGTGATCAGGCGGTGAAGGGCGTGGACCGTGCCGCCAGCGAGCAAATGACTGAACTGGTAGGCAACCTGCGCGCCCTCAGTGACGAACAATCGAAGGCGATCAGCAGCACGGCCGATCAGACCATTCTCATCGGCACCCTCGTCATGCTGGCGTCGGCGTTGCTGGTCGGTGTCTTGGCACTGTGGATGGTCAATCGCAACATCGTCGGCCCGATCAGCCTGTTGATCGAATACGTCGCGCAACTGAGCCACGGGCGCTTCAGCGACCGGGTCAGCGTGACCCGCCAGGACGAACTCGGACGTCTGGCGGTGGCGGCGAACACCTTGCGCGATTTCCTCGCGGACACCTTCACACGCCTGAAGCGCAGCACCACCGACCTGGACAGCGCGGGCGGTGAGTTGAAAGCCATTGCGTCGCTGATGGCTCAAGGCACTCACGAGCAGTTCGAACGCACCGATCAGGTGGCCACGGCGATGACCGAGATGTCGGCCACGGCCCAGGAAGTTGCGCGCCATGCGGCACAAGCGGCTCATGCCGCTGATGAAGCGGATCGCAGCTCTCAGGACGGCGGCAAGGTGATGAGCGCGACCATTACCGTGATCACCCAGATGCGCACCGAGATCAGCAACACCGCCGACGTGATTCGTCGTCTGGAAAGCGACAGCGGGCGCATCGGCAAGGTGCTGGAAGTGATTCGCGGCATCGCCGAGCAGACCAACCTGCTGGCCCTCAACGCGGCCATTGAAGCGGCGCGGGCCGGGGATGCCGGACGTGGGTTCGCGGTCGTGGCGGATGAAGTGCGCACCCTGGCCCAACGCACGGCGGCGTCGACGGCTGAGATCAACCAGATCATCAATTCGGTGCAGACCGGCGCCATCGACGCGGCGCAGGCCATCGAGAGCGGTCAGGCGCGCAGCCAGGAGAGTGTCGATCAGGTCGCCCTGGCCAGTTCGTCGCTGGCTCGCATCACTACCGCCGTGGAAGCGATTCGCGACATGAACCGTCAGATCGCCACGGCAGCCGAAGAGCAGACCTCCGTGGCCGAGGACATCTCGCGCAACCTGACCGAAATCACCGCGATTGCCACCACCAACCAGAGCAACGTGCAGCGCACCCAGACGGCGAGCCAGGACCTGCATGAGTTGTCGGTGGGGTTGAACGACGTGATTTCGCGCCTCAGCGCCTAGAAGCAGCGGCGAGTGTCGAGCGTCAAGCTGCAAGTGGGCGTGGGCATCTCGCCGTCGGGTGAGGTGCCGATTTTCGCAGGAACGTCAGGCCTGACAGAACACCAGAGCTTTGAGGCCGCCATCGGGCTCGATGTCGGCAAACTCTGGCGGATTCTCCAGCCGCTGTTCAAAGCGTAACCCCGGCGCTTCTCGCGTCACGCCCTCGATCAGGAAATCCGCGCCCAGCGCCGGGTCGTTCATGCAGGCCAGCACGGTGCCGTCGGTTGTCAGCAGCTCGGGGAGTTTGCGCAGCACGCGCTGGTAGTCCTTGGTCAGCAAAAAACTGCCTTTCTGAAACGACGGCGGGTCGATGATCACCAGATCGTACGGCCCGCTGCTCTTCACCTTGCCCCAGGATTTGAACAGCTCGTGGCCGAGAAAGCTGACCTTGCTCAAATCGTGGCCATTCAAGCGATGGTTGTCGCGCCCCCGGCTCAGCGCCGCCCGCGACATGTCCAGGTTGACGACGAACGCCGCGCTGCCCTCGATGGCGGCGACTGAAAAACCGCAGGTGTAAGCGAATAGGTTCAGCACTCGCTTCCCGTCCGCATTCGCACGCACCCAATCACGGCCGTAGCGCATGTCGAGAAACAGCCCGGTGTTCTGTTTCTTGCCGAAATCCACGAGGTAGCGCAGGCCGCCTTCGGTCAGCGTCCACTCGTCCGGCATCTCGCCGAGCAGGGTTTCGGTGTGGCTGTCGGGCAGATAGCGGTGTTGCAGGAGCAGGGTGTGGGCTTGGCTGTCTTTCCAGACGGGCGTCTGAATCAGCTCCGCCAACAGACGCTTCAAACCCTCCAACTCGTCAGCCGTCGGTTCCTTGAACAGTGACACCAGCACCACGCCCTGCATCCAGTCCACCGTCAGTTGCTCAAGGCCCGGCCAACGGCGGCCACGGCCATGGAACAGCCGACGGGTTTCCGTGGGCGCAGGGGCGAGGGCGGTGAGCAGGTGCTCGTTGAGGGTGTTCAGCGCGTCGGGATTCATCGGGTGGCGGCGGGTCGGCAGTGGAAAGGGGCGGCATTCTAAACCCAAAAGGCGGCCATGAATGATTATCCTGTGCCGCACACCGTATGAGCCAAGAAGACCGCTGATGACCGACCTGATCCTGCGCGACGCCCGCGACGACGACATGCCTGCCGTGCAGGCCATTTACGCCCACCACGTGTTGCATGGCACGGCCAGTTTCGAGCTGGAGCCGCCGACCCTGGAACAGATGCTCCAGCGATGCGCCGACATCCGCGCCAACGGCCTGCCGTATCGGGTCGCCGAGCACGAAGGCGAAATCGTGGGTTACGCCTATGCCACGCTGTACCGGCCGCGTCCGGCGTATCGCTTCACCGTCGAAGATTCGGTGTACGTGCGCGAGGGCATGGCCGGGTTGGGGATTGGCCAGCAGTTGCTGGAAACGGTGATTCAGCGCTGCACCGACGACGGCCGGCGGCAGATGGTCGCGATCATCGGCAACAGCGAAAACGTGGCCTCGATCCGGCTTCATGAGCGCCTGGGGTTTCGCAAGGTCGGGGTGTTCGAATCGGTAGGCTTCAAGCACGGCCGCTGGCTCGACACCGTGATCATGCAGCGCGAGCTGGGAGAGGGTGCGAGCAGCACGCCTCACCGGTAGCTTCTTTCAAACGCTCGGGTTGGCCCCGGGTAACGAAGTTTCGACCGGGCGGTCGGAAATGTCCGAGGTCTCTGGCACCGCCACCCACAACAGCACGAATGCCACCGCCGCAATCGCCGCCAGGGTCAGGAACGCCGCGTTGTAACCGGCCTCGCGAATCACCAGCCCGGCCAGGCCGTTGCTCAGCGCGGCGCCGAGGCCGAACACCGTTGAAATCGCCCCGAGGCTAACGTTGAAGCGGCCCGTGCCTTGGGTCAGGTCCTTGACCACCAACGGCATCAGCGCCCCGAACGCCCCTGCGCCGATGCCGTCGAGCAGTTGCACGCCCACCAGCCAGTAAGGGTTATCCGACAGCACGTAAAGCACGCCCCGCAGCGGCAGGATGACGAAGCCCGCCAGGAGCAACGGTTTGCGCCCCCAACTGTCAGCCTTCGTGCCCACCAGCCAGGCCACCGGCACCATCACCAGTTGTGCGGCGACGATGCAGGCCGAGGTCAGGGGCGTGGCGAGGTTGAGGTCGATCTGTGAGAGCTTCTGGCTGACCAGCGGCAGCATCGCAGCGTTCGCCAGATGAAACAGGCCGCAGCAGATAGCGAATACCAGCAGGGGGCGGTTGTGGATCAGCACGGACACGCCGCTGGGCTGTTCGGCGCCGTTCTCCTGTCGAGGGTCGAAACCCCGTGCCACTTCATGATCGATGGCGGACCCATCAACGAAGCTGACGGCGACCACGCTGGCTATCGCCATGAACGCCATCAGGTAAAACACCGCAATCGGCCCGAACGCCCACGACAGGCCGCCCGCCAGCAGCGCGGCGCAGGCATTGCCCGCGTGGTTCCAGGTTTCGTTGCGGCCCGTTCGGCGAGTGAAGGCTTTCGGACCGGTGATGCCGAGGGAAATCGCTGCAATGGCGGGGGCGAACACAGAACCGGCAATGGCGCCCAGCCCCTGGGTGATCGCCACCCAGGTAAAGCTGTGGATGAACGGCAGAATCACGCAACTGGCGGTCACCAGCAGCGCGGCGATGACCACCACCAGGCGCTTGCTGCGGGTGCGGTCAATCAGCGCACCCGCTGGCGTCTGGGTGACCAAAGCGGCTATACCGGCGAGCGTCATGACCAGGCCGATGCTGGCCGGGTCCCATTTGTGCACCGCCAGCAGGTAGATCGCGAGGTATGGACCGAGTCCGTCGCGCACGTCGGCCAGAAAGAAATTGAGGCCGTCCAGTGAGCGGTTGTTACGAAGATCGGAAGGGGTGTTCAAGGCCGGCCTCGCCAAGTGGGTCGCGCAGCCGGGCGTGCATGCTGCTCACGATTAATGACCTGTCGAGCGCTGAATTCGTTCGACCCAAGGTGCCGGACTGTTACACGCACCACAATTGTCTTTATCGCCCCGATATTTGAATCCGGAGCGAGGCAGGCATAAGCTTCGCGCCATTGATGACGGTCACGCCTCGTTGTGTGCCGTTTTCCGCCATTTTTGTTCAGGAACTGCCATGTCCAGTCTGTTTCCCGCCGCCCGTCCACGTCGCCTGCGCAGCCACGCAAACTTCCGTGCGCTGTTCCAGGAAACCGAATTCACGCTGAACGATCTGGTGCTGCCGATCTTCGTCGAAGAAGAAGTCGATGACTTCGTGCCGATCAACAGCATGCCGGGCGTGAGCCGCATTCCAGAGTCGAAGCTGGCCCAGGAAGTTGAGCGCTATGCCCGCGCCGGGATCAAGTCGGTGATGACCTTTGGTGTTTCCCACCATCTGGACGCCAGCGGCAGCGACACTTGGCAGGAAAATGGCCTGGTGTCGCGCATCTCCCGCACCATCAAGGATGTCGTGCCGGAAATGATCGTGATGTCCGACACCTGCTTTTGCGAATACACCGACCACGGCCATTGCGGCGTGATGCACAACGGCCACGTCGATAACGACGCGACCATCGAAAACCTCGGCCGACAAGCGGTGATGGCCGCACGCGCCGGTGCCGACGTGATTGCGCCGTCGGCGGCGATGGACGGGCAAGTGCGGGCGATTCGCGCTGCGCTGGATGCGGCCGGGTTCACGAACACGCCGATCATGGCCTATTCGACCAAATTCGCGTCGTCGCTCTACGGCCCGTTCCGTGAAGCGGGCGGTTCGGCGCTGAAAGGCGACCGCAAGACCTACCAGATGAACCCGATGAACCGCCGCGAAGCCCTGCGCGAGTCGCTGCTGGACGAAGCTGAAGGCGCTGATGCGCTGATGGTCAAACCGGCGGGCGCGTACCTGGACATCATCCGTGACATCCGCGAAGCCTCGAACCTGCCGCTGGCGGCGTATCAGGTGAGTGGCGAGTACGCGATGATCAAGTTCGGCGCCCAGGCCGGGGCCATCGACGAAGGCCGCGTGGTGCGCGAGACCCTCGGCGCGATCAAGCGGGCAGGCGCGGACCTGATCTTCACGTATTTCG
This sequence comes from Pseudomonas sp. NPDC088368, assembly GCF_044753445.1. Taxonomy (NCBI): domain Bacteria; kingdom Pseudomonadati; phylum Pseudomonadota; class Gammaproteobacteria; order Pseudomonadales; family Pseudomonadaceae; genus Pseudomonas; species Pseudomonas sp. NPDC088368. The sequence goes on from NZ_JBIVNG010000002.1 coordinate 497,217, forward strand.
CGATGGATTTGGCGTTGCAGGGGATTTGATCCAGCGGGTTCACCGATACGTCTGACGTGTACGCCACCCTGTGGGAGCCCGCGTAAGGTGCGGTACGGCGCGGTATCAGCTGTGGGAGCGAATTCATTCGCGAAGGGTCCGGTACGGGCGATACATCTCTATCGCCTGGACTGTTTTTCGCGAATGAATTCGCTCCCACAGGTGCGCGGTGGTGCCGCGAAGGGTGCGTCTTGATACGGCTTCAGCCGTGCGGGCTTTTCATTCACACCTGCCACGCCTTGCTCGCCTCGGTGAGCATCTCTTCGATCAGCACGCTGAATCGCTGGCTCAACACGCTCTGTGGCCGGTCTTCGGGCAGCAGTAGGTAGGTGGAAAACCGGATCTGCGGTGCGAAGGGCCGGGTGTCGATGCCCATGTGCAGGTATTCCTGCGCCACCATCGGGCTGACGATGCTCACCCCCAGTCCCAACGCCACCAGCGAGCAGACCGTCGCGGCATACGGCGTCTCCAGGTTCAGCTTGCGATGCTCCTTGTCCCCCGCGAACGCCCGGTCCACGCGGGTGCGCGAGCCATCGTTCAATGACAGTGAAATGAACTCTTCGCCGTACAGGTCTTCAGGCTTGACCGCCGCCAGCGCCGAAAGCCGGTGCCCCTTGGGAAATACGCACACCCCCGGCACGTCGCAGATCTTGCGCGTGCGCACCCCCGGCATGTCATCGCCGACATAAGACGCCAGGCCGACATGACAAAACTGCGACGCGGCCCAATGCGCGACCATGGGTGAATCGTTGGTGTGGATGGAAATCGCCGCCTCGGGGTTTTCCTGGCGAAAACGCTGAATGACCCTCGGCAACAGCGTCAACGACAGCGATGGCACCGCCGCAATCCGCAATTGCCCCGTGCCGCCACGTCGGATGTTCTGCGCCGAATGCTCCAGGCTTTGCAGCCCGACGAATGCACGCTCCACGTCGACAAACAGCGCCGCGCCTTCATCCGTAGGCAACAGACGGCCTCCCACGCGTTCGAATAATTTGAAACCACTGGCCCGCTCCAGTTGCGCGATCAAACGGCTGATGTTGGGTTGTGAGGTGTGCAGCGACTCGGCGGCGGCGGTCATCGAGCCGCTCAACACCACGGCGCGAAAGGCTTCGACTTGTTTGAAGTTCATGGCTGACCATATCAATTCGGTATGGACGACCACTGTATTGTCATTTGTTGGCATGAGCCAGAGGCTTTATAACTGTTTTCGACATCGACAGTTCGCGCAGACGGACACGATGCCCCGGCGTCCTCAGGCGCCGCATTCTCGCTGAATCCTCTGCCCTTGAAATCGTTGCGTGGTGACGCCTTTGCTCGTCCCTGCGCTGGTAGTTAACCAGGAGGCAATATGTCGTTTTCGTTGAAATCCCTCGTTCGTGTCATGGCTCTTTCGTGTGTCTCGCTGGCAGGGATGGCGCAGGTCCATGCCGCTGAATTGCCGCCGGTGCCCGATGAAATCAAAGCGGCCGGTCAATTGCGTGCCGGGGTCCGTTGCGACCAGCCACCGTATGGCTTCCAGAACAACAACGGCGACTTCGCGGGCGTCGAAGTCGAGATGTCCAGGCAGATTGCCCTGTGGGCGCTGGGCTCAAAGGACAAAGTGACGTTCACCTGCGTCACCGCTGAAAACCGCGTGCCGCAGCTGCTGGGGCGCAAGGTCGACTTCCTCATCGCGACCCTCGGCGTCACCCCTGAGCGTCAGCGCGTCATCGACTTCACCACCCCGTACCGTTGGGGCGCCAGCGACGTGGTGGTGAAGAAGGACAGCCCGATCAAGTCGATCAAAGACCTCAACGGCAAGACCCTCGCCACACTCAAAGGCTCGGTGCAGGCCAAGTGGTTCGAGGACCACATGCCCGAGGTCAAGACCCTGCGCATGAACAGCGCCGCCGACGCCTTGCAGACCTTTCGTCAGGGCCGCGCCGACGCCTACACCCACGACGCCGCCACGCTGGTGGTGGTCGCGGCCAACGACGGCGATGCACGGCTGATCAACGAACCCTTCCAGATCTCCGACGCGGCCATTGGCGTGCGCAAGAACGACGAAGCGTTTCGCGATTACCTCAGCGCGGCGGTCGCCCGGATGCACGAAGAAAAACTGTTCCGTGGTTGGGTCCAGCAATACGTGCCAGAAAACATCCAGAGCTACTACCTGAGCGTGTTCGAACAGGCCAAGCCTGAAGAAAAACTCTGATCGGGCGCCCCCATGGACTTCGATTTCAATTACCTGGTGGCGCAATGGCCAGCCTTGCTCGACGGCGTGTTGATGACGCTACGGGTTTCGCTGCTGGCCATCGGGGCGTCGCTGCTGATCGGCATTCTCGGCGGCGCGGTGCGGTCCTTCCGCATCCCGCTGCTGTCGCAGATCGTGGTGCTGTACGTGGAGCTGATTCGCAACACTCCGATTCTGGTGCAGTTGTTCTTCATCTTCTACGGCCTGCCAGCCATCGGCCTGGAGCTGTCGCTGTTCTGGTCCGGCGTGGTCTGCCTGTCGCTGTGGGCAGGGGCGTATCAGGTGGAGAACATGCGCGGCGGACTGGCCACGGTCGAGCACAAGATGCGTGAAGCGAGCATGGCCCTGAGCCTCAAGCCTCATCAGTATTTTTACCTCGTGGCCTTGCCGATCGCGTTTCGTACCAGCTTGCCGGCCGTGCTGAACACCTCGATTTCGCTGCTGAAGAACTCGTCGTACTTGCAGGCCATCGGTCTGGCGGAGTTGACGTTCGTGGCGGTGGACCGCATCGCCACGGATTTCCGGGCCATCGAGATGTTCAGTGCGATCTGCGTGATGTACCTGATTCTGGTGGCGATCCTGTCCTTGCTGACGGGTCGCTTGTCCGCTCACCTGCAACGGCCTTTCCGGCACTGAGGCCCCATGAACTTTCTGATCGAAAACTGGGGCTTCGTGCTCAAGGGCCTGTGGATGACCGTGCGCCTGGCGCTGGTGATCCTGCTGTTCACCACGCTTATCTCGACGGTGTTCGGGGTGCTCGCCACCCTCAAGAACCGAGTGCTGTGGTGGACGATCCACGGCTACGTCGAGCTGTTCCGCTCGATCCCGCTGATCGTGAATGTGTTTTTCATTTTCTTCGGTGCGCCGATGTTCGGCCTCGACCTGAGTCCGTTCGCGGCGGTGGTCACGGGCCTGACGTTATGGGGCAGCGCCAATGGCATCGAAATCGTGCGTGGCGGGTTGGAGTCGGTGAACCGGCACCAGTGGAAAAGCGCTTGGACCCTGGGCTTGCGCCCTTGGCAGATCTACCTGCACGTCATTGCGCCGCAGTCGATGAAGGCCATTTTGCCGGCGTACACCGGGCTGCTGACGATGTTGGTGCAAGCCACGTCGCTGGGTGCACTGGTGGGCGTCAGCGAGTTTCTCAAAGTCGGGCAGATCATCGTCGAACGCTCCACGGTCATGACCGGCGTCAGCCCCGCCTTCGCGGTCTACGGCGCGGTGCTGCTGGTGTACTTCGTCATCTGTTCATTGCTGAGCTGGCTCAGCCGTTATCTCGAACGTCGCCTGGGTCGCCCGGCGATGCGCACCACTCGTTAAGGGATGTGATCATGCAAGAATCCAAAGTCAGTCGTCGCTTGAAAGAAGCCACCGCCCCCGAGGTCAACGAGTACATTTACCGGCCCCGTCTGGAAGGATTTGCCGATGGCTTCCTCAACCTGGGCAACGTCAACAAGGCGCACATTGTGATGCTCGCCGAACAGGGCCTGATTCGCAACGAACACGCGACCGCCCTGGCCAAGGGCGTGCTGGACATGGAGGCGGCGGGGCCTGGCGTGGTCACCCTCGACCCGTCCCGCGAAGACGCCTATTTCAATTACGAAGCACATTTGATCGAGCAGATCGGCACCGACGTCGGCGGCCGCCTGCACACCGGTCGCAGCCGCAACGACATCCTCGCCACACTCGACCGGCTGCGCTGCCGCGAGGTGTTGATGGCGTTGATCGACGCGCTGATTCAGGCCCGTCAGACCGCGCTCACTAACGCCGAGGTCTTCGCCGAAGTGGTGATGCCCGGTTACACCCACCTGCAACCGGCGCAGCCGATCACGTATGGCTATTACCTGTCGGCAGTGGAACAGGCGCTGGCCCGTGATTGCCAGCGCCTGACCCAGACCTTGGCGTCGATGAACCAGAGCCCGTTGGGCGCGGCGGCCTTTGCCGGGACGCCGTTCGACATTGACCGGGCACGCACGGCCGAACTGCTGGGTTTTGACGGCTACCTCGACAATGCGCTGGACGCCGTGGGGTCGCGGGATTTCATCCTCGAAAGCCTGTCGCACCTGAGTTTGCTGTCGGTGTTCTGGAGCCGGGTGGCGCAGGATTACTTCGTCTGGAGCACCCACGAATTCAGCCTGATCGACTTCCCCGACAGCGTCGCGGCGACGTCGAGCATCATGCCGCAGAAGAAAAACCCCACCGTGCTGGAATACCTCAAAGGCCGCAGCGGGCACATCATCGGGTTGCTGATGGCGGCCAGCGTCACGGTCAAGGGCAGCAACTTCTCCCACACCGGCGACGCCAACCGTGAAGGCACTCGGGGGTTCTGGGAAGCGGCGGAAGAAAGCCTGCGCTGCCTGAAACTGCTGGACCTGGTGCTGCGCACCGCGACGCCGAATGTCGAGCTGGCGGTGAAGCGCGCCGGTGAAGACTTCTCCACGGCAACGGGGCTGGCTGACCTGATCGTGCGCGAAGCCGACCTGTCGTTCCGCGAGGCCCATCACATCGTCGGCGCGGCGGTGCGCATGGCCATGGACGCCGGTTTGCCCGCCCACCGGATTGACACCGACATGGTCGACATCTGCGCGATGGAGCAACTGGGGCACGCACTGAACCTGCCCGCCGACAAGGTGCGCGAATGCCTGGACCCGACCGCCAACGTGCAGTCCCGGGATTCGGCGGGTGGCCCGGCGTTGTCGTCCCTGCGCCCGAGCCTGCTGCGCGCCAATGCGCGGTTGCAGGTGGAACGCCAGGCGAATCAGGCGCGCCGTGATCGTCTGTTGGCCGCGCAGGAAAAACTCCAGGCGGCCACCCGTGCGCAGGCCGGCCTATGAAGAGCATGCTGACAGTCCGTGGACTGCATAAACACTTCGGGTCGGTGGAAGTGGTCAAGGGCGTCGATCTGGATGTGGCGCAAGGGGAGGTGGTGGTGATCATCGGCCCCAGCGGTTCGGGCAAGTCCACGTTCATTCGCTGCCTCAACAGCCTGGAAGCGCCGTCTGCGGGAAGTGTGGTGGTCGGCGGTGGCGAGTCGGTGCGGGCAGATGACCGCAAGGCCATGGCCCGGCTGCGCGAGGACATCGGCATGGTGTTTCAGGATTACACCCTGTTCCCGCATATGACGGTGATGGCCAACATGATTCTGGCGCCGGTCAAGGTCAAGGGCGTGAGCAAGGCCGACGCTCAGGCCAATGCGCTGGCGTTGCTGGACCGGGTGGGCCTCAAGCACAAGGCCGACGGCTACCCCAGCGAGTTGTCCGGTGGGCAGCAACAACGGGTGGCGATCGTCCGCGCGCTGGCGATGAAGCCGCGCCTGTTGCTGTTCGATGAGCCGACGTCCGCGCTGGACCCGGAAACCGTCGGCGAAGTGCTGAGCGTGATGAAGGGCCTGGCGGCGGAAGGCATGACCATGATCGTCGTCACCCACGAAATGGGCTTCGCCCGTGAAGTGGCCGACCGCGTGGTGTTTTTCGACGGCGGCAAAATTGTCGAAATGGGTCCTCCGGCGCAGATATTCTCTGCACCGGAGCATCCTCGGACCCGGCAGTTTTTGCAGAGTGTGTTGCATTGAGGTCGGCGCGATTCAATAAGCCCTGACGGCTTGATGGTATCTGGCACCGTTTTGGGTGGCTCAAGGCTCGGCGCATACCTCTGTAGGAGCGAATTCATTCGCGATGGGTCCGGTACGGGCGATACATATCTATCGCCTGAACTATTTTCGCGAATGAATTCGCTCCCACAGATTTGTCCTCGGTTTGCCCGTAGAACACCGCCTTAACGAAGGTCTTCATCCGCAGCAAACCCTTCCGCTAGAAAATCCACGAACGCCCGAACGCGCGCTGATTCCCGGCGATTCACCGGGTAGACGGCGTGGATGGGCAGGGCAGTGGGGGTGTGCGTCGGCAGCAGTTGTTGGACCCGTCCGGCGGCCATGTCCTCGCGGTACAGCCACGAGGGCGACAGCGAGATGCCCAGCCCACTGAGGACCACCTGACGAATCGCTTCGCTGTTGTTGCTGCGCACGTTGCCTTTCACCTGCACCTCATGGGCGCCGTCGTCGAAACGCCAAGTGTCGAAACGCGCCAACAAGTTGAAGAGGATGCAGTTGTGCTGCGCCAGATCAGCGGGGGTTCGGGGTGCGGGGTGCGCGTACAGGTACGCCGGGGCAGCGACGATCAACCGTCGGGTCAGGCCAATCTGGCGTGCGAGCAGGCTGCTGTCCTGCAAATCACCGATGCGGATGGCTACGTCCACGCCTTCGCTCACCAGATCAACGTTCTGGTCGTTGAGCAGCAGATCGATGGTCACGTCAGGGTGACGCTGGAGAAACCCATGTAAGCGCGGCGCGATCTGCAGGCGGCCAAAACTGACCGATGACGCAATCCTGAGCGGCCCGGCCACGGCTTCCCGGCCGGTCTGGAAGCTGTGCTCGGCGTTATCGACGGCGGCGAGGATGTCCCGGCACTGGCGGTAATAGCGCTGGCCCTCGTCGGTCAACGACAACTGGCGCGTGCTGCGCGCAATCAAACGTCCCCCCAGATGCTGCTCCAAGGCACTGATTTGCTTGCTGACGGTCGGTTGAGTGGTGCCGAGTTCGCGGGCCACCGCAGAAAAGCTGCCACGCTCGACCACGCGCACGAACACCGACATGGCTTCCAGCGTATCCATGAACCCTCCATTCAGTGGTGACTTGGAATGAATACTATAGGTATTTGTCGTCTTATCGGAATCGGCGGTAGCGTGCATGCTCTGTCCATCGCCCACCCATGGGCGACCTACCCTGGAGAACGCCATGACCACTATGTACGCCGCCGTAGCCGTCGCCCACCAACACCCCCTCGACGTGCAAACCCTGCCGCTGTCTGAACCGAGTGCCGGGCAGGTGCGCGTGCGGGTCATGGCCAGCGCAGTGAACCCGTTGGATACCAAGATTGCAGCGGGAAAGGGCGGTCATGCGCGCCAGCCGCTGCCGGCTGTGCTGGGCATGGACCTGGCAGGTGTCGTCGATAAGATCGGAGCAGGCGTCAGCGGCTTCGAAGCAGGCGACGAGGTGTACGGCATGGCCGGTGGCATCGGCGGCAATCAGGGCGCGTTGGCGCAGTACATCGTCACCGACGCCGACCTGCTGGCGCGCAAGCCCGCCAACTTGAGCATGCGCGAAGCCGCGGCCTTGCCGTTGATTTTCATCACCGCGTGGGAAGGCCTCGTGGACCGGGCCAACGTGCGCAGTGGCCAGACCGTTCTCATTCACGGCGGCGCAGGCGGTGTCGGCCATGTGGCGGTGCAAATCGCCAAAGCCCGAGGGGCGAAGGTCTTCGCCACCGGCTCAGCCCACAGCCTGACGACCCTCGAACGCTTGGGCGCGACGGCCATCGATTACCGCGCCAGCAGCGTCGACGACTACGTGGCGCTGCACACAGAAGGCGAAGGTTTCGACATCGTCTACGACACCGTTGGCGGCAGCACGCTGGACGCTTCCTTCAACGCTGTGCGGCGCTACACCGGGCATGTCCTGAGCTGCCTCGGTTGGGGCGAGCATTCGCTGGCGCCTTTGTCGTTCCGGGGCGCGACCTATTCGGGCGTGTTTACCCTGTTGCCGCTGTTGACCGGCAAAGGCCGCAAGCACCACGGTGAGATCATGGCCGAAGCCACGCGGATGGCCGAAGCGGGGCAGTTGCAGGTGTTGCTGGACGATCAGCGCTTCGGGCTCGCTGACGTCAACGCCGCCTACGCGCGGGTCAGCGCAGGCAGCAAGCGAGGCAAGGTGATCATTGATATCGCCGAATGATCAGGCGGTGGCGGCCTGTCCGGGGATGTCCTGGTCAGGGTGCGCCTCGCGCCAGGCGTCCAGACCGCCTATCAGCGCCTTGCCCCGTGTCAGCCCGCGTGCCCGCAGCTTTTCCGCCAACAGCGCCGCTGACAGCTCGTTGGGGCAGGCGCAATAAAACACCATGTCGACATCGCTCAACTGATCGAGCCACGGGTCCAGGGGTTCTTCGAGGCTGATGGACAGCGCACCGGGGATGCCTTCGACCACGGCGGTGTGGAATTTGGGGCGAACGTCGATGATCAGCGGCATGTCGTCCGTGTCACGCAGGGCCAGCAGTTGCGGCACGGTGATGCGTGGCACCTTCGACGTGCGCTTCATCAGGCGACGGCGCTTCCAGTATTTCCAGCCGATGAACAGTCCCAACGCCAGCAAAACGCTGCCGATGGCCAGGGGCAGGTAGCCGGTCAACCACCCTAGCAAGGGGATGATCGCATCGGTAAACAGCATGCCCAGCAACAGCGCCGACCCCGCCCAGATGAACGACCCCGCCAGCGAATAACGCATGAACAGCGCAAACGGCGTGGCGTTCATGCCCGCGACGGTTGTCACCAGCGCGCCCGCACCGGGCAGGAATTTGGACAGCAGCATCGCCCGGGGTCCGACCCGGTCGTAGACGTTCAGGCCCTGACGGATGCAGGTGTCTTGAGAAAGGGAAATCTTGCAGATGGACTTCAACAGCACGCCCCCATAGCGCTTGCCCGCGAAGTACCAGAGGGTGTCGGCGATCAGGCAGGCGAACATCGCCACCAGCACTCCGGCGCCCAGCAGTGGTTTGCTTTGCATGGCCAACGCACCTGTGACGATGAGGGTGGGGTACGCCGGAACCGGCAGACCAATCTGCTCCAGCAGCACGTTGACGAACACCAGCAGCAGGCCGTGGCTTTCATTCAATTGCTGGAGTTCGTTCATGGCGAAAGCTCGGTCACAGAGCGCTGACGGGCAGCACTCAAGAAAAAAGGGGTGTCAGTACCGTGGCCTGAACACCCCTTTCTGTCAACGCTGACGTTGCGTTAGCCAAGCTTCTCGATGGCCGCTGCCACGCCCGCGCCGTACGCCGGATCGGCCTGGGTGCAGTTGCCGATGTGACGCTGTTTGACCAGCGCCGACGCGCCGCTGATGGCCCGTGCGGTGTTGTCGAACAGCACCTGCTGTTGCGCTGGCGTCATCAGGCGGAACAGGGCACGAGGCTGGGAGTAGTAATCGTCATCGTCCTTGCGGAAATCCCAGTTCGCTGCCGCCCCGTGCAGCTCCAGCGGTGGCTCCGAGAAATCCGGCTGCTCGACCCACGCGCCCTTGCTGTTGGGCTCGTAGCCGATGGTGCCGCCTGCGTTGGCGTTGACCCGCATCTGGCCATCGCGGTGGTAGCTGTTGACCGGGCATTGCGGGGCGTTGACCGGGATCTGGTGATGGTTGACCCCCAGACGATAACGCTGCGCATCGCCGTAGGAGAACAGGCGGCCTTGCAGCATTTTGTCCGGCGAGAAGCTGATGCCCGGCACCACGTTGGCCGGGTTGAACGCGGCCTGTTCGACGTCGTGGAAATAGTTTTCCGGGTTGCGGTTCAGCTCCAGCGTGCCGACTTCGATCAACGGATAGTCCGCGTGCGGCCAGACTTTGGTCAGGTCGAACGGGTGGATTTTGTAAGTGTTGGCGTCCTGCTCCGGCATCACCTGCACGAACAGCTTCCATTGCGGGAAGTCACCGTTTTCGATGTTGTCGTAGAGGTCACGCTGATGGGTTTCGCGATCACTGGCCACCAGATCAGCGGCTTCCTGATCGGTCAGGTTCTCGATGCCCTGTTGGGTTTTCAGGGTGAATTTGACCCAGAAGCGCTCGTTCTGCGGGCTGATGAAACTGAAGGTGTGGCTGCCGAACCCGTGCATGTGGCGATAGGATTTCGGCAAGCCACGGTCACTCATGACCACCGTTACCTGGTGCAGCGCCTCAGGCAGCGAGCTCCAGAAATCCCAGTTGTTGTCGGCGCTGCGCAGGTTGGTGCGCGGGTCGCGTTTGATCGCGTGGTTCAGGTCGGGGAATTTCAGTGGGTCGCGCAGGAAGAACACCGGGGTGTTGTTGCCGACGAGGTCCCAGTTGCCTTGCTCGGTGTAGAACTTGACCGCAAAGCCGCGAATGTCACGTTCGGCATCGGCCGCACCGCGCTCACCGGCCACGGTGGAGAAACGGATGAAAATATCGGTCTTCTTGCCGATGTCCGAAAACAGCCTGGCTTTGGTGTAGCGCGTGATGTCGTGGGTCACGGTGAAGGTGCCGAACGCGCCCGAACCCTTGGCGTGCATGCGACGCTCCGGGATCACTTCACGGTCGAAGTGCGCCAGCTTTTCCAGCAACCAGACGTCCTGCAGCATCAGCGGCCCACGAGGGCCGGCGGATTGCGAGTTCTGGTTGTCGACGACGGGTGCACCCGCCACGGTAGTCAGTTTATTCATGATCAGGCTCCGGTTTTTGAACAGTGAGTCTTGCTGAATACGTCACGGCTGTATTGGACGCTCGTGCGCCTCTTTTGACGTGGGAATGGACAGTGCGACTGGCTGTAACGCGCCATCCAGAGCGCTTCGACCGGCCCGCTTTCGAATACATTCCAGGCAGGCAAGGGATCGTGCGGCGGCGAAGGCTGAATCAGCGTAGCCCGGCTTTGGCGACAGACGGATGTCACGGGCTAAAAAACGATGACGATTTTTACACGCACAAAAAAAGGCGCCCGTTAAGGGCGCCAAACGAGGAGAGTTCGGGGTATCTGCGCAGGGTTTGCGGGCGGTGCGGCCCGCTGGAGCCATTGCTGCGGGTTATTTCACCAGCACCGGCTGTTCGCTGTAGCGGTCGGCGAACAGTTGCTTGAGCTGCCCGACTTTTGGCAAATCGTTGATCACGATGTACGGGTAGGTCGGGTGGGTGGTCAGGAAATTCTGGTGATAATCCTCCGCCGGGTAGAAGCCGTTGTAGGTCTCGATCTTGGTCACGATGGGCGCATTGAAAGATTTGGCGCTGTCCAGTTGCGCGATGTAGGCCTGGGCCACGGCTTGCTGTTCGGGGCTTTCCGGGAAGATCGCCGAGCGGTATTGAGTGCCACGGTCAGGCCCCTGACGGTTGAGTTCCGTCGGGTTGTGGGCCACGGAGAAGAACACTTGCAACAGGGTGCCGTAGCTGACCTGCGACGGGTCGAAGGTGACTTCGACTGACTCGGCATGCCCGGTGTCGCCTTCGCTTACGCGCTCATACTGCGCGGTGTCGGCCTTGCCCCCGGCGTACCCGGACACGGCTTTCTTCACCCCTTGCACGTGTTGAAACACGCCTTGAACGCCCCAAAAGCAACCTCCCGCAAACACGGCGGTCTCGGTCCCGGCGGTCTTCACGGCTTCATCCTTTATAGGCGGGGCGATGCTCACGGCGTCTTCGGCGGCGAACGAGCACGCAGCGGTTTGCAACAGAGCGGCGCCGAGCAGCACGCGCAGGCCCATGCGGCGGCCGTCAGGCAGCGCGGCGCGAAGGGTGGAAACGTTGAATTTTTTCATATCTGACACTCCTGAAACGGGGTGGAATCAACCGAAGGTGAAGGCGTATGCGGACACGCCCGGATCGCTGAATTCGATGCTGAAGGTGTGGTCCGTCACGTCGCCGGGCTGACGCACCAGTTGGTACAGGCGTTGTTCTGTGACGGTGCCATTGCCGTCGGGCGCGATGTCGGTGCCGTGTGCATCCCCCGGCGCCTTGCCGTCGATGGAGACCTTGAAGCGCACCGGCTTGCCGTTGCTGCCAGGGCCGAGCACCAGGTGCAGGTCGCGAGCGTGGAAGCGATAGACGATCTTGCCGTTGGGCGCGTTCAGGCTGGCGCGCTCGGAACTGATGTTCCATTGACCGTCCAGGCCCCAGTTGTTCAGCGACAGGCTTTGCGGGGTGCTGTAGCTGGCGACCCGATCAGCCTTGGCGCCGCCCGGCGACACGAAGTTTTCGGCGCGCTCGAAGCCCAGGTAGGTTTCTGGCGATTTGACGTCGCCCATGTTCGCCGCCTGTTGCACGCCATTGCCGTTGGCGTCGATCAGGTCGGTCGTGATCTGAGTATTGCCTGCTTCGCGCAACAGCTCCTGAATCACGCGCTCGGATTCGTCATAGGCGCCTTCGCCGAAGTGGTGATAGCGGATCTGACCCTTGGCGTCGGCGAAGTAATGGGCAGGCCAGTACTGGTTGTCGAAGGCTCGCCAGATTTTGTAGTCGTTGTCGATGGCCACCGGGTAATTAATGCCCAGATCGGCCATGGCCTTGGTGACGTTTTTCACGTCGCGCTCGAAGGCGAATTCCGGGGCATGCACGCCGATCACTACCAAGCCCTGATCGCGGTATTTGTCGGCCCAGGCTTTGACGTAGGGCAGGGTGCGCAGGCAGTTGATGCAGGAGTAGGTCCAGAAATCCACCAACACCACTTTGCCTTTCAGCTGTTCGGCGGTCAGTGGGGCGGAGTTCAGCCATTGCACTGCCCCGGCGAGCGACGGCAGCTGGCCTTCGACCGGCAGGCTCGATGTGCTGTTTTTCGCGGCCATCATCATCGCGCCAGAAGCTTGCATGCTCGCGCCCGCTTCATCCTTGCCGGGGATGTTTTGCGCCATCATCGCGCCGCCTTGCATCACGTTGCTGTCTTTGCCCTTGCCGGTGAGCTGACCCACCAGCGATCGTTCAAGGCCTCCGGTGGAAGCGGTCGAAACGCGGGCCAGAATCCCGGTATCCAGGCCCAGTGCAATGGCGGCGACACCCGCCAGCATCGCGGCGCCCAGCCCCCGGCGAATCCACTCGCCAGCGCCCAGCGAACGCTTCATCGCGCTGAACACCTTGCCGCCCAGCAACAACGCCAGTGCCAGTGACGTGGCGGCGCCCGCGGCGTAGGCCAGCAGCAGCAAGGTGGTGCCGACGCTCGCGCCTTGCAATGCCGCGCCCGTCAACACCAGACCGAGGATCGGGCCTGCGCACGGCGCCCAGAGCAGGCCCGTTGCAACACCGATCATGAACGAGGCCCACGGGCTGGGTTTGGCCTCCACGCCTGCGTTTTCAGACAGTCGACTGCCTGCGGCCACCAACGGACGGGTCAAGCGCTCGGCCAGTTTCGGCAGCAGCAAGGTGAGGCCGAACAGCGCGACGAAGATCAGCGCCAGGCCACGGCCATATTGGTTGAGCTGCACGACCCACCCCCCGCCGACTGCCGCGAGGGTGGCGACCAGCGCGAAGGTCACGGCCATGCCCACCAGCAACGGCAGGCCGCTGCGGACGAAGGGTTGGCCGGTGCGGGCGAAGACAAACGGCAGCACCGGCAGAATGCATGGGCTGACGATGGTCAGAACGCCGCCGAGGTAGGCAAGGATGATCAGGAGCATGGGAGTGGGTCCGTTCAGATTAACGATCTGGGAAAAGGGTGCGTCACCTGTGGGAGCGAATTCATTCGCGAGGCGGTGCTTCAGGCGACACATCTATGTCGTTGAACGACCGCATCGCGAATGAATTCGCTCCCACAGGGGTAAAGCGTGCTCAGGTGTTCTGCTCGGCGAACGTCATCGCCAGACCATTCATGCAATAGCGCAACCCGGTCGGCTTCGGCCCGTCGGTGAAGACGTGCCCCAAATGCCCGCCACAGCGGCGGCAATGGACTTCCTTGCGCAGCACGCCGAAGGACGTGTCGGTGCGGATGGCGGTGGCGTTGTCCAGCGGCTGCCAGAAGCTCGGCCAGCCGGTGTGACTGTCGAATTTGGTCGTCGACGAAAACAGCTTCAACTGGCAACCGGCGCAGGCGAACGTGCCGGTGCGGTGTTCGTCGTTCAGCGGGCTGCTGTACGGGCGCTCGGTGGCTTCGCGGCGCAACACCTGAAACTGGTCGTCGCTGAGCAACGCGTGCCATTCGGCGTCGCTGTGGCTGACTTCGAACGTGCCCACGGCCGAATCCGCCGGTACGAGGGTTTCGCCGTCAGCGAACTTGGGCAGCACGCCCAAGGCGATGGCCGCGACGCCAGCGCTGCTGCTCAGGACCATGAACTGTCTTCTCGAAAGCATGAGGTGTCTCCTTGGCACCGCCTGCACGGGGCAGGCTTGTCATGTGATGGCGCCAGAGTAGGGCGGGGCTGTTCCCGGAATCCTCACCGAGAGTTAAACAATTCGTGATAACTGATCGACCGCAAAATCGGCACAATGGCGGCATCGCGCATTCAGCACTGGCAAGGTTTGCTTTCCATGGATCAGCCCAAACGCATTCTGGTGGTCGAGGACGATAGCCATATCGCCGACCTGATTTGCCTGCACCTGCGGGACGAACATTTCGACGTGGTGCACAGCGCCGACGGGGAAAAAGGCTTGCGCCTTTTGGAGCAGGGCGGCTGGGACGCGTTGATCCTCGACCTGATGCTGCCCGGCGTCGATGGACTGGAGATCTGCCGCCGTGCCCGGGCCATGACCCGCTACACGCCAATCATTATTACCAGCGCCCGCTCCAGTGAGATGCACCGGATTCTTGGCCTTGAGCTGGGGGCCGACGATTACCTGGCCAAGCCGTTCTCGATGATGGAACTGGTGGCGCGGGTCAAGGCGCTGCTGCGGCGGGTCGATGCGATGGCGCGCAACCTGAAGATGGACACCGGCAGCCTCGACAGCGCCGGATTGTTCATCGACCCGTTGACCCGCGAAGCCTCGCTGGAAGGCCGCTTGCTCGACCTGACGCCCAGGGAATTCGACCTGCTGTATTTCTTCGCCCGTCAGCCGGGCAAGGTCTTCTCGCGGCTGGACCTGCTGAACTCGGTCTGGGGCTACAACCACGAAGGCTACGAGCACACCGTTAACACTCACATCAACCGTTTGCGCGCCAAGATCGAGAACGACCCGGCCCAGCCGTTGCGCATCCTGACGGTGTGGGGGCGCGGCTATAAATTCGCCGATGCGGGAGAGGCGTCGTGAACATGACCCTGACCCAGCGGCTGTCTCTGGTCTTCGCGTTTCTGTTGCTGATCTGCTGCGGCACGTCGGTGCTGTTGCAGGTGCGCTCCAACAAAATGCATGAGCTGGAAGTGGTGCAGGGCCTGTCCCGCGACCTCGCCCAGCACATCGCCCGCGACACCCAGTTGATGGACGCCAACGGCCTGAAACCCGATGCCGTGCGCGAGCTGTTCAGCCAGTTGATGCTGGTGAACCCCAGCGTCGAGGTGTACCTGCTCGACGGCGACGGCAAGATCGTCGGCGACGCCGCGCCCAAGGATCACATGCTGCGGGACCGTGTCGATCTGGCGCCCGTGCGCAAGCTGCTGGCCGGAGAGCCGCTGCCGATTCTGGGGGATGACCCGCGCAGCATGGACACGCGCAAGGTGTTCAGCGCCGCGCCGTTGATGGTGATGGGCAAACCGGCGGGCTTTTTGTACGTGGTGCTGCTGGGCGAGGCCCATGACCGCTTTGCCGAGCGCGGCGCCACCAGTGAGGCCCTGAACACGGCATTGTGGTCGATTGGTTTGATTGCCTTGCTGTGCCTGTTGGCGGGTCTGACGGCGTTCGGCTGGATCACCCGGCCGCTGCGACGCCTGACCGACGCGGTGAGCCACTTCGACATCAATGCTGCGCCGGTGCCGTTGCCCGCGTCTTCGACCGAATCGGCTCGGCAGGGCCACGACGAAATCGCCGTGCTCGACGCGACGTTCAAGCAAATGCAGAACCGCCTGAGCGAGCAATGGCAGACCCTGACCCGCCAAAGCCAGGACCGCCGTGAGCTGGTGGCGAACATTTCCCATGACCTGCGCACCCCGTTGGCCTCCCTGCACGGCTATCTGGAGGTGCTGTCGGTCAAAGACGCCAGCCTCACGCCCGAGGAGCGACGGCGTTATCTGGGCATCGCGCTGGACCAGAGTCGCAAGGTAGGCGGGTTGGCACAGTCGCTGCTGGAGTTGGTGCGGTTGGAGCATGGTTTCGTGGTGCCGGTGGTGGAGCGGTTTTCGCTGACCGATCTGGTGCAGGACATTTTTCAGAAGTTCGAGCTGGGCGCCGAGTCCAAGGCCGTGACCCTGACCCCGAGCTTTCCGCCGTCGGTGCCCGGCGTGCATGCCGACTTGGGGCTGATCGAGCGGGTGATGACCAACCTCCTGGACAACGCCCTGCGGCACACGCCCCAGGGCGGCGAGATCAAAGTGGCGTTGTTGCCGAAGGGGCGGTTCGTCGAAGTGACCATCAGCGACACCGGGCCGGGGATTGCCGCTGAATTGCGCGAAGGGCTGTTTCTGCGTCCGTTCAATATTGGCGGTGCACGGCGAGATGGCGGGCTGGGGTTGCGCATCGTGCACCAGATCCTGCAACTTCACGGGCACCGGATCGAGCTGATCGACGTACCGGGGCAGGGCGCGACATTCCGATTTGCGCTGCCGGTGGATCAGGAAACGGCGGAGCGGGTGTTGCCGAGGGAGTGATCAGCTTCGTGGCCAATGCCTATCCATTGTGGGAGGGATTTCATTCGCGAGAGGCCCGTCCGGTCGATAGAGCTGTGTCGCCTGACCCACCTTCGCGAATGAATTCGCTCCCACAGGGACTCTGAGTCGCCACGCAATGTTTCATTTGGCGCGGAATGAACTGTGGGAGCGAATTTATTCGCGAAAGATTGATCGGACGCTGGAGATGCGTCGTCTGTGGAGGCCTCTCGCGAATGAATTCGCTCCCACAGGTTCGGCGGCGGCATGAAGGACCTCTCCACAGGTTCAGCGGCGGCGACACAGGGTCACGGCAACAACAACCCATGCTCCATGGCGTATTTCACCAGTCCCGCCGGTTTGTCGACTTTCAGCTTGCGGCGGATGCTCAGGCGGTGGGTTTCGACGGTGCGGACGCTGATCGCCAGGTCGCGGGCGAGGGTCTTGTTGTCCAGCCCCTTGGCCAGACCCACCAGCACCTGCACTTCACGGGGCGTGAGTTCGTTTTCGTCGGTCTTCTTCGACACCAGCTTGAGGGTCACCTCAGCGCTGTAGAACGTGCCGCCGGTGGCGATCGCCTCGATGGCCGCGACAATTTCCCGGGACGGTGCGTTTTTCAGCACGTAACCGCTGGCCCCGGCGCGGATCGACGTGGCGACGTATTCCTGATTGTCGTACATGCTCAGGATCAGAATCTTGATCGCCGGGCAGCGCTGGCGGATCAGTTGCGTCAGTTCCAGGCCGTTCATGTCCTGCAGGCCGATGTCCACCAACAGGATGTCCGGCTTGACCTCTTCGCACATCTTCAGCCCCTGCGCCGCGTTCTCGGCTTCGCCCACCACCTCGAACAGGGGGCGGGTGGCGAGCAGGGCGCGCACGCCGTCGCGGACCAGCGAATGGTCGTCGACCAGGGCAATGCGGATGGTCTGGCTGGCGCTCATGATGGGGTGCGGGTTCCTGTCTGAAATGAAGGGTCAGGCGGCGACGTTAATGGGCATGGTCACGGTCAGTTCGCTGTGGCCGGGGACCGAGTAGAGATTGAGCTGGCCCTGGAAATGCTCGACGCGCTCGCGAATATTACGCAAACCGATGCCACCCTGTATCTCCTGCAAGCGTTCGACATCGACCCGGAAGCCCACCCCGTCGTCGCGCACAGTGAGTTGCACCTGTTTTTTCGTGTTGCGCAAGTCGATGTAGACGTTCTGCGCGTGGGCGTGACGTTCGATGTTGGTCAGCGCCTCTTGCAGAATCCGGAACAGCGCCACCGGTGCACCTTCTGCCAGCTTCAACTTGCTGAGGTTATGGGTGTACTGAATGGTCAGCCCGGTCTGTTGCTCGAACTCGGCCACCAGTTGCGTGACCGCCGCTGCCAGCCCTAGGGTGTCGAGCAGGGAGGGGCGTAGGTCGTGGGAAATGGTGCGGATTTCGCCGATGGCCTCGCCGAGCCGTTCGGTGCCGTGACGCAGGGTCTCCAGGCCGAGCGGGTCGTGGCCTTCGAGTTGCAGGCCGGCCAGCTCGAACTGGAATTTGATCGACACCAGCACCTGGCTGATCCCGTCGTGCAGCTCCCGTGACAGCCGCGAGCGCTCTTCTTCCTGCAGGTTCATGATGCGCTGATTGAGCATTTGCAGCTTGCGGTCGGCCAGGCGGTGTTCGCTGGCGTTGAGGGTGACGCCGCAGACGAACACCAGCAGCACGGCGATCAGGGCGACGGCGCCGATGTCGAGCATGGTCGCGTAGATGCCCCGCGCGACTTCCTGTCGGGCCTGTTGCGTGGCCCGTTCGACGTCTTCCAGGTAGATCCCGGTGCCGAGCATCCAGCCCCAGCGCTTGAGCATGACCACATGGGCGAGTTTGTCGGTGATCTGCCCGGTGGACGGTTTTTCCCAGGCGTAATGCTGGAAACCGTCGCCGGATTCCGCGCTTTGCAGCAGTGCGCGGATCACCAGCAGCCCTTGCGGGTCGGTCATGTTCCACAAGTCCTTGCCCACCAGCGCCGCCTGCCGTGGATGCATCAGGTTGCGGCCGCTCTGGTCGTAGACGAAGAAATAGCCATCGATGCCGAAGCTGAGCTTGGCCAGTTCTTCCAATACCTGCTGCTTGGTCTGTTCGTCATTGCGGCCGCTGTCGTAGATCGGGGCGAGGGCGCTCATGGCCATCTCCACGTAGTTCTTCAACTCGGCGCGCTTGCTGGACAGAATGCTGTCCTCGATCAACTGCGCCTGCTGCTCGCCCAGACGCTGGTTCTGCACGATTACCAGCGCGCAAATCACGCACACGGCAAGGATCAGCGGCAGGATGCCCAGGGCGACGATCTTGTGTTTGAGTTGCATGGCGTGGGATGTCCGGCGGGAGCGGGTGTTGTTGTGGGAGGTATTAGACACGGTATTGGTGGCCAGAAGCATCCCTCATGTTCAAGCGCAAACGCTTCTGGCCGCAGGCCGTGGGAGCGGGCTTGCCTGCGATCTGACGCGCAGCGGCAGCCAAACCAGAGAATAGGTTGTCTCAGGCAGACCGCATGCACAGGGTTTGCTGCCGGTTCCCGGCAGATCGCAGGCAAGCCAGCTCCCACGACCTGCGGCCAGAATCACAAACGCGTAGCGAACTCGCCTCTGCGTAGAACTACGCAGACGAAACCGTAGTAGTACGAATTTCTCTTGCTGACAACTGCGCGGATAGTGGCAACGCTCCGTTACCCCGGATCACACAATAACAATTACGCCGCAAGCCATGAGCTTCGGCAGGAGACCCACAATGACCCGACTGACCAAACATCTGGGTTGGTTCGCCGTTGCAGCCCTTGGGGCCTGCGCCTTGGGTGTCGTCGCGCTGCGTCGCGGCGAAGCCATTAACGCTCTCTGGATCGTCGTCGCTGCCGTCGCCATTTACCTGGTTGCGTACCGCTACTACAGCTTGTTCATCGCCAATCACGTCATGCAACTCGATCCGACCCGGGCCACCCCGGCGGTGATCAACAATGACGGCCTGGACTACGTCCCCACCAACAAACACATCCTTTTCGGTCACCATTTCGCAGCCATTGCAGGCGCAGGTCCGCTGGTCGGTCCGGTGCTCGCCGCGCAAATGGGCTACCTGCCCGGCACGCTCTGGCTGATCGCCGGTGTGGTCCTGGCCGGTGCGGTGCAGGATTTCATGATCCTGTTCCTGTCCACTCGCCGTAACGGCCGGTCGCTGGGCGACATGGTCCGCGAGGAAATGGGCCGCGTTCCCGGCACCATCGCCTTGTTCGGCTGCTTCTTGATCATGATCATCATCCTCGCGGTGCTGGCGCTGATCGTAGTGAAGGCTCTGGCTGAAAGCCCGTGGGGCATGTTCACTGTGCTGGCGACCATCCCGATTGCGATGTTCATGGGCGTGTACATGCGCTATGTCCGTCCGGGCCGCATTGGCGAGATCTCCATCATCGGCGTCGTGCTGTTGCTGCTGTCGATCTGGGCCGGTGGCCAGGTGGCTGCCAGCCCTGAGTGGGCGCACGTCTTCACCTTCACCGGTGTGCAGATCACCTGGATGCTCGTCGGCTACGGTTTCGTCGCGGCGATGCTGCCGGTCTGGCTGCTGCTCGCGCCACGCGACTACCTGTCGACCTTCCTGAAAGTCGGCACCATCGTCGCCCTGGCGATCGGCATCCTGATTCTCGCGCCTGAGCTGAAAATGCCAGCCCTGACTCAGTTCACCGACGGCACCGGTCCGGTCTGGAAAGGCGCGCTGTTCCCATTCCTGTTCATCACCATCGCCTGCGGTGCGGTGTCGGGTTTCCACGCGCTGATCTCCTCGGGCACCACGCCGAAACTGCTGGATAACGAGAAGAACGCCCGTTACATCGGTTACGGCGGCATGCTGATGGAATCCTTCGTCGCTATCATGGCGATGGTCGCGGCCTCGGTCATCGACCCAGGCGTGTACTTCGCCATGAACAGCCCGGCGGCAGTGGTCGGCGGCGACGTCGTTGCAGTCGCTCAGACCATCACCGGTTGGGGCTTTGCCATCACGCCTGAAGCGTTGACCGCTGTGGCCAAGGACATCGGCGAAAACACCGTACTGGCTCGCGCCGGTGGTGCGCCAACGTTGGCCGTGGGTATCGCGCAAATCCTGCACCAAGTGCTGCCAGGCCAGAACACCATGGCGTTCTGGTACCACTTCGCGATCCTGTTCGAAGCGCTGTTCATCCTGACCGCTGTCGATGCCGGTACCCGCGCCGGTCGCTTCATGCTGCAAGACTTGCTGGGCAGCTTCGTCCCTGCACTGAAACGCACCGAATCCTGGACCGCCAACGTGATTGGCACCGGCGGCTGCGTGGCGTTGTGGGGTTACCTGCTGTATCAGGGCGTGATCGATCCACTGGGCGGCATCAACACCCTGTGGCCGCTGTTCGGTATCTCCAACCAGATGCTGGCGGGTATCGCGCTGATGCTGGCAACCGTCGTGCTGATCAAAATGAAGCGTCAGCAGTACGTGTGGGTGACGATCTTGCCAGCGTCCTGGCTGTTGATTTGCACCGTGACCGCAGGCTTCATCAAGCTGTTCGACCCGAGCCCGGCCGTTGGCTTCCTGGCCCTGGCCAAGAAATACAGTGCAGCGGCTGAGGCTGGCCAGGTCATCGCTCCGGCGAAGACGGTGGATCAGATGCAGCACGTGATCTTCAACGCGTACACCAACGCAGCGCTGACCACATTGTTCCTGTTCGTGGTGCTGAGCATTCTGTTCTACGCCGTGAAAGTGGGCCGTGCGGCGTGGGTCAAGAAAGAGCGTAGCGACAAGGAAGCGCCGTTCCAGGCGATGCCGGAAGCGCACTAATGTTCAATGACCTGAGTCGCCTCGGCAAATACCTCGGGCAGGCCGCCCGCCTGATGGTGGGCATGCCTGACTACGACAATTACGTCGAGCACATGCAGAAGACCCATCCGGACCAGCCGGTGATGTCGTACGAGGTGTTCTTTCGGGAGCGCCAGGATGCGCGTTATGGCGGGAAGGCCGGGCCTAAGTGCTGTTGAGCTGCTGAGCCAGAGCTTTTGATCGTAAAAACGCGCCATGGGTGATCCCTGGTGCGTTTTTTTTTGGTTGGCTCTGGATGGCTACTCTGTTGCCCTGGCGGGCCTGATCGCGGGCAAGCGCGCTCCTACATTTGTTGAAACGTGCAATGGCCTGATGGACCGCGTTGGTAGCCCTGTTGCTTGACTCAGGTTTTCCCGCTACTGCATCTAAGGCTGCACACTCGGTCTCCAAGGATGCGGCACATTGCAAAAGAGATAGGAGCGCGCTTGCCCGTGATCAGGCCCGGCAGGGCAACAGAGTCACTCTCCAAAGCCAACCCCACCGCTTTTAACCTTTGACTTAACGACTTGGAATTTGCAAGTATTACACATGTAATCTAAAGCAGGTTTCTCCCCCATGAATCGCAGCGACCTGCGCCATATCAACCTCAATCTGTTGTTGATCTTTGAAGCGTTAATGAAAGCCCGGAGCGTGAGTCTGGCCGCTGAAAGCATGTACCTCGGCCAGCCCGCCGTGAGTTCTGCGCTCGGCCGATTGAGGCTGCTGTTCAACGACCCGCTGTTCCAGCGTGCCGGTCGTTTCATGGAGCCAACGCCGAGGGCGCAGGAAATTGCGTTGCTGCTTGGCCCCGCGCTCGAATCCATCGCCATGGCGGTCAAGCGGCCCAAGGCGTTTGATGCCGCGACCAGCGACCGAGTGTTTCGCATCGGTTTGAACGACGACGTTGAGTTTGCCTTGCTGCCGTCGATGCTCAAGCGTATCCGGGCGGAAGCACCGGGGGTGTCGCTGGTGGTTCGCCGTGCAAGTTATCTGCAAATGCCGAGGTTGCTCGCCAGCGGCGAGGTGACCGTGGGCGTTGGCTTCACCACTGAGCTGCCGGCCAACGCCAAACGTCGGACCTTGCTCAGCACCCGCATCGTGCTATTGCGCGGTGATGACGTGCCTGGCGACTTGAGCCTGGATGATTTTTGCGAACGGCCACACGCCCTCGTGTCGTTTGGTGGCGGCACGGTGGGGTTCGTCGATGAGGCGCTGCGTCTGATCGGGCGTCAGCGCAGAGTGGTCCTCGCGGTGCCGCATTTCAACAGCCTTGGCGCGCTGCTGGAGGACACCGATCTGGTGGCGGCCGTGCCGGAATACGCCGCCGATGTGCTGACCGCGAGTGGTCGGTTACGCAGCCAGCCGTTGCCGGTGCAACTGGCTGATTTTCCGCTGCACATGGTCTGGACCACGGCCAAGGACAACGACGAATCCGAACGGTGGTTGCGTTCGCGAATCGGCCTGTTTCTCAGCGACGGGTCGTCCACCCACGTGTCAGGCCCTTGTTCTTGAATCGTCTGTAAGCCCCGTGACAGAGCGTCTAATCCCGTTTCGTCAATTAATATTACAACTATCATTTGAGTTGATATCAACATTGAATCCATTCAATTCGTGGACCGGTGTGGCGTCCCACACACTCCGCGGCAATTCTTATAACCTTCGGCGGATTTTTCCCATGCAACAGCCATTGACCCGTTTTCGTTATCCCCTTGCCGGACTGGCGCTCGTATTACTCAGCGCCTGCGACAAAGGCCCCGCGGCCACAGCCCAGGCGCCGAGTGCGCCCAAGGTGGATGTCGCCAACGTGCTGCAGCAACCGGTGATCGAATGGGACGAAGTGACCGCCCGTCTCGAAGCCCCCGAAACCGTCGAAGTGCGGCCTCGGGTCTCCGGGCAGATCGATTCCGTGGCGTTCGTCGATGGGGCATTGGTGAAGAAGGGCGACCTGTTGTTCCAGATCGACCCGCGTCCGTTCGAAGCCGAAGTGCATCGCCTCGAAGCGCAGTTGCAACAGGTGAAAGCCACCGTCGTGCGTACGGACGCCGAAGCCCAGCGCGGCGAGCGGTTGCGCACCAACAACGCGATTTCCGCCGAGATCGCCGAGTCGCGCACCACCACCGCGCAAGAGGCCCGGGCCGCTGTGGCGGCAACCCAGGCGCAGCTGGACCTGGCGCGTCTCAATCTGAGTTTCACCCATGTCGCTGCGCCGATCACCGGCCGTGTCAGCCGCGCCGAGATCACCGCCGGCAACCTGGTGACCGCCGACCAAAGCATCCTCACCAGTGTGGTCTCCACCGATAAGGTCTACGCCTATTTCGACGCCGACGAGCGCGTGTTCCTCAAATACAACCAGCTCTCCCGCGACGGCAAGCGCGGTGCCTCGACGCCGGTGTACATGGGCCTGTCCAACGAAGCGGACAACAAACACCTCGGCCAGATGAATTTCGTCGACAACCAGGTCAACCCGCGCACCGGCACCATTCGCGGTCGCGCCGTGTTCGACAACGCCGACGGGCGCTACACCCCCGGCCTGTATGCACGTCTGAAGCTGGTCGGAAGCGGGACCTACGCCGCGACGCTGATCAAGGACGAGGCGGTCGGTACTGACCTTGGCAAGAAATTTGTGCTCGTGGTCGACAAGGACAACAAGGCTACCTACCGCAGCGTCGAACTGGGGCCGAAGCTGGAAGGGTTGCGCATCGTGCGCAGCGGTCTGGGGAAAGACGATCGCATCGTCATCAACGGCCTGCAGCGCGTGCGTCCGGGTTCGCCCATCGACCCTCAGGACCGCCCGATGGCCAGTGACGAAACCCTCGCCGCCCTTGCGCAACAACGTCAGGCCCTGGAAGCGAGCAATCAGCCCTCGGCCAAATCCGCAGCGCCGGCGAAAATCGCCAGCGCTTCCGGCCCACGCGGATAAAGGCCGACGACGATGAAATTCTCCCAATTCTTCATTCAGCGCCCGATCTTCGCAGCGGTGCTGTCGCTGCTGATCCTGATCGCGGGTGCGATCTCGCTGTTCCAGTTACCGATCAGCGAATACCCCGAAGTCGTGCCGCCCACTGTGGTGGTCAAAGCCAACTTCCCCGGCGCCAACCCCAAGGTCATCGGTGAAACCGTGGCCGCACCGCTGGAGCAGGCGATCACCGGCGTCGAGAACATGCTGTACATGTCCTCGCAATCCACGGCGGACGGCAAGCTGACCCTGACTATCACCTTTGCGCTGGGCACCGACCTGGACAACGCGCAGGTGCAGGTGCAGAACCGCGTGACCCGCACCGAGCCAAAATTGCCAGAAGAGGTGACACGCATCGGTATCACGGTGGACAAGGCGTCCCCGGAGCTGACGTTGTTGGTGCACCTGACTTCGCCGGACAAACGCTATGACATGCTTTACCTGTCCAACTACGCGACGCTGAACGTCAAGGACGAACTGGCGCGGTTGAACGGGGTAGGGGATGCGCAGGTCTGGGGTCTCGGCGAGTATTCGCTGCGGGTCTGGCTGGACCCGAACAAGACCGCCTCGCGCAACCTGACCGCCACCGACGTGGTCAACGCGATTCGTGAGCAGAACCGTCAGGTCGCGGCCGGGCAACTGGGGGCGCCGCCGTCGCCGAGCGCCACCAGCTTTCAGATGTCGATCAACACCCAAGGCCGTCTGGTCACCGAAGAAGAGTTCGAGAACGTGGTGATCCGCGCCGGTGCCAATGGCGAAATCACACGCCTGAAAGACATCGCCCGGGTCGAGCTGGGCTCCAGTGCCTACGCGCTGCGTTCCCGCTTGAATAACGAACAGGCAGTGGCAATGCCGATCTTCCAGCGCCCCGGTTCCAACGCTATCGACGTGTCGAATCAGGTTCGCGCGAAGATGGCCGAGCTGAAGAAAAGCTTCCCCGAAGGCATGGACTACAGCATCGTCTATGACCCGACGATCTTCGTGCGCAGCTCCATCGAAGCGGTGGTGCACACGCTGTTCGAAGCGCTGATTCTGGTCGTGCTGGTGGTGATCCTGTTTCTGCAAACCTGGCGCGCCTCGATCATTCCGCTGGTGGCCGTGCCGGTGTCGCTGATCGGCACCTTCGCCGTGATGCACACGTTCGGCTTCTCGCTCAATGCGCTGTCGCTGTTCGGGCTGGTCCTCGCCATTGGCATCGTGGTGGACGACGCCATCGTGGTGGTGGAGAACGTCGAGCGAAACATCGAACTCGGTCTGGACCCTGTGTCCGCGACCAAAAAGGCCATGGGCGAAGTGACCGGCCCGATCATCGCCACGGCGCTGGTGCTGTGCGCAGTGTTCGTCCCGGCGGCGTTCATTTCCGGCCTGACGGGGCAGTTCTACAAGCAATTCGCATTGACCATTGCCATCTCGACGGTGATCTCGGCTTTCAACTCGTTGACTCTGTCGCCTGCGTTGGCCGCCGTGTTGCTCAAAAGCCACGACGCGCCGAAAGACCGCTTCTCGCGGGTGCTGGACTCGCTGTTCGGCTGGCTGTTTCGGCCATTCAACCGGGTCTTCGAGAAGGCCAGCCACGGCTACGTCGGCACCGTCAAACGGGTGGTGCGCCTGAGTGGCGTCGCGCTGGTGGTGTACGCCGGGCTGATCGCGCTGACCTACCTCGGTTTTTCCACGACACCGACCGGCTTCGTCCCGACCCAAGACAAGAAATACCTGGTGACCTTCGCCCAGCTGCCGGACGCCGCGAGCCTCGACCGCACCGAAGACGTGATCAAGCGCATGGGCGACATCGCCATGAAGGAACCGGGCTTCGACAGCGCGGTGGCGTTCCCCGGCCTGTCGATCAACGGCTTCACCAACAGCCCCAACAACGGCGTGGTGTTCATTGGCCTGAGTGCGTTCGACGAGCGTAAAGACGCAAGCATGTCCGCTGGCGCCATCGCCGGTTCGCTGAACCACAAATTCGCCGGGATTCAGGAAGCCTACACGGCCGTGTTCCCACCGCCGCCAGTCATGGGCCTCGGCACGATTGGCGGGTTCCGCCTGCAAATCGAAGACCGGGGCAACCTGGGCTACGAAGAGCTCTACAAAGAGACGATGAACATCATCGGCAAGAGCCGCAGCATCCCGGAACTGGCCAACCTGTTCACCAGTTACACCGTGAACGTGCCCCAAGTGGACGCCGCCATTGACCGGGAAAAAGCCAAGACCCACGGCGTGGCGATCAGCGACATTTTCGACACGCTGCAGGTGTACCTCGGTTCGCTGTACGCCAACGACTTCAACCGCTTTGGCCGCACCTATCAAGTCAACGTTCAGGGCGAACAACAATTCCGTCAGGACCCTGAGCAAATCGGCCAGTTGAAGGTCCGCAACGACAAAGGCGAGATGATCCCGCTGGCGACCTTCGTTAAGGTCAGCGACGTGTCGGGACCAGACCGCGTGATGCACTACAACGGCTTCATCACCGCCGAAATCAACGGCGGCCCCGCACCGGGTTACAGCTCGGGCCAGGCCCAGGCGGCGATGGAAAAACTGTTGGCCGAGGAACTGCCCCACGGCATGACGTACGAGTGGACCGACCTGACTTATCAGCAAATCCTCTCGGGCAATACCGCGCTGTTCGTCTTCCCGCTTTGCGTGCTGCTGGCGTTCCTTGTGCTGGCCGCTCAATACGAAAGCTGGAGCCTGCCGCTGGCGGTGATTTTGATCGTGCCCATGACGCTGCTGTCGGCCATTGCCGGGGTGATCATCGCCGGGAGCGACAACAACATCTTCACGCAGATTGGCCTGATCGTACTGGTGGGCCTTGCGTGTAAGAACGCGATCCTCATCGTCGAGTTCGCCAAGGACAAACAGGATGAAGGGCTTTCGCCGCTGGACGCCGTGCTGGAAGCCTGCCGCATGCGTCTGCGGCCGATTCTGATGACCTCGTTCGCATTCATCATGGGCGTTATTCCGCTGGTGACCTCCACGGGCGCGGGTTCGGAAATGCGCCATGCCATGGGCGTCGCGGTGTTCTCCGGCATGCTCGGCGTGACCTTCTTCGGGCTGCTGCTGACCCCGGTGTTCTTCGTCCTGATTCGTAACTTCGTCGAGCGTGGCAAAGCGCGCAAGGCGGCCCGGCCTCATGCCGTGCGCTCGCTGAAACCGGAGGCCCATTGATGAAAACCTTGAAACTGTTTATGCCAAGCCTGTTGGTTCTGGCGCTGGCGGCCTGTGCGGTCGGCCCGGATTACAAGACGCCTGAAACGGCGGCCGCCAACGTGACGTCGGCGCAAGTCGGCCAGTACGACCGCAGCCATTTCGAAAGCGTCTGGTGGCAGCAATTCGACGACCCGACCCTTAATCAACTGGTCAGTCGTTCGCTGCAAGGTAACCGGGATTTGCGCGTGGCTTTTGCCCGCTGGAAATCCGCCCGGGCGATTCGCGACGACATCAGCAACGACGCGCTGCCGGTGGTCACCAGCCATGCCAGCAGCGACCTTGGCCGGGCGCAAGTGCCGGGCCAGACCGAGCACCGTGTCAACATCGAGCGTTATGACCTGGGCCTGGACATGGCTTGGGAGATTGACTTGTTCGGGCGTATCCAGCGCGAACTGGAAGCGAGTACGGCGCAACAGGACGCGGCGCTGGCCGATCTTGAACAGCTGAAAGTGAGCATGATCGCCGAACTGGCCGACGCTTACGGTCAACTGAGAGGCGCGCAACTGCGTGAGCGCATTGCCCGGGACAACCTGAAGAATCAGCAGGATTCCCGAGGCGTGACGGCGCAGTTGCGAGACGAAGGCCTGGGCAACGAAATCGACGTGGTCCGCTCCGACGCACGACTGGCGGCGGTGGAAGCGACGATTCCCGCGTTGCAGGCCGAACAGGTGCATCAGCGCAATCGCATCGCGACCTTGCTCGGGGAGCGCCCTGACCAGTTGAGCGTGGATTTGCAGCCGAAAGACCTGCCCGCCATCTCGAAGAATTTGCCCATTGGCGACCCCGCTCAACTGCTGCAACGGCGCAGCGATGTGCGCAGCGCAGAGCGGCAACTGGCAGCGGCCACGGCCAACGTCGGCGTGGCCACGGCGGATCTGTTTCCCCGGGTGAGCCTGAGCGGCTTCCTCGGTTTCACGGCTGCCCGTGGTTCGCAGATCGGGTCGTCGGCGGCGCAAGCGTGGGGGTTGGGGCCGCAAATCAGCTGGGCGGCGTTCGACCTGGGCAGCGTCAGGGCTCGGTTGCGCGGGGCCAAGGCCAACGCCGAAGGCGCGATGGCGACCTACGAGCAGACCGTGTTGCTGGCGCTGGAAGAATCGGACAATGCCTTCAGCGATTACAGCAAGCGCCAACAACGGTTGCTGTCACTGGTCCGTCAAAGCGACTCCAGCCGCAAGGCCGCAGACCTCGCCGCGATTCAGTACCGCGAAGGCACCGCCGATTACCTGGTGCTGCTCGACGCGCAACGCGAACGACTGACGGCCGAAGACGCACAGGCCCAGGGCGAAACCGATCAGTACCGAGGAATCGTGGCGATCTACAAGGCACTGGGCGGCGGTTGGGATGCCACCGAGAGTCCTCAGGTGGCGCAGAAATAACGTTGGGCACGGCCTGTCTGTTCTCCCCATCAACCCTGTAGGAGACGTCAGAGGTAACGGCGTCTTCCTCGGGATTTTTGCCGCCCACAAAAAAGCCCTGTCACGTGGACAGGGCTTTGGATCACGCTGGGCAGTTTAGAACACGACGCCCTGACTGCGCAGGTAATCGTCGTACGTGCCGCTGAAGTCGGTCACGCCGTTCGGGCTCAGCTCAATGATGCGCGTGGCCAGGGAGGACACGAACTCGCGGTCGTGGCTGACGAACACCAACGTGCCCGGGTAGTTCTCCAGCGCCAGGTTGAGCGCTTCGATGGATTCCATGTCCAGGTGGTTGGTCGGTTCGTCCATCACCAGTACGTTCGGCTTTTGCAGGATCAGCTTGCCGAACAGCATGCGCCCTTGCTCACCACCGGAGATGACCTTGACCGACTTGAGGATCTCGTCGTTGGAGAACAGCATCCGGCCCAGGGTGCCACGGATGATCTGCTCGCCCGACGTCCACTGACCCATCCAGTCGAACAGGCTGACATCGTCTTCGAAGTCATGGGCGTGGTCCTGCGCGTAGTAGCCCAACTCAGCGCTTTCGGTCCACTTCACCGAACCGGCGTCCGGGGTCAGCTCACCCATCAGCGTGCGCAGCAGGGTGGTCTTGCCGATACCGTTCGGGCCGATGATCGCGACGCGCTCGCCGGCTTCGACGGTGAAGCTGAAGTTCTTGAACAGCGTCTTGCCGTCGAAGCCCTTGGACATGTGCTCGATGGTCACGGCCTGACGGTGCAGCTTTTTGGTCTGCTCGAAACGGATGAACGGGCTGACTCGGCTCGACGGCTTGACCTCGGCCAGCTGGATCTTGTCGATCTGCTTGGCGCGGGAGGTGGCCTGCTTGGCTTTCGAGGCGTTGGCCGAGAAGCGGCTGACGAAGGTCTGCAATTCGGCGATCTGGGCTTTCTTCTTGGCGTTGTCCGACAGCAACTGCTCGCGGGACTGGGTCGCGGCGGTCATGTACTCGTCGTAGTTGCCCGGGAACAGACGCAACTCACCGTAGTCCAGGTCAGCCATGTGGGTGCACACGCTGTTCAGGAAGTGACGGTCGTGGGAAATGATGATCATGGTGCTGTTACGCGCCGTCAGAATCGTTTCCAGCCAGCGGATCGTGTTGATGTCCAGGTGGTTCGTCGGTTCGTCGAGCAGCAGCACTTCCGGATCGGAGAACAGCGCCTGCGCCAGCAACACCCGCAGCTTCCAGCCCGGCGCGACTTCGGTCATCGGGCCGAAGTGCTGTTCCAGCGGAATGCCCAGACCCAGCAACAGCTCACCGGCACGGGACTCGGCGGTGTAGCCATCCATCTCGGCGAACTCGGTTTCCAGCTCGGCCACAGCCATGCCGTCGTCTTCGCTCATTTCCGGCAGCGAATAAATGCGGTCGCGCTCGGCCTTGACCTTCCACAGCTCCTCGTGCCCCATGATCACGGTGTCGATGACCGTGAATTCTTCATAGGCAAACTGATCCTGACGCAATTTACCCAGACGCACGTTCGGCTCAAGCATCACCTGACCGCCCGATGGGTCCAGATCGCCACCGAGGATCTTCATGAACGTGGATTTGCCACAGCCGTTGGCGCCGATGAGGCCATAGCGATTGCCGTTGTTGAATTTGACCGAAACGTTCTCGAACAGTGGCTTGGCGCCGAACTGCATCGTGATGTTAGCTGTGGAAATCAAAGCGTTTACCTATCAAGGAGTTACAGGTTACTGGTTTGGGTCTTGGACCAGAGTTCGACCCATGCCGGTCGCTCCCGTCACGCGCTGATCACGGAGGGAGTCGACTCAACACGCATACGTAAACAGCAACGTCTGCGCGGGTGGGCAGAGCTGCTGGGGAATTGAACGCGGGATTCAGACCGGAATTGGCGCGCATTGTCGCATAAGTCGGACGACAGTTGTATGGCGGACCTATGGCCGGTCGAAAATCCTGTGGTGATCAATCGGGCCCTGTCCTTCTCAGCGGGCAGCGGTTCAAACGGACCTTTCTGTCGATAACTCATCATTCCTACAAGAAGATGAGAAAGCGCTCGCGCGGGGTAACCCAAACGCCGATTCCGATTTGTAGGGATTAGTCGTAGAGCCCCGTATTTATCGGCTTTGCGCGCAGATTTGCGGGGGTGATCTCACTAGACTCCGGCCCGACATTCATCGAGCCATGGAGCTGCTTAATGCCTTTCGCCACACCTTTCAAACTCGCCCTGACCGTCGTTGCCGCGATAACTGCCACCGGTTGCGCGAGCATCGTCAGCGAGTCTCGGTACCCGGTGTCGATCCAGTCGAACCCGCCGGGCGCGTCTTACGAGATCATTGATCAAAACGGATTTCGCGTGATGCAGGGGCAGACCCCGGCTCAAGTGACCCTGGACGCTGGCGCGGGCTATTTCGACGGTGAAACGTACAAAGTGGCGTTTCGCAAGGACGGTTACGCCCCAAGCACGCAGGTGCTGGATTCAGGCATCGACGGTTGGTATTGGGGAAACATCCTGGTCGGTGGCGTGATCGGGTTGTTCATCATCGATCCGGTCACGGGCGCGATGTTTTCGCTGCCGGACAAGGTGTCTGCCGAGTTGAATCGCGTTACCCCATCAGACGCGTGATCTGCCCTCTGTAAAGGGAAAGAGGGAGCATTTGATATCCCTGCGAGGGCATCAAATCAGCGCAGGCGAGCCTCGTTTGTACTGGGTCGCCCTTCGTTTCGTGGGCACCATTCGTCCATTCCTTCTGGCGATATCCCTGTCATTTTCTACCCTTGCCCCCTCAATCACATTGATCGAGGGGAAGCCAGGATGACTTCATCAGTCCAACGAACCGATTGGTACGGCACTGCCAAGAGTGATGCGATCACGGGCGGGGACGGGAACAACATGTTGTTCGGCAATGCGGGCAACGACGTGCTCACCGCAGGTAGCGGTGAGGGTGTCAGCGTGCTGGTCGGCGGCGAAGGGCAGGACCGTTTGGTGGCCGGCAGCCAAAGCGATACGTTTCGGTACGTCACCGAAAGCGACAGCTACGTCGACAGCACGGGTGGCCACAGTGACCTGATCGTGGGCTTCGATCCCGCGCATGACATGCTCGATCTGACGACGTTGGGGCTGGACGGCATAGGGCAGGGGTACGGCGGAAAAGTCGACGTGGTTTACAACGAGACCCTCGACCGCACTTACCTGAGAAGCTACGAACACCCGTTCATTCCCGGCGAGGACCTCAAGTATTTTCAGGTGGCGCTGCAAGGCGACTACCGCACGAGCCTGACCAACGCCAATTTCTGGAACCTCGAAGCCCGCGACCGTTTTGACGACACGTTAACCGGCACTGACGCGGGGCAGGAGACCCTGTTCGGTGACATAGGGCGCGACACCCTCAATGGTGCGGGCGGCGATGACCGCATCGACGGTGGGGAAGACGGCGACACGCTGACCGGCGGCAGCGGCGCGGACATCTTCTTTTTTGCCCATGCAGAGGACAGCTACCGCGTCGATGGCACCGATGTGCGCAACCGCGATGTCGTCACTGACTTCAACGCCGCCGACGGTGATCTGGTCGACTTGTCGCTGCTGGGGTTTAGCGGTCTGGGCGACGGCCATCACGGCACCTTGAAGCTCAGCGTCAATGCGGCAGGAAATCAGACCTCACTTCGCTCGTTGGACGTTGATGCGCAGGGGCGCAGCTTCGAAATCCTGTTCAAGGGTGACGTCCGTGAAGGCTTGAGCCACGGCAGTGTGATTTTCGCGACCAATGACATGGGCACCGTCATCGAACACAAAGTCGAGCTGGTTGGCGTCCCGCCTGTGGCTGGGGACGTCGTATGAAGCAGGTGGCCATTTCCCAAGCGGTTTGATCAGGTGCGGGCCTTGAGCGTCCGAGCGCCCGACGTCCTTGCTGACGGCGTCCCATGTCAGGTCGTCGGTCGAGCGGCAGCTTTCTCGGGCGAGCTGTTCGGCCCGTTCGCTGGAGGTCGCCGGGTCGATCCATTCCCGTGCATGCTCCGGTGTCAACACGACAGGGCGTCTGTCGTGCAAGGCCATCATGCCTGGATCGCTGGCGGTAGTAAGGATCACGAAACCGTTGTATTCATCGGCGTTCGGGCCTTCTTCGACGTCCGCCAGACCGGCAAAGAACAGCGGCGCCGAGTTTTTCAGCCGGATTAAAAAGGGCTGTCTGGTTTTCGGGTTTTGTGCATCCTTCACCCATTCAAACCAGCCATTGGCGGGCACCAGCACGCGCCGTTTCGGCCACAGCGTGTTGAAGAATGTACCCTCCAAAACCGTTTCGATCCGGGCATTGAACGGATCGGGCCGTTTGCCTTTGGCCCACGACGGCGACCATCCCCAGCGCACCTTGTCCACTTTCAGCCCGTCATTGGTGGCCCGAATGATTTCGACCCGGCTGGTCGGCGCAACGTTGTAGCGTTCGATGGGCCAGAGGTCGTAGCCATTGATCACCAACTGCGTGGGCGCCAGCTCCTTGAGGTAGTGATCCATCGACTCGTAAATCGAATATCGCCCGCACATGTGTCACCCGTCGAAATGTTGTGTCGTGAGATTGACCAAAAGCTCGGTCACGGCGTTAACTGTATATGCATACAGTTATTCAAACAAGGCACACATCATGAGTCTTACCGTACTGGGTCCGTTGAAGGCTGGCGGCGAACGCTTGCCCTATTTTTCTTCCCATGCCGCTGCGGGATTCCCGTCGCCTGCGGCCGATCACATTGAAAAACACCTGTCGCTGGACGAGCTGTTCGACATCCGTGCGCCCCACGTCTATCTGGTCAGGATCGAAGGCGACAGCATGCAGGGTGCCGGGATTTTCTGCGGCGACCTGGTGATCGTCGACCGAAGCCTTTACGCCGAACACGGTGACATCGTGGTGGCGTCGCTCAATACCGAAGCCGTGTGCAAGCGCCTGCACATGCGCGGGGCGGACGTCATGCTGAAGTCGGAAAACCCGAGTTATCCGCCTCGTCGCGTGCTGGAAAGCGATGACCTGATGATCTGGGGTGTCGTCAAGCACAGCATTCGCGCCCATGGCAAAGCCTGAGCCGGTTTTCGCGCTGATCGACTGCAACAGCTTTTACGCCAGCTGCGAGCGGGTGTTTCGCACCGATCTGGTCAAGACGCCGATTGTGGTGCTGTCGAACAACGACGGCTGTGTGATCGCGCGCAGTTATGACGCCAAGCCGTTCGTGCAGATGGCCGCGCCGTATTTCAAGATAAGGGACGAACTGCGGCGTCACGGGGTGGTGGCATTCAGCAGCAATTACGCGCTGTACGGCGACATGAGCGAGCGGGTGATGACCATCATCGAGTCGAAGGTGCCCGCCCTTGAGGTGTATAGCATCGACGAGGCGTTCGCCGACCTGACCGGCATCCCCGGCGACCTGACGGCATTTGGCCGTGAGATTCGCGAGGCAATTCTCAAGCGCACCAGCCTGCCGGTGGGAATCGGAATTGCGCGCACCAAGACGCTGGCCAAGCTGGCGAATCATGTGGCCAAGAAGCGTGTGGGACGTAACGAAGGCGTGTTCGACATGTGCGACCCGTCGTTGAGGGACAAGGTGCTGCGCACCAGCGATGTCGGCGAGGTCTGGGGCATCGGCAAGCGAATGAAGGCGCACTTGAACGCGATAGGTATCCAGACGGCCATGGACCTGGCGCGGGCCGATTACTGGATGCTGCGACAGACATTCAGCGTGGTGATCGAAAAGACCGCCCGGGAGCTGGCTGGAACGTCATGCCTGGCGCTGGAGGAAACCGAAGCGCCCCGGCAGGAAATCTGCTGCAGCCGCATGTTCGGTGACCGGGTCACCGACATCGAGTCGATCCAGCAAGCCGTGGCCGCTTACACCCAGCGAGCGGCGGAAAAGCTGCGTGCTCAGAATTCCTTGTGCAAGAAGATTCGGGTCAGCATCCGCACGGGCATGTTCAACCCCGATGAGGTCCGCTACGCCAATGCCGCGCTGGTGGAATTGCCCTATCCCACCAATGACGTGCGCCTGATGAGCAAGGCGGCGACCGAAGCGGTCAATCGCCTGTTTCGGCCAGGGTATCGCTACAGCAAGGCCGAAGTGTTGCTGATGGACCTGCGGCAGCCGGGGGAGTTTACCGACGACCTGTTCGCCGCCCCGCAACCGGCAACCGCGAGCAAGGTGATGGAAGTGCTGGATGCCATCAACGGCCGATGGGGCAGGGGCACGTTGCGCTGCGCCAGTGTTCCGCAGGACCCGGGGTGGGCCATGCGGCGGGAAATGATGAGTCAGAGCTACACGACCAAGCTCGATGAGTTGTGGAAAGTCGGGAATAAGGCTGAACTAAAAACTGACTATTAAGTCAGGATGTTCGCCGATTCTTTCTTTACGAGGGCTCATCTATGCGTATTTACACGGTTCAATATGTTTTCAGCGACGAGGCCCGGACCCATCGGTTCGAGCTCAAACAGGCCCGTCTGCCGGTCCATGAGGCCGCGATGCATCTGCTTCAACTGCATTTCGGCTACGCTGAAAACAGCCTGTTCATGCCCAACGGTGAGGCGTCGCCTGACGAGATTATCGGGCAGGCTGCACGCGTAGGGTTGAGAGACATCCATGTCGTTGACGGGGCAGACTGATTCACGGCGTCACCAGCGTCTGCATTTGAAATACAACGTCACACCCGACACAATCGCGCCCCAATCCGGCTCATGGGGGCCGGAAGTACGTACGAAGCAGGCCGACATTGAACGAACAGACATTGTCCGAGCGCCTTGAGCGCGTGGCGGCGCATGTGCCGACAGGCGCGCGGCTGGCTGATATCGGCTCGGACCATGCTTATCTGCCGGTGGCGCTGATGCGTCGTGGCCTGATCCAATTCGCCGTAGCGGGTGAGGTGGCGTTGACGCCGTTTCAGGCCGCGACGCGTACGGTGCGTGAAAACGATTTCAGCGAACGGATCATCGTGCGCCGAGCCGATGGCCTGCAGGCTATCGAAGCCCACGACCGCATCACTGCTGTCAGCCTGTGCGGCATGGGCGGGGAGACGATTCGCGACATTCTGGAGAGCGGCCAGTCGCGATTGACCGGTGAAGAGCGTCTGATCCTGCAACCCAACGGCGGCGAGCAACCTCTGCGTCGATGGTTGATGGAGCACGACTACCGGATTCTCAGCGAAGAGGTGTTGCGGGAGAACCGGTTCGACTACGAAATCATCGTGGCGGAACGGAGTGGCCCGGTGGCGTATCGCGAGGAAGAACTGTTCTTCGGTCCCTTGCTGATGCAGGCCCGTAGCGCCGCGTTTCTGGCTAAATGGGAGCGCCTTCTTAATCTCAAACAGCGGACATTACTCAACCTTGCTCGGGCGAGACAGGCCTTACCCGCTGAAAAGGTGCAGGAGCTTGAGCGTCAGGTGACCTGGATCACGGCGTTGCTCGCGGAGTCGTCGTAGGTCCATTCCGCCACGAAGTGTAGGAAAAGGGAGTTGCACTGGACGGCGGTGGAATAGAAGATTTTTTTATCCGCTCGCTTGACTTCTCTTTTTCAATCAGTAAGATAGCTCGCATTCCGCGATAGCTCAGTTGGTAGAGCAAGTGACTGTTAATCACTGGGTCCCTGGTTCGAGTCCAGGTCGTGGAGCCATACGAAACATCGAAAAGGCCAGCGTATCGCTGGCCTTTTTTGTGTGTGCGGGTTTTGTGTCGCGAAAACGGAAAAGCGACGAACTGCGCGCAACATTTCAGGAAGGCGGCCGATACGGTCGCAGGCAAATCAAGGAGAGAAACCCATGCCCTTCAACGATCAACGCGTCGCCAAGGCGCTTGAAATCTTTATCCATCGCAACGAGAAACTGCAGCGAGAGCTGGCGAGCCTGAGTCAGCATCCGGGCGGGCTGTATGTGGAAGAGCGCCGTCAGCAGCACGCGCAGACCGCGTATCTGAACGCAGTCGAGGACCACGGCACCAACCCTTATGACTTTGCGCTTCGATTCCTGGCCCGGTCGCCAGCGGAATTGGAGGCGATGCGAGAAGAGCGTCGGCATGAGTTGCGCCAGCAAACCCAGACGCTGAATGCCTGAAAAGCGCTAGCCCATGAATCACTGCCCTACCGGGCATCAGCCGGCAGGGCGGGGATCCTGCCGGGTCAATACCACGCCCGATCGAGACAGTTGATCCAGAAAGGCGTCGGCCTCCCACAGGAACTCCGGCAGCAGGACGCCCGTCGTTGGAAGCGGGCGCCCACTCTGACCCGACGCGGGGGAAAGCAGCAACGCGACACACAGCCCGGTCAGCGATGCCAGGCCTTCCTCGAATGATAGGGTCGAGCGGGCATGCAGCGCTTGGCCCGCCTTTTCGCCTTCCACCTCGACCACGATTTCAGCCGCGGGGCGGCCGCCGCCAAGCCGGCTCGACGAGGCGCCTGTCGCCAGGTCGAAGCGAATGTCCGGCGCGCCGGTGAGGGCGTAAAGGCTGGCGGTGTCGAAGGTCGAGAACGCCTTGGCGTCCAGTGTTCGCCCATCAATGGTCCGAAACGTCCCGTCGGTGGCGTCATTGATCAGCCAGGTGCGGCGCCCGTTGGCGATGGCCAGCGCGGCGGGGGCGGTGTCGTGAACGCGCTCCATGTCTTCCAGCGCGGTGGGGCCTGCGAGGTCTTGATCATCGATGATCGAGCCGAGCCGGATCGAGGTCACGGTGTCGAAGCGCCGCGCGGCGTCTATCGCCAGAAATGTGGCCGCGCCGCCCAGCCAGTGGCTGGCAAAGATGATCGGCGCCTGGCTTGGGTGGTGGGCGAAAAAAGCCAGCTCGGGGCCGACTTCCACCACACCATTGACGATAGTGAGGTACGGAACGCCCTGTCCTTGCGCAAGTTTCAGGCCATGAAGCCCGTCATCCGGTGCCAGCATCACCACCGCGCTGACACGTTGCCCTTGCGCCAAGCCAAGGCCCGATGTCGCTAAATCGACCACCACAGGGTGCGCGCCGCCCACAAGCGTCGCGACCTCGGCGGCGGTTACGGGGTTACGGCCGCCGATCAACAGGGGGAGCTCAGGACGTCGTTCGCGCAACCAGCGAGCAGTCTGGCGGCCAACGACGCCTGAACCGCCGACGAGAAAAATGGGATCGAGTGACATGGTCATGACTCCTTCCGAAGCCTCGCGGCTCGGTCAGGGGCACGATTGCCAGCGGAGGCTAGGGAATCGCATCGCTCAGGAAAGCTTTGACGATGGACTTCACCGAGGGATTGACCTTCAGCGCATTGAGCTGCTTGGCGGTGAACCACTTGCAATCGGCAATTTCGTTTTTAGGTGTCGGGGTGGCCATAAAGGTCACCGAGACTTCGAACACGTGATGCAACACGCTTCCACCTTCGAAACGGCTGACGTAGGAGAGTTCATTGAGGATGAGCCCGGTTTCTTCGCGCAACTCACGCACGGCAGCCTGAGCCGGGGATTCATTGGCTTCGACCTTGCCACCGGGCAGCGTCCAGCGGGCGTTGGGTTTACGCACGTACAGGATCTGATCTTCCCGTCGGCAAATGACTGTGGCGCGTTCTTTCATTGGCTGTTCCTCCACCGCACAACCGGTGAGATGCGTCCCATGGACGCTTGGTCACGTGGTTGTCATAAAAGCTTCATATACAGCTTCGAAGCACTTACGGTGCCAATGTTCCCCTGATCTGTCAGGCGGGTAGGGGCAGGTCCGTCCTGGATGCTGTGGAGCGTAGCTAAACGCCGCGAGTCTAAGGCTGCAATCCCGTTACGTTTTTATTGCCCCCCACCTTATTCAAGCGTGCGGCGTGATGTTGCGCCTTCAGTGCACGGTTGTGGCGCGGCGTGCACGCACGTGGGGCCTGGATACACAGCACTTGGGGTGATCGGTAGCGCGCAAGGCTACGTCCCTTCACTTTCTCCGCTTCGACACGCATTGCTAGCCCTTTGATATTCGTTGCTTTTTTGCCACTGGGATTTCATCAGGGTTCTGTGGCACACTTTCTGCTGTTCATTCCGTTGTTACATACACGGTTCCGGTATAGCGGAATCAATACTTTCTCGGCGGAGTTCATCACATGCATCGCGGACCTTCTTTTCTGAAAGCTTGTGCATTCGTCCTGGCAGCGACGGCGACACTGGCGACCACCGCGCAAGCGGCTGACAGCAAGCTCGACAGCGTGCTGCAACGTGGCCATCTGGTCGTCGGCACCGGCAGCACCAATGCCCCGTGGCACTTTCAGGGCGCGGACGGCAAATTGCAGGGGTTTGATATCGACATTGCGCGCATCGTCGCCAAGGGTCTGTTCAATGACCCGAGCAAAGTCGAGTTCGTGGTGCAGTCTTCCGATGCGCGGATTCCCAACCTGCTCACCGACAAAGTGGACATGAGCTGCCAGTTCATCACCGTCACCGCCAGCCGGGCGCAACAGGTGGCGTTTACCCTGCCGTACTACCGCGAAGGCGTGGCGCTACTGCTGCCAGCCAACAGCAAGTACAAGGAAATCGACGACCTGAAAGCCGCGGGCGATGGCGTGACCGTGGCCGTGCTGCAGAACGTGTACGCCGAAGAACTGGTGCACCAGGCGCTGCCCAAAGCGAAGGTCGATCAATACGACAGCGTTGACCTGATGTACCAGGCCATCAACTCCGGTCGCGCCGACACCGCAGCCACCGACCAGTCTTCGGTCAAATACCTGATGGTGCAGAACCCTGGCCGTTATCGCTCGCCAGCCTTTGCCTGGAGCCCGCAGACCTACGCCTGTGCTGTCAAACGTGGCGATCAGGACTGGCTGAACTTCGTCAACACCGCGCTGCATGAAGCCATGACCGGCGTGGAATTCCCGGCCTACGCGGAATCCTTCAAGAAGTGGTTCGGCGTCGATCTGCCGAGCCCGGCAATCGGTTTCCCGATGGAATACAAGTAAACGCAACCGGCAATTGACGGGGCAGGGGAGGCCATGGCGCCTTCCTGTCCCAGGTACTCCTGACCATGAATTATCAGTTGAATTTTGCGGCAGTCTGGCGGGATTTCCCCAGCCTGCTGGCGGGATTGGGTCTGGGCCTTGAGCTGGCCCTGATCTCCATCGCCATCGGCTGCGTGATTGGCCTGATGGCGGCGTTTGCGATGTTGTCGAAATACCGCGCGCTGCGGGTGGTGTCGTCGGTGTACGTCACGGTGATCCGCAACACGCCGATTCTGGTGCTGATCCTGCTGATCTACTTCGCTTTGCCAAGCCTGGGGATTCGCCTGGACAAGATCCCTTCGTTCATCGTCACCCTGTCGCTGTACGCCGGGGCGTACCTGACCGAAGTGTTTCGCGCCGGGTTGTTGAGCATTCATAAAGGCCAGCGCGAAGCGGGATTGGCGATTGGCTTGGGCGAATGGCAGGTGAGGGCGTACATCATCGTGCCGGTGATGCTGCGCAACGTGCTGCCGGCGCTGTCGAACAACTTCATTTCGCTGTTCAAGGACACTTCGCTGGCAGCCGCCATCGCTGTGCCGGAACTGACCTATTACGCGCGCAAGATCAACGTCGAGAGCTACCGGGTGATCGAAACCTGGATGGTGACCACGGCGTTGTATGTCGCGGCCTGTTACCTCATCGCCATGCTCTTGCGCTACCTCGAACAGCGCTTGGCGATTCGCCGCTAGGAGGCCGACATGTACGAACAACCGACCTGGCTGCATGAACTGTGGATCGCCCGCGAAGCCCTGTGGAACGGCTTTCTGACCAGCGTGCAGTGCGCGGGCCTTGCCATCATCTGCGGCACCGTGATTGGCGTGTTCGCCGGTCTGATCCTGACCTACGGCAAATGGTGGGCACGCTTGCCGTTTCGCGCCTACGTCGATCTGATTCGCGGCACGCCGGTCTTCGTGCTGGTGCTGGCCTGCTTTTATATGGCACCGGCCATGGGCTGGCAGATCACCGCCTTCAACGCCGGGGCACTGGGCCTGACGCTGTTCTGCGGCTCCCACGTCGCGGAAATCGTGCGCGGCGCGCTTCAGGCGATTCCTCGCGGGCAACTGGAAGCGGGCAAGGCCATTGGCCTGACGTTCAGCCAATCGCTGAGCTACGTGCTGCTGCCTCAGGCCCTGCGCCAGATCCTGCCGACCTGGGTCAACTCGTCCACCGAAATCGTCAAGGCCTCTACGTTGCTGTCGGTGATTGGCGTGGCGGAGCTGTTGCTCAGCACGCAACAGGTGATCGCCCGCAACTTCATGACCCTTGAGTTTTACCTGTTCGCCGGATTCCTTTTCTTCGTCATCAACTACGCCATCGAGCTTCTCGGGCGGCAAATCGAAAAACGGGTGGCCTTGCCATGACACAGACTCAAACCGCGACCGCCGCCCCGGCTCTGCTGAGCATCGAAGGGCTGCACAAATCCTACGGCCCCGTTGAGGTGCTCAAGGGCGTGGACCTGAAAATGAACAAGGGCAACGTGGTGACCCTGATCGGCTCCAGCGGCTCGGGCAAAACCACGCTGCTGCGTTGCGTGAACCTGCTGGAAGAGTTTCAGGGTGGGCACATTCGCCTTGAAGGCCAGGACATCGGCTACAGCGACGTGAACGGCAAGCGCGTGCGCCACCCTGAAAAAGTCATCGCCCAGCACCGTGCCATGACTGGCATGGCGTTCCAGCAATTCAACCTTTTTCCGCACCTCACGGCGTTGCAGAACGTCACCCTGGGCCTGTTGAAAGTGAAGAAGCTGCCCAAGGATCAGGCCGTTGCGCTGGCCGAAAAATGGCTGGAGCGGGTGGGGTTGCTGGAGCGTCGCAATCACTATCCGGGGCAATTGTCCGGCGG
The DNA here is from genome assembly GCF_044753445.1 of Pseudomonas sp. NPDC088368. Classification (NCBI taxonomy): domain Bacteria; kingdom Pseudomonadati; phylum Pseudomonadota; class Gammaproteobacteria; order Pseudomonadales; family Pseudomonadaceae; genus Pseudomonas; species Pseudomonas sp. NPDC088368. Next base: position 538,928 of record NZ_JBIVNG010000002.1, read on the forward strand.
TCAGCAACAGCGTGTGGCCATCGCCCGCGCCATCGCCATGAACCCGAGCCTGATGCTGTTCGACGAAGTGACCTCGGCGCTGGACCCTGAACTGGTCGGCGAAGTGCTCAGCGTGATCAAGGGCTTGGCCGAAGAGGGCATGACCATGCTGCTCGTGACCCACGAAATGCGCTTCGCCTATGAAGTGTCCGACCAAATCGTTTTCATGAATCAGGGCCGCATCGAGGAACAAGGCCCTCCCAAAGCCCTGTTCGAGCAGCCGAAATCGGCGCGTCTGGCAGAATTCCTCAAGAACATCCGTTTTTAAACGCTCAACCGAAGGAGATATTTCATGAGCATTACTCGTTACGGCGCAGGCAGCACCGCAGGTGGCGGCCAGCCACGTCCTTTCGCCCGCGCTGTAGAGGCTGATGGCTGGCTGCACGTGTCCGGTCAGGTGCCCGCCGAGAATGGCGAAATTATCAACGGCGGCATCGTCGAGCAGACCCACAAGACGATGCAGAACCTGGTGGCGATTCTGGAAGAGGCCGGTTACGGTCTGGAAGATGTCGTGCGCGTCGGCGTGTGGCTGGAAGACCCACGGGATTTCTGGAGCTTCAACAAGGTGTTCGGCGAATACTTCAAACCCGAACACGCCCCGGCTCGCGCGTGCGTACAGGCCAACATGATGGTCGACTGCAAGGTCGAGATCGACTGCATTGCGTACAAGAAGAAGCAGCTATAAGCGGTGAGCTTCAAGCGGCAAGCTGAGCGCGTCGTTGCGCCACTTGCAGCTCGGCGCTTGCAGCTTGAAACTGGCGCCTCTTTTTACAGGCGTGCGGTGTGCTGTGCACCCCCGCCGCTCAGCTCGGAACCGCTCTTATGACCGAAGACACCATCAAACGCCGGGCCCGTGGTCTGGACCGGGCGTTCGATATTCTCGATTTCCTCAAGGAAACGGGCACGCCCCTGCGTCCGAACGAAATTGCCAGCGGCATCGGCAGCCCGAAATCGACGGTCTATGAGTTGGTCGCGTCCCTGCTGGAGCGGCGGATTCTGGAAAACGTCGGCAAGGACGGCCACGTCTATCTGGGGCGTCAGCTGTACTTTCTCGGGCAGGCGCATTTGCGGCATTTCGACTTCACCCGCGAGGCCGAAACCAGCCTGGGCGAGATCGTCGACCAGACCCGTGAAACCGCGCAGATGTGCCTGCTCAACGGCCGCAAATACACCGTCGCGCTGATGAAAGAGGGCGCCCGGCATTTCCGCATTTCCTCGGACATCGGCGAAGACGCGCCCATCCCGTGGACCGCCTCGGGCCGCCTGCTGCTGGGCCACCTGAGCGATCAGGCGATCACCGACCTGATCGACCCCGAGGATTTCATCCTGCCGGACGGCACGCGACTGCCGCTGGAGACCTTCCTCGCGGAAATCCGCAAGGCCCATGCAGAAGGCTTCTTTTCCTTCAACAGCATCGCCGACACGTTTACCCATTGCTTCGCCGCGCCGGTCAAGGACAAGCAGGGCATTTGCATCGCCACCCTGTGCATCGTCGCGCCACGGGCCGACGCGACCGCGCATTACGACGACTACCGACGCGTGCTGATCGACAGCGCAAACGGCCTGGCCCGCCGGGTCAACGACTGACGGTTCGTCCTTTCACACACACAAGAATTCCGGAGAACAAACATGACCACTGCCACCATAAACAAGGACGCCGTCGTCGAGAAAGGCGCCGCCAACCCGGGCGACCAGCTGGTTCGCGACGTCAGCCTGCCCGCGCTGGTCATCCACGATAAAGCGCTGGAACACAACCTGCGCTGGATGCAGAGATTCGTCAGTGACAGCGGCGCCGAGCTGGCCCCCCACGGCAAGACCAGCATGGTTCCCGCGCTGTTTCAGCGTCAGCTGCAGCACGGCGCCTGGGGCATGACCCTGGCCACCGCCACCCAGACTCGTGCAGCCTACGCCCACGGCGTGCGCCGGGTGCTGATGGCCAACCAACTGGTGGGCGCGCCGAACATGGCGATCATCGCAGAGATGCTCAGCGACTCGATGTTCGACTTCCATTGCATGGTCGATCATCCGGACAACGTCAAAGCCCTCGGCGAGTTCTTTGCTGCCAGAGGCCTGCACCTCAACGTGATGATTGAATACGGCGTGGTCGGCGGCCGTTGCGGGTGCCGCAGTGAAGAAGAAGTCATGGCCCTGGCCGACGCGATTGCCGCGCAACCGGCACTCAAGCTCACTGGCATTGAAGGCTATGAGGGCGTGATTCATGGCGACAAGGCCATCGCCGGTATTCGCGCATTTGCCGCCTCGCTGGTGCGTCTGGCGGTAACCCTGCAAGACAAAGGTGCGTTCGCGCTGGATCGCCCAATCGTCACCGCTTCGGGTTCGGCCTGGTACGACCTGATCGCCGAAGAGTTCGACAAACAGCAGGTGCGCGACCGCTTCCTCGCTGTTTTGCGCCCTGGCAGCTATGTGGTGCACGACCACGGCATTTATAAAGAAGCCCAATGCTGCGTGCTGGACCGCCGCCACGACCTGAGCGAAGGCCTGCAACCGGCCCTGGAAGTCTGGGCCCACGTGCAATCGATGCCGGAGCCGGGGCTTGCCGTGATTGCGCTGGGCAAGCGTGACGTGGCGTTCGACGCTGGCATGCCCAACCCGATCAAACGCTACGCACCGGGCGTGGTGCCCGCGCAAGGCGATGACGTCAGTGCCTGCAAGGTCACTGCCGTGATGGACCAGCACGCATTCATGACCGTCGCGCCAGGCGTCGAGCTGAAGATCGGCGACATCATTTCCTTCGGCACCTCGCACCCTTGCCTGACCTTCGACAAGTGGCGCGCCGGCTGTCTGGTGGGCGACGACTTGAGTGTCATCGAAACCTTCGAAACCTTTTTCTGACGGGAGCCTGTGATGAGCGAACTGGTCAGCCACAGTCATCCCCGCGTCGCCTTGATTGGCGAATGCATGATCGAGCTGCAACAGCACGCCGACGGTGCGCTCAAGCAGAGCTTCGGCGGCGACACCTTGAACACGGCCGTGTATCTGTCGCGCCTGTTGGGTTCGGCGGCGCAGGTGGATTACGTCACGGCACTGGGCGATGACAGCTTCAGCGACGCCATGTGCGGCATCTGGGCGGACGAAGGCATCGGCTTGAGCCGGGTCCAGCGTCTGCCGGGCCGCTTGCCGGGGTTGTATTGCATTCAGACCGACGCCAACGGCGAGCGGCGTTTCCTGTACTGGCGCAACGAAGCGGCGGTGCGCGAGTGCTTCACAACGCCATCGGCCGACCCGATTCTGGAAGCGCTGCCGGAATACGACGTGCTGTATTTCAGTGGCATCACCCTGGCGGTGCTGGGGGAGGTGGGCCGTGCGCGGTTGCTGTCGAGCCTCGGCGATGCCCGTGATCGCGGCGCACGGGTGGTGTTCGACAACAACTACCGGCCGCGGCTGTGGCGTAGCGTGGATCAGGCGCGACAGGCGTATCGGACCGTGATGCATGAAGTGGACGTTGCCTTGCTCACTGAGGACGACGAACAGGCATTGTTCGGCTACACCGACAGCGAGCAGATCATGGACGCCTATCGCGGACTGGGTGTGACCGAAGTGGTGATCAAGCGGGGTGCGCAAAGCTGTCTAGTGCGTGCGGGCGAGCGGCGTTATGAGGTGTCGGCGCATGCGGTGCGGAAGGTCGTGGACACCACGGCGGCGGGGGATTCATTCAGCGCAGCGTACCTCGCGAAACGTCTGCGTGGCGGCAGCCCGGAAGAGGCAGCGGACGCCGGGCATCGCTTGGCGGGGCTGGTGATTCAGCATCCGGGGGCAGTGATTCCACGGAGCGTGATGCCGGTCTGAATCACCTACACGATTCCTGTGGGAGCTCGCGCGGCTCGTGAGCTTCTACGGGAATTGCTTAACCCGGCATCCGCCTTAATCCCGATAAAACACCTGCACCAGGTGATAGCCGAACTTGCTCTTCACCGGCCCGTGCACCGTGCGCAGCGGCTTTTTGAAGATCAGCTGATCAATTGCTCCGACCATCTGCCCCGGCCGAACCTCTCCCAGATCCCCGCCGCGCTTGCCTGACGGACACGTGGAATATTTCTTCGCCAGCACGTCGAATGCCTCACCCTTGGCGATGCGCTGCTTCAACTGTTCGGCCTCTTCGGCCGTCTTGACCAGAATATGGCGGGCTTGAGCCTTCATGCGGAATGAACCCCTCGATAAAAAAGCCGCGCATTATGCCTTTGTCACAGAATTTCAGGTAATTTCCTTCACTTGGTCGGACGAGCGTTGCGCGGCCTTCAAGCGAACGTTGGTACGGGTCGATGGTCGCACTTAATGTCGACCTGCAGTCTTCTTAAACCTTTATGTGCGGTGTGATTTATGGATTTTCCGGCGTTGTTGAAGGTTTTGGCCACCCAGGATGGATCGGATCTCTACCTGTCTACCGGTGCGCCGCCCTGCGCGAAATTCAATGGCGTCCTCAAGCCATTGGGCACTGAGGCGTTCAAACCCGGCGACGTCGCGCTGATTGCCGACGGGATCATGGACGCCGAGCAGCGTCTGGACTTCGAGCGTGAGCTGGAGATGAACCTGGCGTTCTCCTTGTCAGGCGTCGGACGGTTCCGGATCAACATCTTCAAACAGCGCAACGAAGTGTCCATCGTGGCGCGGAACATCAAGCTCGACATCCCGAAATTCGAAGACCTGCACCTGCCACCGATCCTGCTCGACGTGGTCATGGAAAAGCACGGGCTGGTGCTGTTCGTCGGAGCCACGGGCTCGGGCAAATCCACCTCGCTGGCCGCGCTGATCGACCACCGCAACCGGCACGCCAGCGGGCACATCATTACCATTGAAGACCCGGTGGAGTTCATCCACAAACACAAGCGCTCGATCATCAATCAGCGGGAAGTCGGGGTCGACACCCGCAGCTTTCACGCCGCCCTGAAGAACACCCTGCGTCAGGCGCCAGACGTGATCCTGATCGGCGAAATCCGCGACCGGGAAACCATGGAGCATGCGCTGGCGTTTGCCGACACCGGGCATTTGGCGATTTCGACCCTGCACGCCAACAACGCCAACCAGGCGCTGGACCGCATCATCAACTTCTTCCCCGAAGAACGACGCCCGCAGTTGCTTCATGACCTGGGCAACAACCTCAAGGCGTTCGTTTCCCAGCGGCTGGTCAAGACCACGGATGGCAAGCGTCGAGCGGCCGTGGAAGTGATGCTCGGCACATCAACCATCCGCGACCTGATCCACCGCAACGAACTGACTGAGCTCAAAGGCATCATGGAGAAATCCGTGAACCTGGGGATGCAGACCTTTGATAACGCGCTGTTCGACCTGGCGGTGGAGGGGGCGATCACCGAAGAAGAGGCGCTGAAAAATGCTGACTCGGCAAACAACGTACGTTTGCGCCTGAAACTGCACGCCGAGGGCGACGCGAACACGATCTCGACGCCTCCGCCGCCTCCACAGCCCGCCGCGAAAGCAAACGTCAAGGATTGGGGGCTGGTAGATGAGCGGGATGAGCCGGGCGCCTGAAGTCCTGGTGTGAGCGTCGAACACATTTCGCAAGACTGTCACGATCCCTGTGGGAGCGAATTTATTCGCGAAGGCGGTACATCCGACGCAGCTGTGTCGCCTGCCGATCCTTTCGCGAATGAGTTCGCTCCCACAGTGTGACCCACTCGCACGTCGTTACCGCGCCAACCAACCCCCATCAATATTCCACGCCGCGCCACGCACCTGCGCACCGGCTTCGCTGCACAGGAACAGTGCCAATTCGCCCAGTTGAGATGGGGTGACGAACTCCAGTGACGGCTGCTTCTCCGCCAGCAGGTCATGCTTGGCCTGTTCGATGTCGCCCGTTTCCGCGCCGCGATCATCAATCTGCTTCTGCACCAACGGCGTCAGTACCCAGCCCGGGCAGATTGCATTGCACGTCACGTTACTGGTCGCCGTCTCCAACCCCACCACTTTGGTCAGCCCGATCACGCCGTGCTTCGCCGCGACGTACGCCGCCTTGCCGGTCGAACCCACCAGCCCGTGTACCGAGGCAATGTTGACGATCCGCCCCCAACCCTTGGCGCGCATGCCGGGCAGGCACAGACGGGTGCTGTGGAACACCGACGACAGGTTGATCGCAATGATTTTGTCCCAGCTCTCGACCGGGAAATCTTCCACCGCATCGACGTGTTGAATCCCGGCGTTGTTCACCAGAATGTCCACGCCGCCAAACTCACGCTCGGCATAGGCGATCATGTCGGCGATCTGCGCCACGTCGCTGACGTCCGCCGGGTGATGGCCAACCTTGCCACCGAACTGCTTGACCTGGTCGATCACGGCCGAGGCGTCACCAAAGCCGTTCAGCACCAGATTGGCGCCCGCTTTCGCCAGGGTGAGGGCGATGCCCAGGCCGATGCCGCTGGTGGAGCCGGTGACCAGTGCGGTTTTACCGTGCAGACTCATGTTGGATTCCTCATACGATGCCGGTTGCATAGAAAGTAGCGATCACCACGAAAACCGCCAGGGTCTTGATGAGGGTGATCTTGAAAATGTCCTTGTACGCCTCGCGGTGCGTCAGGCCGGTGACGGCCAGCAGGGTGATGACGGCGCCGTTGTGGGGCAGGGTGTCCATGCCGCCGCTGGCCATCGCCGCCACCCGGTGCAGGACTTCCAACGGGATGTTGGCCGCGTGGGCAGCGGCGATGAAACTGTCTGACATCGCCGCCAGCGCGATGCTCATGCCGCCTGAGGCCGAGCCGGTGATGCCCGCCAGCAGGGTGACCGTAATCGCCTCGTTGACCAGTGGGTTGGGGATCGATTTGAGGCCGTCTGCCAACACCAGAAAGCCCGGCAGCGAAGCGATGACGGCACCAAAGCCGTATTCCGACGCGGTGTTCATCGCCGCCAGCAACGCGCCGCTGACCGCGCCCTTGCTGCCTTCAGCGAGTTTGGATTTCACGGCGCTGAACGCGAACAGCAACACGAAGACAATCCCCACCAGCAACGCGGCTTCCACCGCCCAGATGGCGGTGATCTTGGAGATTTCGGTCTGCACCGGCGTCGCCATGCCGGGCAGCGAGAGGGTGTGAGTTTTGCCATACCACTGGGGAATCCACTGGGTGAACAGCAGGTTCATCACGCCAACCAACAGCAGCGGCGCGAGGGCGATCCACGGGTTGGGCAGTTGAATGTCAGCAGGCGTTTCCGGTTCGTTGCGCAATTCCGTGCCGTAGCCTTCACCTGCACGCTGCGCCTTGTTGCGCTGGCGTTGCAGGAACAGCATGCCTGCGCAGAAGACGAACACCGTGCCGATCAATCCCAGCCAAGGCGCCGCCCACGCGGTGGTGTTGAAGAAGGTCGAGGGGATGATGTTCTGGATCTGCGGCGTGCCGGGCAGAGCGTCCATGGTGAACGAAAACGCGCCCAGCGCGATGGTCGCCGGGATCAGCCGTTTCGGGATGTTGCTCTGGCGGAACATCTCAGCGGCGAACGGGTAGACCGCGAACACCACCACGAACAGCGACACGCCGCCGTAGGTCAGCAGCGCGCAAACCAGCACGATCACCAGCATCGCCTGACGCGTACCCAGCAGTTTGATAGCAGCGGCCACGATAGAACGGGAAAAGCCGGACAACTCGATCAGCTTGCCGAACACGGCGCCGAGCAAGAACACGGGAAAGTAGAGCTTGACGAAGCCCACCATCTTGTCCATGAACACCCCCGTGAACGCGGGGGCCACGGCAGACGGATCGGTGAGCAACACCGCACCAAGGGCGGCGATGGGGGCAAAAAGAATGACGCTGTAACCACGGTAGGCCGCGAGCATCAACAGCGCGAGGGCTGCCAAGGCGATGATCACACTCATCGAGTGTCTCCTGTTGTTTTTGTTATCGACGCGGTCGAGCCGCTTGGCAGGAGCTATAGCGATTAACGTGCCATATGCATAACTGGTTGAATTGTATGGCTTTAATTATTTTCAAAGCGGTGTCGGGTGTTCGCGTGTCTCGCTTTTGAGACATCGGACAGCCGCACAGAACCCTCCATCCGCGAACTGTGCTCAGAAGTCCCGAGGCGATTGCCATATTTTTGAGCGCCGCAAGATCTGTGGGAGCGAATTTATTCGCGAATGGCCAGTGCAGGCACTGAAAATGTGTCGTCTGGAATACCGTTTCGCGAATGAATTCGCTCCCACAGGAGTGCGGTGCGCCGAGCTATGGCAATGCAGCCATCGACGTCCTCGTTCAGAGACAGCCTGTCTCTTTACTGAGACTCCGCAATCCCCAATGCCGCCATCTTCTTGTACAACGTCGAGCGCCCCAACCCCAATTGCCGGGCCGCGAGGATCACGTTCCCCCGGCATTGCGCCAGTTTGGCCTGGATCAATTCCCGGTCGAACCGCTGCCGTGCGTCGTTGTAGGTTTCGTTGAGGACCGGCGCCGTCCGCCGCTGAGAGGCTGCAGGGCTATGAGGAACGACTGTGCCAATGGCCACGCGAATGTCGTCGGCAGTCAATTGCGTGTCATCACTGAGCAGCGCCGCCCGTTCCAGCACGTTGCGCAATTCGCGGATGTTTCCTGGCCAGGCATGGTGACCGAGCATCGTCATCGCCCCGGGTTCCAGCTCGTGCTGGCTGTGCAACTCTTCGAGAATCGCTTCGGTCAGCGCGGGCATGTCATCCAGCCGGTCGCGCAAGGGCGGAACTTCAATCGGCAGCACGCTCAGGCGGTAATACAGATCGGCGCGAAACTCCCCGCGCTTGATCGCCGCCTCAAGATCGATGGACGTTGCCGCAATCAGCCGGATGTCGGTCTTGATCATCTCGTTGGAGCCGACCGGTTCGTACTCCTTTTCCTGCAACACCCGCAGCAATTTGCTTTGCAGGGGCAGCGGCATGTCGCCGATCTCATCGAGAAACAGCGTGCCGCCCTCGGCCAAACGCAGCTTGCCTTGACGCCCGCGCCGGTCTGCGCCGGTGAACGCCCCAGGCGCGGTGCCGAAAAATTCGGCTTCCAGCAGCGTTTCCGGGATGGCCGCGCTGTTGATGCTGACGAAAGGTTTGTGCGCCCGGGGCGAGGTGTTGTGAATCGCATGAGCGAGCAGCTCTTTGCCGGTGCCCGTCTCCCCCATCAGCAGAACGGGAGAGTCAGTGCTGGCGCTGCGACGCGCACGGCGTTTGACTTCCAGGCTCGCGGCGCTGGTGCCAATGAACTGCGCAAAACTGTATTTGGCCTGTCGCGCCCGCAACAGCGAGCGGGTCGAGGCCAGTTCCTGCTGCATGCTCAGGTAGCGCTTGAGTAAGGGGGAGAGGGCGTGCAGCTCGTCGAACAGTGCAAAGCCGATGGCGCCGATCACGCCGCCCACGTCGTCGTGGATCGGCAGACGCATCACCACCAGCGGGTCCTTGGCGGTGTCCATCATGTCCAGCAAGATGGGCTGGCCGTTGCTTGCCACCTGCCGCAGCAGGCTACCGGGAATCACCTTTTCGCAGGGCTGACCCACCGCGTGGCTGGCATCTTCGAGACCGAAACGGCGCGCGTAACGCTCGTTGATCCAGACGATCCGTGCGTCCTTGTCCACGATCACAGTACCTTCACTGGACTGCTCGATGATTTCGAACAACGAACGGATCGCTAAGCGCCGAACGCGTCGGTAATCCTTGAGGCTGTCACTGTCTTTCATGCACTGTTCCGTCGTTTCCGTCCCGGGCATCTGGCCGCTCAGACTGCTGTTGCCAATCAGTTGTAACCCATCAGTTGTAACCAGGGTGCGCCGCTGCCAGCAGCTCCCGGGTGTAGGGGTGTTGCGGGGCATCGAAGACATCATGACTCGCGCCGCGCTCGACCACCTTGCCGTCCTTGACCACGATCAGGTCGTGGGCGAGGGCCTTGACCACCGCCAGATCGTGACTGATGAACAGGTACGTCAGCCCGTGTTTCTCCTGGAGTTGACGCAACAACGCCACCACCTGTTTCTGCACGGTACGGTCCAGTGCCGACGTCGGTTCATCGAGCAAAATCAAGGCAGGTTTGAGCACAAGGGCGCGGGCGATGGCGATACGTTGCCGTTGCCCGCCGGAAAACTCGTGGGGATAGCGATGCCGGCTCAGCGGATCGATGCCGACTTCCTCCAGGGCGCGAATCACTTCGGCATCGCAGCGGACCTTGTCCAGTTCGCTGTGCACTTCCAGCCCCTCGCTGATGATCTGCGCCACCGACATGCGCGGGCTGAGGCTGCCGTAAGGGTCCTGAAACACCACCTGCATCTGCTTGCGCCATGGGCGCATCTGCTTCTGGTTCAGGCAGTCAAGCGCGTGACCCTTGAAGCGGATACTGCCACGGGATTCCAGCAAGCGCAGAATTGCCTGACCAAGTGTCGATTTTCCCGACCCCGATTCGCCGACGATCCCCAGCGTCTTGCCACGCTCGATGCTCAGGCTGATGTCATCGACCGCCTTCAGGTATTCGTGGTGGCGGTTGAAGATGCCGCCGCCCAGCGAGAACCAGACCCGCAGGTTTTCGACCTCAAGGACCTTCTCGCGGGTGTCCCGAGGCAGCGGCTCGCCCGCAGGCTCCGCGTCGAGCAACAGCTGGCTGTACGGGTGCTGCGGGTGTTTGAACAGGGTGTGGCAGTTGGACTGCTCGACGATTTCTCCGGCCCGCATCACGCAGACCTTTTGGGCGATGCTGTGCACCAGGTTCAAATCGTGACTAATCAGCAGCAGCGACATGTTCAGGCGCTGTTGCAGCTCTTTCAGCAGCAACAGAATCTTGCGCTGGACCGTGACATCAAGGGCGGTGGTGGGCTCGTCGGCAATCAACAGTTCCGGCTCGCAGGCCAGCGCCATGGCGATCATCACGCGCTGCCGCTGGCCGCCGGACAATTCGTGGGGGTAGGCCTTCAGGCGCTTCTTCGGGTGCTGAATGCTCACCAGTTCCAGCAATTCGAGAATGCGTGCCTGCGCCGCCTTGCCCGTCATGCCCTTGTGCACCAACAGCGTTTCACCAATCTGCTTGGAGACCGTGTGCAACGGGTTTAGCGAGGTCATCGGCTCCTGGAAAATCATCGCGATCTGGTTGCCGCGAATCTGCCGCATCGTCTTCCCATCGGCACCCAGCAATTCTTGCCCGCGATAACGGATGCTGCCGGTGCTAACCGTGCCCGCCTGGGGCAGCAGTTGCAGGATCGAATGCGCCGTCACCGACTTGCCCGAACCGGACTCGCCTACCAGCGCGAGGCATTCTCCGGCCGGAATGTCGAGGCTCAGGTGCTTGACCACGGTATTGCCGCTGAACGACACCGACAGGTCGCGGATTTCAATGAGATTTTCAGCCACGTCAGGACCTCGGGTCGAAGGCGTCGCGCAACGCCTCGCCAATGAACACCAGCAACGAGAGAATGAGTGCCAGCGTGAAAAAGGCTGTGAAGCCGAGCCAAGGGGCTTGCAGGTTCTGTTTGCCCTGACCGATCAACTCCCCCAACGAGGCGCTGCCTGCGGGCATGCCGAAGCCGAGGAAGTCGAGGGCGGTGAGCGTCGAAATCGCCCCGGTGAGGATGAACGGCAGGTAACTCAGGGTCGCGTTCATGGCATTAGGCAGAATGTGGCGCAGGATGACTTTGCGATCGTCCAGCCCCAACGCGCGTGCCGCCTTGACGTATTCCAGGTTGCGCCCGCGCAGGAACTCGGCGCGCACCACGTCCACCAGTGCGAGCCATGAAAACAGCGCCATGATGCCCAGAAGCCACCAGAAATTCGGCTCGACGAACCCCGACAGGATGATCAGCAGGTACAGCACCGGCAGTCCCGACCAGACTTCCAGCAAGCGCTGACCGATCAAATCCACCCAGCCGCCGTAATAGCCTTGCAGCGCGCCTGCGGCGATGCCGATCAATGCGCTGATGACGGTCAACGCCAGTGCGAACAGAATCGACACCCGCGCCCCGAAAATCACCCGCGCCAGCACGTCCCGCGCCTGATCGTCGGTCCCCAGCCAGTTGATCGCCGACGGCGGGCTGGGGGCAGGTTTGTTCAGGTCATAGTTCGGCGTGTCGTCGCTGAACGGTATGGGGGGGAACAACATCCAGCCGTCGCCCTTGCTGATGAGCTGGCGCACGTAATCGCTGCGGTAGTCCGGCTGGAAGGGCAGTTGACCGCCGAACGCCTGCTCGGTGTACCGTTTGAAGGCAGGAAAGTACAAGCTGTGTTGATAACTGAGCACCAACGGTTTGTCGTTGGCGACCAGTTCGCCACAGAGGCTAATGACGAACAGGCCGCAAAACAGCCACAGCGACCACCAGCCACGGCGGTTATTGCGAAAATGCTCGAAACGTCGGCGAGCCACCGGAGACAGTCTGCGCATCAGGCATTCCTCGCGCTGAAGTCGATTCGGGGGTCCACGAGGGTGTAGCAGATGTCCCCGACCAGTTTGATCAGCAGCCCGAACAGGGTAAAGATGAAGAGCGAACCAAACACCACCGGGTAATCCCGCGACACAGCCGCCTCGTAACTCATGCGGCCGAGACCATCAAGGGAGAAAATTACCTCGATCATCAATGAACCCGCAAAGAACACGCTGATAAACGCCTGTGGTATGCCCGCGACCACCAGCAGCATGGCGTTGCGAAACACATGTCCGTACAGCACGCGGCGTTCACTCAGGCCTTTCGCCCGAGCCGTGACCACGTATTGGCGGGTGACTTCGTTGAGAAACGAGTTCTTGGTGAGAATGGTCAGCGTCGCGAAACCGCCGATCACCAGCGACGCGACGGGCAGCACCAAATGCCAGAAATAATCGGCGATCTTGCCCAAGGTGGTCATCTGATCGAAGTTTTCCGACACCAGCCCCCGGATCGGGAACCAGTTCAGGTACGTGCCTCCCGCGAACAACACCACCAGCAACATGGCGAACAGGAATGCGGGCATCGCGTAGCCGATGATGATCGCGGTGCTGCTCCAGATGTCGAAATGGCTGCCGTGTTTCACCGCCTTGCGAATGCCCAGCGGGATCGACACCAGGTAGGTGATCAGCGTCGCCCATAGGCCGAGAGAAATCGACACCGGCATCTTTTGCAGGATCAGGTCGGTGACCTTGGCGCCGCGAAAGAAGCTGTTGCCGAAGTCCAGCCGCGCGTAGTTGGACAGCATCAGCCACAGACGCTCATGCAAGGGCTTGTCGAAGCCGTATTGGTGCTCGATTTCCTTGATCAGCTTGGGGTCCAGGCCCCGGCTGGCGCGGGATTGACCGACGTTCATGGTTTCGGTGTGGCCCGCGCCGATGGTGCCGCCCGCCACGCCTTGCAGCTTGGCGATGGCCTGTTCCACCGGACCGCCGGGCGCAGCCTGCACGATGAAGAAGTTCACCAGCAAAATGCACAGCAGCGTCGGGATGATCAGCAGCAGGCGTCGCGTCAGGTAGCCAAGCATTACTTCACCTCCGAAGGAATGGCCGAGGCGCCCCGTTGCTGGGCGAACTGTTCGGTGGTCAGCGCCTGCGGGCTGATTTCCCACCAGGTTTCTATGGCTTCACTGTTGCTGGCTTGCACCTTGGGGATGCCGAAGCGGTTCCACCAGACGGTTGAGGAGCCCGGCGGATAATAGTTGGGAATCCAGTAAAAGCCCCATTGCAGCACACGATCCAGCGCATGGGCGTAATCGACCATCGCCGGTTTGGTGTCGGCTTTGGCGAGGCCGTTGATCAGAGTGTCGACCGCCGGGTCACGCAACACCATGTAATTGCTGGAGCCGGAATCGCGCGCCACACTGGAACCGAAATTGTTGTACAGCTCCATGCCGGGGGAGGTCGAGACGCCGTAGCCGGTCACGATCATGTCGTAGTCCCGCGCCATGACCCGGTTCAGGTATTGCGCGGAATCGATGCGACGGATCTCGAAATCGACGCCAATCTGCGCCAGATTGCGCTTATAAGGCAGCAGAATCTTCTCGAACCCGCTCTGGCCGTTGAGGAAGGTGAAACTCAGCGGCTCGCCTTCGGCATTGACCAGCTTGTCGCCTTTCGGCATCCAGCCGGCTTCTTCCAGCAACGCCAACGCCTGTAACTGTTTGTCCCGGATGAAACCGGTGCCGTCGGTCTTGGGCGTCTGGAACACCGTGGTAAAGACTTCCGGAGGAACCTGGCCACGCAACGGTTCGAGAATTTTCAGCTCAGACTCGGTGGGAAGCTGGGTGGCAGCCAGGTCGCTGTTGGAGAAGTAGCTGTTCTGGCGCACGTAGACGTTGCGCATCATCTGCTTGTTGGTCCATTCGAAGTCCCACAGCATCGCCAGCGCTTGGCGTACACGGCGATCCTGGAATTTCGGCCGGTCCAGGTTGAACACGAAGCCTTGCGAACTCTGAACGGCGCCTCTGGCCAGGTGCGCGCGTTGCAGGCGACCCTCGGTCAGTGCCGGGCTGTCATACAGGATGGAATAGCCAGTGGCCGAATATTCGCGGTTGTAGTCGTAGCCGCCGCCGCGCAGCACTTGGCGGGCGACGTCGATGTCGCCGAAATACTCGACGCTGAAGTGATCGAAGTTATAAACCCCGCGATTCACCGGCAGGTCCTTCGCCCACCAGTCAGGGTCCCGCTCGAAGGTGATGCTGCGGCCTGGATCGACTTTGCCGATCCGATACGGTCCGCTGCCGACGGGAACATCGAAACCGCCGCCGTTGGTGAAGTCTTTGTCTTTCCAGTAATGCTCGGGGAACACCGGCAACGAGGCCAGGTCCAGCGGCAAGGTCCGGCTTTCATTGCTCTTGAAGTCAAAGCGGATCTGGGTGGGCGATTCCACCTCGACGCCTTTTACGTCGCCGAACTCGGTGCGGTAGGACAGGCTGCCTTGAGTCATCAGCAGGTTATAGGTAAAGCGCACGTCTTCAGCGGTGATGGTCGTGCCGTCGGAGAAACGTGCCTTGGGATTGAGGAAAAAACGCAGCGACATGCCGTCCGGTGCACGCTCCATTTTTTCCGCGATCAGGCCGTACACCGTGTAAGGCTCGTCCAGGGATTTCACCGCCAACGGGGAGTAGAGCAGGCCGTTGACTTGCGACACGCCGGTGCCTTTGTCGAGGTACGGCATGATGTGATCGTATTGACCGATTTCCTGTGCGGACCGGCGCATGCTGCCGCCTTTTGGGGCATCCGGGTTCACGTAGTCGAAGTGTTTGAAATCGGCCGGGTAGCGGGGAGCTTCACCGTAGACGGTCAGGGCGTGTTGAGGTGCAGCGGACAGGGATTGAAGACCTGAGACAAGGACCAGTGTTGCAACGATCAGCGATGAAAAAACAAAACGCATTACACGAATCCTGACTGACATTGGCGGGCAATGTCAGGGTTGAAGGTCATGGACGGGAAGGTGCTGTCTGTCCTGTGGTTTTTATTCGTTACCTCCGGTGGCAAGGTACCGCAACGCTGTGATCTTTGTAACCGCACTATTCCTGTGGTTGATGACATCTCTACAGTGCGGCGCGGGCGGCCGGGGCTCAAGCCTGTGCACCACCGTGAACCAGACAAAACGAAGCAATTTCTTTGCCGGAATAGGCAAGAATCTTTTTTTGAGGGCATTAAACGCAAACGGCCCGCTTTAGAAGGCGAGCCGTTTGAAGAGACAACCTTCAGAATCAGTCCTGACGGCTGGTCACTTCCAGCAGGTGGTAGCCAAACTGGGTTTTCACTGGACCCTGAACGACGTTGACCGGCGCGCTGAAGACCACGGTGTCGAATTCCTTGACCATCTGGCCGGGACCGAACGAACCCAGGTCGCCGCCCTGACGGCTGGAAGGGCAGCTGGAATTGGCTTTTGCGACTTCGGCAAAGTCAGCGCCATTTTCGATTTCTGCCTTGAGTTCGTTGCATTTCGCTTCGCTGGAAACAAGGATGTGGCGGGCAGTGGCTTTAGCCATTTGAAAGTACTCCTGTCAAAAAAAGGAACGAGCCTACCGGATTAAGGGACGCTTTTCCCGAGAAAGTTCCGGCTCGCAGGGTGAGCGGGTGAGCCGTCACGGAAACTACAAGCCTTTGCGAAACAACAAGCCTGCATGATCGACGTAAAGCTGTACGGGATCGATACCGCTGCGCACCCCTGCTGCTGTCGGGTGGATGGCAGTCAGATGATCAAGCGGGTAGTCGGAACGGATAACCTTGCCCAGATGGGAGCTGTAGCGGCCGACGAGGCCGTCGTTCTGTTCGATTTCCCGCTCGAAAAGCTGTGCATGGCTGCGCAGTGCCAAGTGTAGTGCGTCGACCGTGTTTTGCCTTTCGTCAGGCAATGCCCCTTGAAGGCACCCGCTCCAGGAATAGTAATTCACACCATTTACCTGTTCGGCACCTTCGCCGCCACATTCGGCGGGCAGCCCCTGCGGGTAGCGACGATTGAATTGCGCAACCGTATAGGTTGAAAGCTCTCTCAGTAAATACAGAGAGGCTCCGGAACCTCGTGACTCCAGGTTGATGAGCCTGAGCAAGCGGTCGTAGTCGGCCAACATCTGGATTGAGCGAGGCTCAGGCAACTCACCTGGGGTCATGGCGAGAGCGAGGGCGTCGATGGCTTCAGAGCCGTGATTCGGACCACACACCGATGTCACCGACGCCACCCGGTCCGGGCGAATGGCTGCGGCATAACGAGCGGTCAGCGCCCCTTGCCCATGACCGATGAGATTAGCTTTCAAGTAGCCCGTGCGTTTCATGAAGCGCTCGATTTGATCGAGCAACTGTTCGCCGCGCGCCTCGTTTTCAAACACGCCGGACAACACGGGTACGTATACACGGCAACCGGCGTTCTCCAATGCCGGAACAATACTGTGAAATATGTCGAAAGCACCGATGCGATCAGACCCGAACAGCCCGTGGATCAGGAGAAGCGGATATTTGGTCGTGATGCGTAGGTCATTCATGGCAGGCAGCCCGTCGCTGGATGAGACGAGCGAGGTTAGCCAGTCAAATGAATCAGTGAGCAACGCCATCTGAGGCGATTGAGGCGGGGTATGCAAGGCTGAAATTTGGTGGCGAGCGTCCGAAACCCTCGAATTAAAGGGGGCTGCCGCAGGGCGCTGAAGATGAGATGACCGATCCGATGGGCATCGCCTGCATTTCCTACGGCATCGCTCTGGAAATCGACAACGGCGTGCTGTCAATGATGACGCGGTTATGGGAAGCCAGCCGCGGAATGCGAGCCAGCTTTCCCACACGGATCACTTACCTGTAACGGAGTTTGTTCACGGCGTCACGCAGCAGCTGTTCCGTGCCGTCCCAGCCCAGGCAGCCGTCAGTGACCGATACGCCATAACGCATTGAATCACTCAGTGGCTGGCAACCCTCGAAAAGATGGCTCTCCAGCATCATGCCAATCAGCGTTTGGTCACCTGCCAGCCGCTGTTGCAGGACGTCGTTGAAGACGTGGGGCTGACGCAGCGGGTCTTTGCCACTGTTGGCGTGGCTGCAATCGACCATGATCCGGGCCGCCATGCGGTGTTTGTCCAGACTGGCGTTGACCGTGGCCACGCTGGCCTGGTGGTAGTTGGGACCGGCGTGGCCACCGCGCAGCACGATGTGGGTGTCCGGGTTGCCCTGGGTCTCGATAATCGCCGGATGACCGTGGCGGTCGATGCCAAAGTGACGATGGGCGTGAGCGGCCGAACGAATCGCGTCACAGGCCACGGCGATGCCACCGTCGGTGCCATTCTTGAAGCCCACCGGCATGTGCAGGCCGCTGGCCATTTCCCGGTGAATCTGCGATTCGGTGGTGCGGGCGCCGATGGCGACCCAGCTCAGCAGGTCATCGAAGTAACCGGCGGCCATCGGTTGCAGCAGCTCGGTGGCAATTGGCAGGCCGAGGCTGATCATCTCGCGCATCAAATGTCGGGACAGGGTCAGGCCCGCGGCCATGTCGTCGCTGCCATCCAGATGCGGGTCGTAGGCGAGGCCTTTCCAGCCCACGGTGGTGCGGGGCTTTTCCACGTATGCACGCATCACCAGCAGCATCTGGTCGCTGACTTCGGTGGCGAGGTTGGCCAGGCGTTCAGCGTATTCCAGCGCGGATTTCGGGTCGTGAATGGAGCAGGGGCCGACGACCACCAGCAGGCGGGTGTCTTCGCCGTTGAGGATGGCGCGTACCGATTGGCGATGAGCAGCCACTTGGGCGGCGAGGGCCGGGCTCAGCGGCAACTGGTTTTTCAATGCCAGGGTGCTGGGCAGCCGTTGTGGGGCAGGGTGGCTGTCGATCAGGGTCACAGGGCTGGACGGCATGTCGGACAGGTGTGTTGCGGCGACGGACGAATTCATGGTTCGGGCTTCCTGGTCGGCGGGCATTTTCCCGCGCGGACCTACTGGGGTGTTCGACAAAGGGCCGTACTGGCCGTGAGTGTTGATGCGCCACCTGTCAGTGACCGATCGGAGGCGGCAGGCTGTCCCGAACGGAGGGTGGTAAATCGCCAGGCGAAGTCGATGTCGTTGCGGTAATAGGTGCTGTAGTTCATGTCGTGTTCCTCGATTCGAAGCGTTAGTCGGTTTTTCAAACGGGCGAAAACCAAAGGGGCTAAAAAACAAAACCCCCGGTCGGGAGGCCGACCGGGGGTAGAGTTATCTCTGGTTGGCGTCCCGTGATTCGTGGGCGCCGGTTGGGTATCAGGCGCGCCAGTGGCTAAACCAATACCCATAAAAATAAGAAGCCGGGGAGGCGATCGTCGTTGCATCCCACATAGTCATGCCCGCTACCTGACGCGAGACGTCGGCAGTGCGCATAAGCGATGTATGAATGGATGGCAACATGATGCGTCTCCGTGGAATGTCGCCGAGCTTACTTCAGGCTTAAGCGTCTATTCAATTGGAAATTTCAATCGTGTCGATTTCGGGCAGCCATTGACGATTGGCGTATACGGGCGCGGCGAACGCTTCACGTAGAATGCCCCGGCGCATCAATCATCGAAGAAACGGCGCTCAGGAGGAACAGCCATGCATGTCAATGAAACACCCGGTGCAGCGGTGCTGGCCGTCGCTCAGTCCCGGTCGGACGCGGGAAATATCGCCGCCAATATCGCTCGGCACCTCGCGTTCATGGAGCAGGCGGCGGGGCTCGGGGTGAGTTTCTTGATGTTTCCCGAACTGTCGCTGACCGGTTATGAACCCGAATCGGCCTGGGGGATGGCTATCACTTCGGATGATACTCGGCTGCGACCGTTGCTGGCGAAGGCGCGTGAATGGGGCATGACCACTGTTGTGGGCGCGCCAGTCCGTTCATCCGCCGGTGACGACCTATCGATCGCTGCCTTCATTCTTCATCCCGACGGCGGCATGACCGTCCAGCACAAGCAGCATTTGCACAGTGGCGAGGAAGCGGTCTTTACGGCCGGAGCGGGCGGCGAAGCGTTCAACTTGGGGAGTGAATGCTTTGGGCTGGCGATCTGTGCCGATTTCAGCCAGGCCTCTCACCCACGGCGGGCCGCCGAGGCAGGCGCGTCAATTTACGCGGCCAGCGTGTTGATCTCGGAAGGCGGGTACGCACACGACGCTGCGTTGCTCAGCGGCCATGCCCGCACCTATCGGATGGCTGTTTTGATGGCCAACTATGCGGGCGTCACCGGCGGTTGGCATTCCGGAGGGCGCAGCGCGCTGTGGGATGAACAGGGCGAGCAAGTAGCTGCCCTCCCTGACGCGGAAGAGGGGCTATTGGTTGCGCAGCGTTCGGGAAGCGGGTGGGAGACCCGTTCACACCGGGTCGCGCTGTAGATGACGCCGCTCATCGCGCCCGAGGGCAAACGGTTACAGCTGCAGCCCGCCACCGATGAGACGCTTGCGTTCGCTCGAGAGCTGACGCGGGTCAACATGCGTGACTATTACAGCCACTACGGTCTGGTCTGGCAGCCCGAAGCCTTCGACACGGAATGGCCCAGCCGAGAGAGTTATGTGGTGGAGCAGGCGGGCAAGGCGATCGGCTTTCTCAGTCTGACCCTGGAGAGTGATTACCTCTATATCCGCGACATTCAACTGATCGAAGCCTATCGCGGCGAAGGCGTGGGGGAATGGGTCATGGTGTGGGTGTTGCAACTGGCCAGGGCGCGGGGGGGTACGAGGGTTCGGCTGAAAGTGTTCAAGAATAATCCGGCGACAGGCCTGTACCTTCGGCTCGGTTATCGCCACGTGGGGGAGGAGCCTGCACTGTATTGGATGGAGTATGTGCTGGAGACGTGAAGTTGGCCCCAGCGCTTTTCATATCTTGGGTTCAGCGGGCGAAACCGAGTCCGGAATCACCCCGATTTTCATCCCCAACAGCACCGCCACCTTGTGGGACTCGCCGCGTCGACCTTTTTTTCGGCCGGAGAGAATCTGATAGGTCGTGGCCGCGTCCACACAATTTTCTCGGGCAAATTCTTGAACGGATTTGCCTTGCTCTTCGAGCCAGGCCTTGGCTTGTGCTGCGGTGCGTATTCCGGGCATAGTTCAAAACCGTTCAAGTCTGTACAAATTTATCTGGATTCTACCATTCGTAAGGATGGGGTCAACAAGGTTACGCATTCAAATGAGTGGAATAGGTGCCCGGCTTAGGGAAGAACGCGAGCGCTTGGGGCTGTCGCAACGAGCGTTCGGCGAAATTGGTGGTGTCGAACCCAATGCGCAAGGAAAGTACGAAAACGGTGACCGTACGCCGAAAGCCGATTACCTGGCGGCAGTGGCTGCCAAAGGTGTAGACGTGCTCTATGTGTTGACCGGTTCGCCCACCCCGGTGCCGATCGAAAACCTCAGTGAGGTTGAAGAGTGGGTGCTGGGCAGCTACAGAACACTGGTCAAGGAAGATCAGGATGCCATTCTCCGGTTGACGACTGCGTTGGCGGAATACAAGGCGACCTACGCCGTTGAAAAGAAATCCGCCCCGCAAGAAGATTGACCTTCCGTTGCACGTGTGAGCGTGCGCCTCAAGATTTTTTGCAAGTTTCCCGGCCGATGATGATAGCGTGTCGGTCTCGTTATCGATTCTCTGTCAGGGCCGTTCGAACGTTGCTTCGTCCTAGGTCATGCGCTTTCTTTTTGTTAAGGTGGCGGGCAATCGCCATAAATTGTTTTTTGTGAGGTGTCTGCTTGATTAGGGTGCTGGTTGTCGATGACCATGATCTGGTTCGGACAGGTATCACACGCATGCTTGCCGACATCGACGGTCTGCAGGTGGTCGGCCAGGCCGACTCCGGCGAAGAGTCTTTGAAGAAGGCGCGAGAGCTCAAGCCCGACGTCGTCCTCATGGACGTCAAGATGCCGGGTATCGGCGGCCTTGAGGCCACGCGCAAAATGCTGCGCAGTCACCCTGACATAAAGGTCGTGGCGGTCACTGTCTGCGAAGAAGATCCGTTTCCGACGCGTCTGCTGCAAGCGGGCGCGGCGGGCTACATGACTAAAGGTGCGGGCCTGACTGAAATGGTTCAGGCCATTCGGCTGGTCTTCGCAGGGCAGCGCTACATCAGCCCGCAGATTGCCCAGCAACTGGCACTCAAATCGTTCCAGCCGCAGACCAGCAATTCGCCGTTCGACCTGCTGTCCGAGCGGGAAATCCAGATTGCCCTGATGATCGTCGGTTGCCAGAAAGTGCAAACCATCTCCGACAAGCTGTGTCTGTCGCCGAAAACCGTCAACACCTACCGCTATCGCATTTTCGAGAAGCTTTCGATCGGCAGCGACGTCGAGCTGGCCTTGCTGGCCGTTCGTCACGGCATGGTCGATGCCAGCGCCTGAAATGACCCAACCGTTCGATCCCAGCGCGTTTCTTGCCACCTGCAGTGGCCGTCCCGGTGTCTATCGCATGTTCGATATCGACGGGCGGCTTCTTTATGTCGGCAAGGCCAAAAACCTGAAAAAACGCCTCGCCAGTTATTTCCGCAAGACCGGCCATGCGCCGAAGACCGGCGCACTCGTCGCGCGCATCGCGTCGGTCGAAACCACCATCACCGCCAACGAAACCGAGGCACTGTTGCTGGAGCAGACGCTGATCAAGGAATCGCGGCCGCCCTACAATATTTTGCTGCGCGACGACAAATCCTACCCTTACGTGCACCTGTCAGACGGTGAGTTTCCACGTCTGAGCATTCATCGCGGGGCGAAAAAGGCCAAAGGCCGGTATTTCGGACCGTATCCGAGCGCCGGGGCTATTCGCGAAAGCCTGAGCATCCTGCAAAAGACCTTTCACGTGCGTCAGTGCGAGGACAGCTTCTACAAAAACCGCACCCGTCCGTGCCTGCAATACCAGATCAAACGCTGCAAAGCGCCGTGCGTGAATTTCGTCGAACCTCAGGTGTATGCCGAGGACGTACGTCACTCGGTGATGTTTCTGGAAGGGCGCAGCAATGCGTTGACCGATGAGTTGAACATGCTCATGGAAAAGGCAGCGATGGCGCTGAATTTCGAGCAGGCCGCCGAATTGCGTGATCAGATCGGCCTGCTGCGGCGGGTTCAGGACCAGCAAAGCATGGAAGGCGGAAGTGGCGACGTCGACGTGGTCGCGGCTTTCGTCAACCCTGGCGGCGCCTGTGTTCATCTCATCAGCGTCCGTGCCGGTCGCGTGTTGGGCAGCAAGAATTTCTTTCCTCAGGTCGGGATCGAGGAGGAGGTCGGGGAGGTTATGTCCGCGTTCCTGGCCCAGTATTTCCTTGGGGGCGGCGAACGCGAGTTGCCGAGCGAAGTGATCGTGAACGTGGTCAACGACGACTTCCCGGCGCTGATCGATGCCATCGATGCCTCTCGCGGCAAGGAAATCACCATCAGCCACCGGGTGCGCGGCACCCGGGCGCGCTGGCAGCAGTTGGCCGTGACCAACGCTGAACAGGCATTGGCGGCGCGGTTGGCAAACCGTCAGCACGTCGCGGCGCGTTTCGAAGCGCTGGCCGAGGTGCTCAAGCTGGATGAACCACCGCAGCGGCTCGAATGCTACGACATCAGCCATTCCAGTGGTGAGGCGACGGTTGCGTCCTGCGTGGTGTTCGGCCCGGAAGGTCCGATCAAGTCCGATTACCGCCGTTACAACATTGAAGGCGTGACGGCGGGCGACGACTACGCCGCCATGCATCAGGCGCTGACCCGACGCTTCAGCAAAATCAACGACGGTGCCGGCAAACTCCCGGACATCCTGTTGGTGGACGGTGGTAAAGGCCAGTTGAACATGGCGCGTGA
The DNA here is from genome assembly GCF_044753445.1 of Pseudomonas sp. NPDC088368. Taxonomy (NCBI): domain Bacteria; kingdom Pseudomonadati; phylum Pseudomonadota; class Gammaproteobacteria; order Pseudomonadales; family Pseudomonadaceae; genus Pseudomonas; species Pseudomonas sp. NPDC088368. Next base: position 562,075 of record NZ_JBIVNG010000002.1, read on the forward strand.
TGTGCTCAATGAGCTCGCCGTGCCGGACCTCATTTTGCTCGGCGTGGCAAAAGGAACGACCCGCAAGGCCGGTTTCGAAACCCTGTATTTAAACGACGTTGCTCACGAATTCACGCTGAAGGGCGATTCGCCTGCGTTGCACTTGATTCAACAGATCCGGGACGAAGCTCACCGCTTCGCCATCACCGGCCACCGCGCCCGGCGTGGCAAGACCCGCCGCACGTCGACCCTCGAAGGCGTGGCAGGCGTGGGCCCGACGCGGCGTCGCGACTTGCTCAAGCACTTCGGTGGGTTGCAGGAATTGTCCCGCGCCAGCATCGAAGAAATCGCCAAGGCACCCGGAATCAGTAAAAAGCTCGCAGAGTCGATTTATGCCAGCCTGCACAGCGAGTAGAATGCCCGCTCACCTCGTAGCCAGTTGTGCCGATGAATATCCCTAATCTGATCACCGTATTACGTGTCCTGCTGATTCCGATCTTCATTCTGCTGTTTTATCTGCCTTATCACTGGAGCTATACCGCTGCCAGTTCGGTTTTCGCGTTGGCGGCCGCCACCGACTGGCTGGACGGCTACCTCGCCCGACGCCTGGAGCAAAGCACGCCATTTGGCGCGTTTCTCGACCCCGTCGCGGACAAACTGATGGTGGCCGTGGCGCTGGTGCTGCTGGTGCAGGCCCATGCCAATTTCTGGCTGACCTTGCCGGCGGCGGTCATCATTGGGCGAGAGATCGTCATCTCGGCCTTGCGCGAATGGATGGCCGAGTTGGGCGCCCGTGCTCAGGTCGCTGTGTCCAATCTGGGCAAGTGGAAAACCGCCGCGCAGATGCTGGCGTTAGTGATTCTGCTGGCCAATCCACCCGCTTTCACCTTCTGGGTGGTGTTGGGTTATGTGTTGCTGATGGTCGCGGCGGGGCTGACCCTGTGGTCGATGGTCCAGTACCTCAGAGCGGCGTGGCCGCATCTGCGCACTACCACAGAGCAAAAATAAGTATTTTTAAATCAAGGGGTTGACGGGGTCATTTGAATCTATAGAATGGCGCCCACACCAAGCGGGAATAGCTCAGTTGGTAGAGCACGACCTTGCCAAGGTCGGGGTCGCGAGTTCGAGTCTCGTTTCCCGCTCCAGTTTGTACGCGTTCAGGGTCAGTTGTAGGGGCGCTGGACGTTTGGGGCCGAGTAGCAAAATGGTTATGCCGCGGATTGCAAATCCGCTTACGCCGGTTCGATTCCGACCTCGGCCTCCACATTTAAAGCCCGCAAGATCAACGTCTTGCGGGTTTTTTTGTGCTTTTTGAAACGCCAAAGTTTCCGCAACTTTCAAGATCGTTTCCGCAACCTAAGCTCGTTGCCTCGCAGATCTATTCTCCAAGCACTGTCTCTTCTCGGTCCTCGTTTGAGGCAGTCATCGCTCAGGAGAGCGCACGCGCCACCGTGCCAATCTGAGTTGTGTAAGTGCATTAGATATACGACTATACGTTAGCTATACAGAGTGATAGGCTTCTCGGGTGCATTGGGTACGCTCACCGTCGAAGAAACCAAGGACTGGAGGCACTATTTTTGTGACAGCGAACCAACATTCTCGGGCCATGGACCCACCTGGTGGGCAAGGCTCAGCAATCAATATTTAGGGACCGTGACATGAACCAAATCTTAGAACGCGATAAACCCGTTCCGATCAACATGCGGGTCGATACCAAAAAACGCAGCTTGATTGACGCCGCTGTCGAGATACTTGGAACAGACCGGACCAGCTTCATCCTTGAGGCTGCGTGCAAACGCGCCGAAGAAGTGCTTTTGGATCGCAGACTGTTCTTGTTGAGTGATGAAGCCTTTGACCGATTTGAGCAGGCGCTCAACGACAATTCATTAGGGAATAACGAATGCGTCAGGAAACTGCTTGCAAAGCCGAAACCTTGGAGCTGAGTCCTCCGGAAAAGCTGGAGGTGCGTCACGTAGCCAATGAATTTGAATCCGGTGAAAATTCAATCGACGACTACATACGCAACAAGGCTTTAAAGGCACAGCAGGCAAAACATGCGGTGGTTTATGTCGTTTGCTTCAAAGACACGAATGTTATCGCGGGCTACTACACGTTATCTAACAGCGCCGTAGATCGGCGGCACGGCGCGACGGCGAAGCTCAGACGTAATGCGCCCGACCCGTTGCCTGTAACCGTTCTGGGGCGCATGGGGGTCACCGCTAAGGCTAGCGGGCGGGGTCTATCGCTTGGATTGCTGGCTGACGCGATTGAGCGTTGCATAATCGCCTCCGAAGTCATCGGATCCGTGGCAATCATCGTGCATCCGTTGAACGAAAGGCTCGCGGCTTACTATGCCAAGCACGCTGGGTTTATTCCGTGCCCAGACCTTTCTCCGATGACCATGATGCTTTCGCTTAGATAGTAAAAACCAAGAAGCCCGCAGCTGCGGGCTTCATGATGATTAGAGGTGCGTGGCAAACGGAGCATCATCAGCGTTGCCACCGCAGCGACCCGTAAAGAGGACGGTCGTATCGCCCTGATGTTCGCAATATCTGTGATGCGAATGTCGCAGGCCCATGATTTATCGAGATTTTTCACAGAGCCCACAGTTACATTTTTCACGCCTTTTGCAACGCTTCGCGCTTGCTTCACAGGGTAGGGATGTATATATTCCCACCTCTTGTCGGCCTGCCTGCTTCCAAAGGCCGCGGTCGGACTGGAAACTGCAACACCGCCCTGATGGTGAAATTGGTAGACACACCGGACTTAAAATCCGTCGTCCGAAAGGATGTGCCGGTTCGACTCCGGCTCGGGGCACCATATAGATCAGGCGCTTACGGAATCTTCCGAAGCGCCTGAGTCGTTCTAGCGCTCTGAAAACCCGCATTTTCCGCAACTCACCCCTCAATGTGGTTTCGTGCTTTTGCGTCCTCGGCCACGCGCTGTAGCGTCGCTCCGGCATCCATTTCAATACCGCGTAGCGGACACTGCGAAACCTACAGATTGGCCAGCCGTTCCTGCACCGCGTCGTCGAACATCATGTAGAGCGCCTCAATGTCCGCTGGGCGCATTTTCTTCGTTTTCTCCAGCGCGAGAATGAACGCGATCTGCATTTCCCCCTCGCGTTCGACCGATTCTTTCCCATCCGCCGCGTTAAGTGCGCGCACCAGGTCATCGATTTCCCCTTGCAGGGGTTTCGAGAGGCGCAGTGCAGCGATTCGTTCTTGCAGCATTCGTTAATCCTTACTAAGTAGCGCCACCGTGATGTGACACTCGTGCGTGGCTTTGTAGTGGGCCGCCAACCGGTTCCGAAAATCTTCCGCTTACGCATTCCGCCGCAACCATTCATCCGCCACGTCGCCCAGCGTCAGCGAGGATTGTTCTTTTATCCAAGCCATGAATGCTCGATCGAATTTGAACGCCTCTCCACATTGCGAAATGAGGAAGCGCCGAACGTTCTGGGTGTTGCGGTAGTGTTTGTCTAGCGCTGTGGCCCGGGTGAGGGGGGCTGAGTGCCAATCGAGTGCCATGGTCATTCCTTTGATCAGGGTAGTGAGAGCACCACTTGAGCACCCTTTTCGAGATTGCCTCGCCTTACTTCGCGCCAATTCCGAATTTGACCCTGTCCAGAAAGCCCCACGACCATGACGGCGGTGGCGAATAGCAGCCTGGCTGATTCGGCGGTGAGGCGTCGCACCGGACGGTGTAGCCGTTTTTGCCTGTTTCCCTCCCACCCTCGCCAGTTCCCCGGTCGGTGTAGTTCGCACATCCACCGATCAGGCCAGCCAGCAGTATCACGAGTCCTGTTTTCATAGATTCGTCCTTGTTGGGAGGGCGTAGTCTGCTCGCGGCCTTGTCTTCGATCAAGGTGAAGTTAGAACCCTGTTAACACCTTCCTCAAAAACGGCGCGGTCCGGCTTGCCTTCGCTTTGGCGACTTTCTCCGGCGTACCGCTGGCCACGATTTTTCCGCCTCGATCACCTGCACCAGGCCCAATGTCGATGACCCAGTCGCTCTGGGCCACGACGCGCATTTCGTGTTCGACGACGATGACGGTGTGGCCGTTGTCGACCAGTGCGTTCAGTTGAACGAGAAGGCGGTCGACGTCGCTGGGGTGCAGGCCGGTGGTGGGTTCGTCGAGGACGTAGAGGGTGGCGCCACGGGCGTTGCGTTGCAGTTCTGTGGCGAGTTTGATGCGTTGGGCCTCGCCTCCGGAGAGTTCGGTGGCGGGTTGGCCGAGACGCAGGTAGCCGAGGCCGATGTCCCGTAGCACGGTTAATGAGCGAAGGACGGTGAGTTGTTCGGCGAACACTTCAACGGCCTGATCGACGTTCAGTTGCAGCACTTCAGCGATGCTGAGGCCTTGCCATTTAACGGCCAGTGTTTGCGGGTTATAGCGGGCGCCGTGGCAGGTCGGGCAGGGTGCGTAGACGCTTGGCATGAACAGCAATTCGACGCTGACGAAGCCTTCACCTTCGCACACATCGCAGCGGCCTTTGGCGACGTTGAAGGAGAATTGTCCTGCATCGTAGCCGGCTGTTTTGGCGTCCTCGGTGGCGGCGAACAGTTTGCGCACGTTGTCGAACAGTCCCGTGTAGGTCGCGAGGTTCGAGCGCGGGGTGCGGCCGATGGGTTTCTGGTCCACTTGCACCAGGCGCTTGATCGTTTCCAGCCCGCTGGCGATGCGCCCGCCGGTGAATTGCGGGGCGTCGTCTTCGAGGCTCGGCTCGTCCTGATCGCCTGCGGCGGTGGGACGACCCAGATCGGCGCCCACCAGTTCCAGCAATGCCTGACTGACCAGGCTTGATTTGCCGGAGCCGGAAATGCCGGTCACGGCCGTGAAGCACCCCAGCGGAAACTCTGCGTTCAGGTTGTCGAGGTTGTTGCGGGTGATGCCTTCGAGGCGCAGCCAGCCTGAGGGTGTGCGGCGCTCGATGCGCAAATCGTTGTGCTCCGCGAACAGGTGCTGACGAGTGCGAGACGCCTCGATCTGCGCAAGCCCTTCGGGAGGACCGCTGTACAGTACGCGTCCGCCCTGTTCGCCCGCCGCAGGGCCGACATCGATCAGCCAGTCTGCGCGGCGCATGGTTTCCAGGTCGTGTTCGACCACGAACAGTGAGTTGCCCGACGCTTTGAGCTGCTGCAACGCGGCGAACAGGGCTTCACTGTCGGCGGGATGCAGACCAGCGGACGGTTCGTCCAGCACGTAAATGACACCAAACAGCTGCGAACCGAGTTGCGTGGCGAGGCGCAGGCGTTGCAGTTCGCCGGACGACAGGGTCGGCGTGCTGCGTTCCAGTGCCAGATAACCGAGGCCGAGGTCGGTGAGGGTCGTTACGCGAGCCAGCAAGTCTTGGGCGATGCGCTGGGCGGCAAGGCGTTTTTCGATAGACATGTCGGCCTTGGTCGACCCATCAGCTACCGGCTTCAACACGTTGGCCAGGCGCAGGAGCGGCATCTGCGACAGCTCGCCGATGTCCAGACCGGAGAAGGTCACCGACAGGGCTTCACGTTTCAGGCGCTTGCCGTCGCAGAGTGGGCACGGGCTGCCGCGCATGAACTGCGACACGCGTTTCTTCATCAGCGCGCTTTGGGAGTGGGTGAAGGTGTGCAGCACGTAGCGTCGGGCGCCGATAAACGTGCCCTGATAGCTTGGCTCCAGCTTGCGTTTGACGGCGACGCGGGTTTCTTCCGGGGTGAGCCCGGCGTACACCGGTGCGGTTGGCTGCTCTTCAGTAAACAGAATCCAATCCCGCTGTTTTTTCGGCAGGTCGCGCCAAGGGATGTCGACGTCATAGCCCAGGGTCACGAGGATGTCGCGCTGATTTTGCCCTTGCCATGCGAGCGGCCAAGAGGCGACGGCGCGCTGGCGGATGGTCAGCGAGTCGTCCGGGACCATCAGCGCTTCCGACACTTCATACACGCGGCCCAAACCATGGCATTCGGGGCAGGCGCCTTGGGGCAGATTGGGCGAGAAGTCCTCGGCGTACAGCATGGGCTGGCCGTCCGGGTAGTGGCCGGCCCGCGAGTACAGCATGCGAATCAGGCTCGACAAAGTAGTAACGCTGCCCACCGACGAGCGTGTGCTGGGCGTGCCCCGCTGCTGTTGCAGGGCGACGGCGGGCGGCAGGCCCTCGATGGAATCGACGTTGGGTACGCCAACCTGGTCGATCAGGCGGCGAGCATAGGGCGCGACCGATTCGAAATACCGGCGCTGGGCTTCCGCGTAGAGCGTCGAGAATGCCAAGGAGGATTTGCCCGAACCCGACACCCCCGTGAACACCACCAAGGCATCCCTCGGGATGTCCACATCTACGTCCTTGAGGTTATGTTCACGCGCGCCGCGCACCCTGACAAAGCCGGGTTGATCCGGCGCGACTTTGAAGGAAACAGGGGATTGGGTGTCGGCGTCTTGCGGAGGGTGTGGCGCTGTGGTCATGGGCGGGCCTTGGCGTGATTCGAATCGGTCTGGGTGCAGAGCTTACCGGGCATCAGGGACTTTGGGGGTATGGCCTGCGTCGTCGTGCTCGCCTCCGGTCAAGGGCTGCTCTTTGCGGGTTTCCTGGGTGCGGTCGCGATCATCCGCCACATCGGCGGGTTTGGCGTCAGGGTCGTTGATTTTTTCGCCGGGGGTATGGGCGGTCATGGTTTGTCTCCTGTGACGTCACGCAGGGCTTCGGCAGCCTGCAAGCCTTTGAGAAATCCGGCCAATGCGGCTTCTTCAAGTCGTAAACCCTGGCGCTGACGCGAACGAGGCAGCTTGGCGAGTTCGCCCACGACAAAGGCCTCCAGCACGGCGGGGTGGATGTAGCATTTTCGGCACACCGCTGGGGTGTTGCCGAGCAGCCGGGCGACTTCCTTGACCATCGCGACGATGTGTTTCTTCGCGTCAGCCTCGGGCTCCCAGTCCAGTTTGCGCAGGGTGGTCAGTGCCATGGCGCTGCCGGCCCAGGTGCGGTAGTCCTTGGCCGTGAAGTCGGCGCCGGTCAGGTCGTGGAGGTAGTGATTGATGTCCGACGAACTGACGGTGTGGCGCTGGCCGTCTTCGTCCAGGTACTGAAAAAGGTTCTGCCCCGGTAACTCCATGCAGCGCTTGATGATGTTCGCCAGGCGTCGGTCGGTGACGCTGACCTCGTGTTCGACGCCGCTTTTGCCGCGAAACTGGAACAGGATTTTGCTGCCATGAACATCCACGTGTTTGTTGCGCAGTGTGGTCAGCCCGTAGGACTTGTTGTCCCGGGCGTATTGGCTGTTGCCGATGCGGATCAGGGTCTGGTCCAGCAGCGACACCACCGCCGCCATGACTTTTTCGCGGCCCATGCCGGGGGCGGCCAGTTGCGCCTCCAGTTGCTTGCGCACCTTGGGCAATGCCTTGCCGAACGCAATCATGCGCGCGTACTTGTTCTCGTCGCGAATCTCGCGCCAACGAGGGTGATAGCGGTATTGCTTGCGGCCTCGGGCGTCTTTGCCGGTGGCTTGTAGATGGCCTCGCGGGTCTGCGCAGATCCACACGTCGGCGTACGCGGGCGGGATCACCAGCGCGTTGATGCGCTTGATTTCCGCCTCGTCGCGAATGCGTTCGCCGTCGGTATCGAAATAGGCGAATTTGCCGCGCAGGATCTTGCGCGTGAAGCCCGGCTGGCTGTCATCGACATAATGCAGGTCTTTGGGAAGGTCTTCGCGGGTAAGGGCGTCCGACATGAAGGGCAATCCTGAGGGCTGGTCTTTGCATTGACCTTCCCACTGCACAGTCGTGCCGATTATTTGCTTCGGCGATCAGCGCACGGCTCAGGCGCAGCTCAAGCCAGCAGGGCCACCGACTTGATCTGCGCCCAGAGCGTCTGGCCCGTGTGCAGGTGCAACTGATCCCGCGAATAACGCGTGATGCGCGCCAGCAGCGGCGTGCCCGACGCGTCCAGACGGACCAGCACGTGGGCCGTGTTGTCGGCAGGCACTTCGCTGATGACGGTGACCGGCAGACGATTGAGGATGCTGGTCTGGTCGTCGGCTTGCAGGGTCAGACTGACATCCCGCGCTTGCACCTTGAGGCGCAGGGGCTTGCTCATTTCCAGCACGGAATGGGCGACGCGGATCGTGAGATCGCTACGGGGAAGGCGGACGGTGACCAGGTCGTAGGCGGCATCGTAGGCGACTACGGCACCCTCGATGACCACGCCCGCGTCATCGCCCATGGCCAGTGGCAGGTCGAGTCGCGCCAGGGTTTCAGCAATGGGACCGCTGGCCAGCGCCTGGCCACCGCTGAGCAGCACTAGATGATCGGCCAGTCGAGCGACTTCGTCCTGCGAGTGGCTGACGTACAGCATCGGAATGTCCAGCTCGTCGTGCAGGCGTTCCAGATATGGCAGGATTTCGCCCTTGCGCCGGGCGTCCAGCGCAGCGAGCGGTTCATCGAGCAGCAGCAGGCGAGGGCTGGTCAGCAGGGCCCGGGCGATACCGACTCGTTGCCGTTCGCCACCGGACAGCTTGTCCGGTTGACGGGCGAGCAGGTGATCGATGCCGAGCAGGGTGGTCGCCTGTTCCAGATTCACATGACGTTCCCGGGCCGGAATGCGTTTGAGGCCGAATTCCAGATTGCCCCGGACGGTAAGGTGCGGGAACAGGCTGGCTTCCTGGAACACGTAGCCCAGCGAGCGTTTGTGCGGCGGGAGGAAGACGCCGTTGGCGCTGTCCTGCCACACCTCGCCGTTGATCGAGATGAAGCCGGTCGAGGCTTTTTCCAGCCCCGCGATGCAGCGCAGGCAGGTCGTCTTGCCGGAGCCGGAATGGCCGTACAGCGCCGTGACGCCGCGTCCTGGCAGGGACAGATCGACGTTCACAGTGAAGTCGGGGAAGTCCACGTTCAGGCGGACGTCGATGGTCGAGGTCATGACGGATCAGCTCCAGGTCGCTTTGGTCTTGCCGCTGGAGTAAAGGGCCAACAGAACCAGGAAAGAGAACACCAGCATGGAGCCCGCGAGCCAATGGGCCTGCGCGTACTCCATGGACTCGACGTGGTTGTAGATTTGCGTCGAGACCACGCGAGTTTTTTCGGGGATGTTGCCGCCGATCATCAGCACCACGCCGAACTCACCCACGGTGTGGGCGAAGCCGAGGATGGCACCGGTGATGAAGCCGGGGCGAGCCAGGGGCAGGACGACGGAAAAGAAGGTGTCCCACGGGGTGGCACGCAGGGTGGCGGCGACTTCAAGCGGGCGCGGGCCGATCGCCACGAACGCATTCTGCAGCGGCTGAACCACGAAGGGCATTGAATACAGCACCGAACCAAGTACCAGGCCGCTGAAACTGAACGTCAGCGTGCCCAAGCCAAGGTTTTGGGTGAATTGTCCAAACGCGCCATTCGGCCCCAGCAGCAATAAAAGGTAGAAGCCGATGACCGTGGGCGGCAGCACCAACGGCAAGGCGACGATAGCCCCCACCGGGCCCTTGAGCCATGAACGCGTCCGGGCGAGCCACAACGCGATGGGGGTGCCGACGATCAGCAGAATCACGGTGGTCAACGACGCCAGCTTCAGCGTCAGCCAGATCGCCGCGAGGTCGGCACTGCCCAGCGGCATTTACAGCTGATACCCGTAGGATTTGATGACGGCAGCTGCTTTTGGACCTTTCAGGTAGTCCATCAGGGCCTTGGCGGCGGCGCTGTCCTTGCCTTTGTTGAGGATGACCGCGTCCTGTTTGATCGGCTCATGCAGGTTGGCCGGTACGATCCACGCGGAGCCGCTGGTCAATTTGCCGTCTTTATACACTTGGGACAGCGCGACGAAACCCAGCTCGGCGTTGCCGGTCTGCACGAACTGGAACGCTTGGGCGATGCTCTGGCCCTCGACGATCTTGGCCTTGGTCGCTTCAGTCAGGCCTTCCTTTTCCAGCACCTGAGTGGCAGCCAGGCCATAAGGCGCCGCTTTCGGGTTGGCGATGGAGAGGTGCTGGTACGCGTTCTTTCTCAGCACTTCGCCCTTGTCATCGACATAACCTTCTTTGGCCGACCACAGGGCCAGCGTGCCGACGGCATAGGTGAAGCGCGAGCCTTTGACGATTTCGTTTTCGCTTTCCAGTTTGGCCGGGGTGGTGTCGTCGGCGGCGAGGAACACTTCGAAAGGCGCGCCGTTTTTGATCTGCGTGTAGAACTGACCCGTGGCGCCAAACGATGCGACCAGTTTATGGCCGGTGTCCTTTTCGAAATCCTTGGCGATGGCCTGGATCGGGGCGGTGAAGTTGGCTGCGACGGCGACTTGCACTTCATCAGCGAACGCACCGCTTGCGGACAGGGCCGCGACGGCGAGGGCCAGGGATTTCAGGGTGACGCGGAGGGACGTTGCGGGCATGAAGCAGCTCCATGATGGTTTTTATGTGAGTGAGCGCAGGCCCGGGTCATACCGGCCAAACGCTATGCAGCGGAATATATAGCGATAGCGCGTGGCAAGGAAGCCAGATTGCGTTGTTCGGTTTCGGTTGATTTATTAGACGGTCGGTCTAATATGGCACCCCATGACTGATCTGAACGCAAAGCCCCGACGCCCAGGGCGTCCTCCGAAAGTGGCCCGCCCCGATGACTTCGACACCCGTGAAGCCCTTATTCGCTGCGGCGTGGAAGTGCTGACCGAGCAGGGCTTCATGGCCACAGGCATCGACGGCATCCTCAAACGCGTGGGCGTGCCCAAGGGCTCGTTCTACCATTACTTCGCCAGTAAAGAGGCGTTCGGGCTCGCTGTGCTGGACAGTTATGCAGGCTATTTCGCAAGGCGCCTGGACCGCTGGTTGCTGGATGAGTCGCTGTCGCCGCTGGAACGCCTGGCCGGTTTCGTACAGCACTCCAAGGCGAGCATGGCCCGCTATGATTTCAGGCGCGGCTGCCTCGTGGGCAACATGGGCCAGGAAGTCAGCGTGCTGCCGGAAGGATTTCGCGACGCGCTGGAGCAGACGTTCCTCGACTGGCAACGGCGCTTGTGTGCTTGCTTCGATGCGGCAAAGGCCGTTGGAGAACTGCCAGGGCGTGCGGATTGTGGCGAGCTGGCCGCGTATTTCTGGATCGGTTGGGAAGGCGCCGTGTTGCGCGCACGGCTCGTTCAGAGCGACACCCCCCTCAATACATTCATCGCCGGATTTCTGCGTGGGCTGCCACGCTGATTTCTTCGGCTCTATTTATAGACGATCGGTCTATACGGGAGAAGAGCATGTTCAATGGGATTTTGATTGATAAAGACGACAGCGGTTATCACGTCAAACTGGCGTCTATCGATGAGTCGCAGTTGCCCGCAGGTGACGTCACCGTGCGGGTGTCCCACAGCACACTCAACTACAAGGATGCCTTGGCGATCACCGGCAAGGGGCCGATTGTCCGTCAGTTTCCGATGGTGCCGGGCGTTGATCTGGCGGGCATTGTCGAAGACAGCAGCGATCCGGATTTCAAGTCAGGCGATGCAGTCGTACTCAACGGTTGGGGTGTAGGCGAAGGGCACTGGGGTGGGCTGGCGCAGGTGGCGCGGGTTCAAGGTAAATGGCTGATCCCGCTGAATGCAGCGTTCACCCCCGCCCAAGCGATGGCCATCGGCACAGCAGGTTACACAGCCATGCTGGCGGTGATGGCGCTGGAGAAGAACGGCGTGACCCCGGACAAGGGCGACGTGCTGGTCACCGGCGCCAATGGCGGCGTCGGCAGCTTCTCGATTGCCTTGCTGGCGAAACTCGGTTATCGCGTGGTGGCGTCCACCGGGCGGGCCTCCGAAGCGGAATACCTGAAGCAACTGGGCGCGGCGGAAATCATCGACCGCGCCACCCTGTCCGAGCCCGGACGCCCGCTGGCCAAAGAGCGCTGGGCAGGCGCCATCGATTCGGTGGGCAGTCACACCTTGGCCAATGTCTGCGCCAGCACCCGTTATTGGGGCACGGTCGCCGCCTGCGGGCTGGCCCAAGGCATGGACTTTCCCGCCTCGGTGGCGCCTTTCATCTTGCGCGGTGTCACGCTCGCGGGCATCGACAGCGTCATGCGTCCGCGTCAGGACCGTATCGACGCATGGACACGACTGGCGACCGACCTGGACCCGAAGGCGCTGGCGCTGATCAGCCACGAAATCGGCTTGAGTGAGGTGGTCGCCACTGCCCATCGGCTGATGGATGGGCAGGTGCGTGGGCGGGTGGTCGTCGACACCGGGCGCTAAGCCGCAGTGCGGGTGCCCGATTTGCCGTAGAAAAAGTCGGTGACTTGCAGCACCTTGATTAGGCTGCAGGCCGGGTGTTTCGGATTGATCAGCACCAGCCGTATTTCCTCCATGGCGGCTGACGGCAGGATCAATCCCAACTGGTCATTGCGTTCGAGCCATTCACCGCCGTAATCCATGCTGGGCCGGTCAGCGGGGAAGTTGTCCCAGCCCATCGGCAATTGGTCGACGGCGGTCGTTTCATACAGTTCGGGGGCGGGCGGTAATTCGAGGTGCATGAGCTTGAAACGCAGTTGAGGAACGTGCCCGGCGAGGATCACCGGGTCGAGCGCGCAGCCGGACGGACTCAGGCCCAGGTACACGGCGGGTACGTCCGGCGGATTCCAGCGACCGCCGTACACGGCGGCGCCTGCGCCGGAAAGGCCAGTGATGTCGTCGGCCTTGCTGATTCTCCAGGCGTGCATCACACCACCCCGCCATGTTCCAGGGCCGCCAACGCGCGGCGAACCTGGCCCGCGCCGATTTCGGTTTCGCACAAAGTGAGCGGGGTCTGGTCGTTGAGGGCGCGATTAACGGTCATCATCCAGCGCCGTGCTATGTCTTGATCCTCGAACACCTCGGCGGCGCGCATGGCCAGCGAAGCGACCCGGTCCAGCCGTTCGGAACCGACCAGATCCAGTGGCCGTCGTTGCCGCTGCCGACGTTCCAGTGTCGAAATCGAGGCGTTGAGCAGGGCTTCCAGCTGGCTGTTGCTCAATTGAAATGCGTTGCGTACGGTCTTGACCCACCCCGGCGGAAAACCGGTGCGGATGTAGGCGAGTCGTTCTGTTTCATTGCGGGTGCTGAGCTGATCGGCGATCAGCCAGAAAGCGGGCGAAGCCGCGTGAGTCGACGCTTGAAAAATGGCAGGCACGTCCATGCTCCTTCATCAGATGTCCGACGCAGGACGTTACGCCCCTGTCAGGGTTTCTCAAGCGCCAAGCTGTTACACGGGTTTGCCTGTGCTTCGTGGTCGAGCAACTGGCGCTTGCGCTCCGCGCCCCAGCGATATCCGGACAGCCCGCCGTCGCTGCGCACCACCCGATGACAGGGGATGGCCACTGCCAAGGGGTTAGCGCCACACGCCTGCGCGACGGCGCGGAACGAGCGGGGCGCGCCGATGCGTTTGGCAATGTCTGCGTAGCTGGCGGTGGTGCCCGGCGGGATGTGTTTCAGCGCCTGCCAGACCCGTTGCTGAAACGCCGTGCCTTGCAAATCCAGGGGTAAATCCAGACCCAGGCCGGGGGCTTCGACGAAGCCGACGACCTGAGCCACCAGCTGCTCGAATCCGCCGTCGCCGCCAATCAGCGTGGCGTTGTGAAACTGATCTTGCAGATCGCGGACGAGTTGGTCCGGATCGTCGCCGAGCAGGATTGCGCACACGCCGCGTTGGCTCTGAGCGACCAGAATCGAGCCAAGGAAGCATTCCCCCACCGCAAAATGAATGTCGGCGTTGGTGCCGCCCTTGCGGTAGTCCGTCGGCGTCATGCCGAGCAGGGTTTCGCTGGCTTCGTAGAAGCGGCTATTGGAGTTGAACCCTGCGTCGTACATCGCCTGGGTGATGGTCTGGGTGTCGCTCAGTCGATGGCGCACGCGCTCTGCGCGGTGTGCGCTGGCCCACGCCTTAGGGGTGACGCCCGTGACAGCCTTGAACACGCGGTGAAAATGCCAGGGGCTCATGCCCGAGAGTGCGGCGAGGGCGTTGAGGCTGGGGGGCTGTTCCGCCTCGGCGATGTGTCGGCACGCGTTGGCGACGATCCCGGCGTGCTGCTCGGCCAGGTGGGTCTGATCGGCAGCGGCCCGTTTGCTGGGGCGGTAACCGGCGGCTTCGGCTTGCGCCGCGCAGTCGAAGAAAATCACGTTTTCCGGACGCGGCAGGCGCGACACGCTGCTGGGGCGGCAGTAAATGCCGGTCGTGCGGACGGCGTAGACGAACTGCGCGTCGGCAGCCGGGTCACGGGCCACCACCGCCGCCCAGCGCGGGTCGTCTTCGATGTGTTGTGCAGACCGTTGCAACTTGCCCTGGCCCATGGCCCGTTACCTCTGAAAATAACTGTTGAGCCTCAAGACTACTGCTCGCGCCAAGGTCGGGAACCCCGAGTCTTGCGGTCAAATTCAGCTTGGCATGGGCGGCAGGGTGCCCAGCAACGACACGGCCGCCAGCGCGGCCCCACCCAACAGGCATTCGAGCAGTACACTGGCCCTCAAGACAGGAAGTCGCAAGACGTGGGCGCGCGCCAGGCTTCGATTCACGGCTGCCAGCACCAGCATGCACAGCACCAGCGCCACTTTGATCCCCAGCACTGCGCCGAACCCCGAAAGCGCCGGGTCTGGCCACCATCCGCCACTCAGGGCGCGCACGTTGACCAGCCCTGTGACGATGATCATCGCCACCAGCCCGTAACCGATGCCGCTGAAGCGCAGCAGCACGGCACGCAGGTCCATCGGATCCGCGGATCTGATCAGAACGGCCAGCATCAGCAGGCCGCCCAGCCAGGTGGCGACGCCGAGCAGGTGCAGCATCTGGTTGAGGATCAGCAGTTGGCCGCGCAGGCCGTCGAACATCGCGCCATGACCCACCGGCGCCAGCGTTAGCAACAAGAGGGCGTTGATCCAGAGGCGGGACTTCACCGATGTGCCCGGGCGGATCACCCAGATCAATGCCAGCAGATTGAGCGCCAGATGCGCGACCCAGACGTGACCGAAGAAGGTGTGGCCCAGGACCAGTGCGAGCGTGGAGGGCGCAAACCCTTCGCGCCAGTCACCGGCCATGCTCCCGGCGGTCAGCATCAGCCAGCCCAGCGCGCTCAGCAGCGCCACGCCGGTCAGCCACGCGAGCTGGCGGTCAAGTCGGCGGCTGTCGGGACGTGTTACGAACGCCGTCAGGTTCGAAGTGAACAGCACACTGCGAAACAGGCCCGAACCGAACAGCAGCAAGACTGCGCCGAAGTGCACGAACCGGCACAGGATCAACCCTTCTTGCATGGCGTTATGGCGTCACCTGAAAGCGATAAACGCCTTCGCTTTTGTGCGTATCGACCGACACCGCATGCCATTCGACCTTGTATTTGCCAGGCGCCAGCGGGACTGCCGGGACCACGATCAGCACTTTCTTATCGGCGGGGTCGGTGGTGACGCTCTGGGTCTGGATGATTTCGGTGGTTTCCCCCGGACCGTCGAGGCTGATCGCGACTTTGGTGAATTTTTCTTCGACGCCTTCTGAGAAATTCAGGCGCAGTTCCTTGGGCGTGGTGACTTCGCTGTCGGCGGCAGGCAGCTGGCTCTCCAGGTGCGCATGGGCGAAGGCCGGCGTGGCGATCAGGGAGGCGAGCAGCGGCAGGCAAGCGAGGGCGAGTTTCAAGCGGTGGGCAGACATCAAGGGTTCCTTCGAATTCGTGAAAGCGTGTTGCAGCGACAGGCCGGTCTGGAGCCGATGCCGTGTCGATTCCGGTCAATGCGAGCGCTACTAGACCAGAAACCGCCTCTCGACTCCAGTTAAACCCCTGAACGGCGCATCAGACCGGGAGGCGTTTCTGAACGCTGCGGGCCATGATTTCCAGGTCTTCGAACGGGTTTTTGCCCACCAGCATGAAGTCCTGCCGGGTATTGGACCAGTACACCACGTTGAGTCCCAGGCGTTGTTCCCGGCCAAGGGTTTCGCCGCCGGTGCGTGCCTGATTGATGCACAACGCCAAGGGGCCGTGCCGGGCGTCGAGGTAGGTCAATTGGCCGATGAGCACGCCGTCGTAATCGAGGATTTGCGCCCTCCGGAATTCCGCGCCCGGTAAGGCCACCACGTCGGGGCTCAGCGCCACGCCGAGCTGCTGACCCACCGAACTCAACTGGGCGACATGGGATGAGCGGTCGGCGGTCAGATTGTCGAGGGTTTGCGGGGTGTACAACGCCATGTATTCGGCCACCGAACCGCGCCATCCGCCGCCGGATTTAGAGTTTTGCACCCCCATGAACAGGCGGTCTGCGGCGATTCCGGCGACAACGAACGTCGCGGCCATGGCCAGGAAACCGCGACGGCTCAGGGCTGGCTTCGGAGGTGCGGGGGCTGCGGGCAACCCGTCGAGCATACGTTGCAGGCGTGCGGTGGGGGCATCGTCCAGGACCGAATCAAACGCTTCGCGAAACGGCAGGTTCGACCGTTTCAGCCGTTCAAGCCGTGCCGCGACCGAGGCGTCGGTGCGCAGGAGGTCGTCGATGGACTGGCGTTGTTCCTGGTTGAGTTCGTCGTCCAGCCAGGCGACCAGCCATTCGTCCGAAGGGGGGGCGTGTGTCGTGTCGTGGGTCATCGCCGTTCTCCTGTCGAAGGGCTCGACATGGCGGGTGGTGCGGTTTCAGCCAATTTCAGGCGCGCGGCCGCCAATCGGCTCATGACGGTGCCCACGGGAATTTGCAGGATGTCGGCAGTCTCCTTGTACGAAAGTCCTTCGACATAGGTCAGAAAGACCGTTTCGCGTTGGGCTTCCGGCAGCGCGTTGACGCGTTTGATCACTTGGGCGGCGAGGACCTCTTTCTGCGCCTGGCTTTCCCCGTCAAAGGACAGTTCCTGCTCGGCATCGACGAAACCCTGGCCCTGACGAACCCGCTGCGAGCGCAGTTCGTTGAGCCAGATCGAATGCATGATCGCCAACAGCCAACGGTCCAGACGGGTGCCCGCCGCGAACTGCGCGGCACGCTCCAGCGCCCGGACACAGGTGGCTTGCACCAGATCATCGGCCAGGTGCCTTTGTCGAGACAGCACCCAGCCGTATCGCCACAACCTTGGCAACAGAAGGCCCAGCTCCCGGCGAAACTCAGCGTCTCTGCCTATGATGGCCTCCCGGCCTGTCGCTCATCATTCACTGACGCGAACTCAGGTCTGCGGCGCAGCGGCAATGGCGTCGGCCAGGTCTTCGTACTCTTCACAGGTGGTGCTGCACAGCGCCTTGATCTTCACCAACTGTTCTTGGGCGAGATCGACGCGGCCCTTGATCACGTACGCCTCGCCCAGGTACTCCCGCACCTGCGCATAGTTGGGGTCCAGGGCCACGGATTTCAGGTAGTAGCCGATGCCTTCATCGGTCCGGCCCAATTTGCGGGTGGCGTAGCCGCGATAGTTCAGCGCCTTGGCGGTGTTGGGGTTTTGCAGGGTGTCGAGCAGCGACAGCGCTTCTTCGTAGCGGCCGTCTTTGGCGAGGCGGTAGGCATAATCGGTGCGGTCGGCGTCCGAGGTGGCCTTGCTGGTCTGCATCACGCATTTGCCGGATTTGCTGTCCCAGACCTGGCCTTTCGGGCAGTTGGGCTTGGGCGGGGCGGATTCGTCGCCCGAGGCGTGGGCCTGACCGGCGAACAGCGCCAGGGCCACGCAGGCCCCCAGCAACAGGGAGGGACGGGAGGGCGTGGCATGTGCCGAGTGTTTGTTCATGGTTCTCATGCTCCGTAAATGATGGGATCGAATACGCGTTCGGCCCTGCCGAACACCACAACCACCGGGTGCAGGCCCGGTCAGCGAAGGATCAGCCGCGCAGATCCCCGCGAGGCATCGGCAACATGCGTTTCAAGGTGCTGTCGCCGATGATGTAGTGATGCCACAACGCAGCGGCGGCATGCACCCCTGCCAAAAAGATGATCGCCCAGGCAACGTTGTCATGCAGGCCGCCCAGGGTGCTCCGCAGCCCGTGATCGATGGCGAACGGCGCCGGGATCGGAAACAGGCCAAAGAACGTGAACGGCTCACCCTGCGCCCAGCGAAACAGAAAACCCAGCGAGATCTGCGCCAGCAACAGCAGGTACAGCACGCCGTGCCCGAGGGTGGCGGCCAGATGGGCGGCGGGGTGGGTGTCGTGTTTCGGACGATTGCCGCCAAACACGCGCCACACGATGCGCGCGACGATCAGCCCGGCAAAGGCGATGCCCAGGGAAATATGCACTGACTGTAGCCCTTTGCGCAGGTCCGTGCCTTTGGCGAGAAACGCCCAGATGTGGGCGCTGGCGAACAGAAAAATGACAATGGCGGCGGTCAGCCAGTGAAAAAGGCGAGTGATGCGGTCGTAGCGGTGAGCGGAAAGGCTGTGCAGGCGTGAAGTCGTGCTGTTCATGTGGAATCCCCGAAAGTGTCGAACCGTAAACACCCCGGCGAAGAAAGTTATTCGGCCCCGTCGTAAATTCTTTTCCGAGACGGTCCGACGTACCGGGACCCCACGTCATCCCGGCACGCCCAGCCCGATTCAGACCTTGAAAAAGCTCACGCGGGCAGTGAGTTGATCGGCGAGTTGCGAAAGCTCCTTGCTCGACAGTGCGACCTGATTGGAGCCCACCGCCGCCTCGCGGGCCGAGTCATGAATACGGTTAATGTTCTGGCTGACGTCTTCCGCCACGGCGCCTTGTTGCGCAGCGGCACTGGCGATTTGCGCGTTCATGTCATTCAGCGCACCGACCTCGTGGCGAATTTTCACCAGCGCCGTTTGCGCTTCCTGGGTCTGCTGGACCGTACGGTGAGCCATTTCCCGGCTTTCGCGCATCAGCCCGGCCGTGACGCCAGCACCGGCCTGCAACTGGCCAACCATGTTGCGGATTTCCTGTGTGGACTCCTGTGTCCGTGTGGCCAGCGAGCGAACTTCATCGGCCACCACGGCAAAGCCACGGCCTGCTTCACCTGCGCGGGCGGCTTCGATGGCGGCGTTCAGGGCCAGCAGGTTGGTGCGTTCGGCGATGGCGTTGATCACCGCGACGATGGTCTCGATGGACTGACTGTCTTCGGAGACTTTTCCGACCGAATCAGCGGCGCTTTCCAGCTTGTACGCCAGCTCGTGCATGGCTTTGGCGGTGCCTTCGACCATGAGCTTGCCGTGCTCGACTTCCTGATCGGCTGTTTCGGTGGCGTTCGCCGCCTTCGCCGCGTAGCCGGCGACTTCCTTGACGGTGCCCGCCATTTGGCCGATAGCCGTGGCCATGTGCTCGGTCTCGGTGGCTTGCAGGCGCATCTGTTCGCTGTTGCTGTCGGAACTGGCGCGCAGTTGCGAGGACGAGCCCATCAAATCCATCGCCGCCGCCCGAACCTGGTTGATGGTGGCGGAGAGGTGCGCATTGGTGATTTTCAAGGCGCCCATCACACTGTCGGGGTAGGGCGTTTCAATGGGTTGAGTCAGTTCACCCGACGCCAACCTCCGGATAGAGGCCGCGACTTCGTGGGGTTCTGCACCGAGGGTCGATTTGATACTGCGGATGATCAGCAGCGAAGCCACAACGCCCAGCGCCACGGCAACGGCGGTCGCAATCAACATCAGCACCGCGAAACTGGCGGCAGTGACGCGCACCATGCCGATATGGTCGGCAATGGAGGCTTCTTCCAGATCGATCAGCGCGTTGATGCGGTTCAGCCAGTCCTTGTACGCGCCCGAAACGTCAGCCATCAGCGCGGTCTGTGCCTGGTCGATGTCGCCTTGTTGACGCAGGCGCAGCACTTTGTCGGTCGCGCTCAGGGCGACACGTTCCGCCGCTTTGATGCTGGCCAGAAACTCCTGTTCGCGGGCAGTGGCGCCTTTGGTTTGATAAATCTGGTCCATCGGGCTGGCGGACGCTTGATACAGCGCGTTCAGGCGCTCGATGTCGCGCATGTGGGTCGCCAGGCCCTGATCGTCGCGGACCAGCACGGCGTCGCGCACCGCAATGGCCCGGTCATGCACGCTGCCTCGGAAGTTGATCGCATAACGCTGCTTGATCGTGGCGTCTTCGCTCACATCCGTCAGCGTATTTTCAATAATGCTGACCCGGTGCACGCCGATGAGGGTGATGAGGATCATCAGGGCGAGTACCAGACCAAAGCCGAGCCCAAGCCGTTTGCCGATCGTAAGCTGTTTGAACATGTCCGCCGGTTCCAACTGTTGTCTGATATTAGATGGCTACTACCGATGCTCGTTATACGTCATCGCTAAGGCGCTTGCATGCGCTTTTATCTATCGGGGCGATATACGCCGCCGGTGGCGGTGCGCGTCGTGAAAGGAGCATGCGGGTGATTAAACAGTGTGAGGGATGGCATCAAGTGCGCGGAGAGTTGCGAACTATCGTGAATTAACCAGATAGTGAAAACTGCATGAAGATTATTTAATAAAAAAAGCCACCGCACTGACGTGGGGTGGCTAAAAAGTCTTACCAAAGGAATGATGAAGTGGAGCAAGATTCGATTACTTGATGCTGCGGATTCACCAAGTCATTGATTCGTGTGCTTCATCGCCGACAAAGGTAACACCGGTGCCGGCGCTTCAACTATTACTAAGATCGATAGTGACTATCACGACCCATTCATGAACCGTTCGGCGGAAAAATGCTAAAAGTTTTTCGCCCGAGGAGCACACTCGGCAAGAAATGGGGGTAGATAGACCTCATTGCAACAATAAGGAAATGGGCCTGTAGCCTGTAGATCAACCGTGAACATCAATTACGGTGCCGATATATTTTTGCCCATCTGCCATAGCGCACATTCCACCGTTTCATCTTTCTCCTGAACTCAGGACGATACCCTGCATGTCAGGGTCTGCGGAACGTTGGGCCTTAATTGAGACAGGGGATAATAATGACATTTGTGAAATGGAACCTCGTGACGCTCGCGGTTTCGCTGGGCGTGAGCCAGATGGCGGCCGCTGGCGTCGTCAGTGATCAGTCCGATGCCAAGGGTTTTGTCGAAGACAGCAGCCTGACCGTTCATCTCAAGAACTATTACTTCAATCGCGACGGCAAGAACGGCGGTGGCGACCGCAAGGATTGGACCCAGGGCGTCATCGGCAACTTCAGCTCTGGGTTCACCCAAGGCACGGTGGGCTTTGGCGTCGATGCCTATGGTGAGTGGGGCATCAAGCTGGACGGCGGCGCAGGCACCGCGGGGACTGGCAACCTGCCGGTAGATCGCCACGGCGATCCGGAAGACGAGTACGGCACCGCGGGCGGCGCTATCAAAATGCGGATTTCCAAGACCGAATTGCGCTACGGCGACCTGATGCCGACCGCGCCGGTGTTTGCCGCGGGCGGTTCGCGCCTGTTTACGCAGACGGCCACGGGCTTCAACCTGTTGAGCAGCGACATCGCCGGTCTGGAACTGGATGGCGGTCACTTCACGGGCGGCAATGGCCCCGTCACCACCAACCACGATCACGATATTTATGCGTCGTACGCGGGTGTTACGGCGTCGAGCATTGACTATGCCGGTGGCAAGTACACCTTCAACGACAACCTGACGGCCAGCCTGTATGGCTCCAACCTGAAGGACGTCTGGGATCAGTACTACGGTAACCTCAATTACACCCAAGGCATTACCGACACCCAGTCCGTCAACTTCGACTTCAATATCTATCGCACCAATGATGCCGGTTCGGCCAAGGCCGGTGATATCAGCAACACTACGTGGTCGCTGGCGGCCGCTTATTCCTTCCTGACCGCGCACACGATTACCCTGGCGTACCAGAAAGTGCATGGCGATACCCCTTTCGACTATGTGGCCTTTGGTATTAACGGCCCTGGCGACACGGCGGATTCGATCTTCCTCGCCAACTCCGTTCAATACTCGGACTTCAACGGCCCCGGCGAGAAATCGTGGCAGGCCCGTTATGACTTGAACATGGCGAGCTACGGCGTGCCGGGGCTTAGTTTCATGGCTCGTTATATCACCGGTGATGATATCGACGGCTCGCATATGCCGTCGAACAGCACCTACGTGAACTATGGTTACGGTGAAGATGGCAAGCACCACGAAATCAACGTCGAGGCCAAATATGTGGTGCAGACCGGTCCGGCGAAGAACCTGTCGCTGCGTTTGCGTGAAGCGATCCATCGCGCCAATGCCGACCAGGCGGAAGGCGACGTGAATGAATTGCGTCTGATCGCGGATTACCCGATCAACGTGTTCTGATGTGTTAAACCTGCTGGCAATAAAAAGCCAGGCGAACCCGTAGCGGTTGCCTGGCTTTTTTCATGGCGTAGAACGCTGTGTGAAAGATCAATCCGGCGTGTGATCCCCACGAATCGAGAAGTTCGACATGTGCTCCAGGCC
Organism: Pseudomonas sp. NPDC088368; assembly: GCF_044753445.1. Classification (NCBI taxonomy): domain Bacteria; kingdom Pseudomonadati; phylum Pseudomonadota; class Gammaproteobacteria; order Pseudomonadales; family Pseudomonadaceae; genus Pseudomonas; species Pseudomonas sp. NPDC088368. The sequence continues at coordinate 584,302 of NZ_JBIVNG010000002.1, forward strand.
TTTGATCAGGCCGGAGTGGTCCCAACCGCTGCCACCCAGTGCCGCGCAGGTGCTGAACACCTGTTGGGCGTTGGCGGTGTTTGGCAGGTTGAGGCCGAGTTCGCGGGCGCCTTCCAGCGCGAGGTTCAGGTCCTTTTGGTGCAGAGCGATGCGGAAGCCGGGGTTGAAGGTGCCTTTGATCATGCGTTCGCCGTGAACTTCAAGAATCTTCGACGAGGCGAAACCGCCCATTAGCGCTTCACGGACCTTTGCCGGATCAGCGCCATTCTTCGAGGCGAACAGCAGGGCTTCCGCCACCGCCTGAATGTTCAGGGCGACGATGATCTGGTTGGCCACTTTTGCGGTCTGGCCGTCGCCATTGCCGCCGACGAGGGTGATGTTTTTGCCCATGGTCTGGAACAAGGGCAGGGCGCGGTCGAAGGTGCCTTGATTGCCACCGACCATGATGCTCAGCGTTGCAGCCTTGGCGCCGACTTCGCCCCCGGACACCGGCGCGTCGAGGTATTGCGCGCCCGTGGCGTTGATCTTCTCGGCGAAGGTTTTGGTGGCGGACGGCGAAATCGAGCTCATGTCGATCACCACTTTGCCCGCCCCCGTGCCTTCGCTCAGGCCGTTCTCGCCGAACAGCACGTCGTTGACCTGAGGGGTGTCGGGCAGCATGACGATAATGAATTCCGCTTCCTGGGCCACTTCTCGCGGGTTGTTCAACACCGTCGCGCCGCCGTCGACCAAGGAGGCGGGCGGGGCGACGAAGTGTTTCGACAGGATGAGTTGATGACCTGCTTTCTGCAGGTTTTCCGCCATGGGCAGGCCCATGATGCCGGTGCCGATAAAGCCGATGTTAGCCATGAGATGTTCCTCTTTTGTTAGAGAAGCGAACAAGATTTAGGTATTCGCTGAAATTCTGTTGTTGCTGCGATCTTGCTTTTGATTCTGGCCGAAGGCCGTAGGAGCCCGGCTTGCCAGCGATCTGGCGCGAAGCGGCAGCGAAACCAGACGACCTGGTTGTATCTGGCAAATCGCGTGTTCCGTTTTTACTGCCGGTTCCAGGCAGGTCGCTGGCGAGCCGAGCTCCTACGCCCTTCGGGCAGAAGCGTTATCGAGTTTCAAATTCAGTGCTGCGTTGGAACCCGACAGGCGTAGCGCTTAGATCAAATTGTGGGTCTTGAGCCAGCCCAAACCGGCTTCCGTGGTGGTCAACGGCTTGTACTCACAGCCGATCCACCCGCGATAACCCAGCTTGTCCAGATGCCCGAACAGAAACCCGTAGTTGATCTCGCCAGTCCCCGGCTCATGCCGCCCAGGGTTGTCGGCCAGTTGTACGTGGCGAATCACCGGCAGGTTTTTTTCGAGGGTGCGGGCCAGGTCGCCCTCCATGATCTGCATGTGATAGATGTCGTATTGCAGCGACAGGTTGCGGCTGCCGACCTTCTCGCGGATCGCCAGGGCCTGGGCCGTGGTACTGAGGTAGAAGCCCGGGATGTCGAGGGTGTTGATCATTTCCATGACCAGATCGATGCCTTGGGCTTGCAGCCTGTCGGCCGCGTACGTGAGGTTGTCAACGAAGGTCTTTTCAATCAGCGCGTCATCGAAACCCTGTGGCTTGATCCCGGCCAGGCAGTTGACCTGGGTGTTGCCCAGCACCTTGGCGTAGGCAATGGCCAGATCGACCCCGGCGTAGAATTCTTCGACCCGGTCCGGGTGGCAGGCAATCCCGCGTTCGCCCTTGGCCCAGTCGCCCGCTGGCAGATTGAACAGCACCTGGGTCAGGCCGTTGGCGTCCAGTTCGGCCTTGATTTGCGCCGAGCTGAAATCGTACGGAAACAGGTACTCGACCCCGCTGAACCCGGCGTTGGCCGCGGCTTCGAAGCGTTGCAGAAAGTCCAGCTCGGTGAACAGCATGGACAGGTTGGCGCACAGACGTGGCATGGTTCGCTCCTTCTTCTCTTTATTCGGTGGCGTCGATCAGTGCCGTTATTTAGTCGAGCAGACTGATCGCGGTCGGGGCGTCGGCGCGGCTGTCGGCGAGCGACTCGAATTCATTGATCGCGTTGATCTCGGTGCCCATGGCGATGTTGGTCACGCGCTCAAGGATGATCTCGACCACCACCGGCACGCTGTATTGCTGCATCAGGCTTGATGCCTCGGCGAACGCGGCCTGGATGTGCGCCGGGTCGCTGACACGAATAGCCTTGCAGCCCAGTCCTTCAGCCACTGCAACGTGGTCCACGCCGTAGCCTTCCAGCTCGGGGGCGTTGATGTTGTCGAACGCCAGCTGCACGCAGTAATCGATGTCGAAATTGCGCTGCGCCTGACGAATCAAACCCAGGTACGAGTTGTTCACCACGACGTGGATGTACGGCAGCTTGAACTGCGCGCCTACGGCCAGCTCTTCAATCATGAACTGGAAGTCATAGTCGCCCGACAGTGCGACAACCTGGCGGCTCGGGTCGGCCTTGGCCACGCCCAGCGCTGCCGGAATGGTCCAGCCCAGCGGGCCCGCCTGTCCGCAGTTGATCCAGTGACGCGGCTTGTACACGTGCAGGAACTGTGCGCCCGCGATCTGCGACAGACCGATGGTGCTGATGTAGCAAGTGTCCTTGCCAAAATACTGGTTCATCTCTTCGTACACGCGCTGCGGCTTGACCGGCACGTTGTCGTAATGGGTCTTGCGCTGCATCGTGCGCTTGCGTTCCTGGCAACTGGCCAGCCACTGGCTGCGGTTTTTCAGCTTGCCGGCGGTGTGCCATTCGCGAGCGACTTCCAGGAACATCGCCAGGGCTGCGCCTGCGTCGGACACGATGCCCAGGTCCGGTGTCAGCACGCGGCCGATTTGCGTCGGCTCGATGTCGACGTGGATGAACTTGCGGCCTTCGCTGTACACCGACACCGTACCGGTGTGGCGGTTGGCCCAGCGGTTACCGATGCCCAGCACCATGTCCGACTCCAGCATCGTCGCGTTGCCGTAGCGGTGGGAGGTTTGCAGCCCAACCATGCCCGCCATTTGCGGGTGATCGTCCGGAATCGTGCCCCAGCCCATGAGGGTCGGGATGACCGGGATGCCCGTCAGCTCGGCGAATTCCACCAGCGCATCCGAGGCATCGGCGTTGATGATGCCACCACCGGCGACGATCAGCGGACGCTCGGACGCGTTGAGCATCGTCAGGGCTTTTTCGATCTGGTTGCGGCTGGCCTGTGGCTTGATGACCGGCAGCGGCTCGTAGGCATCGATGTCGAATTCGATCTCGGCCATTTGCACGTCGAACGGCAGGTCGATCAACACCGGACCCGGGCGGCCGCTGCGCATCAGCTGGAACGCCTTCTGGAACACATAAGGCACTTGGCCCGGTTCCATGACGGTGGTGGCCCATTTGGCGACCGGCGCGGCAATACTGGCGATGTCGACGGCCTGGAAATCTTCCTTGTGCATGCGTGCGCGGGGCGCCTGGCCGGTGATGCAGAGGATCGGGATCGAGTCGGCGGACGCTGAATACAGGCCGGTGATCATGTCGGTACCGGCCGGGCCGGAGGTGCCGATGCACACACCGATGTTCCCGGCGATGGCGCGGGTGTACCCCTCGGCCATGTGCGAGGCGCCTTCGACGTGGCGGGCCAGCACGTGATCGATGCCGCCGAGTTTCTTGAACGCTGCGTACAGCGGGTTGATGGCAGCGCCGGGGATACCGAACGCGGTATCGACCCCTTCGCGACGCATCACCAGAACGGCGGCTTCGATGGCTCTCATGATGGTCATTTGTTAGTCTCCTGAACTCGATAGTTTTTGTACGTGCTCAGCCTGATTTGAATTGAAGAGTTTGTGAATGGCTGCTTTCGGCAGTTCTGTCGGTATCAGGAGTATCGAATGGACCGTTACACAGAGGTACGCAGTTACGTGCTGGTCGCCACCCACGGCAGTTTTGCGGCAGCGGCGCTGGTGGAAGGTGTGACGCCGGTGATCATGGGACGACGCCTGAGCGCACTGGAAGATCGATTGGGGGTGAAGCTGATTCACCGCTCCACTCGCGGCCTGACCCTGACCGATGCGGGCGAGTCGTACCTGGAAAACGCCAAGACCGTGTTGCAGTCGTTCGAAGAGCTGGACGCGAGCATCAGCGAGAACGAAAACAGCGTGCGCGGGCACCTGGTTGTCTCGGCGCCTGCGGGGTTCGGGCGTCAACATGTCGCCCCGCACGCCCCGGAGTTTCAAGCGCGTTTTCCGGATTTGCAGCTGTCGTTCAACCTCACTGACAACGTGGTCGATCTGGTGCGCGAGGGCTATGACATGAGCATCCGCATCGGCGAGGTGCTCGACCCCAACTATGTGGCGATCAAGCTGTACGCCAACAAACGCGTGGTGTGCGGCTCACCGGGGTATTTTGCGGAACACGGTCTGCCGCAGACGCTGGAAGACCTGGCCGATCACAATTGCCTGACGTTCAACCTGCAGGGCGGCCAGCACAGGGGTTGGACCTTTCAGCGGGACGGCAAACCGGTGGCGATCAAGGTCACGGGCAATCTCTATTGCAACGATGGCGAGCTGTTGTACGACTGGGCCAAACGCGGGCTGGGCCTTTGCTGGCGCTCAACCTGGGAGATCCAGAACGCCGTGGGGAGCGGGGCGCTGGTCACGGTGCTGGATGACTTTGCGTTGCCCAGTTATGACATTCAGGGGGTCTATCCCCATCAGCACTACCTGCCCGCGAAGGTGCGGTTTTTCATCGCGTTTCTGAAGGAGGTGTACAACCGGCCGGGGTATTGGACGAACGGGGGATAACGGGCAGTCCTCAGCGGGAACCGATCAGGACGCTGACGCCACTCACGCGGTATTCAGACCGTCCCGGAGGTGTCAGATGTCGATGAAAATACTCGGTCCCGCCCAGCAGGGCTTTGGCCTGGACACCCGCGACTTCGCCCACAAGGACGCGTTCAAGGGCAGTGGAGGTTCATCCGGTCAGAGTGGGTTGGTCAGTTTTGGTGGGGCAGCCGGGGCAGGCGGGCAAGTCAATTTCGGCGGCCAGCCTGCGGCGTTGAGCGACAGTCGGGTTGCGGCGGCTCAGGCACCGGCAGACGGCAATGACAGCCTGAGCAATCAGGTGCGGGACCTGGTGCAGCAGATACTCCAGCTCATCGCGCAGATGATGCAGAACAACCAGAGTGCGCCGCAGAACCCGTCGGATGGCGCAGGCAATGGCAGTTCGCCGGGCCAATCGCAGAAGCCGGTGACGAACGCCGCCGCGCAGCCCCCGCAAACCGATCAGTCGGCTCAGCCTGCGGGCCAGACAGCGACACCGCCGACCTCGACACCGCAAACAGCGACGCTGCAAACAGCGGCTGCCGAACCGCAAACCGCCACAGCCGATCCGGCCACGGCCACGCCTTCCACGAACAGCGCCAGCAGCACGGCTGCCACGGGAGACAATCCGGTCGCGGGCAGTGGTCCGCGCGCGTTCAACATCACCAATACTCAGGATCACCCGATCAAGATCGGACAGTTCGACCAGCACGATCAACTGACGGCCGAGCTGACCCTGCAGCCCGGCCAGACAGGCACGATGAAGTTCGAGAACGACACCACCGGCTTGCTCAAGCAGGCCGACGCCGATGGCAAGTACAAGCCGGACGCCAGCCGTCTGGAGTTCTACAACGGGTTCATCAACACCAGCGACATCGACGGCCGCAACGCCGCGATCCATGCCACCGATGGCAAGGGTTTCGAAGTGGGCGACAGCCAGAGCGTGGCGGACAAGGCATCGAGCGACATCGTCTCGACCGACTCGGCAGGCAACAAAACCGTGGCGGGTTTCTATGACGGTTCAACCGACGCCATGCGCAAGGGCGGGGATTTCCTGACCCAGACCCTAGGCACGGGCATGACCTACATGCACCCGAACGACGACACCCTCGGCCAGGGCAACAACCCGATGCGCCACACTGACGCGATGTCGCTGGACGTCACCTTCGGCAAGGCGTGACGCCCCTGTAGGCGCGAATTCATTTGCGAGGCGTTCGTACATCCGCCACCTGTCTGTCGCCTGGACGATTATTCGCGAATGAATTCGCTCCCACAGTGAAGCCCATGCCCGGTCAGATCAACTCCACGGATATCGGCGGTAATCCACGAATCTCTCCGACGGCCACACCCGGCCCCTTCGTCAAATACATGCCGGTGTACGAGCCGGTGGTGATGATCAGGTCCGGCGTCACGCTCTGGCCGTTTTGCGTGTGGTAGTTGACCACCCACGGCAGCAGGCGACGCGGGTCACCCGCCGGGTTGGCGCCGTCGCCGGGCACGATGTCTTCGTCGGCATAGGTGAAGGTCACGGCAGGTTCGACGAAGGGGAAGCTGGGGTCGTACGGCACGAAGTCGCCGACGATCAATGCTCCGTGGTTGAGCAGATCGCCCAGCGCCAGCAGCGGATCAATCTTCGGCCAGGCTCTGAACCGGCTGGAGACGATTTCGATGGTGGCGCCCATTGAGCCGATGCTGGCCAGCACGTCCTCATCGGAATAGGCTTCGGCGCGGGGCGTGAATTCGCGGTTCAGGCGAAAGGCGATTTCAAGTTCGAGGATCGGGTGCGGGTAATCGATGATTTCCACCTGGCTGCCACTGGCAAACAGGCCGTCGTCCGGGAGTAATGCGCCCGTGATGGGGCCGCCATGAGTGGCTTTCGAACCCACTTTCCAGCCGCCGACCGTGGTGTCTCGCAACCGCAGGATTTCCCGTTGCAGGGCGTAGGCACTCGGCGCATCGGCAGGGATGTAATCAGGGCGAATCTCGGTGATTTTCTGGCCGTCGCGCATGGCGTCGACGATCAATTCGGCGATTTTTGCTGGGTGAGACGGTTGATTCACGCGGGACTTCCTTCAGTCAATTGAATGGAAAGTGCCCCACGATCCGGTCTCAGTCGTGGGGCCAGCGTGACTACTCTAACCCCATTTGCCGACCGCGCAGAACCCTGCGTTACACATCAGCCGTTCTGGCAGTCGTCACCTAGACGGGTGTATTCAAGTGTGTGGCTGACGCCTTTGCTGTCGACGTACTCGATTTGCGCCTTCACCGGCCCGCATTCCCCGGGGGCGTTGCTGGCGGTGTTGATGCGCACGACCTTGGCGATGTCCAGGTCCTGGGTGTAATCGTATTGGCCGTCCTGGACCGCCGCCGCGGTGGCGTGGCTGACCGTATCGTCGGCAAAGGTGAACACACTGAAAAACGACAACGCGATGAACAGAAAGGTTTTCATGGCAGGCTCCACGTGATCCGCTGCGCCGGGCTCAGAGGTTGGCTCGGGTATGGCGCCATTCTAGGGAGCGGGCGGGACGCAGCTGAAATGGTGCGTGTCGATACACGTCATCAACGGAGCTGATGCCCGGTGTGGGCGAGGGGCGATGCGTCGGCGGGCCTCGAAATAATGTGTGCGAGCGGTGGAATAACTGCCGAGCGGGTACGTCTTGCTGCGGTCACTGACTGAACGCTGCGGCGTTCACCCCTACTTACAGATTGAGGTCACGCCATGAAGTTTCGTCACGTCCGTTCCGCATTCGCAGTCGCCGCACTCGCCCTGGCCACCGCCGGATTTGCCACTGCCGCTTCGGCGGCCCCTGTGAAAAACATCGTGCTGGTCCACGGCGCCTTCGTGAACGGCGCGGGCTGGAAGCCGGTGTACGACATTCTGGTGAAAGACGGCTATCACGTCTCCGTCGCCGCGCACCCGTTGACGTCGTTCAGCGATGACGTCACCGCCGTCAAGCGCATCCTGGCGATGCAGGACGGCCCGACCATCCTCGTCGGCCATAGCTACGGCGGGGCGATCATCTCCGACGCGGGCGAAGACAGCCACGTCGCGGGTCTGGTGTACATCGCCGCCCACGCGCTCGACGTCGGCGAGACCGAGGCCGCCAACGGCAAGCTGTACCCGAACGCAACCAAGGCCGTGAAGAAAACCGACGACGGTTTCCTGTACCTGGACCCGGCGTTCTACCCGGCGGATTTCGCCGCCGATCTGCCCAAGGCTCAGGCCGAGTTCGAAGCTCACAGCCAGTCCCTGACGTCGGCCTCGGTGTTCACCACGGCGGCCACTGTCGCGGCCTGGAAGACCAAACCGAGCTGGTACGCGGTGGCCAAGTCTGATCGCATCATCAACCCCGATCTGGAGCGCATGTACGCCAAGCGAGCCAACGCGCACACCATTGAGATTGCAGGCGCCAGCCACGCGGTGTACGAATCCCACCCGAAAGAAGTGGCAGCGCTGATCGAACAGGCGGCACAGCACGCACAGGATGGGAAGTGAGTTGACCGGCGCCTGATTCAATCTGTGGGGGCGAATTCATTCGCCCCCACAGAGGGCGCAAAAAAACCGGGGCAGTTGAGTCATTCCTCCCTGGAATCCACTCCATAAAAAACATGAATTTTATTTATGGGCATCAACCCTCTACCGTGTACGGACATGTCCTGTGCACGGATCAGAGATGACCGCTCAACCCCCCGCTGCAATCCTCGAAGCACACTGGAAGCGCAACCTGGCGGTCTGCGTGGCCGGGTCGTTCACCACGATCATCGCCATGACCTTGCTGTTGCCGTTCCTGCCGCTGTACGTCGAACACCTGGGTGTCAGCGATCCCGCGGCCATTGTGCAATGGTCCGGCGCGGCGTTCGGGGCGACCTTTCTGTCTGCCGCGTTCACCGCGCCTTTGTGGGGGCGGTTAGGGGATCGTTACGGCCGCAAGCTGATGTTGATTCGTGCCAGTCTGGGCATGGCCGTGGCGATGTCGCTGATCGGTCTGGCAGAAAACATCTATCAACTGGTGGGGCTGCGGCTGCTGGCAGGCTTGTTGGGCGGGTATGCGTCCGGGGCGACGATTCTGGTGGCGACCCAGACGCCCAAAGAACGTTCTGGCTGGGCGTTGGGCATGCTCTCGTCGGGGATCATGGCGGGGAATCTCACAGGGCCGTTGGTTGGCGGATTCTTGCCGCCGCTGATCGGCATCCGCAACACCTTTTTCCTGGCCGGCGGCGTGATCTTCCTCACGTTTCTCGCCACGCTGTTCATCATGAAAGAAGCGCCCAGGCCCAAGCGTGCGGCAGGCGAAGCCAGGCCTGTCGCCGTGCGGCCCTGGGACTTGATCCCGGACAAGCGGCCGGTGATCACCATGTTCGTGGTCGCGTGCCTGGTGATGTTTTCGATCATGTCCATCGAACCCATCATCACGGTGTACCTCACGCAGTTGCACACGGAAAACGTGACCGTGATGGCGGGGCTGGTGATGTCCGCCACGGCACTGGCCAGTGTGTTGTCGGCCTCGCGGATCGGCAAGCTCGCAGACCGCATCGGCCACTGGAAAGTGGTGATGGGGTGTTTGATCGCCGCGGCCGTGCTGTTGATTCCCCAGGCCTTCGTGACCAACGAATGGCAGCTGGTGGCGTTGCGCTTTTTGATGGGCGTTGCCTTGGGCGGGCTGCTGCCGTGTATCGCGGCGATTATCCGGCATTCAGTGCCGGATCAGGTCGCGGGGCGCATGTTGGGCTACTCGACGTCCAGCCAGTACGTCGGCCAGGTGCTGGGGCCGTTGACGGGCGGGTATCTCGGCGGACACTTCGGCATGCCCATCGTGTTCATCGCGACGTGTGTCTTGATGGCGGTCTGCGCGGCGGTGATGTTGATGATGCGGCCTGCGACGCCCTAGCTTCCGGGGGGCATTCACCCCACGCTGCGCTTCACCGTCCACGTTTTGACGAAACCATGACATGGCATCCGGATAATCAGCCCGGCGGCGCAAGCCCTGATCTGAGTGACGCACGGAACCCCATGGATATCAAACACAGTCTGAAACAGCGGATCGTGATCGTTTTTGCGTTGATGAGCGCGTTGGTGGCCGGCGTGTTCGCGGTGGGCATCATCGCCACCGTGCACGTTGTGGAAAAACGTCTGACGGCCATCAACATGAGCGGCAATCTGCATCGCCTGCTCAAGCTGGACAATGTCGAGGAATGGCGCCATCGCCCGGAAAAAGGCGAGCTGTTCTATGCCGATGATGGCGCGAGCGATCTGGCCATGGCCGATGACCTGCGGGGCCTGCCCCTCGGCTTTCAGGAATTTTTCCGTGGCAAGCGTGCCTATTACGCGATGGTGGCGTCTGTCGGGGAGCGGCATTACGTGCTGTTGCGCGACCAACGTTCGTTCGCCAAGCGCGAGCGGATTCTGTTTGGCGTGGTCCTGATCGGTTTCATTCTGAGCGTGCTGCTGGCGGTGCTGCTCGGCCGCCTGCTGGCGTCGCGGGTGATGGCACCGGTGTCGAGCCTGGCGGGGCAGGTGCGTCATCGCGATCAACTGCTCGAATTGGCGCCGGTGCTGGCTAACGGGTATGCCAGGGACGAAGTCGGCGCGCTGGCGCGATCTTTCGATGAAACCCTGGGACGCCTGCGGGCGGCATTGGGGCGCGAGAAACTGTTCACCAGCGATGTCAGCCACGAATTGCGCACGCCGCTGATGGTGCTGGCGACGTCCTGCGAGCTGCTGCTGGAATACCCGCGTCTGGACGAGCGTTCACGAACGCAGGTGCAACGCATCAGCAAAGCCACGGCGGGCATGAATCAACTGGTGGAAACCTTCCTGTTGCTGGCGCGGACTGAAGGCAAGAACGCGCCACAAGGCCAGCGGGGCACACTGTCACAGATTGCTGACGAATTGCTTGAGGTCTGGCGTGCGCCCATCGAAGAGAAAAACCTGACGTTCATTTATGAACCCTGTGATGAAGCTGAAGGGCTTTACAACGAGCCGCTGCTGCGTTCGGTGATGGGCAACCTGTTGCGCAACGCCTGGCATTACACCGACACGGGCTTCATCCGGCTGACGTTGCATGCCCATGGGTTTACGGTCGAAGACAGCGGGATCGGGATTCCGCTGGAGAAGCAGCAGGCGATGTTTCAGCCCTTTGTGCGGGGCGACGAACAGCGCGGAGAAGGACTCGGATTAGGGTTGTCGCTGGTCCAGCGGATTTGTGGCAATCAGCACTGGACCGTGACGTTGACCAGCCGGGAACCGGCGGGCTGCCGTTTTAGCGTTGTGCTTGAGGCGCCGGGACAATTGTCGGTGTGAACGGTTTGGGCGCGGGCTTGAGTTCGATGCCGGGGTCCAGCCTGGCCCGGCCATAGAAGGCCAACGCGGTCAGTAACATCGAGAACCAGACGATGATGCCGGCCCAAAAAGTGTGGGACATGAAGTGCCAGCCTTGCAGCACCCGGGTGGTGCCGTAGACCATGCCCAGCACCAGCGCGAAGCCCATCAGCTTGCGGGCGTGACGCCAGCGGTAACGCCGCGCCACGAAAAACAGCGCCATCATGGTGAACCCCCCCGATGCGTGACCACCCGGCCAGCAGCGCCCTTTGCCAGCGTCATGCAGCAGGTTGAAGTTCTCGAACCATTCCTTTTGCTTTTCGATGCCGCCGTACAGCGTGGTTTCGATCGGGCAATAGATGCTGGTGTGGCTCTTGAAATAGTGGATCGCGCCGGTGGTGAGGGAAAACGCGAAGACCACGAACAGCAGGTCCCGGCGATGGCGGGTGAGGAAACGCAGCAAGGGCGCCACGCGGATTTGCTCCAGCCAGGCCATCATCTTCACGTGTTTTTCGGCCTTGAATCGCGGCCAGATGAACGACAGCAACGCGCCAATGATTGCGGCTTCGCCGGTCCAGTTCGGAATGATCCGCGCCCACTTGTGGGTGATGGTTTCGAACAGCTTGTTGTGTTGAAGCGGGAAGGCTTGGGTGCTCGCGTTGTACATCCAGTCGCTGAGGATCACGTCCAGTCCCGTCAAATCGAAGCTGACGAAGAGGATCAAGGCCAGCAGCAGCGGGACACCCACATGCTTGAAGTAGAAACGGTTTCGGCTGTTGTGCACGGTCTGATGTTCCGAAAGGCGGGTGAAGGAAAAGGCATGGGTCAGGGGCGTTTGGCGAGGACGGTGTTCCAGTCCTGGGCGTCGATGTAGCCCAATACGGTGGCGATGTGGTCTTTGCGGTTGACCGAGACGATCAGCGACGAGCCGTAATCCAGCGTGACCGGGGCGCGGACGTTCAGGGATTTTTCAACCTCGCTGATGCACTCGCTGTGGGTCACCAGAATCAGGTTGTACCCATCCATCTTGTGTTTGAGGACGTCGTCGAGCATCGATTTGCGGCAATTGATCAACCAGTCCTGAGCCACGGGCGCGCGGTTGAAGGCGAACGCGGCCGTCTGCTCGGTGCGGCGCAGCGGACTGTTGTAAATCGTGGCTTGATCCAGCCCCAAGGCCTGAAACGTACGCCCCAACTGTTCGGCAACGCGGCTTCCCTTGACCGTGATGCCGTCAGGTTGTGCGAGGCAGGGGTTGGTGGAGTGATCGCAACGCTCCGCGTGACGGGTGAGCACCACCAGATCGCCCTGAGCCCAGAGCGGGAAAAAATTGATCTTGCGCAGACGATGGCCGTCCGAGAGGTCAGTCAGCGGCGGCGGTCGCAACGCCAGCGTGGTCACCCCGGCCAATGCCAGCATTGCCATACTAAACACCATTAAACGGGATAACTTTCCCAGCGCCTGATACCGCGCGTTCAATTGATCCAGGGCGTGGCTGAAGTTGAGCGTCATGACGAGCCCTGCGGCAATAAATGAAAAGTATTCAAGACGCAATTTTCAAACTAAGTCGAGATGAGTGCGTCGCGCCGATTCAAAGTAAGCGAGCCAGAGTCAACAGGGAGTGAAGCGTTTGTGAAAATCGTTTTCACATTTGCCTCGCCCCTCAACGGCGCGATTTTGCAGGCTTTGGCAGGATGTTATCGCTGGCGTGCGATGACCGAAGCGGGCGCCGATACATGTCACGAAGATGTCATGGTTCGCTCATGCAATTTTCACGAAAGCTTGACAGTCAACCATTAACGCTCTCTGGCGAACTGCCATTGACGATAATGTCATTCTTCACTTTTTATACGTGCACGCTTGCAGCAGTACAGTGGGCGAGAAATAAAAACGGACGTCGTTATCGCCGTAGTGCAATGTTAATGTGCGTGCGGCTGCTGTGCTTCGCAGTGAACCGTCGTGGACGACGGGCCGACACGGAATCTCTGGATCACGTCTACTCTTCCGGCAGTCGTTAACCGATCCGCGTGCCCACAGGAGTCTGTATTGACAGCGATCGATTCCGAGTTTTTGTCGGGTGTCACCCCGGCTCGGGCCAGACGCCAGGCCTGGTGGGCAGGAGGACTGGCCTTTCTGTTGTTCGTGACGGCCAGCTGGCACCTGAGCATCATCGGATTCGACTCTCGCTTCGTGATGTTCGCGCAGGAAATGCTGCGTCACGGTCCAGGCGTCTTCCCCACGACTTACGGCGAGCCGTACCCGGACTACTCAGGTTTTACGACGTGGTTGATCTACCTCGGTTCATTGCCCTTCGGTCAGGTCACCAGCTTCAGCGCCTGGCTACCGACCTGCATCGCGTCAGCGGTGATGGTGGGGTTGATGTACCGGTTGCTGTCGCCGTATTCGCGCCGCTGGGCATGGCTCAGCATCGCCTTGTTGCTACTGAGCAATACGTTCATCACCGAAACCCGCGCCGTGTCGCTGGATCAGATGCTCGCCACGGTGGCGTTCGCCGTGTTCTACCTCGCCTATGCCACCGATCACTTCGGTTCGGCCCGACGCTTGAGCGCCGTGCTCGCGCTGTTAATCCTCGGCTTCGCGATTCGTGGCCCGATTGGACTGGTGGTGCCCGCCGGTGTCCTTTGCAGCTATTACGGTTTGAACCGGCAATGGCGCCGTCTTTGGACAGTCGGGCTGGCGGCCGGCGTGTTGCTGTTGGCGTGCGTGCTGGTGCTGTTGCTGCTGGCGAGAATCAGCGGAGGGGAGGCATTGCTGGCCGAGGTCGTGCGCATGCAGTTCACCTCACGCATGGACGGCAGCGAGGGGAGCAGCCCGGTGTTCTGGTACTTCAGCAGCGCGTTCGGCAACTATGCGTTGGCTTACCCGCTCGCGCTGGTGGTGTTGGCGACGGTGGCGGTGGTGGCGAGAAAACAGCGGAGCGAAGCGCTGGATTTACTGTACGTGTGTGCCTTTGCCGGTTTGACGGTGATGGTCGGGTTGTCGATCCCCCAAGCCAAGAAAGCGCGCTACATCCTGCCGATGTTGCCCATGGCGGCGATTATCGCCGCGTACCCGTTTCAAGTCCGTGCAGGGCGCAGCTTCTGGTGGCTGCGTGGTTTCATCCTGACCTTCTGTTGCTTCATTCCCGGTGTGCTGATGGCGGGGTTGCTGGCGGTGCGTCCGCGTTTTCCCGAAGCCCTCAGCGACATCGGCCCGATTCTCGCGGTGCTGGGCATCTTGCAGTTGGTCGCGTTACCGCTGTTGATGCGGCCGCGCCTGCGGCTCTATGGGCTACCCGCCTGTGCGGTGCTGGCCGTGTGGATCAGCTACATCGGCGTGTTTGAAAAAACCGAACGCACGCTGTACGACACCCGGCATTTCACTCAAGCGGTGCGCGAAGCGACGCGGTCGGACAAGGCGCCGCTGGTTCTGCATTCGATGGGGAAAGACGCCAAGGCGATCAAATTCATGGTCAACGTCGATGAAGACCTGCAACCGGTGTTCACCAACACCCCGGAACAACTGCTTTCCGTGCAAGGCCCGGCGAACGTGGTCATGAGCAACAACGATTTCCAGAAACTCCAAGGCACCCGGCTCAGTGAACTGCCGGTGCTGCTCAACGGCCGGTTCGATAAAGAGGATTACATCCTCGTCAGATTACCGGGCCCGTAGCACCGCGGCGTGCCGACCGTGGCGGCAGAGGGGGCGCTGCCGCCGCCACGCCGGACGGCTACGGGGAGGGCGGCGTGTCAGACCGCGTGGTGGTTGGCCAGCAGCTCATACGGCGCCCATTGTTGCTGGGGGATGGGCAGGTTGCAGGATTCACCACGCCCGATGGGGTAGTACTGAAAGCCGCGTTTGGCCATGCGTTCGGTGTCGTAGAGGTTGCGGCCGTCGAAGATCACCGGGGCTTTGAGGCGTTGCTGGATCAGGTCGAAATCCGGGGCTTTGAACTGTTGCCATTCGGTGCAGACGATCAGCGCATCGGCGCCCAGCAACACCGATTCCGGCGTGCCCATCAGCATCAAGTTTGACTGCTCCGCGTACAGGCGCTGGGTTTCCTGCATGGCTTCCGGGTCGAACGCACGCACCGTTGCACCCGCCGCCCACAGCGCTTCCATCAACACGCGGCTCGGTGCATCGCGCATGTCGTCGGTGTTCGGCTTGAAGGCCAGGCCCCACAGCGCGAAGGTCTTGCCCCGCAGTTCGCCCTTGTAGAACGCATTGATCCGGTCGAACAGCTTGTTCTTCTGCCGCTCGTTGATGTTCTCCACCACGTTCAGCAGGTCGTTGGAGCAACCGGCTTCCCGCGCGCTGTGGATCAGCGCCCGAATGTCCTTGCCGAAGCACGAACCGCCGTAGCCGCAGCCGGGGTAGATGAAGTCGTAGCCGATGCGTGAATCCGCGCCGATGCCCAGGCGCACGGATTCAACGTCAGCCCCCAGGTGTTCGGCCAGCTCGGCGATCTGATTGATGAAGCTGATTTTGGTCGCCAGCATGCAGTTGGCGGCGTATTTGGTCAGCTCGGCGCTGCGCAGGTCCATGAACATGATGCGGTCATGGTTACGGTTGAATGGCGCGTACAGCTCGCGCATCACCGGGAACACGTCGGAGTTGCCACAGCCGATGACGATGCGGTCCGGGCGACGGCAATCTTTCACAGCCGAGCCTTCTTTGAGGAATTCGGGGTTGGAGACGATATCGAATTTCAGCAACCGGGCCGACTGGCGCAGGTGATGTTCGATGTGGCTGCGCAACGCGTCGCCGCTGCCTACGGGTACGGTGGATTTCTCGACAATGATCACCGGCTCGATGCGGTGGCGGGCGATGGATTCGCCCACCGCGAAGAACCCGTTCAAGTCCGCCGAACCATCGGCCCGTGACGGGGTGCCGACCGCGATGAACAGCACCTCGCCGTGTTCGACGGCGCGCTGTTCATCCACCGTGAAATGCAGCCGACCGGCTTCCAGGTTTTCCCGCACGAGGCTTTCCAGACCCGGTTCGTAAATGGTCACGTGGCCTTTGCTCAACTGCTCGACCTTCGCGGGATCGATGTCCATGCACACCACATCGTGGCCGACTTCCGCCAGAACGGTCGCTTGCACCAGACCCACATAACCGCTACCGAAGACGCTGATTTTCATCGGGAGAACTCCTTGGCGCCGTGATCGCTGTCACGCCGGAAATTGATCGTGATCACACCGATCACGGTCAGGGTCACGCCCACCGTTCGGGGAACGGTGAACGTCTCGTTGAAAAAGGGGAGCAGGGCCGCTAACCCATACACCAGCGCGTAGCTGAGGCTGAGCAGCGAATAGGCCCGGCTGAGGGGCAAGTCGCGCAGGGCGCCGAGCCAGCAGAGCATCGACAGGCCGTAGACGACGATGGCGGTCAGCACCACGCCGAGCGCCGTCAGGTCGACTGTCCCGGTCTGCAGCGCGCTCGCCCATTGCATCGGTTGCGGCAGCCGCAACATGCTCCAGCGCATGGCCAGTTGCGCCGCGCTTACCAACGCCACGCTGCACAGGGCGAGTCCCAGCCCGCGACGGGTCGCGACGGGTGCGGGCATCACTGACACGTTCATGCCTGACGCCCCAGCAGCATCACGCCGACGAGGATCATCGCCAGGCCCAACCAGTGCCGACGGTCCACCGTTTCCTTGAACAGGTAACGGCCGGTGAGGGTGATCAGCACGAAATTCAGCGCCAGCATGGGGTAGGCGATGCCGACGTCCAGCCGTTGCAGCACCAGCAACCAGAGCAGCAGGCCGCCGCCCAGGCAGAACAGCGCCAACCACAACCACCCGCTGGTCAACGCACCGGCGACGCCCGGAAAAAAGCCACCCCAGCGTTCAACCGTGAGCTTTTGCGCGATCTGCCCGAGGCACGTCAGCAGGCAGGCGCTGAGCAAGAGGGCGAGGGTCATGAAGGTGTCCTGTCGAAGATCAGAATCAACAGATTGCCTTCTTGATATTGCTGTCCGTCGTTCGGCAGCAAACTCAGTTCATATTGTTGATCTTTGCCATCGCCACGCATCACCACGCCCACTGAACCGGTGCGGCGGGCGTTGGTCATCCAGTCCTGGACCTGATGCCAGTCCACTTCGCGGACGGTGGTCTGTGGGTAGTTGAGGCCGTATTCCAGCTCGCCACGGGTGTCGTAGAACACCACGTCGTTGCGCTTGAGTCGCCAGGACAGCGCCGCCGCCACGCCCAAATCGTTGCTGAGCAGGTGGGTCGTGGCCGCCAGGTCCGGCTGATGGCGGGCGACGAACTGATCGGGGGTCTTGTTGGATTCCACGCTGTTGGGCAGCGCCGCCGGAAGCAGGGCGATGGCCAGCCAGGCGCCCACTGCCGGGGCCAGCCAGAAACGCAGCGGCTTGAGGCCCTGCAAGGCATTGGCGATGACCCACCCGACCAGCACGATCACGGCGATCGTCAGGTGCTGCGGCTCGTGGTCATAGACCGATTTCTTGATCTGCATGACCATCAGGGCGATCAACCCGACCGCGCCTAAAGCCATGTTCAGCCAGCCGTTAAGTCGCAAGGACAGGGACGTGCCGACGTTCAACCGCTCCACCAGCCCGTGGCCCATCAACAGTGCGAGGGGGATCAGGCACGGCAAAATGTAGGTCGGCAGCTTGCCGTTGCTCAGACTCAGAAAAGCCAGCGGCACCAGCAACCAGCACAGTAGAAAACCGATGTCCGGACGGCGACGCTCATGCCACGCCTGCTTGAACGTCACCGGCAGCATCACCGCCCACGGCACGCTCGCACCCACCAACAGCGGCAGATAGAACCACCACGCCTCGTCATGCTGGGCGTTGCTGCCGACGAAACGACGTACGTGTTCATGCCAGAAGAAGAACCGCCAGAAGTCCGGCTCGCGCAGGTGAACCGTCAGCACCCACGGCAGGCACACCACGGCGGCGGCGACCACGGCAATCGGGCCGAAGGTCAGCAGTTCGCGCAGGCGGCGCTGCCAGACCATGTAGGGCAGGGCGACGATCACCGGCAGCGCGAGGGCCAGAAAACCCTTGGTCATGAAGCCCATCGCGCAGGCCACGCCCAAGAGTGCCCAATACCCGCCCCGACGCCTGCCGACGCTGGAAACGGCAAACCAGAAGGCGAAGAGCGACAGGCTCACCCAGAAGGTGAATGGCGGGTCGAGGTTGGCGTAGCCCGCTTGCCCGGCGACGAACACAAAGCTCATGAACAGCAGCGTGCTGGCGAAGCTTTTGCGCGGCGCTTGCCACAGTTTGTCCGCCAATAGATAGACCAGCACCGCGGTCAGGCCAGTGCTCAAGGCCGAGGCGATACGCACCCCGAACAGGTTCTCGCCAAATACCGCTTGCGCCACAGCAATCAGCCAATAACCGCCGGCCGGTTTTTCGAAGTAGCGCAGACCCATGAAATGCGGCGCGGCCCAGTTGCCGCTGTGGAGCATTTCCTGGCTGATTTGCGCGTAACGGGTTTCGTCGGGAATCCACAGGCCGTGGAAGCCTAGCGGCAACAGGTAGGCCAACAGGAATACCGCTCCCAGCAGCAGAATGTGTTGAGCGCGGGTCATGGCTGTTGTACTCCCAGCCAGCCTTCACGCCCCGGCAATGCGCCGCGCACCAAATGCCCGATGGGCAGGTTTTCAGGCTCGGCGGGCAGTAAGTCGCCGAGAGGTTTGAAGCACACGTCACGGGCCTTCGCCTGGGCCAGCAGACGGCGGAAGGTGTCGGCCATGACGATGCCTTCGACTTCGGCGTGCACCGTGTAGACGTTGAGTTTTCCGGGTGTGAAGCGTTGCAGCAGGTAATCGTCGAACGCGCTGGCGTCCAGTTGCGGACCGACCACTTCGTCGAACGTCGGCAGGTCCACCGGAATCTGCGGGGTACCCGATTGCCCGTCGGCGAGCAGCGGCCGGAACAGGCTGTGGCCCCGGCAATCGCTGTTGTAGCGAAAGCCGAAGGCCTGCTTGGCCCGCACCACCTGTTCATCGGCGCGCCACCCGGCCGCAGCGGAACAGGTCACCGGCCGACCCAGGATGTCGGACAGGGTATCGACCCCCCGCCCAATCTGCGTGGTCAGTTGCGCCGGGGTCCAGCGTCCGGCGTTGGCCTGCCAGCCATGGTGATCCCAGGCGTGCAGGCCGACTTCATGACCCGCTGCCTGGGCGCGGCGCATCAACGGCCCGAGGTCACGACCGATGGGCTTGCCCGGCCACGCCGTACCCGCCAGCAAAATATCCCAGCCATACAAGCTGGCCGCCTGGGAGCGCAGCATCTTCCAGAAGAATTGCGGCCGGATCAGACGCCACAAGTGGCGCCCCATGTTGTCCGGCCCGACGCTGAAAAAGAACGTGGCCTTGATCTGCGCTTCATCCAGCAGGTCCAGCAAACGCGGCACGCCGTCACGGGTGCCGCGATAGGTATCGACGTCAATACGCAGGCCGGCCGGGATCAATGGGCATGCGCCTTTTCGGCCATGGCTTCGCGCAGGAAGAAGTCCAGCGTCTTGCCGATGGTTTCGCTCAGTTCGATGGACGGCGCCCAGTCGATCAAGCGACGGGCATTGTCGATGCTCGGCTTGCGGTGGCTGACGTCCTGATAGCCCTTGCCGTAGAACGACTGGCTTTCAACTTCGCGAAAACCGGCGAACGGCGGGAAGTTGTCACGCAACGGATGCGCTTCGAACTGACGCAGCAGCTCCTCGCCCAACTGGCGGATGCTCGCTTCGTTGTCCGGATTGCCGATGTTGATGATCTGGCCGTTGCAGCGGTCGTCGCGGTTTTCGATGATCCGCGCCAGGGCTTCGATGCCATCGACCACGTCGGTGAAACAGCGCTTCTGCGCGCCGCCGTCCACCAGCCGGATCGGCGTGCCTTCCACCAGGTGCAGGATCAGTTGCGTGATGGCCCGGGAGCTGCCGATGCGCGCGGAGTCCAGACGGTCCAGGCGCGGGCCCATCCAGTTGAACGGCCGGAACAGGGTGAATTGCAGGCCTTTCTGGCCGTAGGCCCAGATCACCCGGTCCAGCAGTTGCTTCGAAATCGAATAGATCCAGCGTTGTTTGTTGATCGGGCCGACGACCAGGTTCGACGTGTCTTCGTTGAAGCTTGGGTCCTGGCACATGCCATAGACTTCCGAGGTCGAGGGGAAGATCACCCGTTTGTTGTATTTCACGCAGTAGCGGACGATTTTCAGGTTTTCTTCGAAGTCCAGCTCGAACACACGCAGCGGGTTACGGGTGTATTCGATGGGCGTGGCGATGGCCACCAGCGGCAGCACCACGTCGCACTTCTTGATGTGGTACTCGATCCACTCGGTGTGGATGCTGATGTCGCCTTCGATGAAGTTGAAATTCGGGTGGCTGCGCAGGCGTTCTATGGCGTCGGAGCCGATGTCCATGCCGAAAATTTCATAGCGGTCGTCCTGCAGCAGGCGCTCGGACAGGTGGTTGCCGATGAAGCCGTTGACCCCGAGGATCAACACGCGGGTGCGGCGGACTGGGCGGCGTTTTTCACCCCCCAACAGGCGCGAGCCTGCCACCAGCCCGAATTCGCGGGCAAGCTGCGCGCCGCTCAGGTACAGGCCGTCGTCGCCGCGTTGGCCAGCGGTGATCAGCAGGGAATCCTCACCGCAGGCAATGCGCAACGGGTCGCAACTGATGACGGTGCCCGGTGCCTGACCGGCGTTGCCGGACTGGACCCGCGAACCCCAGACGATCAGTTTGTGTTCGCCCACCGGGCAAAACGCGCCGGGGTAAGGCTGGGTCACGGCACGCACCAGGTTGTACAGGCGCGAGGCCGGTTGCTGCCAGTCGATCAGGCCGTCCGCAGCGGTGCGGCGACCGAAATAGCTGGCCCTGGATTCATCCTGCTCGGTGCCCGACAGCTGACCTTGTCCCAACAGCGGCAAGGTGTCGGCCAGCAGGTCGGCGGCGGTATTGCGGAGTTTGCCGTGGAGCGTCAGCGCGGTGTCGGTGGCGCTGATGGCGATGCGTTGCTGGGCGACGATGGCGCCCGCGTCGGGACGTTTCACCATGCGGTGCAGGGTGACGCCGGTTTCGGTTTCGCCGTTGACCAGCACCCAGTTGGCCGGGGCGCGACCGCGATAGTTCGGCAGCAGCGAACCGTGCAGGTTCAGGCCACCGTGTTTCGCGCGGGCCAGCAGGGTTTCGCTCAGCAGGTGGCGGTAGTAGAACGAGAAGATGAAATCCGGAGCCAGTTTGCCGATGCGCTCGATCCACAACGGATGATTGGCATCCTCGGGCGCATGCACCGGGATGTCGTGTTGTGCGCAGAGTTGCGCAACCGAGCCAAAGAAGGTCTTTTCCCGGGGATCGTCGGCGTGGGTGAACACGGCCGAAATCGTGTAGCCCGCGTTGAGCAGGGCTTCGATCCCGACGCAACCGATATCGTGGTAGGCAAAAACAACGGCGTTGAGGCTCATGGGGCCACCTTGTTCAAGAGAGCGGGGGAATCGACTTTGCTGACCGGCGTCGCGGGGGTGCTGCGTGCGACGCGTTCTATGAAGTAGCGAGGGCGGGCGCGGACGTCGCTGTACATGCGGCCCAGGTATTCACCCAGCAGGCCCATGCCGATGAACTGACCGCCGGTGAACACGAACAACACGGCGAACAGCACGAAGGTGCCGTGACCGGCCCAGGCGGCGCCGAACATCAGGCGCAGGACGATCAGCAGGCTGGCGAAGGCGATGCCCAGCGCGGCCATGCTGAACCCGATGATACTCAGCAGGCGCAACGGCGTGGTGGTCATGCAGGTGATCAGGTCGAACATCAGATTGATCAGTTTCATGGCGCTGTACTTCGATTCCCCATGCTCGCGCTCAGCATGCTCGACCACCACTTCAGTGGTGTGGCGGGCAAAGCTGTTGGCCAGAATCGGGATGAAGGTGCTGCGTTCGGTGCACGACAGCATGGCGTCGACGATGCTGCGACGGTAAGCCCGCAGCATGCAGCCGTAGTCGGTCATGGCCACGCCGGTGGAACGTTGTACGGCGAGGTTGATGAGCTTCGACGGCCTCCGGCGCAGGGCCGAGTCCTGACGATTGCCCCGCACAGTGCCGATCACGTCATAGCCCTGCTGGGCGAGGGCGACCAGGCGGGGGATTTCTTCGGGCGGGTTTTGCAGGTCGGCGTCGAGGGTGATCACCAGGTCGCCCTTGCACTGGCCGAACCCGGCCATGATCGCGGCGTGCTGCCCGTAGTTGCGGTTGAGGATGACGGCGACCACCGGGCTGCCTTCCCGTTGACTGGCGTCCAGCAGGATCTCGGCGGAATCGTCGCGGCTGCCGTCGTCCACCAGAATGATTTCCGCTGGCACGCTCAGTTGCGCGCAGGCGGCCTCGGTGCGGCGCAGCAGTTCGGGAAGGCTCTGTTCTTCGTTGTAGACCGGGATGACGATCGACACGCGGTGGATGGGGTACGGTTTCACGGGCGGGCTTCCCCTTTAACGGTCAGGGTCGATTCAATGGCGCGGACCACGCGATCGACATCGGCAATCGTCATGTCCGGGAACAGCGGAATGGAACACAACCGCGTCGAGTTCCACTCGGTGTCGGGCAGGCTGACGTTTGGGAAACGCTGGCGGTAATAGCGGTGCAGGTGGGTGGCGATGAAATGGATACCGCTGCCGATGTTCTGCGCTTGCAGGGCCTTCATGAAAGCGTCGCGGTCCAGCCCGCAGCGTTCTGGATCGATGCGCACGATGAACAGGTGCCAGGCGTGGTGTTGGTCGTAGTGCGGTTGGGCCAGCGGCAGCACCGGACTGCCCGCCAGGCGTTCGAGGTAATGGTTGGCCAGTTCGGCGCGCCGGGCATTGATGGCTTCCAGTCGTTCCAATTGCACCAGGGCGATGGCGGCGTTGATGTCGGCCAGGTTGTATTTGAAGCCCGGCTCGATCACTTCGGCCTGGGGTTTGCGGCCATGGGTCAGGCGGTCGTAGGCATCGACGCCCAGGCCGTGGAATTTCAGGCGGCGCACGCGATCCGCCAGTTGCGCGTCATCGCTGACGAACATTGCGCCCTCGGCACAGCTCATGTTCTTGATCGCGTGGAAGGAAAAGATCGCCGTGCCTTTCGCGCCGATGGGCCGCCCCTTGTAGCCAGTGCCCGCAGCGTGGGCGGCATCTTCGATCACCGCAATGCCGTGACGCCCGGCCAGCGCGTACAGTGGGTCGAGGTCAAAGGCGGCACCGGCGTAATGCACGGGAATGATGGCTTTGGTGCGGGGAGTGATGGCGCGTTCGATGCGGGCGGCATCGGTCATCAGGGTGTCGCGATCCACGTCGACGAACACCGGAGTCGCGCCCAACAGGCAGATCATGTTCGCGGTGGACACCCAGGTCTGCGACGGGGTGATCACTTCGTCGCCAGGCCCGATGCCCATCGCCAAAAGGGTGATGTGCAGGGCGCCGGTGGCCGACGACAGCGCCACCGCCTGTTGCGCGCCGCAACGCTCGGCGAATGTCTGTTCCAGTCGCTGACATTCGGGGCCGGTGGTGATCCAGCCTGAACGCAGCACACGGCTGGCGGCCGCCACTTCCTCGTCGCCCATGGTCGGGCGGGAAAAAGGAAGAAAGTCCTGACTCATTGATACTCTCCGCTCGTTC
The DNA here is from genome assembly GCF_044753445.1 of Pseudomonas sp. NPDC088368. Taxonomy (NCBI): domain Bacteria; kingdom Pseudomonadati; phylum Pseudomonadota; class Gammaproteobacteria; order Pseudomonadales; family Pseudomonadaceae; genus Pseudomonas; species Pseudomonas sp. NPDC088368. The sequence goes on from NZ_JBIVNG010000002.1 coordinate 608,030, forward strand.
AGCATGATCGAGGCGCACGGTTACGTCCGTGCCCACTTGTTTAAAAGCGCTCGTTGTTTAGGGGTAAAACCGTTGTAACGGGTGCAGCCGTGATCGAACTGAAACCGATGGGTTGTCCGTGCCTTAATTGCAGGAGTGCGCTCTAAACAGCGGAGGGACTCATGAATCTTAATGGTCCGACAATAGAGTGTTAATTATGAAAATTCCGTTTAAGCCGCGTTGGTTTTTCATCGAATGATGTGCCGCGATAAGCGGTGCCACGATTATTTTCAAACTGAAATGTAAGGGTCATTATTTCCGTCTATGATCTTCCGCCCTTCGCGCTGAGGCCCCCTGTTTCAGGGAGGTGAACGCCATTTTCGTCATGTGAAAAGACGTGTCGGGAACTCGGTCGAGGCATTTCCAGGTCTGAATTCGAGCGTACGCTCATAAAGCTGAACGGAAACTGAAAGCCCTTCAAATGAGGAAAGGATGTTGAGAGGACTCAACAACTAAGCAGTGACGTGATGTCAGGCGGGGAGTTGGGAAGCAGGCAGGAAAGTGATCGACAACGCGTAACTTTTGAATAGAGTTTAAACAGGCAGCGACATCGATAAGCCGTCAATGTCGCCGCTGTCCTGGAACCTGAAGTTGAGAGGCTGTGTCCGCTCAATCGGGAATAACGGCAATCACATCAATTTCCATCAACCACTGCGGCTGGCCCAAGGCCGACACCACCAGCCCGGTGGAAATCGGGAACACGCCCTTCAGCCATTTGCCGACCTCGCGGTACACCTCTTCACGGTAGCGGGGGTCGATCAGGTAAATGGTGATCTTGACGATGTCCTGCAACTGGCTGCCGGCTTCTTCCAGCAACTGCTTGACGTTTTTCATGGCCTGCTCAGCCTGAGCACGGGCATCGCCGAGGCCAATGAGGTTGCCGTCGAAATCGGTGCCCAACTGGCCGCGTACGTACACGGTGTTGCCGGCGCGCACGGCCTGACACAGATCGTTGTCCAGTGACTGGTTGGGGTAAGTGTCCTTGGTGTTGAACATGCGGATGCGGGTATGGGTGGGCATGGTGATCGGGCCTGGGTTACAGAAAGAGAGGGGCCGTCCTTGGCGCTGAATCCGGGGATAGGCGTTACAGCGGCGGCGCGTCGAAGTAATCGGCGCGCACAGCGGCGCCGATCAGGTTGACGATGAGACGCCCTGCGGTGATGCAACTGAGGTTGTTGACGTCGATGGCCGGGGTGATCTCGACGATGTCCATGCCCACGACCTTGCCTTTCTTCACCAGCCCGTGAATCAACTGGCGAATTTGCACGTAGGTGATGCCTCCCAGCGCGGGGCCTGCCACGCCGGGCATGATCGACGGGTCGAGGCCGTCGGCGTCGATGGTCAGGTAAAACTGGCCGCCGTCGGGAATCCGGTCCAGCACCGATTGCATGCCGTGGTCGTGGACGTCATAAGCGGTGATCAGGTGCGCGCCGTAATCCACCGCCGCCTGATAATCCGCAGGCCGGCCACTGCCCTGGGCGCGCAGGCCGATCTGGAAGATTTCGCCGATGTGTTCCATTTCCGAGGCCCGGCGGATCGGGCTGGAAAGGCCGTCGCGCACGCCGTTGATCTCGTCGCGCCAGTCCAGGTGCGCGTCGATGTGGATCAGGGTGATCGGGCCACGGCCCTCGTAGGCGCGCAGCACCGGGATCGGGATGCTGTGGTCGCCGCCGAGAATCACCGGCATCGCCCCAGCGTCGAGGATTTTGCGCACGGCCTGTTCGGCGCGCAGGCTGTGGCTGTTGAGGTCGGTGGGGTCGGCGGGCACGTTGCCGCAGTCCACGACCTTCAGCGCGCGGTTGTCATAGATCGGGCCGCCGACGTCGAAGTCGTAATGGTGCAAGGCCCGGCAGATCCGGTCGCTCATGGCGCGAATGGCGTCTGGCGCCTTGCTCTGGTCGTTGCTGATGTGCTCGGCGACATACGCTTTGCCGAACGGGATGCCGAGAATCGCCACGTGTGCGTCGAGCTGGTCGAGGTCGGTGCAGATGGGCGACCACAGGAAGCTCTGGTGTTTTTTCGACGGTGGAACGGTCAACGGAAAATCCATGGGTGTCTCCTGATAGTGATTCTGAGCGTGGTTCCGAGCGTGTGTCTGAATGAGCAGCGCCGCGTGCAGCGGTCAGTGATCCAGTGAAAGAAAGCGCCGCAGCTCAACGGTCTGCGGGTTATCGAACAGTGCGTGGGGCGGTCCGGCTTCGTGGACCAGGCCCTGGTGCATGAAAATCACCCGGTCGCTGACCCGACGGGCAAAGGCCATTTCGTGGGTGACCATGATCAGTGTCATGCCTTCGGCCGCGAGGCCCTCGACGACCTGGAGCACTTCGCCGACCAGTTCGGGATCGAGGGCCGAGGTGATCTCGTCGCACAGCAGGACTTGCGGGTTCATCGCCAATGAACGGGCAATCGCCACTCGCTGCTGTTGGCCGCCGGAGAGCTGATCGGGGAAGGCGTCGAAGCGCTCGCCGAGGCCGACCCGCTCCAGCAACTTGCGCGCCTGCCGTTCGGCGTCTGCCCCGGCGGTCTTCTGCACCAGGCGGGGCGCGAGCATCACGTTCTGCCCGGCCGTGAGGTGCGGGAACAGGTTGAAGCCCTGGAAAATCATCCCGACGTTCTGCCGCAGTTCGCGCATCGCGGCGCGGTTGTCGGGCTGGATCGGCTGGCCGTCAACCACCACCGAGCCTTCTTGAAAACGCTCTAGCCCATTGAGGCATCGCAGCAGGGTGCTTTTGCCCGAGCCGCTTTTGCCGATGATGCAGACCACTTCCTTGCGAGCGATTTGCAGGTCCACGCCCTTGAGCACTTCGTTGTCACCGAAGCGCTTGCGCAGGCCGCGAATGTCCACCAGAGCGAAGGCCGCCCCGGCGTCGTGGTGAGATGACGCAGTCATATGAGAGGTCCTTAGCGACGAAGTTGGTGTTCGAGTCGGCGGCTGTACAGCGACAGCGGAAAGCACAGCGCGAAATACATCAGCGCCACCGACCCGTAGATGAAGAACGGCTGGAACGTGGCGTTGGTGATGATCTGTCCGGCGCGGGTCATTTCGACGAAACCGATGACGGAGGTCAGCGCCGTGGCCTTGACCACCTGCACCATGAAGCCCACGGTCGGAGCGATCCCCGCGCGCAGGGCCTGGGGCAGAATCACGTGGCGCAACTGCTCGCCAAAACTCAGGGCCAGGCTGCTGGCCGCTTCCCACTGGCCTCGGTCGATGGACTCGACGCTGCCGCGCCAGATTTCGCTCAGGTAGGCGCTGGCGTACAGCGTCAGGCAGATCGAGGCGGCCACCAGCGCGCTGGTTTCAATGCCGAACATCGAGAGGCCGAAATACACCAGAAACAGCTGCAACAGCAGCGGCGTGCCCTGAAACAACTGCACGTACAGCATGATCAGACGGCGCACGGTGCGCGTGCCCGTCAGGCGCAGTACCACCAGCAATCCACCCACCAGCCCGCCGCCAATGAAGGCGATCAGCGACAGGCCGACCGTCCAGCGCGCCGCCAGCAGCAGGTTCCGGGCGATGTCCCACAGCGTGAATTCGTACATGGCAGGCCCTCAGCGACCGAAGATGAAATGCGGTCCGACCCAGTTCAGCAGGCGGCGCAGGGCGATGGAGAGCAGCAGGTACAGGGCCGCGACGACGATGTAGGTTTCGAAATTGCGGAACGAGTTGCTGGCGATCTGGTTGGCCGCGTACGACAGCTCTTCCGCCGAAATCTGGCTGCACACTGCCGAGCCGAGCATGATGATGACCATCTGCCCCACCAGCGCAGGCCAGACCCGTTTCAGAGCGGGCGGCAGGATCACGCGGGTGAAGATCTGCCAGCGGTCGAGGGCGAGGCTTTCGGCGGCTTCGATCTGGCCGTTGGGCGTGGCTTCGATGCCGGAACGGGCGATCTCGCTGACGTAGGCGCCGAGGTTGATTACGTTGGCCAGAATCGCGGCGGTCAGCGCCGTCATCTTCAGGCCCAGCCCCGGCAGGCCGAAGAAAATGAAGAACAGCTGGATGATGAAAGGGGTGTTGCGGATCAGCTCCACGTAAGTGCCGATCAGCCAGCGCGCCCAGCGTGGGCCTTTGCTGCGGATCACCCCGCAGGCAATGCCCAGCAGCGTGCCGAGGACTGCCGCGATCATCGTCAGGCCGACCGTCAGCGCCAGGCCGTCGAGCAGCAGCGGCCATTGGTTGAGTACCACAGAAAAATCGAGGGTCATGATTGCATCGTTTCCACAGTGGGCGTTTCGCAGGTGAGCAGGTCACGAACGCCGGGCAGGTCTTCCAGGTGCGAGAGGTCATCGAACAAGCGCTGAGCGCGGGCGACAGGCCACACGCCTGTCGCGCACTGCATGAACTTTTGGTGAAGCTGATCCCCCGACAGCGGCCGTGACGCGGCGCCCACCGGCATCGCGCAAAAGCGCTCGACCGACGACCCGTCGCGGCGCACGACCTTCACCCAGGCCCCTTCGGGCGCGGAATCCAGCAGAGAGGTTTGCCAACGGGCGCTGCTCGCCATGCGGACCCGTTTCATCAGCTGTTGCAGGTCAGCGCGTGCCAGAACCGTCGCGTCCAGTGAGTCGACGGTGATGTCACCGAGCAGCGCCGTGCAGGCCAGTGCGAACGGCATGCTGAACTGAGCCTGCTGGCGGGAGACCGGCGCGTCGTGAACCAGGTTCTGGATCACGATGGGCGGCACGTCGCACAGGATCGCGTCGATGTCCCCGACCCGGACTTCGCCCTCATCGAGTAACTCGCGCAGGGCATCGATGGCAGCATGGGATGACAGGCACACCGGCACCCGTTTGATGTCTACGCCGGGGTAAATCAGGCTCCAGCGACTGCCCAGGGCGGGCAGGGGATTGAGCAGCCCGCCGTTGAACATTGCCGCCAGACCCTTCTCATGCTCCATCACGTCCAGCGGCCCGCGACTGCCGTGACTGGCCAACAGCGCCGCGATCACGCCCGCTTCACTGCTGCGACCGGCCATGAGCATCTTGGCGTCGCTGCCGAACCCGGCTTTCATCCCGCCGGTGCCTGCAATGGCGAGGCCCAGCGCAGCGGCGGTCTGGTCCGCGTTCAGCCCCAGCCCATGACAGGCCGCCGCACAGGCCCCGACCACGCCGAGCACGCCGGTGGTCCACCAGCCCCGATCGTAAATCTGCCGCGTCAACGCCTTGGCCAGCGCGTATTCGCATTCAGCCCCGGCGGCGATGGCCGCCAGCAAGCGGGCCCCGCTCAAGTCGCACATCTGCGCCACGGCCAGCGCGGCGGGCAGGATCACCGCCGAACCGTGGACGAAACCGGGATAACAGTTGTCGTCGAAATCCAGCGCGTGGGCTGCTGTGGCATTGGCAAATGCCGCTGCCGGGGCGGCTGCGTTGCGCGCCTGACCCAGCACCGTCGATTCGCCTGCACCCGCCGTGACCGCAATCACCGCCCGGGCCTGAACCGCGACTGTGCTGCGACTGCCGGCCAGCGCCACGCCGAGGGTGTCGATCAGGCAACGCTTGGCGGCGTCCTGCACCGCTGGCGGGATGTCCGCCAGCTGCAAGCCCGAACTCCAGCGCGCCAACGTGACCAGTGAAGGGGTGAAGTCGCTCATGGTTATTCCGGCAAGTTGCCAGCCGGGGCGCCCAGCCATTTCTGCGAGATCGCGTCCAGTGTGCCGTCTGCCTTGGCTTGACGAATGATCTCGTTGACCTTGTTGCGCAGTTCCGGCTCGTCCTTGTTCATGCCGATGTAGTTGGGCGCGTTGGACAGCACCACTTTGAGCGCGATGTCCATGTTGGGGTTTTTCTGTTTGAGCGCGGCGGCGACGGTGGTGCCAATGGCGACCATTTGCGTCTGCCCCGACAGAAACGCCGAGATGCTGCTGTTGTTGTCTTCGAAGCGCTTGGTGATCGCTTCGGGGGCCATGTCGGTCAATTCCTTGTCTTGCATCGAGCCTCGGGTCACGGACACGGTTTTGCCCGCCATGTCACCCATGGACTTGACGGGCAACTCGGCCTTGCCGAACACCGCGTCGAAGAACGGCGAGTAGGCGATGCTGTAGTCGATGACCTTCTCGCGCTCAGCGGTCTTGCCCAGGGACGAAATGGTGAAATCCGCCTTGCCGGACTGGATGTAGGCCACGCGGTTTGGCGCCGTCACGGGCACCAGTTGCAGCTTCACGCCCAGCTTGTTGGCCATCAGGTTGGCGACATCGATGTCCAGGCCTTGGGGCACCATGTCGGGTCCGACGTAGCCGTAGGGCGGGTAGTCGACGGGCACGGCAACGCGCAGTTCCTTGGCCTTGAGGATGTGGTCCAGCGCTTCACCGGCCTGGGCGAAGGTGGAGCAGAGCAGGGCGCTGAGCCCAGCGGCGAAGAGGATGTGGCTGAATGGCTTGCACGGTCTGGCTTTCATCAGGACGCTCCGGTAGATGAAGGGGTCGAATCGGATTGAAAAACGGCAGAAATCGAAAGCGGGGCTAGCCCAGGTCCCACCACTCGCCGAGGCTGAGCAGCTTCTCTTCGGTGTGGGTGACCGAGGCTTCTACGTCCTGGGTCGAGGCGGCCGACATCAACGCCACCAGCATCTCGCTGACTAACATGGCCGGGACGATGGTGTCGTAGAACGACGGGGTCTGGTTCTTCACGATGATGGTTTCCGCCGCCAGCCTTGCGGTGGGTGAGGTCAGGCTGTCGGTGATGGTGATGATGCGCACGCCCTGTTGGTGCAGGTAGTTGGTCAGGGTGATCAGCCGCCGGGAATAACGCGGCAGGCTGCACACCAATGCCACGTCCTTGGGGCTGGTCTGATTGATGATCGACATGACGCCGCTTTCACCCGCGCCTTCCACCAGCCGCACGTTTTTCGCAAAGTAAGAAGCGACGTGGGAGAACTGAAACGCCACGCCGAACGACGAACGCATGCCCAGGCAGTAGACCTGACGCGCCCCGGCCAGCAGCGCGACAGCCCGGGAAATCGCCCGCAGGTTGTCGTGGCTGCACATCGACTGAATCTGTTCGATGGCGTTGTTGGCCATGTCCTGAATCACTCGCTGCTCGCCGACCCGCTGTTTGAGTTCCACCAGGTCATGGGCGCGGGAGCCGTAGGCACTGTTCTGTCCGCGCAGCGAATCGATGAACAGTTCGCGCAGGTCGTCGTAGCCGGACAGGCCCATGCGTTTGGCCAGGCGTGTCATGGTCGAAGGCGGCACATTGGCCAGCCGGGCGATGTCGCGCATCGACATCACGGCGATTTCGTGGGGGTTGTCCAGAATGAAACTGGCGGCCGCGCGCTCTTGCCGGGGAAAGTCCTCGAACTGTTGTTGAAGCTGGCTGCAGAGCAGATCGCGGTCCATCTGGCGCATCACCTGAAAGCGGGAGTTGCAGGTGAAATTGCAACGGTTGTGCCAGAAATTTCCGAAATGATTCAAGTGATTCATTTTGCGGGCGTGGTCATTCGCCGCAGTGGGCAAGGCGCGGTGACCGGGGTGAGTCGATTTCGATTGGGTTGATTCAAAAATCGTTGATAGGTGAATCGGGCGGGAGGTTGGTGAATTCCCTGAACGCAGGTTTGCGCTCTGAAACCCCGCCCGCGGGCATGCGTTACGTTGGTGCGGCGCACCGGGTCAGTGCGGGTTCAGTCCTTGGCGGAATGACCCGTTGCCTTTATTTCGCTTGTGAGAAAACGCGCTTCATCGCTTAGATAGGCGCCATTCCCACAGTCTGCAAGGCGCTTGAGCATGGCTTTCCCTTCCGTCAGCAACTCCATTTCCTTCGTCCACCCCGTCAGCCTGACCCACGGAAAAAACGCCGAGGTCTGGGACGTTGACGGCAAGCGCTACATCGATTTCGTCGGGGGCATCGGCGTGCTGAACCTGGGCCACTGCCACCCGCAGATCGTCGCGGCGATTTGCGAGCAGGCCCAGCGTCTCACCCATTACGCATTCAACGCCGCGCCCCACGTGCCGTATCAGCAGTTCATCGAGCGGCTGGCGGCGTTCATTCCGGTGAGCTACCCGGTCAGCGGCATGCTCACCAACAGCGGCGCGGAAGCAGCGGAAAACGCGTTGAAGATCGTGCGCGGCCACACCGGTAAAAGCGCAGTGGTGGCGTTCGACGGGGCGTTCCATGGCCGCACGCTGGCGACGCTGAACCTGAACGGCAAGGTCGCGCCCTATAAACAGAAAGTGGGCGTGCTGCCGGGGCCGGTGTTCCACGTGCCGTACCCGAGCGTGGACAACGGCGTGTCTGCGGAAGAAGCGTTCAAGGCGCTGGACCGGTTGTTCAGCGTGGAAATCGACATCGACGAAGTGGCGTGTTTCATCATCGAGCCGGTGCAGGGCGAGGGCGGTTTCCTGGCACTGGACCCGCTGTTCGCGAAGGCGCTGCGCAAGCTGTGTGACGATAAGGGCATTGTATTGATCGTCGACGAAATCCAGTCGGGGTTCGGGCGGACGGGAGAGCGGTTCGCATTCAGCCGTCTGGGGATTGAGCCGGACCTGCTGTTGCTGGGCAAAAGCATTGCCGGTGGCGTGCCGCTGGGCGCGGTGGTCGGGCGCAAATCGCTGATGGACACGCTGCCTAAAGGCGGATTGGGCGGGACCTATTCCGGCAATCCGATTGCCTGCGCGGCGGGGTTGGCGACGCTCGACGTCATGACCGATGCGAATTTGTCGGCGTGGAACGAGCAGTATTCATCGACGTTGTTGGCGCGTTACGAGCGTTGGCAAACGGAGAAGGTATCGCCGTACCTGGGCCGTTTGACCGGTGTGGGGGCCATGCGCGGGATTGAACTCATCACTCCGGAAGGCAAACCCGCCACGGCACAGATGGCGCAGCTGCTGCAAATGGCTCGGGAACGCGGGTTGTTGCTCATGCCGAGCGGCAAATCCCGGCACATCATTCGGTTGCTCGCACCCTTGACCATTGAGTCTGACGTGCTGAACGAAGGGCTGGACATTCTTGAAGCGTGTTTGAGGGCGCTTGATTGAGATCGAGGTGAAAGGCAGGACGAACCGGGCACCTCGTTGTGCCTGGCAGACCGCGTGCACAGGGTTTGCTGCCGGCTCCCGGCAGATCGCGAGCAAGCAACGCTCCCACGGCCTTCGGCCAGAATCAACCGCAAGCGTTTGTGCACATAGATCTGCTTCTGCCGAAGGCGAGGGAGACCGCGTGCACAGGGTTTGCTGCCGGTTCCCGGCAGATCGCGAGCAAGCAACGCTCCCACGGCCTTCGGCCAGAATCAACCGCAAGCGTTTGTGCACATAGATCTGC